>CAVSDP010000036.1:0-97850 GCA_963726655.1 Methanomassiliicoccaceae archaeon
TAATAATATTTTTTATATAATCGAACGATAAAATCTCGATCTTGGCCACTTGCTTACCAATATCTGAATAATGAATATTCTCTGAGCTAAAAATCATCCAACTTAAGGACAGTTCATTCTAGTTCCTCATTGGATGGGCGCCGTCCAGATCCGATATTCCTGACCGTGAAGCTTTTATCTATCTGCATCTCGATGATAGACCAGGTGCTCAAATGAAAGTTATCATATTCAACGGAAGTCCCAGGAAAGCAGGCAACACCGCAGCGATCCTGAAGGAGGTCGAAAAGAGAATGACCGCCAAGGGCGCTGATATCGATTATTTCAACCTCTTTGATATGGACTTCAAGGATTGTTCCGGATGCATGGGCTGCAAGAAGGGTGACAAATGCATCCAGAAGGACGAGCTATCCCCTGTCCTGGATAAGATAACCCAGGCCGACGCGATCATCATAGGCTCACCGATATACGTATCTGCAGAGACCGCTACTACCAAAGCGCTTGTAGATCGTTTCTACTCATTCCTTGCACCGGGCGTGGGCCCGGGGCAGTTCAGTAACCGCCTCACGAAGGGAAAGAAAGCCTTCATTCTTCTCACATGTGGCAACCCGCAAGGGGTAGAGATGTACTCACCGGTCATCATTAGGTACGAGAACACATTCCAGAGGCAAGGGATGGATTGTAAGGTCGTGCTAGTGCCATCTTTGAACCCTGGGATGAATATCATGGAGACCCCTCGGGGCCAGAAGGCGCTGGAGGACATCATGGCTCACCTGAGCGGGTGAGCGGGACCCATACTTGCCCTGCGGGGCGTGGATCAGTCAGAACAAGTGTCTAAAGCGTGTCGCTACTTAACGGTCCGGGGGATTCCTGGTCTTCACGCGGGGAAGAGGGATCGTTATATTGATCGAGGATAGTTAACGATAGAAGGTCAAAGTTAGAAGCTCCACATCCAGTAATAGAAATGGGGCTTATCGGTATGATCGCTGTGATCTTCGTCGCTTTTGTGATAGCGGCGGTGGCGATCATACGAAGGAGCATGGACGGGAAGGGAAAACACATGCCGTGGGAAGCTGGAAAAGAAGTAGTAAGTGGATAACGAGACCCATGGCACCTTTCTCATTTATTTATTCTTGATGATTCCTGCTAATAACATCTCATTCTAAAGTACGGTAAGACGACCATAACAATTCGTCCCCCTAGCGGTGACATTATGAAAATCCTAATGGTCCTTCGTCAAAAGTATAAGTATCCAGCTCAAACAAAGGATCAGAAGGTGAAAGATGATGAATGACGCTATACCAAGCGAAGAACAGCTCCGTGGGCTGTTCTCTGTGCTAGAGGACGAATTACCAAAGCTTACGGAAAAAATGATCAAGACGATGTACAACCCTGATGATGGCGCGAACATCGGCAAGGCAGTGGCTAATTTCTTCAAGGAATTGAAGGCAGCAGGGATGGGTGATATACCGGCCTCTAAGATCACCGCGATATACGCTTCAAATCTGAGCATAAAGGGCATGATGAGGGGCAAAGGGCCGATGGGAGGGCCGCCCATGGGAATGCGTCACGGACCGATGTCGATGATGCAGGAAGGAGAGGACTGAAAGGATCGGAGCGGGGGCGATAGGACCATCATTTTGTCCATCGGCTCCCGCCCTCAACCTAATCTTTATAGAAAAGCAATGGCGGGTTCGAAAAAGGTACCAGAGCTGACGATCAACCTTTCGATAGGGCTGACAAGAATATGGCACATATCCGGAAAACTCATCAAGCTGAATATTTTTTACAGATGGCATATTTTAACTCGGATCTTGCGTCGTTCGCCAGGTTCGGCTACCATTGCATTTGACGGTCCACCCTGTACTAGATCGAAAATAAGGATCATTGACCAATAATTCTCATACCCAGATGTGGGAGGAGATACCCATGTGCGAACATGTCAATAGGCTGGAAGTGGTTCCATTAGCATCCTGATCACGATAGGCCTCTCTTTAGTATGATATGTGCGAAAGGTCGATAAAACAAAAAGAAGATGAGGGAATATCCGATCATTCAGTATCGGACATTGACCATCTATCCAGTCAGCAACTGTTGTGCGTTATTGCATTCTTAGGGCAAGAATCTACACAATTGCAGCATTCGATGCATTCGTCGATCTGGGTCGGGACAGCCTTTCCCTCTTGTATCTCATAAACACTTGCTGGGCAGATCTTGACGCATTCTCCAACGCCTTCGCACTTATCATTATCAACAACTATTGTGATCCCTTTTTTACTTGTATACGATACCATGTCATCATACCTCAGTATATTCCGTGCGATTTTATATTCGATGTTCATACATATAAATTTGGGGGCCCGATGACCCTGCGTTGATCATGGTCCGATCAAGAGATGGATCATATAACCTTTTTACGAGACCACTTCTTGATGCTATGACCTACATCTTTGGTCAAGGGCAGGTCCGAACGGCCTAGTACGATGTTAGGCGGTCAATTCGTTACCAGAGCTTGTTAACGTTAAACTATGGTTTCTGCTCTCATAATGCACTATGAGATCCGTGTTGGCTGTTCATTCACTGCCCTCGGTTAAGGTCATTCTGATCGCACATGCAGGGACAGGTTCGCTTAGGCAATGAACAAAAAGAGATGATCATGAATATTATTATAACTATTGGCATCTTTTCATTCATTTGCTGGTTCAGGCAGGTTCTGCTAGCCTAGCTAAAAAATGATCACTTTCTGCAAAGTGATATCATCGTGTGACTTATCACGGTCTGTTCCGTAATTACTTTGATATCCTCTATATAGGGGTGGTAAGATTGGGGGTCCGTGCCTTCCTTAATGTTCTCTGGTCGACCTATCAAGGCTATCATATTCGATCTGGACGATACTTTAGTTCATTGTATGGCTGATTTTACTGATATCAAATTATGGGTTAGGAAAGAGCTTAAGGCCTATAATGCGCCAATGTCGATCATTGACACAACTGAAGCATTAGCGGCCAATATGATCAGGGTCAGAGGGTTCATGATCGAGCATGGTAATGAGAAGGAGCTAGATGAACTAGAAAATGAGATTCGCGCTAAGATCAATGAAGCTGAAATGGAACATGTCAAGCAGACAACGCAGATAATCGGTAGCGCGAAGGCTCTTGAGCTGGTTAAGGAAAAAGGGCTCAAGGTCGGATTACTGACGAGGGGCTCGCGCCGTTATGCAAAAGAAGCGTTGAGATGTTCCTGCCTGAGTTATGATTTTGATGCGATGATATGCAGGACAGACTATCCTGAGAATGAGGCCAAACCGAACCCGATCGCGTTGGAGCGGATAGCTGAACAACTTGGTGTCAGCCCCTCAGAATGCATGCTCATCGGTGATCATTTATTTGATATGGATTGCGCATTTGCGGCTTCAGCTCTATTTGTAGGTGTTACCACGGGTGGCATGGATGAGATCGGCTGGTCGAGACTTGGTTGTAATTCAGTGATCACAAGCATTGCGGATATCAAAAAATTATTATCCGCATTTGATGATACGAAAGAAGAGCGTACATGAAAAAAGTGGTTAATACCAACAGTGCACCAATGCCAGTGGGTCCATACTCTCAAGCGGTCATTGCAGGGGATATGATCTACTGTTCCGGCCAGCTTGGCATCGATCCGAAAAAGAACTCACTAGTGAGCGATAATGTGTCCGATCAAGCCGAACAGTCCCTGAAGAACCTAAAGTGCGTACTAGAAATGGCTGGGTCCTCTTTAGATTCAGTCGTTAAAACTACGATCTTCTTAACGGACATGGATGATTTCAAAGTTGTTAATGAGGTCTATGCCTCGTTCTTCAAGTCCGATCCTCCAGCAAGAAGTGCTATCGGCGTTGCCGAACTTCCAAAAGGAGCAAAGGTCGAGATCGAACTCATAGCTACCATTGGATGATTGTAAGATTATAGCTAAAGAACAAATTCTATGCCATAACGATCTTCTTACGAATATCTATTTTTTATCAGGAGTTTGGATTTGCAGCCCTGGCTCAATGACAGCCCTTGCGTCATCTCGCAATACATCCAGGACCGTGGATATGCTATAGCTGATTATCTCGGGATCATTCCTTAATCTACGTATCAGATCGTTCATAGAGCTCATATTTGAGAATGTGCATATCAAAAGTATCTCGCCTGAACTTAGGACATATGACATCCGTATATACTCACCATTGGTAAAATGTCCGCTTACACTTTGTACATCCGATGGCCTGATATTTATTTGGATAACAGCGCTGAACTCACCTAATTTCTCCGGATCGATGATCGCTTTGTAACCTAGGATAACCCCGCGTTCTTCCAATGCGGATATCTTGCTACTCACTGTGGGCACGCTGACCTTGACCTTTTCCGATATCTGGCGATATGATAGTCGGCCATTCTGTAAAAGAACGTTAAGGATATTGACATCGTTCTCGTCTAGGTCCATATTTCGATTATTTGTGAGCATCATGGTAATAAACCATTTCCCGTCCGATAAGACATTATAACGGACCCATTACATTCGGAAAGCAATGTGCCGTATGAGCCTATTGTGTCTCATATGTGCAAAGTTATATGATGACACATCAAATAATGTGCTCCGCAGATATGGAGAAAAAAGATAACACAGGAACAAGGCCGGCACTATCGAGCGCAGCCCGAAGAAAGGTCCGCTTTAGGATTGGGGGAATGATGTGCGCTAACTGTGCTAGCATTTTAGAAAAAGCACTATCAGCCCTCCCCAGCGCTGAAGATGTTTCAGTCAATATAGCAACAGAAAAGGGGACGTTAAGGTTCGACCCTGAAGTTCTGACACCTCAGGATATCCAAAAGGCCGTAGAGGGTATTGGGTATTCAATAGGATTGAGCGGGTCTACGCTCGCCATAAAAGGCATGATGTGCGCGGCCTGTGCTCGAACTATCGAGGATACCGTCCTTTCAATAGATGGCGTCTTCTCGGCAACAGTTAACCTAGCTACTGAAAAAGCGTTCGTGAGGTTCGATCCCGACATGACCGATGTTGGCGCGATCAAGGCCGCGATCGTCAATGCAGGCTATGATGTCCTGGGATCAGGCTCGGCAGATACAGAGCTGAAAGAGAGGGAAAAGGAAGAGAAAGAAAGAACGGATATTCTGATCCTCTCGATATCGTTAAGCGCCATTCTTATCTTCATAATGGTCAGCTTCGATTATTTCGGACTGGGGGCGATACTAGGCATGGCATCCTTGGAAGGATTGATCCTTTTCATCATTGCTACACCCATCCAGTTCATCGCAGGAGGACAGTTCTACACGGGCACCTACCATTCCATAAGGAATGGACGCACGAACATGGACGCCCTGATAGCAATGGGAAGCACTGCAGCCTATCTCTATAGCACGATAGTCGTGTTCTTTCCATCATATTTTCCATTCGACCAAACATTTTTTGATACGTCTGCCATGATAATCACCCTGATACTCCTTGGAAAGTTCCTAGAATCTAAAGCTAAAGGGAGGACATCGGACGCGATAAAGAAGCTGATGGGCCTTCAGGTAAGTACTGCACACATCATCCGGGATGGTGATGAGGTCGAGGTATCTATCGGATCACTTTTGGTCGACGATATATTTGTTGTTCGCCCAGGCGAAAGGATCCCATCCGATGGGGTGGTGATGGACGGGGCGTCAGCGGTCGATGAGAGCATGATATCTGGTGAAAGTGCCCCTATCGAAAAATCAGCTGGATCGAGTTTGCTAGGAGGTTCAGTGAACAAGAACGGCGTCCTGCGCGCGAAGGCTACTAAGGTAGGGAAGGACACGGTCCTTGCCCAGATAATACGCCTTGTTGAAGATGCACAAGCGTCCAAAGCGCCCATCCAGCGCATAGCTGATAAAGTTTCTTCTTGGTTCGTACCCCTGGTCATCTCCATTGCCACGGCTTCCTTCTTGATATGGTATCTTTTCGCCTTTTCTGCCCTAGGTGTTAGTGGGGACGTTCTTGCATTCTCGATCTCCATTTTCATAGCTGTGTTGGTCATTTCCTGTCCATGTGCCCTTGGCCTGGCCACACCAACGGCGATAATGGTAGGAAGCGGAAAGGGAGCTGAGAACGGCATACTCTTCAAAACTGGGGAGGCTCTTGAGACCACTGGTAAAGTAAAAGTGGTCGTATTGGATAAGACCGGTACCCTTACAGAAGGCAAACCTGAGGTCACCAATGTTATTCATAGAACCATCTCTGAAAAAGAGCTTTTACTGATCGCGGCTGCGGTAGAGAGATATTCAGAGCATCCATTGGGGCAGGCTATCGTTCGCAAGGCAAGGACGGAAGGGAACAATATTCCTGAGGCTTCTGATTTTCAGAACATCCCTGGGAAGGGTGTGAAAGCCGTCGTTAACGGTGCGCAAGTGATGGTTGGGAACCGCTTATTGCTTGAAGGTCACACGATCTCCTCAAGATATCGATGCCGATATCTCGCAGCTTGAAAAGAATGGAAGAACGGTCCTGATAGTCTCAATAAATGGTGATATCGCAGGGATGGTAGGCGTTTCTGATGTTATCCGGTCGTCATCTAAAGATGCCGTTTCTGCTCTGAGAAAGATGGGTATAGATGTCATGATGATAACTGGGGATAATGAACAGGTTGCTAGTGCGATAGCTTTTCAAGCTGGTATCGACAGGTACATCGCAGGGGTACTTCCGGAGAATAAGGCAGGCGAGATATCGAGATTACAGAAGGACGGCAATATTGTTGCCATGGTCGGCGATGGCATCAACGACGCTCCTGCACTTGCGCAAGCAGATATCGGCATAGCCATAGGTACAGGGACGGACGTGGCGATAGAGACGGGCGATATCGTGCTAATGCGTTCCGACCCGATGGATGTCGTCGTAGCGATGAAGATCAGTAAAAAGACCATTTCAAAGATAAAACAAAATCTATACTGGGCATTAGTGTATAACTCGGCAGGTATCCCGATCGCTGCTGGGATATTGTACCCATTTTTCCATATTACACTGAACCCGATAATAGCCGCTGCCGCAATGGCATTCAGCTCAGTGTCCGTTGTTATGAACTCTCTTCTTTTGAATTCATACGAGCGGGAGGTCCCGCGAAAGCTGCAGGATGAGGACAAGCATACCAATGCTCAGTGATACGCATAACGACTTGTGATCCTTGAAAGAGTTTTGGAATGTATGCTCTGCAAAATATATATGTGGCTATGGATCTTCGGCATTGTGGCACCAAAGCCTAAATAAATAACATATTTTATATATCGAACGAAAATGTCCTCACCGATCATCAGCGTTGTAATGCCAGTCCCCAATGGCGAGACCTTTCTTGGAGAAGCTATAGAGAGTATATTGAACCAAACACATCATGAGTTCGAGCTTATCATTATAAGTGAGAATGGGACGAGCGAAGCGAGCTTGAAAGTGATAAACGGATATCGAGACCCTAGGATACGGCATATTCAAAATGAGACTCGGCTAGGTCTAGCTGTATCCTTGAATCGAGCAATAGCAGATGCTGATGGAGAATTCATAGCAAGGATGGATTCTGATGATGTGAGTCTACCTTCCCGATTGGAGAGACAGCTGAGATATATGGATGAGCATCCTCACATAGGGGTCCTTGGTTCCAATTTTGAGACTATCGACAGCGAAGGCAGGACCGTCTCATTCTCTTCATTCCCAACATCACCGATCTCATTGAGATGGGAGCTACAAATGGGATGTCCCATCCTTCATCCTTCGGTCCTGATGCGGAAGAGCGTCTTTGCAAGATCTGGAGGGTACGACCCAAAGTATAGGTATAATGAGGATCTCGATCTATGGTTATGTGCATTATATATTACTGAACTAGCCAATCTTCCGGACCGCTTGGTAAAATGGCGTGAACATCAAGGGAAGATATCCAATAGATTCAATGAACCACAAACTGAAGCTGGGCTGTTCCTTGCTCGGTCCACCATATCCAAAATAATCGGGAAAGAAGTGCCTATACGATCAGTATGGGGGCTTAAGCACCCCTTTGACATAAGAACCATATCGATGGCCAGGAGCTCCTCCGGGCTGCTGTTAGAGCTCCACGACAAGTTCCAGACACATTTCTCTTTATGTGATCATGATATGCTTACCATCGAAGAGGCTGCGGTCAAGCTAGAAAGCCAGATGATATTATATCTCATGGCTCATCATCCTTACCATTCAGTTGGTCTATGTAAGTATATGCTCCTTCTAAACCCAAGTTTTCAGCCACATATAGCTATAGGCTCGATGAGATCATCCGCTTACTTCCTGTTACAGACCCCTTATCGAGATAATGCAGCTATTGAGTGCCCATATTGAATGGTATGACCTTCCATTATGGTATTTTTCAACAACTCGCTAGACTTCATCTGGTAACACATGATATAAAAATAAAATATTAAAATGGTTTAATTTTGGGAGATCATGCGTTGTTCTTCATCTCACCGCTCAAGAATTTCCCATAGCCAGCCATATCCAGAAGGCCGTGCCCCGATAGATTGAACACTATCGTCTTCTTTTCGTTCTTTTTCTTGGCGTCCAAAGCCAGATCGATAGCTGCTTTTATTGCATGACTTGACTCTGGGGCGGGTATTATACCTTCAGTCTTTGCGAAGGTCACGGCAGCCGCGAAAGTTTCTTCTTGCGCATATGAGAATCGCCTTCACCAGGCCAAGCTTGGCAGCCAATGATACGGTAGGTGCCATTCCGTGATAACGAAGCCCACCGGCATGTATCGCCGAAGGCATGAACTCATGGCCCAATGTGTACATTTTGAAGAGCGGCGTCATTCCAGCGGTATCACCGAAATCATAACGGTACTCCCCTTGGGTCATGGATGGTACTGACTTTGGTTCTACAGCGATGAACTCAGTGTCCATCTTTTTCTTGATCTTCTTTCCTATCATCGGGAAGGTAAAGCCTGCGAAATTGCTACCCCCTCCGACACAGGCTATCATATAATCTGGATCTACGTCGATCATTTCTAGCTGCTTAATGACCTCTTGCCCGATAACGGTCTGATGCAGCATTACGTGATTAGCTACGCTTCCAAGGGCATATTTTGTATTCTTCTGCTTCACACAGGTCTCGATAGCTTCTGATATCGCGATCCTAGCGAACCCGGATTATTTGGGTCCTTTGCAAGAAGCGATCTTCCGAACTCGGTCTTGTCACTTGGCGATGGGAACACTTCCCCGCCATAAGTTTCCATGATGAGCCGTCTGAATGGTTTCTGGTCGTAAGATATGCGGACCATGAAAACCTTGCAGTTAAGGCCGAAATGGGCCGCGGATAAGCAAAGCGCGCTTCCCCATTGACCTGCACCAGTCTCTGTCGTTAGGTTCTCCACGCCCTCTTTCATATTGTAATATGCCTGTGCGATGGCGGTATTCGGTTTGTGAAGATCTGCGGGCGAAAGATCTTCTCGTTTGAAGTAGATCTTTGCTGGTGTTTTTAGGTGTTCCTCAAGATGGACCGCTCGTTGCAGTGGTGAAGGTCGTCCAAGAAAGACGTATGCGTCCCGTACTTCTTCTGGGATGTCAATAAATCTATCTGTTGATAGTTCCTGAGCCACTATGCTCTTTGGAAATATCACCTCAAGTTCTTCTGGTTTACACGGCTTCTGAGTGCCGGGGTTCAAAGGAGGAGGTAATTGTTCTGGTAGATCAGCAGCTATATTATACCATTTTCTTGGTATATCATCAATATCAAGCATGACCTTTGTATCATAAGGAAGTGCCATATCGTCGAGTAATGCCAGATCGATATATAATATCTATTACAACTATGTGTATCAATGCTCATTTCTTTACATTGGAGATAACGATCATGACTGGCACGGATCTTGTTAAGTCCTCCTTATGATCTATCTTGATCGATGTAGAGATATTTCGTGTCGATCGATCACTCTTTTCAAACCAGGGAACGTTAGGACATGCGAACAGCCAAATACTATATTCAAAGATGGATCTACGTTATATCGTATATTCTAGATATCCATTATGATCTAAATTATATATCTGAAAGTACTGAAGAGTTTTGTCAGGAGAGGGAGGGCAGTCGACGGTAGGGTATCAACCCAGCTGAGGAAGGTCCCCTCTCCATGAGAAGGGTGGGTCACGCGAGTGACCTGGTTAGAGCCAGGGCAAGGGCGCAGAAACGGCACAGCTCTCTTCAAGGATGATTTGCTCGGCAATGACGTTGAGAGAGATCTGGTGAAACGGCGACTCCCCATCGGAGCAAGCCCAAACAGTCGGGATGACAGCTCAGGACCGACGGGTAGGGTGCTTAGTTGAATGCTGCCTGAAACAGAAAGGGGCCTACTACCCTCACCTGACACGATCCAATAGCGTAATTTGGCGTTTGACAATTACTTTATATTTACAATAATTTCTTAATAGCCAGTAAAGTCAATTGTTTCTTTTTTATATATTGAGACTGTACACGTGATCATCGGTCCTGATTTTTCTGCGATCTACCCGATCATCTAGCGGGATTCTGATAAGATTATTGCCGAACCGACGAAAAAATGGTTAATACACATATTCAGTTGGCCATGATAAGGGGAAGAGGAGGCATATCTGTGAGGCTAGCAAAGGGGAAGTTCTATTTATTTGAAGAGCGCGTGCCATTGAGAACACATCAGGTCCTTAGGAAAGAGCTTGATCTTGGAAGGAAAACGTTATACATATCAAAGAACCCGCCACGTTTGCTCAGAAGTCAATTAGATTTTGAAGAGAGTATGCTAGAGACCATGTGGTTAAGCACAAGGCCCAGTCCAGACTGCATACCACCAATGAATTTATCAGTGTTCGAAAAAAATATCGATTCTTTCCTTTCAGAGAATACTGATGGGATAATCGCATTGAACGGCCTCGACGTATTAGAGATGTGGAATGGTTTTCGACCCGTCCTCGATGTGCTATCTAGGACACATCAGAAAGTGAACTCAGACGGCGGTAATCTGATAATAAGTCTGGACCCAAGAAGCCATTATCCTCAAAAACTGGTAAAACTTGAGAATATTTCAGATGAGGTCATATCGAGCTACGTCTGAACTATGGCCAATACCCAAATTCCTTTTCATACTTTTTTAGTTCGTACGAGCGGGAAGCCCCGCGATATCTGCGTTATAACCGGCAGCACACCTATGCTCGATGCTATACATGGTAGCTTGTGATATCCGAGAGAGTTGCGGAAGACACGGTCGGAACGAATGGAACTTACGCCCTTGGACAAGTGACCAACACTGACCTCAGTGAAGGCACTGCAGGCATCACGAATGAGAGAAGTCCCGCCCGAAAGAAAAGGGTAGTTCAGGTACAGTCATCTTCCTGAGCTGATCATAGCTGGTTGCTTATGATCTCTTTTCTTATCTCCTTTGAATATATCTTGGGAATCAGCATTCCATTCATTTAAGAAAGTGTCCAACCACCAATAAATGTCATGATCCTTTACCACATTGCGAAGTGCATTGGATTGTTTAGCTCGTTCTTCTTCTGTCATATTCAGGGCGGTGAATATGGCCCTGGCGGTTTGATTGATATCATGTGGATTCACGATGATCGCATCTTTCATCTCCTCAGACGCACCAGCGAACTCACTTAGTATCAGGACACCCTTTTCATTCACCGAAACATATTCTTTGGCGACCAAGTTCATTCCGTCTATCACCGGTGTTACAAGACCGACGTCAGCTAGTTTATACAAAGTGAGCAGCTCATCGGACGGAATATGACGTGAGATGTAGATTATCGGTGTCCAGTGAGGTAGCTGGAACCGACCATTGATGCGTCCAACGTTCTCCTCGATATCGCGTTTCATCTCTCGATATTCTGCGATTATCGATCTAGTAGGGCTTGCTACCTGTATGAACGAAACTTTACCGATGTACCGAGGGTTGGATTCCAAGAAACGTTCGAAAGCTAATAGTCTATTAAGTATGCCCTTTGTATAATCAAGGCGGTCAACTCCAAGGATAATGTGGTCGAGATACATCTTTTTTCTTAGTCTGGATGCTGATTTTACGATCCTTTGGCGGCCGCCTAGTTCATTATACTTAGCATAGTCGATGCCGATAGGGAATGATCTCACTTTTGTGGTCCTTTCATTCAATTCTATAGAATCGTCATTTATCATTACGTCTGGTATCTCTTTCTTTACAGTTCTTAGGAAATTATTAACATAGGCCGATGTGTGGAAGCCGATAAGGTCCGAACCCAGAAGGCCCATCAATAATTCCTTTCTCCATGGTATGCACGAGAATGCTTCCCACGGTGGGAAAGGAATATGCCAAAAATATGCTATACTTACGTTCGGGAGCTCATCACGGATCGCGGCTGGGACTAAGTTGAAATGTACATCCTGCACCCACACTCTGCCGCCGTCCTTTAGCTCATCCAATGCAGCTTCGGAGAACTTATTATTCACTTTCTTATATGCATCCCAATATTCTCGTTTGAACTGTGCGTTCTCTTGGAACAGATGGCACACTGGCCAAAGCACTCTATTACTGAACCCATAATAATAGTCCGTTACCTCTTTTGTTGTTAGCCAAATGCGCCTAAGTGAATATGATGGATCGTCCTCCGGTACCATTATTATTCCATTCTTATCAGTAACGTCCATATCTGCAGAACCGCTTCCCCAAGCAATCCACGTTCCATGAGTATTTCTCATAACGGGGTCTAAAGCTGTTACAAGCCCTCCGGTAGGAACCTTGCATCTTATGCCCCGTTTAGTTCGTTCATGGATGTAGGGTTCTCTGTTCGATATCAGAACGAGTTTTACCCTTTCGTTCATGTGTGGATATAACAAGTTGTTCTCTCGGTATATAACTTATATGAGACGAGGTACGTTCTGAACCGTGGGACAATTTTTGGTGGAGAATATTTGATGAACTGTAAAAAAAATTCATTCATCTCTTAACTCTGTGTGCGCTAGAAGCCCTCTTGGCAAGCTGGGGAATGAGGGCGAGCATACAACATGGTTCTAAGAATGAGCACTACAACATACGGTCAGAACGATCGAAACTTGTGCTCGTTGAAGATCGACCGCTAAGTGATCAACAAATGCATTGAGCAGGCCGCATGGATGAAGCAAGAAGCCCTGCCTAGGAGGGGAGCTGTCACATACTACAGGATGGTCTGCGAACTTGGGCCTAGGTAAATGGAACAGAGATGTTGTAGCGTCTGAGCTGTAAAAGAGGATGTTAAAGGGGACGGTATGCATATCGTATACAGAAAATGATGATACCCATTAAGTGTATCTAGTTTGAACATATCCCTTTTTTGGACGAAGTGCAGCGGATCGTCGTGAGACATGGTAATGAGATAACAAATGGCCTTTGACTTTACTTTTTTTCTATCTTATACCAATGATATCATGACTGGCATCGATATGCCATATCGGATAAAGTATCGAACGCGATATGAATGGGTTCGTTTGACTTTCGAGCTATTTTTATATCTCTATGAAGTATCTCGAATCCATGAAGTCAAAGGATGTCACATTGGTCATGATAGTCATATTGGTACCGATCGTGGTGCTAGGTTTGATCGCCGTTGGCATAATCTGAGAATATCACAGATATGTCGAAGGCCCAGCGGCCAGATTGAGTATTCGTTACAATAAAAATGAAACTTAGAGCGAAGCCTGTCACAGGACTTAACTCTTCAGCCATCCAAGCTTGAAATAGATCCAGGCAGTGAAGGCCATGATCAGCGCTACAACGGTAGCGACGACGGATATGTTGATGTTCCAAGGGGTATCAACCAGATTCATACTGAGCATACCTCCGATGACCGTTGGAATAATGGTCAATGCGGTCATCACTGCGATAAAACGCATGACCTTGTTCATTTGGAAAGAGGTATTGTTCAGGTAGAAATCGATCGCATCCGAAAGCCCATCTCCAACGTTCTGTGCTGTTTCTAATAAATAGCCACAGCGCTCCGAAAGGTTTTTTATTCTCATTTGGTCATCCTTTGACCCCTCTTCGAACCTTACCCGATTATCAATGATGTCCTGACATATGGATTTTGTATGGATCAGCCAGGAGACGGCTTGTCCATTCTTTCTTAGCATCATATGTGATGTTCAAGAATGATCTCGGTTGCTTTGACATTGGGATTGACTCCAAGTGAACCAAATCCATCTCTGCTGAGAGTATAATATTCTCTACACGTGAAAGGGACTCTTTTGTCAGAGTATAGAATATAACAGGATATGTCAAAGACATTTTTTGATCGCGTACCATCGTTGGTACCTCTAGGACCAGAGGGACTTCTGTATTACTTATCGTAAGTAAGCCCGAATCGCATCCGATCATTAGAAGGCCTGTCCATTTTACGATCCAATCTTTAGGCGCATTTTCATCTGGGACCTTCTGAGGTATCCTAAGGAATATAACTGCATTATCATCCTCCATGTCCGCTCTTGGATATGCACGGTCCTTTATCTTGCTCTCAAGGACCAGGGCAGAAAGGCCAGATTCTTGGCTCATCAGGGGGAGGTCCTCTTCAGAGATATTGAACACATTCCTCCATCGGCTGGATGACTCGGACTTTATCTGTATCTGCGATCCTTTCGGGAACTGCGTTCTTTTCCATTCATCATTGATATCACCTAAGGATATCACGGACTCCATCAATGGGCCATTCTCATCGTCTGTATCCGCAGTATTATCTGATCTTATTATGCGTCTCGTTCAATGGACCTTCCGCCAAGCGATAATGCTAACGGAATACGAAGAAGCCTAAGGATTATTGGGAATCCGCTCTCAATTGATGGCCCTGTGAAAGTGAAGGAAACAACGGCCGCTACGATTATCGCGAGATCGAATATATGCCATTTATCTGTGGCATATTTTCTACGGTCTTTAGAAAATGCTAGCTTCATTACATATTCCAGTATGAATACCAGAATGATCATGTAATTGAGAAACATGTAGAGAACACTGTTCAGCGGCTCTGGTAGGCTGAATAGTATCGGTATGATCAAGGTCGGTATCATTAGTATAGATAAGAAAAGCATGAGCCTTTCAGAGAAAACGTTATCCACTGCTTCTCTTCGATTAGCTTCTCTCTGCTCTTGATCGAACTTTTCAATATCTGCAAGCCGCATTAGTCAACCCACTTTTCGGATTCTGACCCAAAGTAGTGCTCTGACTAAGGTCGGGTGGGAGTGATGATCATACTAGGGTTATAATCTTAGCTTATTCGAGGGGAAAAATCTGCTCAGTTAGCTGAATGTGCGTGGTGCGAACGGTCCATCCGTGGGTGCATAGTTTTCTTTCGGTCACATTACTCCCATGAGCTCTGCATTGGATCACACGACGTTCCTGTTCGCTGTTATCTCATGAAAATTGCGACCATAACCTCTCACCAATGATGAACCGTCAAGAACTCAAGGATGCCTGCTCAGAACGTGGGTAAAAGATCTTGTGAACAAGACATCTCTGAACTGACATTAGGTCATCCAAGTAGTTCGTGGGCCATCAACACGATATGAACAGAAGATCGTTAACACACTCCGTTAACTCTTCCTTTAGTAAGTACCTTTTTCTATGAATTAGCATATGAATGTTAGAGTCTCACCCTAAAGGGTGTGTCTATTGAATACGGACATGGATTGAAGTATGGCACGGAGTGAGATCTGCCTGCATGACCAGGAATGGGGGAATACTATTGAAGACCTTCTTCTCAGCTACAGATGAGGACATATTAAAGGGAAGGACGACCGACATATACTTCGAGCATACGTTGGAGATACTAAACGCAAAAGGGAAAATGGATGAAAAGGCCATTGCGGAAGTGACCATAGCAAAACTTCCACGAGATTGGCAATGGGCGGTCCTCTGTGGTGTAGAAGAGATACTCCGTCTTATGGAAGGAAAGGATGTGGACATATGGGGACTCCCAGAGGGTTCATTGTTCAGATCAAGGACACAAAGCGGGATCAAGATCCCCATTCTATCCATAAGCGGGCGATACTCAGAATATTGCATCTATGAGACCCCTTTGCTTGGTTTCGCGTGTCATTCGTCTGGCGTTGCAACAATGGCTGCAAGATGCCGTAAGGCCGCTGGGAACATACCAATATCCGCCTTTGGGATAAGACATATGCATCCCGCGTTATCTCACCAATGCTTGATCGTTCGTCGTATATCGGCGGTTGCGATACGGTCTCATCAATAATCGGTGCTGAGACCATAGGCGAGATCCCGAATGGAACAATGCCACATGCTTTGATAATAATGATGGGCGGTTCCGTACCAGCTTTCAAGGCGTTCGATGAAGTGATAGATCCATCCGTCAGCAGGATAGCATTGATAGACACCTATGCTGATGAGAAGACGGAAGCTATCGTAGCGGCAGAGACTATGAACGATCTTTATGCAGTTCGTTTAGATACACCGGCGTCCAGAAGAGGTAATTTTGCTGAGCTCATCAAAGAAGTGCGATGGGAACTCGACATCCGGGGATATGAGAAGGTCAAGATAATGCTTTCAGGTGGGATAGATGAGCATACTATCCCAGAGCTTGTGAGGGCAGGGGCGGATGGGTTCGGTGTCGGGACATGCATAAGCAATGCCCCGACGGTCGATTTTGCTTTAGATATAGTGGAAAAGGATGATAGGCCAGTAGCAAAACTTGGCAAGTTCGGTGGAATGAAGTATCTGTTCAAGTGTCCAGAATGCTTGAACTTTGAAGTATCGACGAAAGAGGACGCCGAGCCTGAATGCAAGATCTGTGGAAGGAAGATGAAGAGAGCAGATGTAAAGCTGCTTGATCACGGTAAACGGGTTCAGGGATCGTCATCTCCAGATTACCTTCGCAATAATGTCCTAAGGCAGCTGAACTATGCGGAGAAGGTGTGAACATGTCCCTCGAAGGTGAGATCAAGGTCAAGCTCTCTCGGGAAGAGGAATATCAGTTCATAGTCTCGTTCAGTAATGACAAGATCTCGAATATTAGGATGGATGAGCCCCAACCGCTAGGGGATGGTAATTATCCGAATGCGGGCAGTCTCCTTGCGGCCGCCGTAGGGAATTGCCTCTGCTCATCCTTGCTTTTCTGCCTTCAGAAGTCCAGGATAGATGTGGATGGGATGCAGGCTGAGGTATCGACGACAGTGGTCAGGAACGAGCTGGGACATGCTCACGCATTAAAAAGATGAATGTGCGAATATCCCCGGATGTGGAGAATAATGAAAAGTTCAGACGGTGCAGAGAGATATTCGAGGATTTCTGTATCGTAACGCAGAGCGTTAAGGAAGGCATCGACATAACGGTTGATGTCGTTCCATCTGATTCATCTGAAAAAAGTCATTAGTTCTACGGTCATAGAATAGAAGGTACCTGGCAAGGTGGCTGCTCAATGAATACATTGTCTACTGCCAGACCTTTTTCTGATCAAGTAATCTCTTGCTCTAGCTAAACATGCAAATGTTTAAATCTCGTTTGTGGTTCAAGAGCTTTAGCCTCTTCAATAAAGGGCCGTCGAGCTATATCGATAAGCTCTTTGGGGGATTGAAGGAGCTTTGGAGCAAAAATAGTAGGTGTGCTTGGCTAGTGGAAGCTGTAGCTCTCAAGGGATCATGGAAAAAGTGCATAACAAGCGGTTTGGGGATGGGATTTCCCAAAGGTCCGTTGGGATCAAGCATGGAGGAAGAAAGTATGATGTTTGGTCCATATTCGAAGAATACTGTACTGTGCGATTGCGGCATAATTGCCTCGCTGGATTCCGAAGTGGTCTCTAGAAAGCGGAACCTTGGAAAGCATATCGAATGTATGGCTTGCCGGAACCGTCGGATCGCCGAGGAACATGAGTGCCTTGAGATGCACTTTGCTGGCTTAGATGATCAAAATGAATATTGAGACGAACTAGGATACATTTCATAGGTAAGATATTCCTTTTATCAAGTATCAGTCTTATAAAAATAGCTTTTTTGGAGCAAAGACTAACTATATATAACGACCCTCGATTCTTGATCCTGGTGCTTTCTGATGGATCTGATCGTTATCTCTGGGTTCCTGGGGTCTGGAAAAACTACGCTTGTGATATCAACTATCGGGAAGATCATTGAGGATACTAAGAAAAAGGTAGTGATCCTTGTCAATGATTTCGGGACTGTTGGTATAGATGGGAAAGTTATCGCAAAGTACGGTCTAGAGGTGAGGGAACTAGCTAGCGGGTGCATATGTTGCACCATGGGTACTGATATGCTTCAAACTATAGAAGAGATCGAAGCCTCGTTCGCCCCCGATCTTATCGTCATAGAACCGACTGGAGTAGCTGACCCTGATGCGATCATTAGCACGATAAGGGCATATTACAAAAAGCCATTTAGATCGATGCGTTCGATAATCGTCGTGGATATATCCCGCTTTGATCTAATACTAAAGGCATTGAGAAGGCCTCTTGAAGCTCAGCTTCGCTCTGCGAGCTTGGTGCTGGTCAATAAGATAGACCTTGTGAATGCGTCAGCCCTTGAAAAAGCGGAGAAAGAGATAAGATCAATAGCTCCCAATGTCCCCATTATATTCACTTCCATAACCAATGGAACTAATATTGACAAGGTCGTGCAAGAGATGATGAAAGAATGATAACTCAGGATTTTGCTGCTTACGCCTTCAGTGCAGAGGTCAGGAATTCCCACAAGATGCTGTCGGAAGGGCTTACATCCAGGATCGAGCTTCTTTTATCTGATATTGCTAAGAAATGTACCTCTGAAGGAGCTTACCTTATCGGACACATAAAATGCATTGTTGAGGAAGAGAATGGCAGTTTCATCACCATGAGCGTTACTGATACTGAGCATCCTCCAATGGTAAAAGGCCGATTGGCGGATCTGGTCGAATACGACATAGTGATCAATATCCTGCTTTATGGAATGACAAAGGATGCAATCGTAGCTAAGATCGAACCAATGATACTGTCCACACTTTCATCAGATGGTTCGACCATAAAGGTATCCCCACATGATGATGAGCACGACCAACATCATGCCCATCATCATCACTGAGGCCTTTCTAGGATACATCTGACATGATCTATCCATACTTTCAAGCAGGTCCAGGGCCCTGCTCCTTAGGAGCCTCGGTCGAGCTCTTCGCTACTTTCTTCTTGGTAGTACCGGATGTCTTTTTCTTAGGCCCGCTCTTTTTGTTGGTGGTTGTTCTTGCTTTTTTCACCTTAGCGGTCGCTTCAGGAGAGGTCTTCTTTCTTTTCTTGGAAGGGCATTCGATGTTGGCACAGAAGCTCCATGACCGCCCCTTCATCTTTATCAGCAGAACCGGAGCATTACATTCTTGACAAGTTTCCCCTGTACCTGACAGATATCCAAGTTGAGGCAATGGGTATGTTTGATCGCATGCGGGATATCCAGAACATCCAAGGAAGCGCTTTCCGTTCTTTGAGTAGATAAGTCTCAGCTCTTTGCCGCACTTCGGGCATTTCCCTACTGCGGTCCTGATCCTATTGGCCTCACAATCAGGGTCAAGACAGTGAACTAGGACCGGTTGCCCCCTCCTGATGACCTTGACCATTGGCGACTTGCATTGTTCACATATCTGGTCAGTCGGTTGTACTAGGGCACCAGCTGGCATTGGGAATGTTCTCTTGCATGTCGGGTAGTTAGAGCATCCAACGAACGATCTTCCGAACCGTGTCCTTATCGCCTTCAGTTCTCCTCCACAGGCCGGACACTTTCCGATATAACGTTGTGCTTCTATCGCTTTTCTGATCTCGTCACCTATCTGGGAACGATGTTGTTCCATGGTGTCCAAGATATCAGAAAGCATATTCTGTGACTCAGAAACGACATCATCCAAGCTGCTCTTTCCGTTAGCGATATCATCCATATCGGCTTCCAGATGAGCTGTCATCTTGCTGTCTGTAACTATCTGGGCATGTTTGGTAAGCGCCTCAGCAACAGCTATGCCGGACGGGGTAGGAATGAGGTCGTTCCCTTCTGCATATTTCCTATCATAGAGCTTCTGGATGATCTCATGTCTTGTTGATTTAGTCCCTAGCCCTAATCTTTCCATCTCTTGGATCAAACTTCCTTGTGAGTATCTCTGTGGAGGCTGCGTTTCCTTTCTTTCTGAGCTTATGTCGAGTATTTCGATATCCTGCCCTATGTCAAGGGCGGGAAGCTCGATTCCTCATTGATCCTAAAGTAAGGATAATACTTTTTCCAGCCTAAGGAGATCATCTTATACCCTTTCGACTCAAAGATCTCCTCGTGAACGGATATCGAAGCATTCGAGATAGCAGCCTTTGCCGGTGGGGCCACTGTAGCTAGGAACCGCCTTACTACCAGTTCATAGATGGTCCATTTCTCACCTTTCAGCTCCTTGCTGGTAGCTGCCTCGGTAGGATAGATGGGCGGATGGTCGGTGGTCTGCACCTTGCCTCTCGAGGGCCTTATGTGCTCTTGTGCAAGAAGCTCCTCGGCCTCTGTTTTAAAGTCAGAGTCTTTTAGCTTTTCGAGTATGCGTTTAAGGCTCAAGGACTGCGGATAGACCGTGTTGTCCGTCCTTGGGTAAGAGATGTAACCTGCAGTGTACAGGTCCTCTGCGATCTTCATTGCTCTTGATGCAGTTAGACCAAGCTTATTGGCTTCCATCAAGAGCATGGTCGTATTGAATGGTGGGAGAGGATACTCATCCTTCTCTGACTGTTCATATTTAATGACCTTTCCTATATGAACATCTTGACAATGGTCCAATACGTTCTTCGCTTCGGTCTCATCGAAGAATGGGTTCTTTGAGTGGTTCCCATTGAACTCGACGCCGTTCTTGAACCTTGCAGCGACATTCCAATATGGCTTAGGAACAAAATCCTCGATCGCTTTATGTCTAGCAACTACCAAGGCCAATGTCGGGCTTTGTACCCTGCCCACAGATAGGAAGTTACCTCCCCCTTGGCTAGATGCAAGCGAGATGAACCTTGTTAATACAGCGCCCCATGCAAGATCGATCTTCTGTCTGCATTCTGCAGAGTCCGCAAGTCGTTCGTCCGGTTCAGTAAGCTGCGAGAACGCAGTATCTATCTCTTGTTTTGTAAAGGCGCTGAACCTTGCTCTTGATACCTTTTTACCAGCAAGATCAAGGAGCTTCGCTGTCTCCATACCTATCAATTCACCTTCACGGTCAAAGTCGGTCGCTATTACGACCTCGTTGACATCCTTCGCAATATCGCGCAACGTATCCACTATATTGTTCGCGGTGATCCTCTTTTCTGGTTCAGAGGTAATGAGCTCGGATAGCTTTACCTCGGACCAATTATTGAGCGCTTGTGGATAATCAAGTTCAATGATGTGACCCCTCAGGCCAACTACATAGACTTGGCTTCCATCGTCCTCGAACTGGAATACAGCTACTTTATTGCGGCTTGACCTTTTTGAGGAGCCCTGCGATAGGATCGTAGCAATCCTTGCGGCAGCATCGCTCTTCTCAGAGATAATGAGCTTACTCATGCAAGCGACCTAAGTGCACGGGGGATATAAAAAATTGAGTGGTGGGTAAAAATAATGATAACATCATTATTATATATCAAGAATGATGGTGTGCGCACTCATTCTCGCTTATCGACCCAGCGGTCATGGTGAGCTTTATTTGTTGAACTCCTTTGACCCCGCTGAGTTCTTCAGTTAGGTCCTTTACTTCACTAACTTTTCCAGAAACGATGAGGACCTCGAGGCACTGCTCTAAACTAAGGTGAAGATGTATCGTAGATGATATGTTGCCATGATGTTCATGCTGGATATCCATTAATTTTTCCTGTATGGTACCTTTATGGTGTTCATATATGAGGGTGATCGTTCCTATGACCTTGGAATCGTCATTGGCCCACCGTCTTTCTGTCAATGCTGTCCTGATAAGGTCCCTTATTCCTTCCGATCTATTCGCGTAGCCCCTTTCTTTAACAAGGCCGTCGAGTTCCTTGAGCAGGTCGGGTTCTAGCGATACACCGAAGCGGGTCACTTTGTCCATTAGAGTACAGATACGTTAGTGAGATAATAACCCTTAGCTAGGTACATTTATGAGCGATGCCACGATTAACCGCTTATCATTCCATGAACTATGCACAAATGGTACTTGACGAATTGGACAGGTCTGTAAAGAATATAGTTGAAGGCAGGAAGGTCGCGATCATGTTCTCAGGTGGATTAGATAGTGGCGTTCTTGCTGCATTATCAGCAAAGTATACTGATACCTCCCTTTATACCGTCGGCGTGGAAGGGGCTCATGACCTGGTCATGAGCGAGGAAGCATCAAGGATGCTCGGCCTTCAATGGACACCATTGATATATTCGGATAAAGAGGTCATAGCTTCATGCAGGGAGCTTAGCCATATAGTGACGACCGAAGATCCCGTCATACTATCTTTTGAATTGCCGTTACACATGATCTCTAAGGTGGCAAAGGAATCCGATCTGATCAGTGGCCAAGGTGCGGATGAAATGTTCGGAGGTTATAATAGATACCTGGAGATGGACGCTGAGACCCTTGAAAAGAACCTTAGCTCGGATATCATCCACGTGCTTGAGACTGGGCCGATCCTAGATAGAAAGATAGCAGCCGTGCAAGGAAAGCAGGTCCACCATCCATTTCTTGATCCAGATGTTGTGCGGGTCTCTATGTCGATCCCATGTTCTGAGAAGATCAAATGTGGCGTTAGGAAAGCTGTACTTCGCGATGTAGCTAATGAGCTTGGTCTAGGCATCATAGCGTCCAGACCTAAGAAGGCAGCCCAATATGGTTCAGGTTTTATGAAGGTCATGAAAGCGGACGCCAAGAAGCGGGGTGTTACTATGGGAGAATATGTGCGTGCCCTTAGGTCTGATTAGGTCGTAGGGGATGGTACAGAACATGAGCTATGAAGAGATGGTCTCTTGGCTTTATGACCAGGAGACAATGGGTATCAAGTTCGGTCTTTCGAACATAAGCGAGATCCTGCACATGCTAGGTGATCCCCAGGAAAAATTCCGTTCTGTCCACATAGCTGGGACAAAAGGAAAAGGATCTGTAAGTGCGATGGCAGCTTCCATCTTAAGGCAGTCAGGATATAGGACCGCACTGTACACCTCTCCGCATCTTGTCGACTTCAGGGAGAGAATGCAGGTTGATGGGGAGATGATACCCTGCCAGGATGTCCTTAGATTAGGCGAGGAGATACGGTCATATAATGAAAAAATGATGGAGCGTTCGAAAGATAAGAGAATGACGTTCTTTGAGCTCACCACAGCTATGGCATTCACACATTTCGCGGAAATGGGGGCGGAAGAAGCTGTGATCGAGGTCGGCATGGGAGGACGCCTTGATGCCACTAATGTGATAAAGCCAGATGCTTGTGCGATCTCAGTCATCAGCCTAGAACATACCCAGTACCTTGGACATACCATAGCTGCTATTGCAGGCGAAAAGGCAGGCATAATAAAAAGCGGTGTCCCAGTAGTTACCATAGACCAGAGCGAGGAAGCTTTGAATGTTTTCAGGCAGAAAGCGGCAGAGATGCGAGCTGACCTGAAAGTGACTCGGAAAGGATTCCGGCTTCAGATTAAGATCATCCACAATTGATGGTAATGATATATACCTAGACGATATCGGAAGGGAAGTTCATGTGCCTCTTATCGGTACATATCAGGCATCTAACGCCGCCCTGTCGGTCGGTCTGATATGCGAGCTGATGAAGCGTGGCATATATATTCCAGACGAAGCCATTGATGCTGGTCTTTCGAAAGTTAAATGGCCAGGACGGATGGAGATAATATCCAGGGACCCAACAATGATATTCGATGCAACACATACACCTGAAAGTGCTTTGATAGTTGCCTCGGACATTGAGAGATTGTTCGGACGTAAGGTGATCTTAATAATGGGCGTCTTGAACGATAAGGACCTTACCGGATTGACAAAGGCATTTGGCCAGATAGCAAGAGATGCAATAGCTGTCTCACCAAGGACGACCAGGGCGTTCAAAGCCTCGGAAGTAGCTGCGTCATTATCGGAATATTGTCCCACGGAGATCATCGACGATGTGGGTTCAGCGATGGACAGAGCGCTCAGGACCGCTAGCAAAGATGATATTGTGCTCGTGACAGGTTCCTTATTCACGCTCGGTGAAGCTATGAGGTGGTGGGATGGCCAAAAAACCAATTGAGAAGATGGTCCAAATCTTAATGGAGAGATCTAGCGAGAGAGCATCTCCAGGATCTGCTATCGGCAGGGAGACTGATTGGGCATCCGACCCTTTCACCATCCTAATATCTACGGTCCTTTCACAAAGGAACCGTGATGAGTGCACATACTCCGCATCGAAGCGCCTTTTCGCTGAGTACATGACGCCGGCCTCACTCGCTTCTGCACCACTGGAGAGGATCGATGAACTGATCCACAGCGTTAATTTCCATAAGGGAAAAGCCGTTGCTATCAAGGAAATATCAAAACAGATCCATGAGGAGTTCAACGATACAGTTCCAGATGATATCGGTTCATTATTATCGCTTCCGATGGTAGGGCGTAAGACGGCGACATGTGTCCTTTCGTATGCGTTCAAGAAGGATTACATCTGCGTCGATACACACGTCCATAGGATATCGAACCGCATAGGTCTGGTCCATACATCGACCCCGGATGAGACAGAGATTGAACTTATGGAAGTGGTACCAAAGGATCTTTGGCGAAATGTGAACGAGGTCTTTGTGAGATTCGGTCAAGAGATATGCACGCCTACTCATCCTAAGCATGATAGATGTCCTATCCGGGAGATGTGCGATACGTTCAATTCTGCCAGTATGGTCGATGGCGGAAGAGATAATAAGAGAAAGGACTAGAAACCAAGCCCTTCATCCATCTTCTTTGACATTTCTTTCTCGATCTGTACCTCGGCGTCCCAAGCGTCCATGGAGTTGAGGATATCCTTTAGCTTATGGAAGCAAGTGATACATATCCAAGAATTGCCTATGCATTTCATAGGTGTCTTCTTATATCCGACATTACCGCAGAGAGCACAAACGTGCATATCCTTTGTCCTGTGCTCAACATAGGCTTCCATCTTCTTCCCTTCAACGATGGACTCCAATGTAAGGTCCCTCCGCGACCTGTCGTCGTCTGGCATATGGACCTTCGTATCGTTAATTCGATATAAGAAATTATTTAGCAGGACCACCTCGCTCATCAATACGAGGTCCCTTTTCTTGATCGAGCGTCTAGCGTCACGCTTGCCGACCCGTGTCACGGCCGCTTGTTCGCGAGTTTTTACATCGGTCATCCTGACAATATTCTTGTGGTGCTCATCAGATCGTGATAAAAAGCGTTCAAAGAAGTTCTCCATTCCTTATGAAGAAAAGACCGTCAATACCATATATCATCCTATCATAACGGAGAAATGTGCACGAAGCCTCCATAATGTCAGGATTGATAGGATCGGTCCTGGAAGAGCTAAGAAAATATAAGATCTCAAAGGTTGAGGAAGTGAACCTTACCGTAGGTGAGCTCACGTTACCTCGGAGATGAGCAATTAGAATTCGCGTTCGAGGTCCTTTCAAGAGGTACTATCATGGAAGGCTCCAAGCTAGTGATCGAGCATGAGCAGGTCGAGGTAAAATGCTCGCATTGTGGATATGAAGGCGAGGCGGAGCATATTGAGGATGAGATGTACCATACATGCATACCAACATTGACTTGTCCAAAATGCAGTGAACGAGTTGAGGTCAAGAAAGGGAAGATATGTATGATCAAGAACGTCAAGGTGGTGGAGGAAGATGTTCCGGTTCAGGGATGAGGATGCCGCTAGGCAGATAATCAGCTCCATAAAGCATACTGGGAAAGAGTATCATTTCATGCATGTTTGTGGATCGCACCAGGATACGCTGGTGCGCTTCGGCGTAGACGGTATGCTCAAGGAAGCGGGGGTAGAGGTCCGTCAAGGGCCGGGCTGTCCCGTATGTGTCACGACGTCCAATGAGATAGCTGATGCGGTGGCACTAGCTGATGCTGGTGTAACGATCACAGTGTTCGGAGATATGCTCAAAGTGCCGACCCCGATAGGATCCTTGACCGATGCGAAAGGAAGAGGGGGCGATGTGAGAATAGTATACTCCATCGAGGACGCTCTAGAATTGGCTAGGAAGAACAAGGAAAAAAGGGTCGCCTTCATGGCGATAGGCTTTGAGACCACATCACCTACCACGGCTGCTGTGATGGTAGAAGATCTTCCTGAGAACTTTTCTGTACTTTCATGCCATCGCCTTCTGCCGCCTGCGTTGAAAGCGATATTGACAATGGGTGAGGTTAAGCTTGATGGCCTGATAGAGCCTGGCCATGTTAGCGCTATTATCGGGACGGACCCATATAACATATTCTCAGAACAATATCATATTCCTCAGGTCGTAGCTGGCTTCGAGCCGCTAGACCTTATGATGGCAGCATATATGCTCGTAAAGCAGGTCGCCGATGGACGAGCTGAGGTCGAGAACGAATATACTCGGCTCGTAAAACAGCAAGGCAACCAAAAGGCCATCAAACTGTTGGACGATGTCTTCATGCCAGTAGACCGGGCATGGAGAGGATTTCCAGTGATACCTGGATCTGCTTATGAGCTCAGGCCAAAGTTCGATGCTCACAACACCAGAAAGGTCTACGATGATATTCTTAGCAAAAGACAGCCCGTAGAGGAAGAGAATAAAGGTTGTCGTTGTGGTGATATGCTACGTGGTATCATCAATTCAGACCAATGCCCTGCATTCGGAAAAGGATGCACACCAAAATACCCAATGGGTCCATGCATGGTCTCCAGAGAGGGCGGTTGTAACATAGCTTTCAGGTATAGAGGCAAGATGTAGGTCGAGTGCGGTCTATGATGGGAGTCCGTAGAGAAGATAGACACATATCATACGAGCGAGCGAGAGTACCCTAGCTAAAATATCAGGCTCCATAAGAAAGGACTGGACAGCGGTGGATGGATCCGAAAAGTACATGCGATACCTAATGCTAAGCTCTGTTGTTAGAATACATTCGATAGACATTTTGAGATCGTGTATGCTATTTAGTGCTTGTGATCCTCGAATCGTCCAGGAGAAAAATAAAAGGCTCGCCCTGCGAGCTCTTTATCTATAAAAAAATTAAGAGAATATATGATATCGATCATTTGCTGATATCATATACCTGCTCAGGCCTTTTTGTTCGATTCGTTATCCTCTAGGACCGAGATGAAGAAGTCGTGATGCTCCTCTTCTTCCTTTAATATCCCTTCAAATATCACCCTTGTTGTAACATGTCGCCTTCCTCATCAGCTACCTTAACGATCTCTTTGTAAAGCACTATGGTATCTTGTTCTGCCTTTGCATCCACTTCTGCCATATTCCATATATTTTCACCTACAGTGATCGGTGATGGTGATGTGGTCGGTTTGCCACCTAGATACCAAAGTCTATCCGCGATCTTCTCTGCATGCTTCATTTCGGCGATTGCGATCTTTTTCAGCTCATCTGTGACAGCATAATGCTTGATGCCGCCCCATTGCACATGTTGCCACATGTATTGGATGCTTACCTGCATTTCATTTGCTATCGCCTTGTTCATAAGTCCCTTAAGTTTTTCCGAAGCCAATTCAAGTCATCCCCCATATGAGCATTTAACTGACAAAGCTTTTCTAACCTCACCATAATAAAAGTTTTGGAGAGGAATATGTTGCCTTTTTCAGCGAGCTACGACCAAGATCATGAGCTTGCTGTTCCAACTTTTTACATAGGCGACATGGCGAAAGATCATAGGCTGGCCGACCCGAAGCCCTTGCTCCATCGTATGTTCTTGGCTTCGTTCACATCAGCATGTCGATATACCGGTACACTAGTCACATCGAACCAGCTGATATTCTTTGATTGTTCTCGTCGATGTAGCGGCGCACAATTATCCTTGATAGCTAAATGAAGGCTAAGAAGAGCTACACGCATTATAGCAAGCTTTACTATATGGTCGGTATCAAAGAATGTTTTTGCCGCCATGTAAAAGAGGATGAGGCCCCCAATGATCTAGGTCCTGGGCTTTTTATGCCAATTGCCCATGAACCGCACCATACTCTCTGGCTGAGATCCCTGCCTCATAAAAGGTGCTCGTTCCGCGTCCGAGCACAAAAATCCATATATCGCTCATTCACAATAATTTCTAATATCTTTTTATTGAGATCCGTGAAGAATTCGTAGGAAGAATTTTCTGTACAGCGCTTGTACCAATATTTGTAGAATGGATGCATGATCTGATCCAAATTACATACCACCCTGCCCTTAGCATACTTTTTATCATGCTGTCTTCTTAAGCGAGGTCCTCCCGCTTGCTCAGATAAAGGTTAATAATGACCCTGTGAATGTGGTAACCAATAACTTTGATCAAAGGAATATATGATCATTCAAATCAATGACGTGGGTATTTATGAGCGAAGATTTTAAGAACCTTAACATCAACGAAAATATATTGAAGGCCTTGGCCAAGATGAAATTCGAGGAACCTACTCCGGTTCAGATATCATCTATTCCTCTTATCCTTCAGGGCAAGGATATTATCGCACAAGCACAAACAGGCACGGGAAAGACCGCTGCTTTTGGTATACCATTAATTCAGTTGATACACCCTCAAGGAAGGCCATCAGCTCTTATACTTTGTCCCACACGAGAGCTTGGCGTACAGGTCGCTGATGAGATCAAGAAACTTGCAGCCTTTAGCAAAATTTCAGTTATCCCCGTATATGGGGGAACATCAATAGATATGCAGATAAGTGCGCTAAGAAAAGGCGTTGATATCGTAGTGGGGACACCTGGTAGGGTCATAGACCACATAGAGCGTGGGACCCTCGACCTGAGAGGTATAAATTTTATGGTCCTCGACGAAGCTGATAGGATGTTAGATATGGGGTTCATAGAGGACATCACTTTCATCATGTCAAAGTTACCTAAGTCCCGACATACCATGTTGTTCTCTGCAACCATTCCTCCTCAGGTAAGGAGCCTTGCTGAGGAGCAAATGAGGGATGCGACCATCGTGTCCGTCTCAGAGGATGAGATAGTATTGCCATCAACGAAGCAGATGTTCTTTGCGGTCGGCCGAAAGAATAAGATATGGGCTCTCTGCAGGATCTTGGATAAGGAACATCCAAAAGCAATAGTATTTGCAGAGACTAAAAGAATGGTGGACATAATAGATAGCAGGCTTAAGTCCTATGGATACCCAGCTGCTGCCATCCATGGGGACCTCACGCAAGCTAGGCGCGAGAAGGTGCTCTCTGAATTCAGGTCAGGAAAGACCCAGGTCCTCATAGCTACGGATGTAGCGGCTAGAGGGCTTGATATCGAGGGCGTAACGTACGTGATAAATTATGACATTCCACCGACACCTGAGCAATATGTCCATAGGATCGGAAGGACCGGGAGAGCAGGAAAGACGGGTAGGTCCGTAACTTTCGTAAGCAATGATGAGATGAAGATGCTAGATAATATCGAAAGCTTCACTGGTGTAAAGTTGAAGCAAGTAGAGATGCCACACAGTTCTTCCTCGGCAAGGGAGTCGGTCCAGGAAGTACTTGATTTTGACGAGATGTCAGATATTTTTGGGATGGTGCGGTTCCAAATATCGATAGGTACCGCTGATGGAGCTAGCAAGGTCGACATGGCAGATCTCATTGTAAAGAATTCAAAGGTGAACGAGATCGCCATAGGGAGCATAGAAATGGATGATAGTACGACCATAGTGGAAGTCCACAAGGACGTAGCTATGCGTGTCCTGCGCGCCTTAAGGGATTCAACTTTTAAGAATAAGAGATTAGAAGTACATCCCCTTCGTCATTCACGTTAGGCGAAAGGGCAGTTAGCTGTCATAGCGCCGCTCGATCTTATCATCATCTAGGCAGTTGGCTGAGGTACGGTCCTAACCTCGGTATGTCGAGTATAGGCTACTGCGGATACCATCGGGTCCCGGACGCAGCGACCATTCCGAGCATTTCACTCTAAGAATGATCATGGCGCATGAATGATCATTCATGACCGAACGATGCAAAGGCTTTCCTTGCTCCGGTCGCTCTAAATGTTATAGCACCAACCGTTTTGCCGCGTTCGAAAGCGTTCTCAGGGACCCGCTCAGAATGAACGGAACGGCCTGTCCGGGCTAGGATCTGCAGCTGAGGGGGAGAATATGGCCTTTCGTACAAAGTGGCCTAGGACTTTCGATCAAGATATCGGCAGGAGGACGACGAACCTCGCTCCCTGCGTATGATCGCCGGGGACACGGTCCTCTGCCCATACCTTGCCGCCGTGGTCCTCGACTATCCTTTTTACCAGATAAAGTCCTAGGCCGTGGCCTGTCCTCCGGGTCAGGCCATGCAACGAACGGGCGAATATCTTCCCTTTCATCTCGTCCGGTATTCCGGGGCCATTGTCCTCGATGCTTATCCGTGCATCGGTCTTTTCCGCCATACGATATGGTGCTCAGGATCATGTGCACATTTACCGCCCCTTTAGAATGTTTTATTGAGTTTCCGACGATGTTCGAGAACACTGATCTCAGCAGGTTCGAGGCCCTGGCGGAGCAATGGTCCCTCTCTTCTATGGAGATAGTCACCTCTCGCGCAAATGGGCTCTGATATTCTTCCTTGATCTCCCTCAGTATTGCACAGATATCCACCGGTTCCGTTATATCGATGCCTTCCTCCAGCTTCTGGATGTCCCGTACGTTCGCTATGAGCTCAGTACTGTTCCTCAGGTCTTCCAGGGGCTTGATGATCAGCTTCTTATCCTTATCATCCAGCTTGAGCCTCGTTTCTGCGAGCTGAAGGTAGCCCATTGCCGCCGTGTTGTAGTTGTTTATATCATGAGATAAGAGATCAACATACAGCTGTGCCCTGGACCTTGCTTCTTCTAGCTCGTTCTCCGTTCTCTTGAAGTCGGTGATATCTACGCTGGTCGTGATGATCATATTATTCCAGAGCGGAGCAACGGTCACTATGTAATCTCGACCATTAGCATCCAGGTGCGTTTGCTTGGTGACAGGCTCTCCAGTGGCCTTCAGCCCCTTCGCGATATCGATGGCAAGGTCCTTTATTTCTGGGCCAGCTTTTATGCCATACTTTTCTGCCCTAAGCTCCTCGATTGAGCTGACACCATATGCCTTGAGAGCGGCGGGATTGGCTTCGATCAATGCAGAATCGACGAACTCGCCACGATCATCATAGATAAGGCGGCGCAGACTTACGCCCTCATGTATGTTCTCGAAAAGTCCACGGTACTTAGCCTCGCTCTCCTCTACCTGATATTGCGCCTGCTTGATATCGGAGATGTCTACGCTCGTAGTGATGACGAGGTCCTCCTCAAGAGGGGTGACGGTCACAAGATAGTCCCGATCATTAATGTCAGAGTGTTCCTCACGTGTGACTGGCATTCCTATTGCTCTCATTCTCCTTACCATATCTAGAGCTTCGAGCCTCATTTTAGGGCTGGCCGTCTCACCGTATCTCTTTCCCCTTAGCTCCTCAACAGAACTGACACCATATACCTTGAGAGCGGAAGGGTTGGCATCGATCGTTATAGCGTCAACGATCTCACCCTGCCCGTCGTAGATGAGGCGGCGGAGACTTACGCCCTCATGTATGTTCTCGAAAAGTCCACGGTACTTAGCCTCGCTCTCCCTGAGCGCTTCCTCAGCCTTCTTGATATAACTGGTGTCTCTCCAGACATTGATCGCAGCTATTATCTTTCCATCACTATCGCGGATAGGCGAAGCGCTCTCGATGATCGGTATTTTTCTTCCCTCGACCGGCTGCAGGCTCAGCTCTATGCTGTTCACCTCCTCTCCAAACATCACAGCCCGATAAAGGGACATATCCTCAGGGCGCGGCCTTGTCCCGTCCGGAAGACGGAGACCCCAGATATTTTGGTGCTTGCCTGCTGGCATGCCTATGAGCTTCTCACGAGGAATACCAATGGTCCTGATAGCATAGTCGCTCACGGCCCTGATACGGAAATCAGGGGGGCCTGCAGTTATGGTGATGCCTGCGGGCATGTACTTGAATACGGCGTTCAGCATCCTATGGCTTTCCTCCCTATCCTCGATCGTCTGACGAAAGATCATCCTCCATTCTCTTGTGATCGGTGCTGTCAATGATGGTGGCGACTGTGCCTTCGATACTCCCCTCGGGGTCGGTGACTGGTGAGATATCATATTCGAACCATCTTTCCTCCTGGGCCAAAAAATAACGAATCTCTCCTCTTTCACTGTGTCCAGTATGAAGCACTGCCCTGTTCTGCTCATCGAACATCTTATAAAGATCAGGAGGGAGGTCAGCATCATGCCAATTCTTGCCCCTTATCTTTTCCGTTTCGGTCCCAAGGTACTTCGAGGCTGATCCACTGACGAAATAGATAACCTCCTCTTCATCAAGGAAAAAGAGGAGAGCGGGCGTTGCTGATAAGTACCTCTGTAGGTCCTCCAGCGTTCCCTTAGTGTTGTTCTTCTGGATCGGCCCCATGAATGTTCATACAATCATTCCATCTGACACGAAATAAACTTGCTCATAATTGGATCAGGGAGCGACACATGGACCATTTGTCTTAAGCTACAGGTGGCCTGAAGAAGAGGGTACGGCCCCTGTGAAAACTCATCGATGATACGATAAAAAAATCGTAGCAAAAATATATATTTCTTTCTTATCCTCTACCCTCGATCATTCGACCGATGGGGCGGGCCTCTCGCATATGATGGATCATGGAATGGTCAGCTCAGATACAAAACCCTTAAAGGTACACCTTTTTATCCTAAAAGTGTACCTGACCCCACCATGCCAGATGGTCAGGCTATTCTATTCTAACGCCACTTAGAGTATCTATCTAACAATGTGCAAGTATCGTCAGCAGCGATCTTATCGATAACGCCCTGCTTTTCGATCTCTCGGATATATTCTTTTGTCTCTCTTACTGATACACGAGAAGCCTTCGCAATAATATTTGCTACGATAGTAGGCATCAAGGTCTTATCCAATGGAGAAGCTCCGAGGATTTCACGTAGATCATATTTAAAAGATCCTAACCTATGGAGATTCAACATAGCAGTTCTTGGGGAAACAGGCCGTGCTCAACATCTTTTTTCTGCATTACTCCTTCTCTCAGCCTCACTCTTAAAGCGTCCGTGACCAGGCAAACTTATTACTCCGAACAGGAAAAGATGGACACTGATACTTAAATATTGTTCCTTCGAAAATTGACGGATCTTTATCATTAATCGCTATATGTTCACTCTAAAATAATGTCTATATGAACAGAACAAGCATAGGCCTGGTTCGGATATTATACGATATTCTAATGGGTATGAACACTTGGTCACTGCTAGGCCTTTGAACTACCGCCTTAAGGTCAGGCACTTTTCCTATCCAACCTTCTTATACCTCTCTCGCTCATATAAGTTAAGAAGAATTCATAGACCGGAGGATATTATATTCTCTATCTCTGCCATATTGAAACTGTCGATCGATCTTTCTAGTAATTCATCCAGATTCTCGAGCCAGGCTTTCCTAACATCTTTCCCTTCTAATTTTCCTTGACATTTGCCTAGGTCTAGGGCATCCTCTTCTGGCAATCTTAGATCAGCATAGGGAAGTATGCCTGGGCAGCTCATGTTCGTCATTTCTTTTATCTTTTCTATCCCTGGCATCAGGATGCTCATGTCTCCCCGGAAACGATTTATTACGAAAGCCTTTAACATCTTCCTATCTTCTTCTTCAATAAGCTCGTAGGTACCATAGATGCCTGCGAAAACACCACCGTACTCTATATCACCGACAAGTATCACTGGGGACTTCGTCAATCTAGCCGTGGTCATATTAGCAATATCTTTTGTTCTTAGATTTATTTCGGCGGGAGAGCCTGATCCTTCGATGATCACAAGATCATACCGTTTGGATATGTCTGAATAAGCCTCGTTCACAGCATCAAGCATCACTTGTCTTAGTTCATTGCTATGGTGCATGTCAGTATCGATATATGGGCGACCACGAAGGATGACCTGGATGCTCCCTTTTGATCTTGATTTGAGCAATATGGGGTTCATGACCCATTCCGGTTCTATACCAGATGCCCATGCTTGGAATGCCTGAGAGATCCCTATCTCCTCCCCTGATCTCGTCACATACGAGTTCAATGAAAGATTCAACGATTTGAACGGTGCGACCTTCATTCCTTTTTTACTTAAGTATCTGCAGATAAGCGCGGTAACTGTGCTCTTGCCAGCTCCAGATGTCGTTCCTTGTATCATTAGCGATCTGGCCATATCCTTATCCCCTGATCGTCTTGATGATGTGGTCGATGTCAAGATTTGTGCTGAATGTCGCTGCTACATTCTCTATATCCTTCTCGATATAGGCATTATAGTCCACGGGGGCATTTGTGATAACGGTCTTTCTTACTTTTGAGATAAAAAGACGCCTGAATGCTGGTAGATCGAACAGTCCATGGATATATGTGCCCATCACCATTCCGTCCGGAGAGATCGCCCCTTCAAGGTGTTCGTTGTTCTCATCATTTATCGATATTAAGGAATTCTCTCTAGAGGTCGTTCTTCCCATATGGATCTCATAACCGCGGACCTCTTCACCGGTGGAGATTATCTTGCCGCTCACCTGGATGGTCCTTTTTTCGTAACTGTCGAACTTGGTGATGCATCTAAGAAGTCCAAGACCTCTAAGGACCCTTACGGAACCTCCTTCAAGACCTTTCATATCATCAAGATCATCGCCAAGCATCTGATATCCGCCGCAGATCCCAACGATCGGTACGATACCTTGCATAGAGCATATGGCGGTATCAAGACCGTGTGATCTGAGCCATAGGAGGTCCTCAACGGTGTTCTTAGTACCAGGGATAATGATCCCTGCTGCATCCAGTAGCTGTTCTGGGCGATCAACGAACTTGACCGAAATATCTTGTTCTAGCTGAAGGGCATCAAGGTCTGTGAAGTTGGATATATGAGGAAGCTTAACGACAGCGACCATACATCCTGTCCTACCACTTGTCCGTGACCTTAGATCCTGTGAATCCTCATCTGGCAAAGCATGATCGACGTGAGGTACAACACCTAGTACAGGTATCCCACTTCGGTCCTCGATCTCGATTATTCCATTAGCTAGGGAGCTGGGATCGCCCGACATATTGTTTATAATTATGCCCTTGAACATATTTTTATGTTCCTTGGAAAGGAGATCGAGGGTCCCGCATATGTATGCGAAAGCGCCACCTCTGTCAATATTGGCAACCAATACACATGAGGCATTGGCGATAGTTGCTGTGGCCATGTTGGCTATGTCCCCATCTCCTAGATTGATCTCCGCTGGAGAGCCAGCGCCCTCGATCACAACTACGTCATGGGTCCTTGCTAGCTTCTCGTAGTTCCTCCTAGCAATATCCAGGCCTTCATTACGGACGAACGAACCGTAGTACTCAGCAACGCTCATATCCCGGAGCGGTCGCCCTTCGACGATCACTTGAGAAACATTATCTTTCTTCGGTTTCAACAATATGGGGTTCATTGAGACATCAGGTTCTGCCCTTGCAGCTATTGCTTGTAGCCATTGAGCCCGTGCCATCTCTTTGCCGTCGACAGTCACGCACGAATTAAGCGACATGTTCTGGGATTTGAAAGGAGCAACATCGAGCCCCATGTTGGACAAGATGCGGCATAAGGCCATGCAGGTCAAGGATTTCCCTGCCCCGGATGATGTGCCGAGCACCATGATCGAACGCGCCTTCACTGGATGATCTAGCAATATCTTATTTCGAATATCCAACAGGCTATCCATCTGGGGTTCATCCTTCACCCTTGCAATGTATGCGAATGCTTCGCGTGCGACAGCTGGCCGGTGCGCCCAATAGCAGTCCTTACAATCCCACACTGCATTGCCCTTTTTGCCAATGAGGGTCCATCCAAGCCTTTCATCATGACAGGGGTAGAATGGACAGTAACATAGGGTGCAATCTTGTCCCAAATAATGGCAGGGGTAATAAGAGCACTTTTTATCAGGTCCTTTTGGCCGTTCTGAAGAGAACCCTTCCATTACCTTTTGCCAATATGCATCCGCCATTTTAGCTCACCGTTGTGAATATCGTTCTGCTTTATCTACGAAGTTCCTTGCGAACTCTGGGCATGCAGCGAAATGTAAGTGGGTATATGACGCGAGGGTTTTCCCGTTGACCATGCCGTCCTTTCCATCACATATTCCTCGGCCGCGCTTCATTTGGTAAGCGTAATCCCTTTCCCCGTTCGATATCACCCTGGAGAAATGGAACTCATGCCCTCTTGTGCTGGCGCCAGGAGGTGCGAGGACGCAGTCTTTAACGACGGATGCTTCTACATATCCTATCGCCTGAAGACGAGGTGTCATTTCCACCTCAGCGTCGAACAGCCCTACCATATCATAACACATGCCGTTCATATCTTTGATCGATCTGCATGTGTACATCATTCCTCCGCACTCAGCGTATAGTGGCATGCCATCGCTTGCTGCTTTCTTAATATTTTGTCTTATGGATACATTAGCTGCCAAATCTTTTGCGAATATCTCTGGGTACCCACCACCAAAGTAGAGCGCATCAACGTCTGGAAGGTCGCTCATTTAATGGCGAGAAAGGTATCAGCTCAGCGCCTTGGCATCTCAGAACATCCAAGCTATCCTCATAGTAAAAATTAAAGGCTGCATCCCTTGCAATGCCTATCCTTGCCCTTTTTGGTTCTTGGGGTAAGGGCTTGTATACTTCTGGACCAATGTCTGGGGCAGAATCAGCGATACTGATGATACGGTCGATATCACAGTTCTGTTCAATTATTGCCCGTATCCGTTCATACTTGGAACTATCCGGGGCCTCTGTTGCGGGAACTAATCCAAGGTGTCTGCTCTTCAGCTCTATGTTCGCGTCATTTGGTATGCCTCCCAAGCATTCCATGCCTCGCAGAGAATCCCTTAGCATCTTGAGATGACGCTCCCCACCGATATGATTGAATATCACTCCAGCGACATTGACCTGTGGATCATACTCTTTGAACCCAAGTGCGACCGCACCCACACTCCTAGCGGACCCTGAGGCGTCCAGGACGATGATCACAGGCGTTCTAAGTATCTTTGATAAGTGAGCTGAACTACCTTCCTCTGAGATCCCATTGACCCCATCATATAGTCCCATTACTCCTTCTTATGACAGATATCCCAGAAGGTGATGAGTCCCGCAAAAACCGAGGTTCCTATCTCCAAGCATCCAGGTATCTAAATTCCTAGAAGGGCGACCAAGCATGATGCGTGATGCTGCATCGGGTCCAGAAAATCAGGGCCAGCTTTGAAAGGCTCAAGGATGTTTTCCTTTATTTTCCAACGCCAGCAATAGCCCCACAGCTATTGTAGACTTTCCGACACCACTCCTCTCTCCCGCTAACATGATCCTGCTTATATGCGTTCAAATCCCCCATGGACCGGAACTTCCCCCCGTACTCTAGTCGGATGTATAATCCAAGTGATATTTCAATTGTCCGTTAGATGAATAGGATCAGATAATCATTCTAAAAAAGGAAAGGGATATGTGACTGGTCACAAATAATATTGCGCGTTAAAATTATCATCTAGGGTAAACGAATCTATACCTTCTGGTGACCTGATGTTACCTATCGAAAGTGGCACTGTACAGCGGAGACGAATAAAAATTAGATCCTGCTTATGTAGATGTTGTTCAGATCAACACGGAATCACCTTTTGATATATGCGCTCCCTTGTGAATAAAGACCTGAAGGAAGTTGACGCTTCACCGAACAATGTCTCCGTGTTCCCCATCACGAAATATCCATTCGGCGATAATGCATCATAGAACCGCATATACAATCCCTCTGTTGCTCATGTGTAAAATAAATAACAACATTTCTGCATAGCACCATATCAAAGCCCTTGTTCGTTGTTCCGTTGAAAAGGTCCACTATCTTAAGGTCCACCATGTTTTTTATCTCATCGGATATAAAATAATTCTGTCCATCATACTTGAAGTAACGTTCGAGGTATTCCTCAGGAACATTAACGACCTGTCTAGGTTGATATTTTCCTTCATTCGCCATTTTAAGACATCTTCATCTATATCTGTGCCTATTATTCTTACATTAAAATGATCGAGCTCATCGCCTAGTAGATTGTGAAGGAGGATAGCGACAGTGTATGGTTCTTCTCCAGATGAGCAGCCAGCGCTCCATATCTTGATACTTGGTGTCTTGTTCTTTACCTTGGCATAGATGAGCATTGGAAAGATATCTTCTTCCAATGCCTTGAATACGTTCACATCGCGGAAGAATTGAGTTACATTGATGGTAAGATCGCTCATCAATAGATCGTATTCTGAATTTTCTATAGCAAGAACATGTAGGTAGCCCGCATATGTATCGACACCGCGAGCTCTCATGCGGACCGCAAAACGTCGTTTCAAGTATGAATCCTTGTATTGATCACAGTCCAGGGACCTCTTCTTAAGTATGTCCTTCTTTAGGGCTATAAAACCATCATCAGTACATATCTCGTCCACATGCATACCTATAGCTTTAGGATGATATTGTAATTATAATACCTATTTGATGATTGTCAAATTTGATCCTAGTGTTTCTATCTATTTTGTTAGGTTATAATCATTAACGATTCTTAGTCCTTCTCTAATTAAATACTGTAAAATTTTTCTCCATCCATAATTATATTCTCATAGATTAGAGAATGATCGAGAGCAAAAGGGAGATGATTAATTCATGGGTCCAGATAAGGAAACCAATATTATCGATGAGCTAGTGACAGCAATGCCAGTAGCGGCCTACGCTGCTGATGAGAATTGGAAGGTCACATACTTTAACACCGCAGCAGAAGATCTTACTGGAATATCATCATCCGAGGCCATAGGCCTACGAGTGAGAGATGTTTTCAACGGTGCGATAGGTAAGACCGGTGAGCCTATCTTCGATAATATCTCAGAAGGAAAGCCCGCTACCGTTAGCGGGGTAAAATACACCAACAACAAAGAAATTGATCTTGTATGCTCTTTCACAGCAAGGCCATTTTTAGGTAACGATAGTAAGGTCACGGGGAGCATAGGATTTGTATCCGTTGAATCAAAAAACGATATGACATCGGATATCGTGAACAGCGTCCCGGCACCAATACTCGCAGTGGACCGGGACATGAAGATCATTTTCATGAACAGGACTGCCCTTGAGTGGGTAGGAAAGGATATCTCGTCGGTCCTTGGCAAGCACTGTTATGATGTCCTAAAGACAGAACATTGCAAGAATGGCGAATGTTCAACGAAGAGAGCCATGCTAGATGGTCGTCATTTTGTCGGTGATACGGTAGCGCATCTTCCTACCGGTGATAGACCGATACGAGGGAATATTGACGCATTGAAAGATAGCAATGGTAAGATCGTTGGAGCCATAGAAATATTGGACGATATAAGCAGAGAGAAAAAGACGATATCCCAGGTCAAGGAACTAGCTCAAAGGATATCTGCTGGAGATGTAAAAGCACGTGCTGACATATCTGGTACCAGCGGGGACTTCAAAGAGATGCTAGAAGGGCTAAACGCTACGATGGACGCGATGGAATCCAAGATGTTCTGGTACGAACGGATCATTGATTCCATACCGTTCCCTCTATCTGTGACTGACATGGATATGAACACTACGTTCGTCAATAAGGCAGCAACGGACCTGCTTAAGTGCAAGCGGGAGGACATGATCGGTAAGCAGTGCAGTGAATGGAAAGGAAAGATCTGTAAGACCAAGGATTGTGGCATCATAAGATTGAGAGAAGGCTTCAACCACACAATGTCTGATCGTGATGGCAAGGCCACCCAGATCGATGTTCAATTCATAAAGAACGCTGATGGGGAGAACATTGGACATGTCGAGGTCTTACAGGACATGACAAAAGCAGTCCGGAGGATGAAGTATGAGGCCAAGGAGGTCGAGCGTCTAGCCCATAATATCGATCAACTAGCTGAAGGTGAGATGGAGCTTGATGTCAACATCGCTGAGGCCGACGAGTACACTGCACAGACAAGAGTCATATGTCAAGATCATGGAACGTTTGATAAAGGCTCGCGATTCGATCGCCGCGCTTGTCGATGATTCGGTCATGCTCGCGAACTCGTCACAGCATGGTAATTTCTCTGTTAGAGCTGACATAACAAAGCACCATGGTAGTTATGCGAAGGTCGTACAGGGTGTCAATGGTACGCTCAACATGGTCGTAGATAAGATATACTGGTACGAGCAGCTGTTGGATTCCATACCATGGCCTCTCTCTGTCACTGATAAGGATATGAACTGGACGTTTGTCAACAGACCTGTAGAAGAGATGTTGAAGAAGAAGCGTAGTGAACTGCTCGGCAAGCCTTGCAGCAATTGGGGCGCCAACATATGCAAGACCAAGAACTGTGGTATCGAGTGCCTAAGGAGCAGCAAGCCACGGACATTATTCGAACAGCAGGGAATGAACTTCCAGGTCGATACAAGCTATATCAAGGATATTAATGGCAACACGATCGGTCACATTGAGGTCGTACAGGATGTCACCGCGGCAGGGAAACAGAACGCCTATCGGGAAGCTTGGATCGAGAATCTGAGAACGAACATCGAGAACCTCGGAAAGGGCGATATCGTATGGACCTCCCTCTCGACCCCCGATCAATACACCATGATATGCGTAAGATGTACCAAGTGATCAACACAGATCTTGGCAAGGCACGTGATTCGGATCAAATGCTTGTTAACGATACTAACATGCTTTTCCAGGGCAGCTGTTGAAGGAAAGCTCTCGACAAGAGCCGATGCTTCCAAGCACCAGGGCGACTACCGCAAAGTGGTACAAGGTGTCAACGACACCTTGGACGCTATAGTGGTCCCGATCAACGAAGCCATGCGGATCGCTGATTCATACTCCAACGGTGATCTTACCGCCAGAGTATCGATCGATACGCAGGGTGACTTTACTAGGTTCTCGGCATCCCTAGATGCGATCGGCGAGAGCTTGGTCAATCTATTGAGGCAGGTCAATGACTCGATCGGTGTCGTGTCATCAACATCCCAGGAGCTAGCCTCATCTACCGAAGAGATGAACGCCTCGACCGAGCAGGTATCTGCCGCCATCCAGCAGATATCTAAAGGCGCTCAGTCCCAGGCAGCACAGGTGGATGAAACTGCCAAGGTGATGGCCGAGATGGCGGATGCCATGAACAAGGCCGTGGATGAGGCTAAGCTAGCGTCGAACGGTGCTCAAAAAGCGAGCGCTCTTGCGAGCACCGGGAAGACTTCGGTCAATAGTACGATAAGCAAGATGACCGAGATCGATGGCGTCGTCAAGGAATCGGCCCAGGTCATCGAATCCCTTGGGAAGCGTTCCGAGGAGATCGGCCAGATAGTCGATGTCATCACGAACATCTCGGACCAGACGAACATGCTCGCTCTCAATGCAGCGATAGAAGCTGCAAGAGCCGGTGAACAAGGAAGAGGGTTCGCCGTGGTAGCTGAGGAGGTCAAGAACCTTGCCGAGGACTCAAGAGAAGCTGCTGAGCGTATCGCCAAGATGATCAAGGAAGTGCAGCTCGAGACGAACAAGGCCGTCGAAGCGATGCACCGCGGTACAAAGACCGCTGCAGAGGGCATGCAGATGGTCAATGAGACCGGAAGAACGTTCCAAGAGATCGACGGGATGACCAATGAGTTCCTGAAAATGATGCTTGGGTTCACGGATTTCGTTGCACTGCAGAAGGGCGAGACGCAGCGTGCAGCCAGGTCGGTCGATAGCATAGCGTCGATCGCGGAGGAGACCGCCTCAGCATCTGAGGAATCGGCCTCATCAACTGAGGAGCTGACGGCGAGCATGGAGGATATGACCGCCAGGGCTCAGTCGCTCTCTGAGATGGCCTCTGATCTGCAAAAGGTCGCAGGGAAGTTCAAGATAGACAATGGTGCAGAGCAGAAAGAAGCGGCCCCGAAGGCTCAGCCTTCGAGGCCTGCAGAGCGCAAGAAACCGTCTGCACCGCTAAATTCTGACAGGACCAAGGTCCCTGTCAAGGTCAAGGAAGCTTTGGAAAGGCGTGGCATAGCCACTGAGGATTGATCTGGTGAACAACGTGAGAGGAAAAAGAGAAAAAGTTGAGCTGACCGGGGATGTTGAGCAAATAGTCTCGTTCGTCCTCGGAAAGGAATCCTTTGCGGTAAAAGTATCGCAGGTAAGGGAGATAGTCAAGCTGCAGGACATCACAAAGGTGCCCAAGATGACAGATTTCATCGAGGGCGTAATGAACCTGCGTGGGCAGATCACAACGGTGATCGATCTGAAGAAACGGTTCAGGATCGGCTCGGACGATGCAAGAACGAACCAATCGCGCATCATCGTTGCGGAGGTGGGAGAGAACCATCAGATTGGAATAATCGTAGATGCTGTTGAGGATGTCATGCGTGTCCCCAGCGCAAGCATATCACCCCCTCCGAAAACAATATCGAACAATATTGGCTCGAGCTTTATAGTGGGCATATGCAAGCTCCCTAACAAACTGATAATCATTTTGGATCTCAATAAGGTCATGGACCAGTCAGAGATCGGCAAGTTGTCTGAGCTAGAGAATCTGAATAATACGAATAATGCAAAGGAGGAGGTGTCTACATGAGCGACTCTAAGAAAGTATTGATCGTAGACGATTCAATGGTCATGAGGTCGATGATCAAGGACATCCTTACAAAAGGAGGGTTTGAGGTCGTCGGTCAGGCAAAGAATGGAAAGGAAGCCCTTGAGATGTATACTCAATTGCATCCAGATCTTGTGACCATGGATGTCATAATGCCAGGTGAGCAAGGAACAGAGGTCGTAAAAAAGATCATGGCCACTGATGCCATGGCTAAGATAATGGTGGTCAGTGGACTTAACCAGAAGAACTTGCTCATAGAAGCTATGGAGAATGGTGCAAAGGAGTATGTCGTTAAGCCATTCGAACAAGATCAGCTACTTGAGGCTGCTAACAAGACGGTAAGATGAGCATTCATGGGAAAAGAGATACGCGTGCTGGTAGTGGATGACTCTGCCGTCATGAGGAATGTCATCACCGATATGATCGATGGACAGAGTGGTATCAAGGTCGTTGGTTCGGCAAAGAACGGCGCGGAAGCATTGAAAATGATCGAGAAGCTGAAGCCCAATGTCGTGACCATGGATATCGAGATGCCAGTTATGGACGGTCTTACCGCACTTCAGCACATAATGAACGAGCGTCCCATCCCCGTCGTGATGTTGTCCGCTGAGGATAAGCGCCAAGCGGATATAACTTTCAAGGCGTTGGAAATGGGAGCGGTTGATTTCATACCGAAGACGTCTGGTTCATTATCTCTAGATCTGAACAAGGAAAGAGGATCGATAATTTCGAAGGTGTTAGGAGCCGCATCCGTTAAGGTCAGAAGGATGGGCCCTGTTCGATCAATATCGTCATACCATACGACGCCTCTTACAAAAGGTGATTGGATAGTGATGATAGGTACATCCACCGGTGGTCCAAAAGCGCTTCCTGAGGTGCTGTATCGATTGCCACCCGACCTTCCCGCGGGGGTATTGGTCGTGCAGCATATGCCTGAGGGTTTCACAAGGTCATTTGCTGAACGGCTGAACTGGTCCTCCTCGTTGGAAGTTAAGGAAGCTAAAGATGGTGATGTGATCGAACCTGGCATAGTGCTATTAGCACCTGGGAATAAGCATATGGCCGTTGTTGGTAATAAAGTGCATCTCAATGATAATGAGAAGGTTAACTTCGTCCGTCCATCCGTGGATGTCATGATGATGACCGGAGCGCCATTCTATGGCCCTCGTACCGTAGGTGTCATACTGACAGGCATGGGATCCGATGGCGCAGCAGGCATGAAGACAATAAAGGAGAACGGAGGAAAGACCATAGTACAAGATGAGGATTCCTGTACTATCTACGGCATGCCAAAAGCCGTAGTTGATGAGGGCTGCGCAGATGTGGTCTCACCTCTTGATATGATCTCAGAAAGGATCATCGAAGCATTGAACGAAGGTGGGGCCTGATGATAGACCGATCAAAATATCTAGATGTTTTCATCGAAGAGGCAAGGGAGAACCTGCAGATCGTGAATAATGTTCTCCTCGAGCTTGAGGAGAATGGCTATAAGGACGAGTCAATAAATGAGGTCTTTCGGATAGCTCACACCATAAAGGGTACTGCCGGTGTGATAGGAATAGACCCTATACGAGAATTGACGCATGCGATGGAGGACCTTTTCGATCAGCTTCGCACAGTCAAGATCGCCCCTGATAAGGAGCAGATCGAGCTGATGTATAGATGCGTTGATACTATCGAGAAAATGCTCGATGAGCTCGAGTCCAAGGGCACTACAACAACAGAGATCAAAGACCTGGTATTGAGGATCCAGAACTACATGCAGAACACTCCAGCAGATCAAGTTGAGCAAAGGACCACAGCTGTCCAATTACCACATATCGAGCTCAGCGCCGAACAGAAGAACCAGGTAATGGAGGCCATTAGCGAAGGTAACAAGGTCTTCGAGATAGGTATCATTTTCAGGTCGGACCTTCAGCTGAAGCAAGGAAGAGCCTATCAGTTGCTCCGTAAGCTCTCGGGGTCTGGTTTTGTAGTAGCATCGGCTCCTGCCTGGTCAGATGTAGATGATAAGGACCTGGGTGTTAGTTTAATGATGATCACCAAGTCCAATAAGGATGACATTGTCACTATCTCCAAGGATGTCACCGGCGTGATCGACGTCAAGGTCGCTCAGTTCGGTCAGGAGGACAATGCTCAGGTCGAGGTTGTAAGCAAGAAAGGAGAAAAATGCCCAAGTGAGGAGGGGCAGAGAGGAGAAAAGTCCCTTTCCACTGGGAGCACCATCAGGGTCAAGAGCAAGTTACTGGACCAGCTACTGGATCTTGTTGGGGAGATAATGATAAACAATATCCGTATCAATCAGATATCTTCTGACCTCAAGAACCGCGAATTAAAGCAGATCCTGCAGAACAATGCTCGACTGATGAGCGAAATGCAGGATACAGTATTGAGGACCAGGATGGTCGAGGTTGATTTCATATTCAAGCGGTTCCCCCGCATGGTAAGGGATATGGCATCCGAGAACGGAAAAGAGATCGATTTCTGTATGAAAGGGAATGATATAGAGATCGACCGTAGTCTGCTGGATGAGATCGGTGACGCACTTGTCCATCTTTTGAGGAATGCCGTAGACCATGGAATAGAACCGTCAGAGATAAGAAAAAGATCAGGTAAGTCGACCAAGGGATCGGTAGTGTTATCCGCTTTCCAGGAACAGAGCAACATCGTGATCACGGTAGAAGATGACGGGTATGGAATGGACCCCAATGTGATCGCGAGCAAAGCTGTTCAGAAAGGGCTGATCAGCAAAGAGGAGGCGGACCGCCTTGATGATAGATCGAAGCTAGCTTTCATCTTCCTGCCGGGATTCAGTACCTCCGAGAAGATCGACCAATGTATCTGGCAGAGGGGTCGGCATGGATGTGGTCAAGACAAAAATCGAAGGCCTTGGCGGATTCGTGAGGCTTGAGACCGTAGCAGGAAAGGGCTCCAAGATCACTCTCAAACTTCCGCCCAGCATGTCAATAATCAGAGCGATGCTGGTAGAGATCAATAACGAAAAATATGCAATACCGCTCGAGAACGTTCGTGAGACGGTCGATGTACCATTGGACCAACTGCACGAGGTGGCTAGGAGCGGCATGTTCAGGCTCCGCGATGAGGTCCTGCCCGTTCTCAACATTCATGATGAGTTCGGAGGATCGGTCAGAAGCACCTCTAAGAATATGCCTGCGTTAATTGTTGAGAAGAACGAGAACAGGGCTTGTATGGTGGTCACCAAACTTATTGGCCAGCAAGAGATAGTCGTGAAGAACCTTGGCAAGGACATGCGTTCGACCGGTTATTTCTCAGGAGCGACTATCCTAGGGGACGGCAAAGTGGCAATGATAATCGACGTGGGGGCGTTCGTATGAGCTTAGCTTCAGAAACACGGACAGAACTGGATGATCTGCAGATGGATTCATTGAAAGAAGTAGGTATAGTTGGTGCAGAACATGCTACTGGTGCACTGTCAAAGCTCATAAAGAACAGCATAGCGAACGATGTGACAGAATGCCATGTAGAGCCATTGGGGACACTGCCATCCTCTTTCGGAAGGCCTGGTGACAAGATCGCGGTCATAAGTATAGATGTCGTCTCAGAAAAGGCTTCCAGGATATTGATGATACTACCACGGGATGTTGCCATAAATTATTCAGATAAACTGTTCGGAGCAGAATCCCAACCTGGGAGGGAGCTTAATGATAATGATAAGGAAGCTCTCATTGAGATGGGAGATATGTGCATACCGTGAATATCTTGTCCCAATATCGAGGTTCCTGAACATCTCATTCATGCCTTCAGCTCCTTCAGTGGAGATAGATCGCATAGGAGATCATATGGAATTCCGCCAGCGCTTGGAGGAATTGCAATCTGGATATCATGTGAGGGTCGAGAGCACGTTCATCGATTCCCAGAAGAAGTTCCAAGGGACCATCATGTTCCTACCTGATAATGGAACGCAAGAATTGGTGTTCAAACAATTCGGGGTGGATGCAGAAGCACAGGCTGTAATGTTCCAGAAATTTGGATTGGAAAATTCAAAAAAATGATCTGAGTCAAGTAAACATATGATGATAAAAAGAGGATGATGTAAAATGACAACTGAAAACAATGTCTCAGGGTACACCCCAATGCAAATAGATGCATTCAGAGAGTTCGGGAACATCGGAGCATCGCATGCTTCCTCTGCATTGACCATACTTTTGAGAAGGGATATATTGATAGAAGTGACCGAATGCTTAGCTTGCCAGACGACTCGATTACCATATGCTTTCGGTAATGTTGAACAAAGAATGGTCGCGGTCTATTTCGATGCGATAGGAAAGGAAAAGGGGAGCATGCTAATGATGATGACCGAGGAGCTAACAATGCAGATGTCAGATATACTCCTTGGCAGAGAGCATGTTGAAGGCCGTCAATTGAACGATGACGATAAGGAGGCAGCCGCAGAGATAGGCAATATATGCGCTTCTGCTTATCTTAGTGCGATCTCCCAGCTCCTGGGCATACAGATGCTCCCTTCGCCGCCTGGTATAGCGGTCGATATGCTTGGCGCCATATTGCAATATCCAGCTGCGCTTGTAGCTGAACGTTCTGACAAAGTCATCATGGTCAAGACGGACTTCATAATAGAGGGCAAAGTATGGCCCGGATTCATACTGTATATACCTGATTCAGAATCCGAGAAGATATTGATGAAAAAATTCGGCGCTGAGTGATCAGATGTCCGATGAGGCGATCGTTGGAGTAGGTGAATATAAGGTCATACATAATCCGGGGCGGCTGATGTGTATAGGTCTAGGCTCATGCGTAGGTATTGCATTGTGGGACAAGGAAGCTCACCTTGGCGGTTTAGCGCATGCAATGCTCCCAGCATATTCAGAGGGCAGGGATAAGACCAATGCATCGAAGTATGCGGACACTGCCATATATCTCATGATCGACGACCTTATCGAGATGGGCGCTAGAAAGGGGGCGCTCAAGGCTAAGATGGCAGGTGGCGCTCAGATGTTCTCGTTCATCTCGAACGATACGTTGAACATTGGTAAAAGGAATGCCGAATCTGCGCATAATACACTTAAGAAAGAGCATATCCAGGTTCTCAGCGAAGACACGGGCGGAACGAAAGGTCGAACGGTCATATTTGATCCAAAGGATGGTTCTTATCGCATCCAGATAGGCAGCGATATAACTTTCATATGAATATCGACCGCCCTATCAATTTTTATCTCTTAATCTCGTGCGAGCAGGAACTCCCCTGGTGCAAGCAGGGAAATGAGAACGAGCATGCGATATGACGATGGTATGCGTCCAATCGCTGTCCCTTCGAGCTCTAACACCTATTTATCATGTCTACACCGCTATTTTCATGTGAGATCCCACTTCATATTCCGACTGGGAGGGAAAAAATGATCTATTGTGGAGGTATGATATCTGCAAGAATATCCTACTGTTCCACCGGATAGAACGCAATAAATGCAACTTGAACAGGACAAGAAGCTCGCATGAAATGAGATGGGCGATCTATGGCAATGGACGGCAGATCAGTTTATTCCTAGTCCAGAAAGCATCATTTGGGATGCGATCATAGCGACAGATGCGACCCATAGTAAAGCGATGAAATGGGTCACGAAGCTCATTATGTGCCCGCCACATAACAGGGGCAGCATCATTGAAGAGAAGAACGCATGGATAAAAATGACAGCGAATGCCATCGTCTGAAGGCTGCCGATATTAACCGTCGCTGAGAATAAGGTCGTTAGATATGTGCCGGTGTCAGAGGTCAATGCTGCTATGCCGCTCATCGTATTGGCCATGTATTGTACTATACCGATGGTGACGTAGAGCGTGAAGGCCAGTGATATCATGACACCATAGACGATCCCTACGAACGATGATGATAGCATCTGTTTTTTCTTTCTGATCGTCATTATCTTGAACATGTTATTCGAGATAAAAATGGAAGTTGCCTCGGCTTTTGAGCCATTCTGAACACATCTAGTGTACATCTCCCCGAACTTATATATCAGGTTAGAACCTGTTTCAGATGCAAAATGGCGCCACGAGTCAGTAGCATCGATATGCATGTTAAGTCGCTTAGATAGGTTCCTTATTTGTGCGGTCAGAGGGCCGAAAGAGTGCAAAGACAGTTTCTTCATTGCCTCCGCCATTGTTGTCCCTGAGACCTCTGAGGACCGCCCAAGGGACCTGATGAACGCACCATAGATATTATCGCGCTTCTCTATCGCACCCTCTTCTCTCATTATCAGTATTCCAGGTACAAGCACTGGCAAAAAGATCGTGGATGCAGTAAAAAGGAGAGGCAATCCAAGCGGTATGAGCAGCATTGCCATGGCTGCTACTCCAACCAGGGATATTATTATCGCTGTGACCAGTAATCGGTCCTTATCAGTCGTATAACCGGTTTTTTTCTTCTCGCGCCACCCATACCATATATTTTCCTTTGGCATCTTTGATACTATAAAATAAATAAAGAATGCCTCCATCGCAGCAAAGGTGAGAACTATACCGATCAGGAGTATGCTCACATCACCGACGCCAAGTACAGGCGCTATGCAGATGAAAACTGTCGTGAATATAAGTGCCGTCACTATGCCAGTATACATCTCCTTGATGAAATCTAGGTCCTTTATGGATGATTCCGATTTTAGAACATATTCATCCATTATGACTTCATGTTCGTTCTTCATGAACCGGTCCAACTTCTCGCCGACATCCAGTGAGTGAGAGAGCCGGTTGAAGAAGTTCATCTCCATCGGTGATACGGCCCGAACTGATACGAACCTGCATGCTTCTGATGCGCCAACGTTATAGTGTTTCATCAATCGATATATTTTCTTAGCGTCCTCGGCCAGCTCTCCATAATCTGTCCTTTGGGACAGCATGTAGAATACCTTGTCAAAGGACATATCTGATGTTGATAATGCTGCCATCTGTGTTATGAACAACGGCATATTCCGCTCTACATTGCTTTTCCTTCTGGAACGGAGGATAAGGGGCAGCATGACCACTATTATTATAAAAAACGATGAAAGAAGATATACTGCAATGAAGAGAAAACCCGTGAACACATTCGGGAAAAGCATTACCAATGTGAACGGCAGGACTATTCCGAATGCCATTATGGTGATGAGGATTATGATCAAAACGTGGTCGGTTTTATCTTTAGTTCCTTGAAATAATCCTCAGTCTTCATCAAGCCACCTTAAACGCGGAATGGAAGGGAATCCGGTCCGAGTTCGTACCACTCTGATATGACCTTATTGCATTCCTGATACCCGGTTATATCCAGATCACACATTTTCTGGATGATCTTCTCACGGTACAGTAGTTCCTTGTAGATCTCTTTAGGGTCAGCATAGCCATGTTCCGCAGCGACCCTTTTCTCTAAGATGTATGAATTGTTCATCCCACGGAAATAGAGCTTATCAGTTGACGAGTCCCATTTGAAGACCTGACGGGTCATTATTCCGCCCTCTTCCTTATTGAAACCCATGAACTCCTCCACGTGCGTGACCCTTCTCAGGAACTTCTTGTTCACATTGACGGCCGACTGGAAAATGATGACATTCACATTGTCTATGAAAGACATGGGAATGCTAATGGGCTGGCCGGTCATTCTTTGTATGAACTTATTAGCATTTGAAGCGTGAAAAGTTGCCATGACCGGTATGCCGGTCTGCATGCATTGGAAAGCGACACGGCCTTCCTCACCTCTTATCTCACCGATTATGATATAATCAGGACGCGACCGCAGCGCAGCCCTGAGCAGATCGAACATAGTTACTCGTGATTCTTCTGGACCAGATTCTCTTGTAACGCACCGTTGCCAACCTTTCTGAGGCGGTTTGACTTCTGGCGTATCCTCGACGGAGTATATCTTTCCGCGATGGTCAATGAATGGGAGAAGAGCATTAAGAGCCGTGGTCTTTCCGGACGCGGTCTCCCCTGACATTATGATGTTCATTTTGTTCTCGACGCAGAGCCATGCATATGCTAGGAACATTGGTGAGAATGTTCCCCATTTACAAAGCTGTATCGGAGATATAGGCTCGGCAGTGAACTTACGTACAGTGAACGATGAACCCCGTGCGCTGATATCGTTCGAATATATCATATTTATACGCGAGCCATCAGGAAGGGTACCATCAACGATGGGTTTTGAAGCTGATACAGGTCTACCCATTCTTTCTGACATTGATATGAAGAAATCATTAAGCGTCACATCATCGTCGAAGCGTATATTCGTTTCCAGGCCATATTGGAAAGCCTTGTGGGAGACCCTCACTCTGGACTGTACCGATGAGATGTATATCCTCAATGTATGGGTCAAGAATAAGAGGTTCTATCGGACCAAAGCCTACAATATCACGATTAATATAATATTTTAATATGTCATATTCTTTTTTACTGACCGATACCTTTCCCATCTTTTTTTGTTTTGCACTAGTCGATTTTTCGTTCACCTCGACCGAAGCATCGAAGAGCTTGTTCAATATGCGGACCAGATCCTCCTTGGTCTCGCAGCTTTCTTCAGAGGAGGCTTTGTCCAAGATCGCTTCCTTTATCAGATGGAGCTTATCCTTCTCTGTGTCGGTCAGTTTATGTTCGATGCTTAGGTACCGATTATGTATCGAATCGATGTGCACGAAACCTGTACCACAACGATAGATCAAGTTAGCCGATTCGGGATCAGCTGTGGCATTCTTTCGTATATCTGCTAGTTCTTTGACGGTCAGATTCTCAAAGTATTTCGGCAGGATCTTTGTTTTTTTCTTAAGTTCCTCAACATATTCGTTGAGATAAAGGTCCTTTTTTGCTGCGGCCAAAAGATTATCAGCCATTATCCTGACACCTCTGTTATCTCAATGACCATGCCTTGACCTGGTTCGATACGATATTTTAGGAACTCATCAACCTTTCCTTTCGCACGGGTATATCTCTTAACCTCAATGAAGCGTTTTATGCCATCCCCACCTGGCTTCATCGATAGTGTAATATATATATCAGCCGCAGAACGGATGGGATCGAGGGACCTAACATTGTCATCTATCGTTAGAATTATTGTCTTATCCCTTCCAGAGAACTTTTTGAAGAACCCCATGAGCTTGAGGCACATAGCTTCAGAGAAACTGCCATTCATCAGGCCCGACAGGTTATCGATGATCAGTATGTCGTTAGCATAAAGCTGTGGGGATAGCGTCAGCTTCTCTACGAAATCGTCCCGTTTCTCTTTTTGTTGACCAAGGATCGGGTAAACTGGGAAATAATTCAACCTTCTGCTCATCATATATGGGCCGACAGGATAATTAAGAGAGTACATTTGGTCAATGAAATCTCTGTAGGTCATTTCAGTGGATACGTAGGTCACAGAAGCGCCGTTCTTTAGGAAGCCGTAGCACAATCTTTGCGAGAGTATGCTTCTCCCAGTACCTTCAGCGCCTTCAATGAGCATAATGGACCCCTTGGGGATACCTCCACCCAACCTGACAGCAAGCTCATCGACCTTAAGGTGGATCCCATAAAGATCGGGGCGCAGGGACTTCATCCCCATTCCTAGCTCCTCTTCAGCCATACCTATCAGCCCCCACTTGCATACTAGTATTACCTCAAAAGATCTTTGTTCAAATTCTAAAAGTCAATGAATCGTAGACGCCATCAGGCAGGACCACTTTGACATTGTGGTCCCCTGATCCAAGAGCGACATTGACCTGAACCTGTGCGACACTTGAAGCGCTCCAGGTACCGTTCAGTGATTGGCCATTCGCCATCGTATAATTGCAATATTGGCCGTCGATCAATATTGTCAGCTCATTAAATGATAGTTCGTTTTCCCCCGTGTTCATGATGTAAAGTGTTAAGGTACCATTCTCATATGGCATAATTGTAGGGTCGTTTATGATCTTGATATCAGTCAAGAGAGTATCGCTCATACTGCTCCCATGCGCCGTGATGTCACCGCTTATCTCAGTCCCTACGCCAATAATGACGCCACATAATGCTACTGCCACGACAACGGCCGCTATGAAGAAAGTGATATGCGATATGGCCTCATCAGCTGACATTCATGCCCCCTCTGAATACATTGTGATACCATCTCCGAGGATCACTTCGATCCTCGCGTCCGATAGGGCACAGGAGAGTTGGATGAGAAGTGATTCCTGAGGGGCCCATATCGTTGAGTTCTGATATCCGATAATGGTCCTGGATACGATGTCATCTGTGCATAGTGTACCATTAATCAGTACGTTCAGCTCAAAGATATCGATAGTTATGCTGCCGTCGTTAAGGATCGTTATCGTATCGTTCACAATATCAACGGCTTTTACTGTCGCATTGCATTCTTTAAGATCTATAGAATTATTGTAATATGTGTTCTGAGCGTCAGACAGTTGCCCTTCTGCTGCATAGAACGCACCTGATATTGATGCGAACGTTATTACACCAGCGATAAAAAGAAGAGCGGTGGCCGCTGACACACTGAAACCCATTCAGGCCATCCCCAATAACTTGTATTCGTTCAGCCACCGGTCCAATGCATCAATATCATTGTTCGTCACCGTCTCCCCTCTGATCTTACATCTGTGGACCTTTTCTATCTGATAGATCAGAAGCTTTTCCATTAAGCCCAGTGCATATTCGTCAATGAACGATCCGCCGTTCGCTGTTCTATCTTCACTAACGGATGAGACGCATTCCCCTGCGCTCTCCCTTTTTGGGCTGAGTACATCAGCGAACTTATCCAGGTCATCGTTAAGGTTGATCTCGCTAAGGTCCATCTTCTGCTCAGATGGAGCTACCTTTGGTTCTTCTAGAGGTTCTTCCTCTTCCTCCTCAGGCTTTACCAACCGGTCCAGAGGTTCGGTCCCCTTGAACGGGTCATTGATGATCGGGCCGCTCTTTACTTGACCAGCGCTTGATCTTGCATTGCCAGTTCTCGATGGTTCATCTCCATCTACGAACGGATTATATTGTTTGTTTACAGCTTCGTAAACGTTCAATAGGCTTTTTATCGAATCATTTATCTGCGTCAGGTCTTTTTTCATATTATCTATGTCGCCTTTCATGGACTTTCCCGAAAGGCTCTCCTTGTCCAGCTCCTTTTTCATGTCATTTATCGATGACTCGATATCCTGGAACTTCTGGTCATCTGATCTTGACTTTCCTAATGCCATCGAGCCGTCGCCGGCGTCCTTACCCAGCGAGCCAAGACCGCCTTTAGTGGATTTTAGGTCGCTAAGGGACATCGTCCCCTCGTTAAGGTCCAGGCCATCTGCATCGATGGACGATAGATCGCTCTCCTCCCCCTTCCCTTTTTTCTTGAATGACAATATCGCTAATGAAGAAAAAAGAGGAGAAGGAGGGAGTTTGCGGTTCGTGCTCATTTTGATCCCTCCATTCTCAATTTATAGTGTTTACCTCAGGGTCATTGTTCCCGTTGTCAGGATTGCTGGAACGGTGAACTGAATAAGGCTTGCTGTGCCTTCTGCCGGCATGATCTTTATGGTGACTGAGTCACCAGGTGCGATGCTCATCGCAGCTGTTCCGACAAAGGATATCTGAATATCTACAAGATTCCCCGGATCTACTGTGTTGTAGGACGTGAAATCGGTCGGTTGGGTCGCTGAGACAATGCTCGCTGTATAGACACCAGGGGTAGCGGCTGCGCCAGCATCACCAGCAACTCCGGCTTTTGCCGTTGTACTGAATGTCTGTGCGCCACTAGCTGAACCAGCAGTTACTGATAATATAACGTTCCCTAGGTCTATGGATGGGCTGCCAGCGGATAGTTTTACGTAAACATCCATGCCTGTGATGGCATTACCTGCCGCAGTACCGGTCACATACTCGACATCGAACCCGCTAGAGACATCAGCTATCGCGTCGTCACCTGTTTGAGTAGCCTGTTCCCTAACGGAATTGGCAGTGCTGATAAGCACTGAGGCCGCGACAGCGGCGACAAGTACCATTGCGATAAAGATGATCATGGTACCTACGCCGATGTCACCACGCCTGTCCTTTTTCATTTGTATCCATTTCTTCTGCATATTTTCACCTTTTTATCTAAGGTCTGTCGATTTTTATCGATCGGACCCTTGTTCACCTGCATCGAGCTTATATCCCGTATATGCTCGACATTGCAGTTGATTCATAACCATTTAATTGCATATATAAATAAAACAATCATAGAATCGGTTTTGATTTTAGATATATGGCATATATTAATAATAAATATATATTATATTATGTAAGTTTAGATAATGGTCTTTAATTTATAGAAGAGGTCAGGACCGTTATAATGAAGCTCATTTAACAACAATGATCGTACATTTACAACTCTTATACACTTGGTCTGTAACAGTTGCTCGAAGTAGGCCCCCGGTCCTCTCAGGTGTTCCGATTATTATCGCCTCAGCATCCAGCTGTTCTGCGGCCATCATCAGGGTTGCTGCTGGATCGCCTGCTTCCAACAGCGTTGCGGTGTCTACTCCAACGTCCGCAGCCTTTATTTTTACTCTGCCAAGCACCCGCATCCCGTATTTTATGCTCTTATCTTTTTCTTCGCCTTGCTTTGGGTCGACAACGTACATTGCATAGACATTTGCCTTGACCGCTCTAGCGAACACCAGAGCCCAATCAACAGCCTTTTCAGAATTGGCTTTTCCGTCTGTCCCCACAATGATATTCATTACAAAATTGTCAACGGCTCGTAGATATATAAAGGACAATATTAAAAAATCATAAGTGATATCAAAATTTATTTGGATCGATAAAACTTCTCTTAACTTCGCTTTATAGATCCACATATGTAGATGAAAATACCGAAGGCGTTGTGAAGTACAATGTGTTCATCGTGCCCTCAGTCAGTATTAGCCTCATTTCAACATTCTCGTTCGGTCCCATGTTCAAGTTCCCTGCAGTGTTGCTGATGATGATCTCGATCAGGTCACCAGGAGCCATTACATGGTCACCGACCGTCCACTCTGAGCCGCTAACATCCCTGATCTGCGAGGCAGTGTAGATCGTGTCGCTTAAGCTTGTTCCATATGCAAATGTATATTCTACGCCATTGAATGAGAGTTCTATCGTCAATTCCTCAAGACTGATCGGCGAGCTCCCTGCTTCAGGAGCAACATATAGAATAAGTTGATCTAACTCGTTATGTGTATTGTCTACTATCCCTTCTTTGCTGAGCACTTGGACCTCTGTTGATACACCTTCGATCGCTTCATCGCCCGTACTTTTTGCCTGCTCGCGCATCTGATTCGCAGTATTGATCAGAACAGAAGCCGCTGCCGCTGAGACCAGTATCATGGCAATGAATAGTATCATCATGCCTATTCCGATATCAGCACGGTGATTGACTTTCCTAATTGCCCATTTCTTACTCGAGGTCATGGTCTCAACTCTATCTTCACATCTTTTACACATCTATTATCTTGGATGATTCTAGAACAAAGTACGGACCGGTAGAGGATTTAAAAGAGGATAGTCATAGGATCATTATCGATAACAGTGAATTATTATATTCCAACATATGCAAGGGAACAAGATCACCTATTTAGATCATGAAATGATCTCTGCATCCGGTGTCTTATCTGCAGATCCTCATCGACTTGTAGAATTATCAAAGATAATGGTCTTTTGGAGTTCTATGTCGATTCGGCGACCATAATGCAGTATTCAGCTGGATGAGCGCCTAAGCAGTTTATACGATGGGCTAAGAGGGAAAGATAGGCAGCAATGCCTAAGGAAGGTAAAAAAATGGCAGAGAGACATGAATTGCGAGGAAGGGAAGAGAGATCAACGCATGAGAAACTATCAGAGGCGGGCAAAAAGGGTGCAGCTGAACGATGGAGCAGTGGAAGAGAGATAAGCAAATCGACCAGGGAAAAGTTATCGGAAGCAGGCAAAAAAGGAGCTAAGGCCGAACCTAGGGAGGCAAAGGTATTAGGTGGGGAGCGAGGAGCAGAAGCTAGATGGGGCAGTGGAAAAGAGATAAGCGAATCGACCAGGGAAAAGTTCTCGGAAGCCGGTAAGAAGGGTGCTGAGGCACAGCCAATAGAAGCAAAGAGAAAAGGCGGGGAGCACTCTCACGGAGGGCGGTAGGCAAGCTATAAACCCCTCTATTTTCTTAACAATATGCACATGAATTCTTTTGCGTAAGAATGGTATGTGAACGAGCATTCTAACTGTCAAGGGATATTAGTATCCTGAACTGCCTCCTTATATTGCGATAATCTCGGATGGATCCGGACATTGTCAGGAATGGCTGAATATCTCACTGCATACGGAAAGCCGTCCCTAGCGTTCCTCGTATCGATATATTAATAGCTTCTTGTCATGGCTCATTTAGCTGTAAAAATAAAAAGAAGAAAAAGGTGTTCAGGAGAACACGTTATATCTAAAATCAAAATCGTTCTTTCTGATAAGGTTCTCTAGCTCTCCCTTGCCGATAAGCTCGAAAGCATATCGTATTATGGACTCATAGAACTCGCAGTACGGCGACCGCTCATTGATAGTGCCTTTCTCACTAAAGACCTCACCGGGGCAAGGAGCGCCGCATATGTTGCGGAGAACGCAGGATGAGCACAAGGGAATGTTCTCTGCCAGCCTAGATCTTATCTCGCACAAGCTGCGGAGATGATACTGCTTTCTCTATCCCACCCTTTTCGTAAACGCTGAAAGAACGATAGCTTTCTAGACCGAGGAACTCTGAGCACGGGTATATTGATCCGTCGGATGCGACAGAGACAAAGCATCTAGCTCCTCCGCACGGAGTTATGTCGCACATAAGCCTTCGTCCCATCGGGGCCACTATGCCAAGGATCAGGTTAGAGAAATCTGCTATAGTTATCCGTTGCCCTTCCTTAGTTCGCGCTACCGCTCTGTCCACGGCCTGGATGAACTTCGGTATCAGTACATCAGTAGGTGGCCTCAACGCTCTTGCTACATCCTGGGTCCCTCTGACCGGGTTCATAAGTACTGAAGGGACCTTCCTGTCCGCTAAGAAATCTATCATCTCGGGAAGGGTCGTTACGTTCATAGAGCTGATCGTGCAGATGACGCTCATCGCTCTGTACCCATCAAGATGCTCGATAGCATGAACGGCCTTATCATAAGTCCCGCCTCCTCCCCTGAGCGGTCTGATCTTATCATGTACTTCTTTATATGGAGAATCTAGCGATACGCCAACCGAGACCTTATGGTCCATGAGAAAGTCTGATGTTGCATCATCTAGATTATATCCGTTCGTCTGAACGCCGAAGAGGATGCGGTCATGATATTCTTCGATCACTTTTATTAGCTCCTCTTTCACTAAAAGCGGTTCGCTTCCATGGAACACTACTACTGGTTTCTTGCCGTCCTTGACGACAGAGCCTGGGTAGGTCGCGAAGAAGTCGAGGATGTTGTCCATGGCCAGCGATATTTCTTCGTGTGTCATATGGTGGCCGTTCTGACGCAGATCTGTCGGAAGGTAGCAATATCGGCAATTGGCATTGCATACTCCGGTTGGATTGAAATACACAGCACTGAAGCGTTCGGCGCTCCTGAACTCTGCCATCTCTTTTCTCATCCGTTCAGAATGCTCCCTGTACTTCGGAAGTATCTCTTTATCCAATGCCTCCCCCAATTGCTTCTCTTTTGAGACCAGGGCCCAGAACATGCTCTCAGGTTCAATAAGTGCATACCATTCGCCCACGTCCAATAGCTGAAGCCTTGGCCCCTTACCCGTGTTCAAACCAACAGGCCCTATAGATGAAGATGTAACCTTATGTTCAGATATCAAGTTCTCACCTCAAAAAAAAGGGTTTAAGGAAATGGTTTAGTAGGCTTGTTCGCCCTCATCATATATGATGTAGTGCGAAAGGCCGTTTCCGTCAGTCTTGCACTCCATCCTACACATTACAACGCTCGTAGTTGCACTCTCCTTTTTTTAGCAGTTGGATTATTCATCCAACTAGACAACCTACCTCTTGGCCGGATATAAGAACTTAATCCTACGATAAAACAGTTGGATTATACATCCAACTGTATCTGGCAATTGGAGAAATGCACTATGGTCCGGGTCAGGAAAGACAGCGATATTTGATATATCCACTAACTGTTATTCCGACCGTGCATTACATTTCAGGATGGGTCCTTGGACCTGAAGGGTTCTATAAAGGATTCATTGGTTTCGAGCGCGGACAGATCACTGAGGTCGGTAAAGGAACGATAGATAATGCAGATGTAAAAGGACTGATAGTCCCTACATTTGTTGACGCACACACACATATCACCGATTACCTGGTCCCGGTGGACCTATCATTATCATTGGCTGAGGTCGTTGCTCCCCCGAACGGCCTGAAGTACCGTGTACTGAACAGCACACCTTCCGTAATACAGAAAGAGGCAATGTCGACGATGTCTGACTATATGTTCAGGCACGGTACATCCGTTTTCGCGGATTTTCGCGAGGGTGGCGTACAAGGTTCTGCGGCCCTGAGGTCGATAGATCACGGGGCGCATCCATTCATAATGGGTAAGCCTCTGAATCCTCATTTTAATAAAGAAGAGATCATTCAGCTCCTTAGGATATCTGATGGTATCGGAGCATCTTCGATATCCGATTGGGATTATGGGGAGCTTAGCGAAGTAGCATCATTGTGCCGCTCACAACATAAGACCTTCGCGATACATTGCTCTGAAAGAATAAGGGAGGACCTTGATAAGGTCCTGGACCTAAGGCCGGCATATCTTGTCCATATGACAAAGGCATCGAACGACGATCTGGAGCGCGTGGCGCAGCTTGATCTCCCCGTTGTTGTATGCCCTCGGTCGAACATGTTCTTTGGCAATGAGCCGCCATTGGCCGAGATGGTCAGGAAAGGTGTCAAGGTAGCGCTAGGTACCGATAACGCGATGATATCACTACCCAACATGTTCATCGAGATGGAAATGGCAGGTAGGCTCCTTAGGAAACAAGGTATGAGCCGACTAGACGTTATATTAGAAATGGTTTTTAGCAATACAAGAAAAATTATAAATGCCGGTGAACAGATAATCATGGACCTAGGGCGACCATGCGATCTTATGGTCGTCCGCCCTAGGAACGGTGATACCTATGACCGACCTTGTCCTACGCTCAGCAGGTGAAAGGCCGCTCATGGTCAAGTATAGGAATGAAAGCGCGGAGGATCGTACATGAGGCAGTTCAAGAAGATTCTGATACCTACAGATGGTAGTGAATATACAAAGCCCGCCATCGAACAAGGCATATACCTCGCAAGACTGATGAACGCCGATGTCACCGCGCTCTATGTCGTTGACCAAACATCATTCGTTAATTTCCCCATGGATTCGACGGTCGTTAGCATATATTCCGTTCTAGAGAAGGAAGGGAACGATGCTGTAGAGATCATTAAAAAGGAAGGGGAGAGGAACGGGGTAAAAGTTGAAACGAAGGTGGTGGAAGGCTCACCTTATAGAAAGATCATAGAAGAAGCTAAGGACTACGATCTGGTCGTCATGGGCACGCTTGGTCGAACAGGCATGTCAAAGTTATTCCTTGGAAGTGTTGCCGAAAGAGTGGTCAGGTTCGCGCCCTGCCCCGTTCTTGTGGTCAGGGCGGTACCGGGGGAAGCCCAATGACAAAGATAGAAGAAGTAATGACCAGCAATCCAATAACAGTGTCCATACCTGGGAACCGGAATGATGTCCTTAAATTAATGGTCAAACACAACCTGACAGGTGTGCCAGTAGTAAAGAAGACCAATGGTGCGCTTGCTGGTATGATAACACATAACGATATTTTCAAGAAACCTCAGGAAGATCAGCTCGCATTGATCATGAATAAGGACCCTATCTGTCTATCCCCTAGTGATAGTGTCGAGGATGCCGCTAACATAATGATATCATGTCATATGGACCATATCCCTGTAGTGAAAGGGAACGAGCTCCTTGGCATACTCACTCCCACAGACCTTTTGTCGGAGGTTGAAAGGAAGGCGTCGGGGATACCGGTCGAGGAGCTTGCGTTATCACCTTGTGTACCGATATTCGAGGACGCATCGCTAAGGGTCGCTTTCACGACATTCAGGGTAGGAAAGGTCAACGCGCTACCAGCACTCGGCGAGAACGGGAAGCTGGTCGGCATTCTGACGGATCGCGATCTATTCAACAAGAGCATTGTGAACGGTTCGGTAGCGAGACTGACCTTGGTATAGGGGGAGACGAGGACGAATGGACATGGGAAGGGCTACGGAACGTCATGAAGCTGTGGTACGAGGTGTCCAATATAGAAGTGCCCAACGTTAAAGTGCGCGATATCATGATAAAGCCTCCCACAACTGTTTTTAAGAAGACCAACGTATCTGAGGCCGCCAGGACGATGCGCCGCAATGACTTCGGGCAACTGCCTGTCGTCGATTCAAAGGACGACCTTACGGCTATGCTCTTCGATCTCGACGCCGATCTCTATACTGGTCAAGAAGTAAAAACGAGGAATTTGGATGGATGCATCAGATGTTCTATCGCTCTGTAAGCGCAGAGGCTTTATCTATCCCTCTTTTGAGGTGTATGGTGGCGTCGCCGGCCTATTTGACTATGGGCCGCTAGGCACCGCAATGAAGAACAATGTGATCGAGGTCTGGAGAAGATTATATACTCTAGGGGAAGGGTTCGTGGAGATAGACTCTGAGACGATAGGGCCTGAAATGGTCTTTAAAGCGTCTGGTCACGTTGATGAGTTCTCAGATAAGATGGTCACTTGTTCTCAATGCAAAGAACCGTTCCGCGCTCGATCATCTGGCCAAGGATCTTCATCCTAACCCAGGTACACTCCGGGAAAAGGAGCTGGAGGACCTTCTAAGGAAGAATAATGTTAAATGTCCGAACTGCGGGGGCGAGATCTCCTCGGTCGAGGACTTCAATCTGATGTTCAAGACGACGATAGGTCCCGGGTCTGGAAGGATAGGCTATCTTCGACCAGAAACGGCACAGGGGATATTCGTGAATTTCCCTAATCTATATAGATATAATAGGGAGAAGCTTCCGCTGGGCGTTATCCAGATCGGCAGAGGATATAGAAATGAGATATCCCCTCGCCAAGGCGTGATCAGGATGAGAGAGTTCAACATGATGGAGTGCGAACTATTCGTTGATCCTGATGAGAAAGGCTGGCCTCGCTTTGATGATGTGAAGGATGAGAAGCTTCATCTATACACTAATGATCATAGGGACCTCGTCATCTCCGTAGGCGAAGCAGTAGGCCAGGGTTTGATCTGTAATCAGGTCCTTGGATATTTTATCTGGTTCACTCAGGAATTTCTCAAGGCCGTTGGAGTTGACGGCGAAAGACTAAGGTTCAGGCAGCATGAGAAGAGCGAGATGGCCCATTATGCCAAGGACTGCTGGGATGCTGAAGCTCTTCTGTCATATGGATGGACCGAGATCGTAGGTATCGCTGACCGTGGGTGCTGGGACCTGTCAAGGCATATCAAGTTCTCTGGCACTGACATGACCGCGTTCAGAAGATATGATGAGCCGAAAGAGATAGAAAAGGATGTTATCAAGCCTAAGTATGATATCCTAGGCCCGAAGTTCAAGAACAAAGCTGGCAAGATAGGTAAGGCGATGGAAGCGGCTGATCCGTTGATGATAGAGAACGGTTCGATCACTGTAGAAGTAGATGGTGAGCGGTTCACGCTGGGGAAAGAGACCTTTGAGGTGGTTAGGATGAAGCAGAAGGTCACTGGCGAAAAAGTGATACCTCACGTCATAGAGCCCTCCCATGGTCTCGACAGGATCATCTATACCTGCTTGGAACATGCGTATACTCAAAAGGGAGAGAATACGGTCCTTCGTCTGAATCCTATAGTCGCCCCGATAAAGGTAGGCGTATTCCCTCTCATGGCCAGGGACGATCTGGACCGCCAGGCGGTCGAGATCGAACTTACGCTAAGGTACAGTGGAATGGAAACATACTATGACGATTCCGGCTCGATCGGCAGACGTTATGCAAGAATGGATGAGATAGGGACGCCATGGTGCATAACCGTAGACTATCAGACCATCAAGGATGGGACCGTTACTCTGCGTGACAGAGATACCCAGGGACAGGTACGTATACGCGTTGCTGACGTCCAGGCTGTGATGCAGGCCGCAATGTGCGGAATGGACCTTCAGCAGTTCGTCGTAGCGGATGAGACAACTGAACAGGGATAAGCTCCCTTTCACTTTTTTGTTATTTTTTTAGCATAAATGATGATTTCTTGGACAAGCTTGAATATCTTTGAACGATGATATACCTACGCCAATCGAGGTCGATACCTAGATGGGGTAGTTTTGTGGTCCTAAGGGCGACCATTGGAGGGGAACAATGAGCACTCAGGAGCTTACAGGGTTCAAGAAAAGGGAGCAATTGAGGTCTATGATCGATTCTATGAAACTTGAGGACCTCATGGAGAAGGATTTCGAATATGTCGGACCGGAAGAGCAGCTCTCAGACGTGGTAAAGAAAATGGGACAGCTGGATGTACACGAGATCCCGGTGAGCCAGGATGGCAAGAGGTTGATGGGCGTAGTGAGCTACAGTACGCTCCTAAAGCGCCGCAATCTATCCTCGGCCGCAAAGGCCGGCTCGATATCGGTCATGCCTCAGGAGATCACACCCAGCACGCCCTTGACGGAGGTAGCTGAAGCGTTCCTATCTTCTGGATACCGTCAGATACCAGTGGTAAAGGGGCAGGTCATACAGGGTGTGATCACCAGGGCGAACATGATACGGATCGTCCGGGGGATAAAGGAGCTTAGGGACATAAAGGTCGAGGAGATAATGACGAAGGACGTCCAGACCGTAAGTTTGAACGATCCGGTCGAGAAGGCCCTTATGTCCATGAAGAACCTAACGATACGGACCTTGCCAGTGGTGGATACATCGAATCATCTGACCGGCATAATAGGGATAAAGCAGGTCGCGAACCATAACTGGAGGGAAAGGAAGCGTGAGACGGTAGGAGAGCTCACCGGCGAAAGGGGGCCAGTGGAGGTAAAGGTCTCCAGCATCGCGTTGGATTCTGTATTCACGATAGGGCCGGAGGCGGACCTTGGCAAGGCTGCGGATATAATGCTAGATAGGAACATTTCCGCGCTCCCGGTCGTGGATAAGGAGGAACTGGTCGGCATCATCACCAAGTACGATATGATCGAGCTTATCACTTCTCTCCGCGAACGCGATGTGGTCTACATGCAGATCACTGGGCTTGAGCAGGATGACCGTTTTGCCATGGATGAGATGGAGAAGGTCATAACGACCACCATGCAAAAGGTCGCGAAGATAACCAGGCCCATGCTGTTCACCCTGCATATCACGAAATACAATGCGCAAGGGAACAACTACAAGTATTCGCTGAATGGCCGTCTTATCACCGAGAACAAGATATGGGTCGCATCCTCTACGGATTGGGACCTGATGAAAGCTACCCAGGTGCTTATGGACGTTTTCGAGCGGAGGATCATAGAGCACAAAGAGGAGAAACTGGACCAACGCAAGCACTCAAGAGATATCGGGCACCATTGAGCTTTCCGGCAAACCCTTTTAACCCTTTTTGATATTCCACCACCATCCATGTCACAATATGAGGCAGTGCCCACTGAACGGAAGTGGCAGCAAAAGTGGAAAGAGTTGGGGATATATCATTTCGACCCTAGCTCATCCAAGCCCGTCTTTAGCATAGATAATCCGCCTAGGTATACATCTGGGTCCCTTCACCTAGGACATGCTACAGGATATTCACTGATCGATTTTGCAGCACGATATAAGCGAATGCGCGGCTACAATGTGTTCTTCCCGCTCTGCTTCGACGTCAATGGTACTCCTACAGAGATCAAGGTCGAAAAGAAATATGGGATAACCAAGCTAACTAAGCCAAGGCAAGAATATATCGCTCTTTGCTCGGAGTTCGCGAACTCCTTTATCGCGGAAATGACACACCAGTTCGAGGTCCTCGGAGAGAGCATGGACCCTTCCATATATTATCAGACGGATGCTCCATATTATCGTAGGATTACCCAGATAACATTCTTGAAACTGCTGGAGAAAGGGCTTGTTTACAAAGGGACCTTCCCAGTGAATTGGTGCCCAAGCTGCATAACCGCCCTCGCGGACGCTGAGGTCGAGTATGCGGATAACACGACCAAGCTCAACTATATCAATTTCAAGATAAAAGGAACGAATGAACATGTGCTCATAGCGACAACGAGGCCAGAACTTCTATGTGCATGTCAGCTTGTTGCTGTGCATCCAGATGATAAGATCAAGCTCTCTCTTGTTGGCAAGCATCTTATCACCCCCCTCTACAATAAGGAGGTCAAGGTCATCGCGGACGAGAAGGTCGATCCAAAGTTCGGCACGGGCGTCGTGATGATTTGCACGATAGGCGACAAGACGGACCTTGAATGGATCATGAAGATGATCTGCCCCTTGAGAGCGGCATAGATCAACAAGGAAGAATGACCGCCCTTTCGGGCAAATACGAGGGCATGACAGTAAAGGAAGCAAAGAAGGCGATAATCGAGGACATCAGGGAAGCTGGTCTCCTAGTAAAACAGGAGGAGGTCGGGCAGAGCGTTGGATGTTGCTGGCGTTGTCATAGCCCTATAGAGTTCCTAGTGGTGCCTCAATGGTTCCTTAGGACGATGGACTTCAAGGAAGAGGTCCTAAAGCTTGCTGACGAAGTGAATTGGCATCCTGAGTTCATGAAGGTCCGTTTAAGGGATTGGGTCAACTCGCTCCAGTGGGATTGGGTAATATCAAGACAGAGGTTCTTCGCTACACCGATACCCATCTGGGAATGCAAGGATTGCAATAATGTAGTTCCTGCTAGACCCGAGGACTGCTACATCGACCCTACCATCAGCAAGCCCCCTGTCGACAAATGTCCCAAATGTGGCGGAGAGCTTTACCCCTGCCAGGATGTCTTCGATACTTGGATGGACTCTAGCATATCAGCACTGTACAATACGTTCTGGGACAGGGACCCGGCTATGTTCGATCGCCTTTACCCGATGTCCATGCGACCCCAATCGCACGATATAATCAGGACATGGGCTTTCTATTCGTTGCTTAGGTGCTATCTCATGACCGGCGAAAAAGCCTGGGACGATATCATGATCCATGGGTTCATCATGTCCCCTGATGGGACCCCAATGCATTCATCCCTGGGTAATGTTATTTGATCCAATGCCCATATTGGAAGAATATGGTGCTGATGCGCTGAAGGTATTATGCATGCACTTGTGCGCTAGGTGAGGACAACGCGTTCAGGGAAAAAGATGTCATCCATGGTAAGAGGCTGTGCAATAAACTATGGAACATCGGCAAGTTCACTGAGATGGTCGTAAGCTCAAAGCCAGAAATGGAAGGTCTTCAGCCTATCGACCGCTGGATACTTTCAAGATATTCCAAAGTCGTCAAGAACGCTACCCAGTATTATGATGGCTACTCATTTGATAAGGCCATGAGGGAGATCGAGGAATTCGCATGGCATGAGTATGCTGACCATTATCTCGAGATGGTCAAACATCGTACTAAAAGCGGGGACAATGGAGTAAAGTTCACGCTGTATACGATTACGCTTGGGATAACCAAGATGCTCGCTCCGCTCATGCCGCATGTCACTGAGGACATATATCAGGGCTCATTCAGTGAAATGGATGGTGCAAAGAGCATTCATTCATCTAAGTGGCCAGAGCCTGTGCTGATATCCGAGGATGATGAGCTTCGTGGGAACATGGTAAAGGATGTCATCGCTGCGATAAGAGCATGGAAGGCAGAGAAAGGATACCCGCTCAACAAGGAGATGGAACTCCTTGAGATAGTAGGACCAGCGGCGCAGGATCTCAAAGGGTATGAGACAGATATCCTGGAGACTTCCCGGGCTAAGGAGCTCAGGATAGTCGATAAAGCGGACCTGATCGAAAAGGTAGTAGCTCTCAAACCCATAAAATCGAAGATAGGCCCAACGTTCAAAGCGAATGGAAAGGAGATAATCCAGGCCATCAGTTCGTTGGACCCAGAAAAAGCAGCAGAGCCACTTCGGTCAGGAAAGCTTGAGCTAACATTATCTGATGGATCGTCGGTCTCTTTGGACATGAGCTTCATAGAGGTCGAAAAGAAGTTGACAATAGAAGGTAAAGCTGTAGAGACGATCCAGGTGAACGATATAGTATTGGCCATAAGTCTTTGATATGGCCATGCTATCCTTTTATCTGAGCCCGGGAAGCCCCTTGCCGGCGGGGATGCGGAGGGGAATACCACATCCTCATAAGATAATGTGGCGAAAGCCCATGCGCTGAAAAGGCAGGGCAGTCCATTGATCATATGTGCAGGGGAGAATAGAGGGTCCCAAACCTGCTGGGAGATCTCGCCCAGTCCGTTCCAGCGCTGATCGCCTGGGCGATGGTAGTGCCGCTTCACGATAATTCTGTGAAAGATAAGAATATGCTATGCTCAGTGATACACAGGGCGGTTTACCCTATCATTGCAGATATATAAGATCATGAACAAATGCGCCTTGGCGAGGACTGCCGTCAGTCAGACCATCGTCGTCTGCCCAGTGGTCACTGCATGAAGTTAGAAGGGCGATGCCATATAGCTAATGTGGTTCACTGACTTACTTACTATCTAGTGTCCTGCCAGCCGATGGATAAGGTTTAAATGGATGAATCATATTCTCAGAAATACCGCGGCCGTAGTGTAGCTGGTTATCACTTAACCTTGCCAAGGTTAGAACTCGGGTTCAAATCCCGACGGCCGCACTCTTATCTATATCCAGATATCTCAAATTTATTTTCAATCAGGGGGGTAATAGGACCTGGCTGTTCCTGGCTCGTCTGGATGGGTTTTATACCGCTTGCATTTGCAGCCCAAACCTTCTGAGCTTCGGCAATAGCCTTATCGTTGCGTTTTCTTGCGTAATAGGTCTCCGTGGTCTTTGTGGTCTTATGCCCTAGCATTTTTGATACTGCATCGAGCGGGATGTCCTCATCCAATGAGTGCTGACCGAACGTCCTGCGACAGGCACGCAGGTCGTAGGTGATGCCTGTTTCTTTCATTACAATGCCCCTCAGCTTCGTGGTCTCGTTCATAGAGAGGAAGCCATCACCCTTTTTTTCAGTATTTGTATCCATAATCTATCATCACTAAAGTACCTAGAAATCAATCTTGGGTATCTTAAACAACTCCAAAATCGCACCACAATTCCTAGGTACGAGCCTGTCGAGATGCTCTGACTAAAAGGTGGAAACACCTACGTATGCTAGCCCATGACTGCAACCTGCCTTTGTACCGAGCGCCTATGGTGACAGGAGATAAAAAGGGGTTTATAGAAAAATTATCAATATTTATTTATTCTGGGAATTCTTCCAAAGCAAATAAGCCAAGGCTGCAGCGCCGAGCCCAAGCAGTATACCCATTGTCAACTCTCCTCCAGATTCTTTATCACTTTCGTCCGGGACTTCGACAATGTTCTGACGTTTCAGCTCTTCCAAGTTTAGAGTATCTGTACCCTTTTTACGAAGGTATGTCTGGACCTCCTTTAGTTTATTATAATCTTCTTCTTTTAGTCGTATAGTTTTGTATTTTGATTCTGGGGATACCAATTCATCACCTCATACAGATACTTCTGTAGTATGATGCATACAATGTATGCTAACATGATGCATAAGCTATTATCTTACACATGAATCTTTTGCCTAATAAACAAATCTGTTCAAAAGAGCCTACCTAAACTTGAATTATTTATTGGATAAGCCCTGGCTTTAGAATTACTGGTCAACTGTTGATTAGATAGCGCTATGCTTTAACATAGTTTTTATGAGGTTTTGAAAGAAAAATCTATTAAGAATTAAGTCATAATATCCCAAAAACTGGGACATTATGACACAAATTCAAACTCCCTTAATATGGAAAAGATTAATCATAGAAGGGGTTAAAGTTGTCCCTTCCGACCATATCAAAGCAATAGCTCAGATGATTGGGAAAGAGGACACACGAAGTCTACGGTATCTGCAAGAGCATGGTTATATATATCGGATTTTAAAAGGTAGCTTTTATGTGAGGAGTCCAGAGGAGATTGAAAGGAACTATTTCAAGTATTCAATCTATGAGATGATCTCAGAAGCCCTCAAATTGAAGGGTGTTAAGCACTGGTATTTCGGTCTAGAGACTGCCTTAAAGATGAATCAGATGACACATGAATATTTCACTGTGGACTATGTTATAACTGATTCGTTTAGGACTACAAAGATAATCGAAGTCCTAGGTTCAAGATACCTATTCCTCGAATGGAGCAAAAAGAATGCCTCAATTGACTGGAGGGTTAAACGAATTACAGATCATGGTTGCTCAATATTTTATTCTAATAAAGAAAAAACTGTTTTGGACATATCATACAAGAATTACCTAGATGATAAAGATAGTAAATTGGTAATCGCCCCTCTAATTGAATTCAGAGACCAATTGGACCAGGCAAGATTAATGTTATACCTTAGCCTCTACCCTCCTAAATATCGGGGGATGGTGGAAGGTGGAAGGGTTCTTCGCAGCTTTGAGCGAACGGTGTAAAGCTAAACACAAAGAGATAGTCGAGAAGGACTATTACCTTCACGGGTTGCTATATGAAATCTCGAAAGATTCCTACCTCCGTAGCAACTTAGTCTTCAAGGGTGGAACCTGCCTTGTGAAGGCATATTCAGGCTATTACCGATTCTCCGAAGATATCGATTTCACGTGGGCAAATAACAAGATTTGGCTATCGAGAAACAATGGTGAAAGAGATGCTCAGTGCACGCGAGAAGCGGAAAATACCATTCAGCATTTAAAAATGATAACAGACAAACTGGGGTTAAAATTTAGTGGTGCTAAAAATGGCGAAGATGTTCATTTCAGCAGCGGAGGCAAGATGGTCAATCTCAAGCCCTCGTATTATTCAGAGCTGAATAGGATTAGAAGTGAAGTAAAGGTAGAGCTAAACTTTGTTGATGTCACCATATATCCAACAAAGGAAATGGAGTTAAGGACATATTTGAATGAAATTGAGTCAGATGAGCTAAAAGTCCTCTATGAAGGGCCGTACCAGATTTATTCAAATATTGTAAAGCTAAATTGCTATGACTGCAAAGAGATATTTATAGAAAAATGCAGGGCAATAATGACCAGGAAGACCTACAAGCCTCGTGATTCTTTGGATATTTATATAATGGAACAGAAATTTGGATATCGCGTCCCAGATTTTGAAAGTGAGATAATTAAAAAGGTTAAGTTTGCAATAGAAATGTATAGGCGTTATAAGGAAAATATCATACTCATGGAACTCCTCAAGCCACGCGATATTAATCTCTATGATAACAACCTATTATTAATCGATATGCCAGAGGACCTTATGGCATCGGTAGAGAGGATTCACAAACAACTAGAAGAAATTCGACAAAAGATAATCGTGGATATGCCGAAATAAGAACGATATTTCTTGTTGCAGTGTGGTTTATCAAAAATAGATAGGCCATCCAGGCATTCATTAAGATAATGAGATCTACAACTTAACTCTTAATCCAATGTTAACTGCTTTTCAACCACTTCTTGTATTGTCCAGTCCATATAATCATAGAATGAGAGTTAAGATAGTTAAGAAAAAAGAAAAGGAGGAGGTTTCGTATTCTGTTCTATCGTTCATACCCTCTGCTCGGAGACCTATGTTATTTCCGACCATGGAAATTTTGGACTGCTATCCAGTCAGTTTTGCAGTCCCAAATCCCAATCGGCCCACACTTCCTATCTAGCTCTTTAATCCCTATATTCTTGATTTTGAGTATATCTATATCGAAACGGTACATTTCTCCCGTTCCATGTACCGTTCTGCCGTTCTGCCGTTCAAAGAAACATGTTGGCTAACTGAACAGTTCAATACATATTCTTTAACAGCAGGCTCTGTTGCAAAGCTTAATGTTGATTAGATAAGAAAAAGGAAAAGGGTTTCAATTTTATCTTCTCCACCCGAATTCTAGAGGCATAGAAAGGGCATTATTTCGTTCGTCCAGTAGTTCAGTCCACCCAAATCTCTTTGGGCCTACTTCATTTAACGGCTTAGACGATGATGATTGACCATTGCTACTGGTCGTCAGAACTGGCCCGGTGTATCGATTTCGACGAACGAAATTATAAAGGTGTCGAACGATTTATTCTATGGTGGTAGAATAACTAACCTAAAGGATCATTTAGCCGCTCTGGATAGGGCAAAGTGCAAAGGATGTCCACATTTGAGGAACGAGGACCTGATTGTCATCCCACCACCTAAGGGGCCAGAGAACAAGGCGAGAATGATATTTATAACTAAAGCGCCAACGATAGAGTTCGTCCCTTTCTATATGTATTCACAGCAGTTCAGCGGGCAATCCACTAGGAACATCCTATTCTCTGCCGGCCCACCACATGATCTGATAAAAGCGGTCAGTAAATATCTGTGGAAGAAAGGCGACCTCAGCCCCGAGATCTCAGCAGACCTTTTCAGTATCTTTGGATCGGCATATTGGACCCATATGCGTATGTGCCCAATGGAGGATGTAAATAAATACGCTTGGGAATGCGCCGATCGGATGCTGATCGGCCAGATCCAAGCCGCTTATAATGATGGCATAAGAACAGTGATAGTCCTAGGGAGGGAACCTTACAGATGGGTTAAGGTCAACTTCTCAGGACCGGACCTGGATCTGGTATATCTTCCAGATCCAACCGGCAAAAGCACTGTCTGGGATGATACAAAGCATCCCAATCGAAAGGAACTCGAAGAGAATATTGGCAAATTACTTGAGATATGCCACCGATGTGATCGCACCAGGCCGACATGAGCATTAGATCTCCTAAGTACGCGCTCAGGCCTGGTAATGAGTGATCTTTGCTGTCATACGCATAGTTGACATAACAAAAATGCATTTCATAGGCATGATCGAGTCATATGCTATCAGCATGGTTATTGGCAAGCAATGGAATTTTTCATCGTCCTGTTCATCGTTCCTAGCATGAAATAAAGAGTGACAAATGAATGCGGTCCAGTGGCATACTAAGAAAGGAAATGGCGAACTGGATATGAATGACAACTAACAAAAATTCATAAGTCCGAAAGAATGGTCCGGGACTAATGCAGCGATCCGAAGGATGAGGATGAAGATCTGTCTAATCTATCTACCACAGAGGACGGTCTAGGGCGTTCTTAGGACTTGACATACCTTGCCTGGAACCTGTTCTTCTCGACCTTGGAGAATTCTTCCTTCAGGCCATTCTCCGACATCAGTGACCTTATCTCCTCGACCGGCATGCCGTGGCGAGACCTGGTCGGCTCCCTCAATTGTACGAACCCCCCTGACCTTAGCTTCTTTGCAAGTTCACTTACTATCGGCCGTCTGTCTTTCTGAGGTATGTCATGAAGCACATGACTGATCACGATGACATCAAAACTATCGTCAGGCAGACCTGCGGACCTGATGTCCGCGTTCATGAAGTTGATGTTATGATATCCGGCCAGTCTTTTCTTAGCAACTGTACTGCCATTGCTTGGAAACATCAAGCGCCGTCACACTTCCGTCCCCTTTAAGCCGCTGAGCGATATAGCGAGTGTTCTCTCCCCATCCAGCCCCAAAATCGAGCACTTTCTCATCGCCCTTCAGACCTATGCTCTCTACGAAACCCAAGTATCTCGATCCGCTGTTAAATCTTGAAGCTAAGAGCGTGAAAGCTATCTCCGCACGGTTAGGCTCAGTAATGCTCATCTATGCATCCTAACCTACCGGATCGGGTCCTGGATATTTAGCTATATATATGCCGACCTTCAAATGATATCGAGCATGTTCGTCGATCCCGTTTGTCCAACTTGAAGCGTTATGCTTTTTGAAAGTGCATGCTTTATGAACGATGTCGTGGAAACAAGCAATATGAGAATGTTCAATAACTTTCGGGCATACCGGAGAAGTTGAACCTAATGCCAGGATCATTATTGATCACCAAATATCAACCTATCTATATCGATAGCTCAGTATTTGCATGGGGTAGAGCTACAAAATGACACTCGGTTCCACAATATTCTCCAGCTCTGCCCCTTTCCTCCGTGCCATCGGCAGAGATGCCCGGCATGCTGGATATTATTGAGCTGCTATCCCATCATTATGGAGGAGGATAGTTCGCTAGACCATCTGGACCGATGATCTCTGCGTTCATGTTGATGGGGCTCATCGCTCTCCGGTCCGCATATTCGTCCTTCACCCTTCCGAACCAGTATACCAATTGGTCCCTTTCCTTGCTCGATATGCTCGTGCCTTTTCCCATCGATATCAGATCGATGGCCATATCAAGATGGGCCAGCTCGCTTGATGCATGCTTTAGGCCCGATCGGCATCGTTCGGTCGAACCCAAAAATTCGGATGCTACCGCAAGTACCGATCTCTTGAAAATAGGATTAATTCGGTCTTCGTTAACATCAAAGTCATCGCTGATGATCAGATATATGTTGGTCAGTGACCTTTCGATCCTGGATACTATCATATCCTGACAATGGTCCTCATTCATTCATATCACTATATGTCAGTAGGATCAAGACCTCTTGATCGCACTGAACTAGCTATTTACTACTCTATCCCATGTTATATAATAATTATTACAATTATCAATTTAGATCCTATTATCAGTACATTCCGTTCACCCAATCTATATAGACATATATTGTTGGACCCAGTTATCCATCGGTCATAAAAGGACCGTCACTTTATCGGTCCAGTGGTCCTTTCGAAATATCGCATGCCGAAGTGTGAAGAGCGGTCGATCAGTCGGCACTTATTCTTGATAATTGATACTACGAATATTGTCGGAAATGACCGTAGTATCTTCGCCATGTAAGCTTGGCATGATAAAAGAGGGTCGACCTCAAATAGTCCGTTCATGTCGTAGGCAATAAGCGGAAGAGACCGCTTGCTTAATGGAGGGTCTTAGATGGAAACTTTCAATGACATCGGCACAAAGTCTCCTAACTGGAAGATGTACGTCGTCGTATTTGCACTTACATTGGTAGGCGTGCTGTTCTGGACATTAGTTGTATGATCTGGCTTGGGTCCTGTAGAATGACATCCCGCCGCCTGGACGGTAGACCGCCCGATGGGATCTGATGATCCTAAAAACGACTTTGTTATATACCATAGTGAATAGCTATAAACTCGATATCCTAGGCACTCAAGATCTCTAATTCAATAGACGAATATTCATATAGAAATTATAGATCTTCTATTATATGATCGGATATCATGTCTAACTTAGAAGATACTCTACGATCGAATATATCGCTCATATGGACCGCAAACCCTTGATATCCATATGTTAAGAGAGCTTATCTGCTTATACTTTAATTCAGGACCATACTATCTATATCACATAACTACGATCGGTCCTGTATATTCATATTTAATATGCCCTTAAAGTTTGGACCACATATCTCATTCGTAAGAAAATTAATAATAATGAATTATGCATCTATTCCAGTATATATCTGATATGGTGAGATGGATCAAATGGTCAAGAGATATAATGAGATGTTCAAGGGATTGTCGGATCTTCCGAATTTCAGAACGAATTTTATAGAGCCCTTGGAGAAGATGGGTATAACTTCTGTGACGGACCTTCAAGAAGCTCTAAATGATGATTCGAGGACCTCTGCTATATTGGACATATCAGGCGTAGGCCAAAAGACCATCGAATCTTGGAGAGATGCGGTCGCTGGACCCTCTATTACTGATAACGTTTCAGATATAGGGAACCAAGAGATTATCTCCGAGGAAAATGAGGCTGCCGAACAAAAAGGTAAAGAGCCCCTGGACGGCAAGGTGGATAAGGATACTGTTCAAGAATCCACTTCTGCACAAGCAGGCCCAGTGAAGGAAGAAATGGAGAGTGAATCTACTATAGAAAAATCCCAGGAGATCACAGAACAGTCTGTCCAACCTCGGAACTTATACTGTAGCATAGAAAATATGAATGATGTGAAAGAGACCTTGACCACCCTTCTTCAATGGAACGGAGCAAAGAAAAAGGGTCTAGCTAGGTCTGTCAAGTATGCTGTGGGCATATTGGAGGGCGTAGGTCTTACGGTGTCCGTGATCGAGGATGCTGGCCCGCAGATAATTGTAGCTTCTAAGGGAAACGGCGGTGTTGTTCTATGGGGCCATTTGGATACTGATGGAGAATGCAATATGGACAGATCCTTGAAGGAGTAGTCGCCTTAGATTTCGTTTACGGGCGAGGGACTGCGAACATGAAGGGCGCGGTATCGGTCCTACTATGTGCTGTCAAAAGGATGGTCGCTTGGGATGTTCCATTCACTATCGTACTTACGACCGATGGTCTAGGTGAAGAAAAAGGCGCGCAATGGATGGCCCAGAATCCAGCGGTCAAAGGAAGCAGCGGGGTGCTAATGCTTGCGCCCACCAGCATGAACCCCATGGTCGGCCAGCTGGGCAATGTTCGTATGAAAGTGGACATATCTGGTGAGGATGCCATACTTGCCACTTCTGATTTTCTAACGAAGCTCTCCAATTGTGTCGATTCATTACCAGGTCAGCAATGGTTGCGGATCGGTCTGATAAGGGGTGGAAAACGAAAGACCCCTTTTGGTCGTGCGGCATCATGCCAGACATCTATAGAGGTCCTAACATCCAACCCAACCCATGTGGTCCTGGGGTTGATCAAAGATGCCTTGGCTGATCGCGACTATACAACTGAGATATTTAGCCGGACAGAGCCGCTGGCGTTCAACCCTGACTCCACATTGGTCAGGTCAGTGACTGATATTGTAGGAAAGAGGCCTATGCTATACGGCCATTCTACCGAGGCAGATCGTTTGTCCTCTGCTGCATCCAACATATGCATATGCGGCCCAGGGGACCCTAGGACCACATCATTGAACAATGAGTTCGTTTTCCTAGGTGATCTGGAAAGGACATACGAATTGATCCTCAAAGTGGTGGACCGATCTTAACAACGTCCTTCCACCATAGGGACTTACTAAAAATATGACCATACATCGTGGCATCGGATGTGGAGCAATAGATAAAATATGGGCGGGTCAGGGGCCTATGCCGACCCAATTCTCCATGTCATGAGGGCAATGCTATTGGCCCGGTCCTGAACTTTTACAAATAATGACTTCATTTATTATATATATTCTATATTTTTATCAAGTCTTATCTCCGAGAGACCAGTCTTTTATAACCAAGGATCCGGTGTGCAACTAAACTTATGGAGGTAAGTTCATTACACAATTCATAGCCAGGAACCAAAAAGTAGAGGTCAACGGAGAGACTGTCCTTTCTATTGTCAATGGCATGGAACTCTTCCGCAATAATGCCATTGCTATCCTCAAGAAGAACGGCATCGATGACCCCGAACCGGGCAAATGGTACAAGCAACAAGATTGGCTGAATGCGTTCAAGGAAATATCTATCAAGGTCGGGGAGTCTACATTGAACAATATAGGCAAGAAGATCCCTGAGAATGCCAGATGGCCTCCAGAGATAGATACTATCGAAAAGGGGCTAGCATCGATAGATATGGCATACCACATGAACCACCGTAACGGGGACATTGGCAACTATGAGTTTGTCAAGGCCGGGGAACGCGAGGCTAAATTGGTATGCGATAACCCATATCCCTGCGCATTCGACAAAGGGCTTATACAGGCCGTCGCTCGTAAATTCGCACCCAAAAATATTGTAGTCCGCATAGACCACGATGCGAACGGATGCCGGAACAAAGGGGGTCAGAGCTGTACATATATGGTAAGTTGGTGATGCTACATTCAGCTGGACCATGGGGCATTTACATGTCCCAAAGTAGCTCATTCTTTGGTGGCCTGAAATGTTCGAGCCATTATACGAGAGTGTTTGGTTCCAATCATTCTACGCTTTTATAATACTCTCGTACACCTTTCTTGGCGTGTATCAGATGTACCTGATAGTCAGCGATCTGTCCAAGAGGGACAAGGACCATCTCATCGATCAGAAAGCTCCGAAGGCAGATAATCGGGTGATCGTTCTTGATCACGACCAACGGTATGGCGACAAGCGTCGTCGAGAAGATAATAGCGACGACCGGAAGCTACGAGCTCGGTGTCGAAGATCTATGTCATAAAGGAAGAACGGGACCATTTCAGATACAGCTGTGACGAGGTGATCGTCCCCAAGGACTACAAAACCAAGAACGGCTCAAGGAACAAGATGCGCGCGCTGCAGTACGGCGCTGAATGGCTCCATGAAAAGGGGTATGGCAAGGAGACATATGTCTGTCATCTGGACGATGACTCATTGGCAGACAAGGCCTATCTTGGATACGTAATTCATCATATGACCGGGGCCGGTGGACAGGGATGTATCAGGCTAAGGGAGTTCGGCAGACATCTCTTCTCATCGCTGGCTGATATCATTAGGATCTCGAATTGCGAGGCATGGTGCAGCCATTACAATAAAAAGAACAAGCCTCAGTTCGTCCACGGCGAAGGGCTCATAGTCAGGGCGGATGTGGAATGGGAGATCGGCTGGGACTATGGTACTTACGGCGCTGAGGACCTGTTGATGGGACTGAAGATAGCAGAGAAATATGCATTCTCATTCATCCCGGTGGGGCACATATACATAGCACCCCCGACCACCACGAAGGATTTCTATAAACAAAGGAGAAGATGGTTCTGGTCCGTCATAACTGCCAGGGACCAGATCAGTGAGATGAGCCATAAAGTATATGCCATGTACTTCTACATGTACATCGTCGGCGTTACAGGCATGATTAGCCTAGCGCTGTTCCCTCTTACCTTATTATTCCGTTTCAGCGTGAGCGAACCCCTAGCAGTGGCTTGGTTGTTGAACTTGATCTGTTTCCTTTCTTATTACCAGTTCGGGGCCATGTACCTAGGTTCGAAGAAGTACGTCTGCTATACTCTTAATCCTATAATACCAGTAGCATTCTATGAAGGTCTGACGATATTATATTCATTATTCACCAGGCCGAACTTCCAGACCTTCGAGACGATCAAGAAAGTATGATGCTAGATAGTGGGATACTAGGTCAAGAATGTGGAAAGAAAAGGAAGGTAAATAACGACCAGGTCGCTTACGCACGTTCGATACGCTCAGCAGGTCCGCGTACCATGATACGGCGTCCGGTCAGTATGAATAAGGCCAACGGACCCAGGATGACCCATATCAGCGCCTGGTCATATGAGTACAGTATCGTAGAGATATCGAGCCTCATGACCAATAGTAGAAGAAGGGATATCGTGACGACCCAGGATGACCAGATCAGGATGCCTATGATGTTTCCCCTTTTTGTTCTCCTCTGTCCATCTTATCCTGGTTGATGTTACATCGACATACATGTGTATCCTGCCCTCAGATCCATATACTGCTCTGGTAAGTCCTCACATTGGACAGTACGCGTCAGTATATTTTGGACAAGATATGTACAAGCTTCTCACTTATTAACATGCCCTTTACAAGACATTGATATTAATAGCAGGTATCTTCCATGATAATTTTTAAAGGGGTCTTTTTATGACCACTCGTCGTTTTCTTGGACAGATCGTTCAAGCGAACCGGAATCCGCCAATTCTGTACTTAGCATCTCTAACCTGGTCTCCTTTCCAGGCTCTCCAATCTCTCTGATGGATATCCCAGTTATCGACAGTATCTCCTTTGACAAGAAGAGTCCAAGGCCAGTGCCCTTGCCGTAGCCTTTCCTGAATATCTTTTCCTTCTCATCTAGCGGTACTCCCTGGCCATCATCCTCAGATGTAAGGATAGAAATGATTCCCGTTCTCATGACAATCCATCCTTACGGCAACAGCTTTACCACTATACCTTATGCTGTCCTCGATCAGGTTATGGAATACCTTGGGGAGCATGGGATCGGCGTAGACCGAAAATGTAACACCTGGTCTGCTAAGTTCCATTCGGTCCAGTTCATCATATCTCGTTGGATCGAAGGAACTCGCCTATCGTCTGCCACCGAGGGGCCGCTGTTCCCAGTTTTTGATAGTCCCTGGTGAACTCCAATTGCTCTCTGACGTTGTAGGAACAGTTCTCTGCCTTGGCCACCCTGGAAAGCACATTGGGGTCTTTGACCAGTTTTCTTATCAGGTCCCATGCTGCATCAATTATGAATTAACTGGTTGTTGAGGTCATGCCTGGTGATGTTGCTGAGCAGATCGAGCTTCTCATTCGCCATCTTCAGCTCTTCTTCGGCCTGTTCTCGCTCGGTGATGTCACGGGCGACCGCCAGGAAGGCTGCCTTTCCCTCATAATCAATGGCCCTGCAGCCAGATCTCGGTAGGTATCCTCATTCCGTCCTTGGCGATGCAACTTGTTCTTGTAAACGATATGCCCCTTGGCTCTAGCTGCTCGAGCGTATTCGTAACAACGACAGCAGCTCTGGAGGATTGATGTCCTGGGCCGTCTCCTGAGCAGCTCGTCCCTGGAATAGCCCAGCCTGGTGCAGACAACATCGTTGACCTCCAGGAAGTGCCCCTCCATATCGTGGATGAAGATCGCATCGTTGACGCTGTTGAATATATCCCTCAACTTATTCTCGCTCTCCCTGAGCGCTTGTTCCGCCACCCTGCGCTGATCTTCCATGCCTTTTCTCCGGGCTAACTGCATTATCGCGTTCTTGAGCTCCTCGAACTGCACATGAGGATTTCCGCCCTTTTGCAGATAGAAGTCCGCGCCGTTGTTCAGCGCCTCGATGGCCACCTCCTCCCTTCCTCGTCCAGTGAAGAGGATGAAAGGTACATGATCCAATTTCCTTACCTCCTTAAGTAGCTCAATGCCGCTCATGCCTGACATCTGGTAGTCGGAGACGATGACATCATATTCATCACGTGCGATCCTGTTGATAGCGACGATTGGATCTTGCTCTATATTGACCTTCAGCTCGCTATCCTGCTCCAGGAGCATCTTGGTGATATCGAGGAGTTCAGGTTCGTCATCCACATAAAGGATATTGAGCTTGGCCATTGTTATATAATAATAGTACCATATTATAAACAATGTCATGTTCTGTTCAAGAATGATAATGGTCTCGTCGTGGGAGGGTTCTTTCAGGATGACAACATAACGCGACCTGGGTCGAATATTACTGAACGGTGGAGCATCATTATCTAATCCCGCCCCTCGATCGATGGGCATTGTTCGGATCGCTCTTTGGGAACTAACGATTTCGGTCGAAGGGACAATACGAAGACTATCTCAATCATTAGACCACGTATCACGTCTGTTTATGGGCAGGCGAATTGATGATCTGAATTTGGAGTCCCTGGCTAGGCGACACATATCTTCTGCAATATTGGTACTACCATCTAAATCAGTAGCAAAGATACGACCCACATTTCTGCAGCATCAGTATTGATATTGGAATGTACCGCGGCAGGGCTTTCACATATGAGTTGTAGCCGGTGCTCCCCGCCGCTCGACCGGTTGGCCTATGCTTCGATGCAAAGGGCCGGTTGACAAGGTCCAGGAACAAGGCACGCTATTAGTGTCTTCCTTGGTCCATAGCCATTGATCGCCGGCAGACCTCGCTTTCCGCCTGCAACCTTGGGCAATAAAACAATAGTTCACATTCTTAATATATATCTTTTTATCATAATTAGCGAACGTAGAACACTGTTCAGGTGTTAACCTTCATGATTTAGTCGATCCTCGGTCAGATGGGACATCAAGCAATACTCTTCTGTATATCATCGCCCCATATGCAGGGTTCACTTCGAAGCCCAGGGCGGTCCTCCTGAGCTCCTTGGCCGCTACGAGCATAGTAACGCCGCCGAGGAATAGGTCGAGTATAAGCTGAGAATTGCAACCTATGCCTAGGAGACTGATCTGAGTACATAGGGTTTTTCCTGGGGTGGCTAAAAATCGTAGATGGTAACTATCAAAAATATATTCTATATGAAATTTTTGAATCCCGGATGATGCCCGATATATCGGATAGCATCCATCAATATGTATGTAATGACCGCAAAAATGCCCTCATTGATTCTTGCGGTGGTTAAGGCCGTGTTCACTTTATCATCATAGACGAGAATGGCCAGAGAGATATATCTGAGGACTGGACTGAGGTGATATGTTGGGGAACCAATGGCGGCTATAAGTTGATTATTATCGAGGCCCCATATTGCAGCACTGAGATTGGAGTCTATACGCCTTTTATCAACCTTAAAGCAGACCCTGAGCTCGTTGAGATGCTCAAAGATCAATTTTTCGAGTCTTTTGAGTTCATGGTGCCGAACAAGCCCAGATCGTATCTCCGCGTAAGAATCTATTTGAACTCTATTTCCAAAGCGATCAAAGAATTCGATTCCAGTAAATTCAGATATTTTAGCTATGATAGCTCTGGAGATATTGAATCGGTCCATGATTGAATCGCACATGACATTGAATATCATCACCTTACCATCCCCAAGACGATATCAAGTTCGGATTGAGGTAGCCGACCCTCTTACCAACAAGATCTGCGCTCATTGGTACAGCTCTCCCTCGGAAAGCAAGTTTTGATGATCTCTGACTCCGACGAACTCGATTAAAGTATATCGTTCGCTATCCAGGATCTTTCGACCCCCTGACAGCCATGAAAGAAAATGAGCCGGGGTCCAGGGAGGCCGCGGCAGGAAAAATGCTCGAATCAACACTAGGTTGAGCCCCGCCGTCCGGACGGTCAATAGCGCTCCCCTGAACAGGCCGCCCGATGGGGTAGTGGTTTAACGCCTACCATTGGGAGGGTGGCGATTCCCTTTGCCAAACGTATCACAGATACCCTAGGCGCGTTACCATTCGAGCTTCTGATGATTAATCTTATCATCGAACGGCCCTGCTCACATCCTTTGACATGAAGAGCGGTGTCCTGCCGATAAGATATGATGTCACCTTACCGTGTACATTCTCTTGGATTTTCGGCATCCCGATGACAGCATAAAAAAATGAGTTGGGCCCTAAGGAGGCCACGGCGGATAACGGGAATATTACTGTCGGGGAAGTTAGTTCCGCCGCTCGGACGGCAGACCGCCCGATAGGATCCGATCATTCTAGCAATGATTCTGTGATATATTCGAGCAAAGGGTCCTGAATTCGATATCCTAGGCGACTCAACAATATTTATCTTACATATAAATATTATTATCTTAAATGTCATTTCATCCCTGCTTATATGTGAAATATTGTCCTTCTGGCGACTTCGTATATCGACTCTCATTGGTAGCCTTCATTTTGGCCTGCACCTTGTAGACACTCTCTATGACATTCTTAGCGTCCCGTTCGATCAAGATAGCTTCCGCGGCGGTGATGTTCCTGTCGCTCGTTCCGGTTCGTCATTGATAGCTGTCAATCGCTCGGCCTTCGTGTCGACCTCATTCATACTAGCTTTAGGCGGCTTGACCTCGGCGATATCCTACTAAATATCCTTCACGGTACCTGGAAGATCGAATATGGTCTTCGCTGCCCCGGATCGCTTGCCTTGATCTCCCTTGTTCCCAGTAGCTATCGGCTCATTATGAAAAATAAAGGGGCATATCATGCCCTCGGGTATGTTGGCACGTATTCGCTCCTACTTACCAGCTAGCTGATCAACATATATCAATAATTCATTCAGCATGATAAGGCAGGGTAGCCTTCGAGGTCACCCACCATTAGATCTCGGAGCGCTCTGCCTTTCAGGTCTCAAACAGTGGGAATGTCAAGAGGCTTCAATGGGCCCAAGTCATCACTCCAACGACGGCCCATTGGAGCCCTTTGTAGTTCCTCTCAGTGCTTTCGTACCGATGCTCGGCTCAGATGTTGCGGCAACCGAAAAGCATTTGCAATATATGAGCCGCTAGCAAGGCACCTTTTCCCTTCTGCTTATCACTTCTTTCATCTTACGATCGCTGATATCTTGATTGACCCCATATGCCTTTGTCGCTTTGCGATCCAGGTCGAGGAGGGCTCCGACCCGAACCTGCACCCAACGGACCTCGCCGTCCTTTCTTATGATGCGATGCTCCATCTCCGTATATCCGCCCCTTCTGATATCCTTGCATCCGCTCTGCAACCATCGTTCGACACGCTCTGCGTCCTCTGGGTGAACGAACCTCTGGATGTAGTTCTCGACCGTGAAGACATATCCCCCCTCTTCGTCAGACGAGGTCCCATATAATCTGAAGAACAGGTCGTCGAATATGAGATTCCCCGTAGTCCTATCGAACTCCCAGCTGACGATATCGACCATATCGGACTCGAGCCTGGACTGCATGTCATTCATGATCAGTTTCTCCTCGAATTCTCTTGTTTTTGATATATCGATGACATATGATACATTAGCTGGTCCGTCATCCAGTTCTATCTTTGCCGCGGTCATCAGGAAATGGAACAATGAACCATTGGCACGGACGCCGACGGACTCAAAAGAACGCTCTATCGGTAGGTCCCGCGCGACCCTATTCATCCTTTCGATCATCAAGCCACGACATTCAGGAGTGACCCTCTCCGTAAGGGGATGCTTGAAAAGCTCCTCTTTGCTTTGAAAGCCGAAACAGACGAACATAGCCCGGGTTCACATGAAATAACTCGAGTCTCTGGAAATGCATATGGCAACAGGCGACATTTCCACAAGCTGTTCGAACCGCCCCTTGCTCTTGTTCAAGGAACGCTCCATCCGTTCATTCCTAGCTAATTTCAGTATGACATTCCTGAGCTCTGCGAACTGTGCTTCAATGTCCCCTCCCTTCTGCAGGTAGAAATCCGCCCCAGAGCTCAGCGCTTCGATGACTATCTCATCTCTTCCTCGGCCTGTGAAGAGAATGAAGGGGATATTGTTCCCTCGCGAGCGCAATGCCTCAAGGAATTCTATGCCGTCGGTACCGGGCATCTGGTAGTCCGATACTACGACATCATAATCATTAGACAGCAGCATCTTAAGGGCTAGCGAAGCGGAGGATGCGGTCTGTACATTTATCTCTGGGTCGCGCCCAAAGAACGAACGCATAATATCGAGCAACTCGATATCATCGTCCACATAAAGCACATTGGATCTTTCCCCGCTCATGCCCCATTTATCATCTGATTCAATATATGAAATAAACATATATATTTTACATATTTACCGTAGAATCGATATTTGAGTGTCGGCTCATACTACAAATCATACCGCCGATGGATCGAACGCTAGAATAGTTCAATGTGATCATTTTTCATAGATCTGCGGTCAATGTCCTGATTTTTGTCAATTGAATATCTGAGCGGGACCAATGTGCCCGCATTGTCATTGCATCGTTCTCGTCCCAGACGCCATCACGTAAGGACCGCCACCACTGGGATAAGCAAAAATCTGGAGAGATACCCGTGATCACTATTGTCGAAAGCTGACATTGTCACGATCTACAAAAGATGGCTAGATAAAAGTAAATCGCCAGAACATGAAAAGCAGTCTTGAGAGATTTTAGATGGCTTAAAGGATGGGGAGGTCATAATTCTAGATAATGATCGTAGATCATATATAGGAACATTTCATGGTAGGCTCGATAAATGAACTAACGACCAATGACCTTTCGACTGTTGGAGAACAATCATATAGATATTTTACTAGCTTGGGTCATTGGCCGCTCCATTTTTCTCAAGCGCTTACGGGCGTCCCCGCTCGGTCCACCTCCTCCTTCAGGCCGTTTATGTCGATCATCCTGTCGATGTCCAGCAGCATGATGAGCTTATCCTTTAGCTTGCATATGCCCATGAGGTAAGCGGATCCAAGATCGAAGGATAGTGTCTTAGGCGGCGGCACGATGCTCTGCCTAGGTACGCGCAATACATCCTCGACCGCATCTACCATTATGCCTATCTGATTGTCACCGATCTCTGCGATGATGATACGCGACGCAGAGGCCAGATCATTGCTTTGGGAGTCTATGTTGAACCGTTTCTTCAGGTTTATGACTGTCGTGATCTGTCCTCGCAGGTTCATCATGCCCTCAATGAACTCGGGCATATTGGGGACCTTGGTGATGTCCTCGACCTTGCCGATCTCTCGGACCTGAGAGACCTTGATGCCGAAGGTCTCTTTTCCGAGCTTAAATGAGACGAGCTGTTCCTCCTCCCCCGTTAGTTCGAATTTTTCGTGTCTTCTGGACATGTCACTGCCTCACTCTGATTGGGTCTCAATACCACGCTTGCTCAGAGCTTGCTTGACCTTCAGGGGGATCTTGGGCTCCTCAGCTTTAGGCGAGGGTCTCCTTACTGCTGGCTTGGCGACTGCCTTGAGCTTAGGCGCAGGCGCAGGAGCGGTCGTTTCAAACGCTTCCCCTGTATCATTGTCTATCTTGAACCTCCCTGCGACTTTTTGCATATCGGTTGCCATCTCGCTCAATGATTGAGCTCTGGCGGTCATGTCCTCCATGCTCGCCGTCAGCTCTTCAGTGGATGAGGCAGATTCCTCAGCTGATGATGCCGTCTCCTCAGCGATCGACGCTATGCTGTCGACCGACCTTGCCGCGCGCTGGGTTCCTTCCTTCTGTACTCCCATGACTTTCGAGAGGTCGATCATTACACTGACGAAATTGCCTGCCATCGCGCTGAGATCTCCTGGAACATCTTTCCTGTCTCGTTCACTATCTGCATGCCCTCTGCAGCGGTCTTCGTACCGCGGTGCATCGCTTCGACGGCCTTGTTCGTCTCTAGCTGCACTTCCTTGATCATCTTGGCGATACGCTCAGCCGCTTCTCTTGAGTCCTCGGCTAGGTTCTTGACCTCCTCAGCTACCACGGCGAACCCTCTTCCTTGCTCACCGGCTCTCGCTGCCTCGATGGCCGCGTTGAGAGCAAGCATGTTCGTCTGGTCCGAGATGTTCGTGATGACATCGACTATCTGGCCTATCTCCTCGGAACGCTTGCCTAGTGCCTCTATCACTTGCGCCGATTCCTTGACGACGCCCTCGATCTCGGTCATCTTGCTGACCGTATTGTTGACCGCGGTCCTACCATTGTTAGCCAGGTCACTGGCGCTCTTCGCACCGAGGGATGCATTGTTCGATTGGTCCACGGCAGTGTTCATGGCCTGGGTTATTTCTGCCATGATCTTCGCCGTCTCCTCGACCTGAGCTGCCTGGGACTGAGCGCCCTTGGATATCTGCTGTATAGCAGATGATACCTGCTCGGTCGAGGCGTTCATCTCTTCGGTAGATGAGGCCAGTTCCTGGGATGTTGATGACACGATATTCACGGAGTCATTCACCTGCCGTAGCAGATCGGTAAGGCTCTCCCCGATCCTTATCGAGCGCTTGACCGAACTTAATGAAATCCCCCTTGGTCTCGATCTCCACTCGAGCAGTGAGATCGCCCCCGGCATAAGCATCGGCTATGCGCATGGTCTCCTTCAGTGGGACATCCACCGCTTCTATGGTGCCATTGACACCTTCGATCACATCCCTGAACTTGCCATCATGCTTGCCAGCATCAGCCCTTATATGCATATGGCCATCCAACACTGCGTTCGCGACCATATTAGCGTCCGTGACCAGCGCATCGAGCGATCCCATCAATACTATTAGGGAGGGAACGAGCTCATCCTCTTCAGAACGATGGCCTATCTGCCTATACTCCGGCAGATCGCCAAGGTCTCCCTTTGAGATCTTCTGGACAGTTTTCGTGATGTGAGCGATTCTTATTTTCACTTCATTTATGGATCTGGCAACATCAGCGAAAATGCCCGAATATTTGCCGTCCACGCTTTTAGTATAGTCATTGACGGCCATTCTCTTGAGTACTTCCCCTGCTTCAACGAGGCCCCCTAGGCCGTCGATGCAGGCGTTAAGGTCATTCTTCAGGGTATTGAAATCACCCTTGTATTCCTTAACGATCTTTGCTGGAATCTCACCTTTGGATATCTTCTCAACATAGGCCGATGATACCTTCAGAGGCCCGATGACAGCATCCAAGGTGTCATTTACACCTTGTACCACCTTGCGGTAGTCGCCCTGGTGCTTTGAGGCGTCTGCTCTCGTCGAAAGTTTTCCTTCAACAGCTGCACTGGAAAGCATGTTGGCATCAGACACCAATGCATTTACCGCGTCACGTACTGCACAAACATCTGCATTGACCTCGGCATATGAGCTGCGAACGCTATCTGTAACATACTGATTGTCGGCCGGCAGCTTCGGCGTTATATCGATATCCCCCTTGGCCAATCGTTTAAGGTTCTGCTTTACATCGTTGACAAATCCTGCACTGTACTCATCCATCTTACTCTTGGCTGTTACATCCTGGACTATCTCTATGTGGCCGATCCTGTCTCCATTCAGATCTTTGATATAAGCGATATCGACCTGAAAGTTCATATTCTGCTGCTCAAAGAACGTGCGAGGCTTGTCGGCCCTTAGGCATTCAACGCCACAGTTCTTTGTCTTGCAGATATTGGCGCCCCAGTTCGAACAATGCTTGCCTAGCATGTCCTTGCGCTTTACCTTCAGCATGTCCTCGACAGGCTTGTTGATGAAGGTCCAGTTCATGTTCATGTCAGTCACAGACAGAGGCCACGGCAAGGTATCTAGGATCTGCTCATAGAGCTGGACCTTATTTTCCAGCTGCTTGATCGTTACAAGTAAGTCTGTTTGTTTGTTCGCTGACGGATTATTTTCATCGTTGCTACCATCCATAAAAATACCTCTTTTTTGGCAAATCTATTGTCTCTCCATACATGCATTTGTTAACAATGTTGATATTATTTAAAAAATCAATATTTGTATATCAATATTGATTCCACGATGTTGGATAAAAAAAATAGGTGCTTTGCAGGCGGAATGTTGCTCATTCTCATGACCATTTTACATAAAAATATAGTGCCTGGCCCCGGACGATATCCAATACTGGTCGTCATGTACAGAATCATTCAGAAAGTTCTCAAGATATTGTTTGCATGTTCATATACGGCTCATACTTATATTTGGCATGTAATAAAATAAATATTGTCAGAAATGATGATTATATCTTCACTATAATAAAATGATACAAGAACAAAGGGTCAACCTCAAATAGTTCGTTCATGTCGTAGGAGATAAGCGGAAAGGAAATGTTCGCTTAAAGGAGGGCTTTAGATGGAAACTTTCAACGACATCGGCACAAAGTCGCCTAACTGGAAGATGTACTTGTCGTCGTATTGGCACTTACATCGGCAGGCGTGCTGTTCTGGACATTAGTCGTATGATCGGACGGCCGTAGGCACATTTGGCATAATGGCTCTTGATGTGCTCAGCTACTTTTACCTTGGATGTCGATAAAATTATAGAAAAGTAAAATGATCGATCCGCATGCCAATGCTACTAATGTCCGAGTTACATCCGAATTAACACGGACGAACGACCCCTGCTCAGCTAGGTCCTATAGATGCTTGAAATATCCCTTGGGCACGAGCATCTCGAACCTTATCCCTTCCCCGAGCTGACCAGTCTCTTTTATGGTTATGCCTGTGATACCCAGTATCTCGCGGGATAGGAACATCCCCATGCCGGTGCCTCGTCCATGACCTTTTTGGAACATATTTTTCCTATCCTCATCCGATATGCCCGGCCCATTATCCTTGTAGGTGATGCACAGTATGTCGTCGATGGTCCTGCAGTCGATCCTGACATGCAGCTCATGCCCGCCATACTTGATGCTGTTCTCCAATAGATTATGGAAGACCTTGCCGAACATGGGGTCGGCATAAACCTCCAGGCCCTTCATTCCTTCTGCTAGCTCTATTTCGACATCTCTCATCTCCGGCTGAGAAAGGACCGTTCGCATGAGATCGTGCCATATCGGAGAGGCTGTCCCCATCTCCTGATACTGTTTCGTGAAATCTATCTGCGCGTAGATGTTCCGGATAGAATCGGTCGACTTCGTTAGAAGGGCGAGCGAAGCGAGGTTCGTTTCATTCTTCTTTACGATCTCGATAGCACCGCCCAGAAACATCAATTGATTGTTGATGTCATGTCTCGTTATGTTGTTAAGGAGGTTAAGCTTCTCATTGGTCCTTCTAAGGCTTTCCTCAGCGGTCTTAAGCTCGGTCACATCCTGGTTCACGCCATAGATCCTCACAACATGTCCAGAAATATCCTTGATCGCTCCTACTCGGGCGATAACATAACGGACCTCGCCCTTTCCATCAATTATGCGGTGCTGATACTGGGCATGGCCTGTGGGATACTCCGCTTCCCTGTTCTTCTGGGTCTCGCTCATGACATGGCCTGCATCGTCCGGGTGGACGAAGTTACGGATATAATCCTCATAGCTCATGTCATACCCTCCTGATCTCTTGGCATCAGTACCATATAATGTGTAGAAACCGTCATTGAAATGGAATGTATTGGACTGAATATCGCATTCCCAATATCCGAGATGAGCGAGCTCCATCCCCGCGGCCATCTTGAGCTGGTTCGTCAATAGCTCTTCTTCGGCCCTTTTCCCCTCCGAGATATCGGATATGAAGACCACCGACCCTTCGAACGCCTCATTGCTGATTATCGGCGAGACGGTCATTCTAGCATGTAATCTTGGACCATCTTTCCGAAGCAGATCCACTTCCCTTTCCTTAATGCTCCCCGGATGCAGGCCGATCATATCACATACGATGATATCTTCTCCTTTGCCGTCCATGAAGTCAAGGATACTTCTACCGACTATCTCCTCCTTAGCGTAACCAAGCATCTTAGCTACATTGTCGTTCACAAAGCTTGTCCTATACTCAGCATCGATCGCCCAGATACCTTCCAGGGCATTCTCGACCAATCGTCTGTACTTGAGCTCATTATCCAGTATCTTCTTCTCATAGGTTTCTGCCGGGTCACGTCCCTGCAGCCCCATAATCTACCGATCACCTTCCAGCCGATGCGCACAGGATTGGTATGCTCTTCTAGAACCCGTCCGTCCTTGAGCTCCAGCTCCGCGCTGCCCTCCAGTTCCGGATATCTGTCGAAACTCTTTATGTAACGAACAAAGGCATCTGGATCCTTCAGCTGGTTCTTTACGTACTGGAGCAATATGTTGTTCGACCTCTGCCCAGCCAGTTCGGCAGGGATCTCCCATATGTCCAAGAATCTTTGATTGAGATCTATGATATTCCCATGGTTATCGGTGAGATGGATGGCCTCACTGCTCGAATCGAGCATGGCCCTGGTCAGCGAGTTGGACCTCGGCAGCTTCAGCTCAGCTTTCTTGGCTGGCAGTGATGTCGTTACCGACGAACAGATACTCGAGAACATTGTCGCTAGCGTCGTGAATGACATTGATCGTAAAGGAGACCCATACGCCTTTATGCCTCAACTGGTACGTATTGTCAGTGTTCCCATCCATGGTGGACAGGAAGTTCATGAGACCTTTTTCCGATCTGTTCCCCGGAAAAAGCTGCAGTCTCTGAAAAGGGTGCTAACGACTGGTTTACCGATGATCTCATCGCCACATGCAAAAAAGGTTCTGCCGAATGTGTTCAAAAAGGCGATATTGCCGATCGGGTCGAGCTTTAAGATTATTCCATTGGCCCCCTCGACGAGCTCACGATATTTCTTCTCTCCGTCTATCACCCGATCCTCGGCCTTCTTTCTTTGCGCCAGCTGGATTATCGCATTCTTCAGCTCCATGAACTGGGCCTCAGGGTCGCCCCCCTTCTGCAGATAGAGGTCAGCACCATTGTTCAATGCCTCGATAACGACCTCTTCGCGGCCACGACCAGTGAATAGGATGAACGGCGTACGGTCACCTTGTTTTCTCAGCTTTATCAACAGCTCGATGCCGTTCATCCCCGGCATCTGATAGTCGGATACTATGGCGTCATATGTATCATGAGATATGCGTGCAAGTGCCCTGACAGGGTCCTCTTCCGTATCGACCTCAATCTCGCCATCTATCCCAAGAAATGATTTGGTTATCTCGAGAAGATCTGGTTCATCATCGATATAGATGATCTTCGATGTTTCCATCGACGGACTATTATGCCAAGGATAAATAAATAATGCGATATAATGTCCATTAATGATAATTGCTGGTGCCAGTTGATAGAATGATTACATTCAACGACCCCTGCAGACCTGACGCTATGAAGAAAGATATCTCTTCACTGTCGCTGAGCGGCTGACCAGAGCGACTGGCCAAGGTCTGGGTCGCCATCTGGTAAAAGAGATAGTCGACGACCATGGCGGAAAGGTATGGGCAGAGGACCGTGTTCCTGGCGATCAAACCAAAGGAGCAAAGGTCGTCGTCATGCTACCGATATCTTGACCCAAAGGATGCTATCCTTTCTTAATGGAGACTCAGGCAGGGTCGTCACTTTTTTCGGTATCGATAGGTTCTAGATGAGACCTTTTCAGCAGGACATGTGCGAGATCTAGCTGTTCGTCGGGGATCTCCGACAAGTTCTCCATATAAATTATAAGGATCATGCCCTGGTCCGACCTGACGAATGAGGTACCTACCGTCACTGGGTCTTCCAGCATATTCAGAAGCATATCCTCTACGCTCACTCTCTCTCTATGCTCATGATACTAAATCTTAATCACGTACAAATCGCGTGATATACATAGACCCACGCCTGGCTGGACGGCCCTGATCGGCCCTGATATCACAGCCCGGTCATGATGCTGGCCGCCATTCGCCGCCTGACGCAGCACGGCCCGAACGGCAGAAGGCCGACGTCGCCTGAGGTCTTCGCTAGGTCAGTATAGATATCAGGGTCCCGGACGTCGATGTTAACGATGCGCAAGCCGTTCAGCCAGGCCATCTCGTGAACGAAGCCGATGAAGTCGCCGTCCTTCTCGATAGGGCAGAAGCCATGCTTTACTAGGTGTTCCTCGATCACTTTTGCTTCCGAATCATTCTTGTTCAGCATGAACCAGAGCAACATAGGATCCTCGACCATATATCATTTATTATATATTTAGCAATGCCGACATCGTCATTATCATGCTTTCCTTATCGTAAGCGGTGCTCGGTCCCGGATAGGTGCAAAGATCGTTCGAGCGGTACCAATACCACGCATGTCTGCATCTAATCGTCCTTCAAGCATTGGCTTTATCCAATGGCCAGAACATGAGAGATATATCGTAAGACGGGTATGCTTGCTGGGAGAGGGGACCGTCCGTGAACGACAAGAACAAATGTCTAACAAAAATGCATAATTATGCTTTGTTTGACATTGATAAGTCCTAAATACATTATGAATGGGAATAATACCAATGTAATAATACATCATCTAACGAAATTCGACTCTTGGAATGGATGATCATCCATCAAGGTTTAAGAAACGGACGATCTTCCGACCGCTGATCACTTGACCACTTTCGAGATATCTGAAGGGAGCAGGAAGATCGACGATATCGAGCTTACCGCCTATTGGGCGATTGTGCACAGGAACGAGCGAACATCGGAGCTAGTGAACGACTTTTTCATGAGAAGCTATTCGTGCACGACCATGGAGGACGAATAACATATAATGGTCATCCTGAACACTCCAGTGAACTACCTTATGGAGATCATCGTAAAAATGGAGCTATGGCTCATAGAGAGGGGAATGACGATCAGCCCTAGGTATAGCCGCAGTAGCTTGTTCGGATATCCATCTCCATCTTCCGGCAAAAGACACGCCATCATCCTATGATACGATCTCTCGGCATATCGTCCCGAAGACCGAGATACAAGGATCCCGCCCAGTATTAAGTCATCAATATAATGCACAAGATATTAGGTGATATTATGGTCGCTCGATATCAAAAATGCGTCAATGAAGCAGACCATTATCCCTACGATCAAGTGGGGTCCCAAAGACCGGGGACGGTCATCTGAGCAATACGATGCTCGTCATGAAGGCATCAGGAACGGTAAAGTCTATCACGCTCATCGAGCCGTATGCGGGGATGACCCTTATCACTACATTGTCATTGGGGGAAATGTCGATGTTCTGTATGTAGATCTCCAGCTCGCCGGTCTGGGTGCTAAAGAAGGTGTTGCCGTTGTTCAGTTCCATGCTATCGCTGAACGACGTGCCTTTTGAAACGGACGAGACTGTTAGAGTTACCACGGTACCGCTGATACATTCCGCCGGGCTACCAGGAACAAGGTTGAGATATACATCGAGCTCGTCGATCGCATTGTTCTTGACGTCCCCCCACACATTCTCCACATTGAACCCGGCAGCAGTGCCATAGATCGCCGCGGAACCGGTCTGCGTGGCCTGCTCCCTAACGGAGTTCGAGGTGCTGATGAGCACTGCGGCCGCAACAGCGGCCACGAGCACCATGGCAATGAATAATATCATGGTAGCCACGCCGAGCTCTGCGTGTCTGTCCTTATTGATCTTGATAGGTCTCGTGAGTATGATGAACCAGGAGCTACATATATAATATGATCAAAATAGTTTTTGTTATCAACCTCAAGTATACCTATCGGTACAGATATCGAAATGGTGAATGTCAGGTCAATGAGCCAGATATCCTGTTCATCCTTATACTATAGATATGGCCGAGCATCGTTCCTAGATGGTGACAGCAGGTCTTGCGCTCGCAGATGCTACCGGCAGCATTACTACGAACTTTGCCCCTTTGGTACTCTCACCAGGAACTCGGTCCTCTGCCCAGACGCGGCCGTGATAGTCCTCGACCAGGCGTCTCACCAAATATAGGCCGAGGCCAGCACCGCTAGCTTTCGTTCCACCTCTCTGCAGTCTTGAGAACACTCGGTCCTTCATATCGTCCGGTATGCCAGGACCGTTGTCGGCTATGCTCGTACGATAGTATTCTCTACCATTCTCGAACACCTTCGATACCATGACATCGATGGTGACCGCCTTCTCCGAGTGCTTGATCGCGTTGCCTATTATGTTAGTGAACACGTCCTTGAGCAGCTCGCTAGCGTTCACCATCAGCTTGAGGCGAGGACGATAATTTATCGTGACCTCTTTCTCAGGCTGCGTTCTTAGCTCATCGACGACGTCCTCGAGCATCCATCCCAGGTCCGTGATGCCGTACGCGTCGCTGCCTGACTCGATCCGCTGTATCTTCTTGACTGTTCTCGATGAGATGCGAACTGCTCTCGAGCAGGTCCATCGACCTCTGGACATAGGTCTTTTCCTTGACCTTTAGGTCTCCTCGCTCAGATACTAGCTGCAGGTACCCTGCTATCCCGGCGTTCAGGTTGTTGATATCGTGAGTCAGCAGGTCAACGTAAAGCTCAGCTCGCTCCTTCGCCTCGATAGCATCATGCTCCAGCTCTCGCTGCTCGGTGACATCCTGCTGCACCAGCACCCCGCCTACTATCTTTCTGTGTTCATCGCGCATCGGTGCTGCAGAGGCCATTATCGTCGCACGCTGTCCCTCGTATAGCTCAACATCGAAGATATTGCCTAATGCAGTCGTGCCTTTAGTGATAGCTTTGATGAGCGGCAGGTCATCTCGCTCTACCGGCATCCCGGTGTCCGCCCACCATCTCATGGTCTTCTTGCGCCCCACCCCCCTATTACAGATGCTGAGATTATTGAGCAAAGAGTACTTCTCAGCTAGAGCATTATGCTCGATCAGCTTACAGCTTGCATCAAATATCGATACCGCTACCGGCATTGTCTCAAGTATAGTTCTCAATCGGTTCTTCTCCGACTCGGCACGGGTTGCCAGCTCCTCGATCCGCTTACGAGCCTTGACCTGCTCGGTTATGTCTACGCTAGTCACGATGACATGATCCGTCCAGAGAGGAGCTACGGTCACTGTGTAATATAGGTCATCAGCATCGAAGTGCACCTGCTCGGTGACCGACCCTTCTGTGGCCATCGATCGCTTAATAATATTCATGGCAAGAGCATTTATCTCCGGGCTGATATTCCCGCCGTCTTTCTTCTCTCTTAGCTCTTCGAGGGAAGTAGCACCAAAGATCCTGAGAGCAGCACGATTGGCATCCACCATCACAGCGTCAACGATATCACCATGCTCATTGTGGATGAGACGACGAAGACTTACCCCCTCATGGGTGTTCTCGAACAGGCCGCGGTACTTCGCCTCGCTTCTCTTGAGCGCTTCCTCCGCATTCTTGCGGGCGGTGATATCCAAGAAAAGCACCGCCACCCGGCGGTGCGTCCGGTCCTCGACGCGGGACGCGTACAGTTCCAGTATCCGCCCCTGCGTCACGAGGCCGAGCTCGAACTTTGTCGGTTCCCCTGTTCGTAGCACTTTATCGTAAGTATCGAACCACTCCTGCGGCTCCCCCGGGACGACCTGCCGTATGGTCTTGCCTAAGACGTTGTATACACCAGCTTGCCTTGAGAAGGCCGGATTGGCAGTCAAGTAACGGAAATCGATGGGTTCGCCCGGAGCGGTCTCCACCTTCTCGATGATGCAGAAGCTCTCATTGATCGACTCGAACAAGGTGCGATAACTCGTCTCGCTCTCTCTGAGAGCCTCCTCTGCATGCTTCCGGTCCGTGATATCCTTGTGCACCCAGAGACGACCATATCGTTTTTCGCCAATGCGTATTGGGATGTAGTCCCTCAGTAGTGTCCGTCCGTCGGACATGCTCATCTTCTTCGTTAATTACTGGTTCCCCCTGTCCGACCACCTCCCTCAAATAGGCGATGTCCGCATCGGGGTTCTTATCAGATGGCCTGATAATCTCGATCATTTCGTTCGCATGCATGTTCATCAGGTCCGCGGGAGGACGATCAAGACCGAAAATGTCACAGAACGCCTGGTTGGCGAATTCTACTCGGTTGTTGTCAGTGACCAGCAGGATCCGCATGATTCATGCTCGAAAGGCTACTGATAGAACCGTTCCAGAGTGCTGTGCAATTCTTCCTCTGCTTTCTTGTGGTCGGTGACATCAGTTAATATTGACCTGAACCCCGAATCCTGCATTCCCCTTGACCAGATCTGCTCTTTAACTGGACCTGGAGCTCGCTTCCATCCTTTCTTCGGACCAGGACCGTATCTGTCCGGTCTTCCACCCCCTTTGCAGCTCGCCTGTAATGGAGATATAGTGTATCCTGTGAACTAGGCGAAACAAAAGAGAACAGCCCTTTATCTAGGGATTCCTTCCTATCTAGACCAAGCATATTTGATGCCGTTAGATTGGATTCTTTAATGATCAGTTCAGGCGTAAGGGTGACATATCCGACAGGGGCGAGATCGTACAGCTCAAAATATTTCGCTCTGGCAGCTTCAACTTCTGCCTTGGTCCTCTGAAGCTCCTCGTTCTGGACAGTTAAGCTCTTCTTGATGGATGTAAAGTTCCTCAATAAGCTCTGAGGCTTCCTTCTCGGATAAGGATATAGCCGCCTCCTCATTATGAAGACGCTGCTTGGCCCGCTCTCTAAGCCCCTTTTTATATGACTCTTCATCCATCATTGGGACAAGATATACTATCTCCTAGGTCATAGATAACCGGCAATATTTCTCGTTTCATGGAAAAAAGCTGATACATGCACGACAGGTGCCAGGATAGGGATCTCATGATGTGCCGATCTAATGAGAACAGCGAGCGAGGCGGGTCAGAGTGGAGAAGCGGAGTGTTCATGATAATTCGAAAGTAGGCCTGTTAACGAACCAAGCAATCCTTAAATTCCCGTTCACTTCGTCTGACTCATTATCCTCACGGCTATTGCTTCCTTCGTACGGTTGGAGGCGAAGAAGTCATCGAGAGCAGCTTCCACGACCTCCGACTTGCGGAGCTTCCCTCGCGATATCCTGTAGACCGGTCCAAGGCGGTTCGCCCGAGCGCGCCATCTTACCGATGCCAGTTCAAAGGATACGATAGCCTAGGAACGGCTAGATAAGAAGACCGCTAGCAATGGACCATTTCTTTTTTGCTTGGCGCTTCTTTCATCTTACGGTCGCTGATATCCTGATTGACGCCGTATACCTTTATCACCTTACCATCCGGATCGAAGAGAGCCCCTACCCGGACCTGCACCCAACGGGCCTCTCCGTCCCCCCTTATGATGCGATGCTCCGTCTCAGCCCAGCCGGTCTTCGCAATCTCATCGCTCCCGCTTTGCATCCAGCGAAGGGTCATCTCCGCGTCATCGGGATGAACGAACTTCCGGATGTATTCCTCGGGCGTGAATTCATACCCCCTTCCTTGTCCGCAGTCGTACCGTATAGTTGGAAGAATATATCATCAAAAATGAAGGTCCCTGTCGTCCCGTCGAACTCCCAGCTGACGACATCGACCATATCGGACTGGAGCCTGGCCTGCATATCCTTAATGATCAGTTTTTCCTTGAATTCCCTGGTCTTTGATATATCTATGATATACGCTACGATGGCCGGTCCGTCATCCAGTTCTATCTTCGCTGCGGTCATCAGGAAATGGAACAATGAACCATCAGCACGGACGCCGACGGACTCAAAAGAACGCTCTATCGGTAGGTCCCGCGCGACCCTGCTCATCCCTTCGATCATTAGGCCACGATATTCGGGGGCGACTCTCTCCCTTAGGGGATGCTTGAAAAGCTCCTCCTCGTTCTGGAACCCGAAAAGACTGACATAGCTCGGGTTCACATAGATGAACTCTAAGTCTCTGGAGATGCAAATGGCGATGGGCGACATTTCAACGAGCCGCCGAAACCTCTCCTTGCTCTTGTTCAAGGAACTCTCCATACGTCGATTCCTAGCCAGTTTAAGTACGATATTCCTGAGCTCTGCGAACTGCACTTCAAGGTCCTTTCCTTTCTGAAGATAGAAATCCGCTCCTGAGCTCAATGCTTCAATGGCCACTTCCTCCCTTCCCCGCCCAGTAAAGAGGATGAACGGGGTATTATTCCCTCGCGATCGCAATGCTACTAGAAACTCTATGCCGTCGGTCCCGGGCATCTGATAGTCAGATATTACGACATCATAATCATCGGATGACAGCATCTTAAGGGCTATCGACGCGGAGGATGCGTCACGCATCTTCATCTCTGGGTCGTGCCCGAAGAATGAACGCGTAATATCCAGCAACGGGATATCATCGTCCACATAAAGCACATTAAATCTTTCTCCGCTCATG
>CAVSDP010000037.1:0-35614 GCA_963726655.1 Methanomassiliicoccaceae archaeon
AGATAAAAGCGGTACGATCTGGGCTACTATTCAATGTATAATGTCCAGAATATAAATGACCGCGGGTCTAAGGCTATGGCAAAGCTGTGAATTTATTGGTGGCTCATGGATCTGATCGAATGAGTGGCTTTGCTCACAGACCTGCGCGTGGGCTTACCGTTCGCTGAGAACTAAGGCACCTTAGGTCCCATTTTATGGCGGAAACCGCTAAATAACGCCTTTATGATGTGGAAATGATGATCCAGCGTCCAAGGGGGACCAGGGATTTCGGCCCTGATGAGATGGAAAAGAGGAGATATCTCGAAGGTATTATGCGAAAGGAAGCAGCCACCTTTGGGTTCCGAGAGGTCGCCACGCCCATATTCGAGCATACAGAGCTCTTTACCACTAGGTCTGGACCAAATATAATGGATGAGATGTATGTTTTTCAGGATAAGGGCGGAAGGGAGCTATCGCTCCGTCCAGAACTAACTGCACCTGTAATTCGCTTTTTCGTGAACGAACTTACAGACCAACCAAGGCCGCTCAAGATGTTCTACTTTGGTCAATGTTTCCGTTACGAACGTCCCCAATCAGGAAGATATAGGGAGTTCTTCCAGTTCGGATGCGAGCTGATCGGGAACCCTGGTCCAGAAAGTGACGCAGAAGTGATAGCACTTGCTGCTTCTATCATGCAGAGAATAGGTCTCAAGGAATACAATATCCGGATAGGGCACATAGGCGTTCTTCGTGGCATGCTAAGTGAGGCTGGCGTCGATCAGAATAAGGCTGCCCCAATACTTCAAAAGCTAGATAAGAAGGAGTATGAGGAAGCGCGCGCAAGGATGACCGAAGCTGGCCTATCAAGTGAGAAAATAGAGCGCATAATCGAGGTAACAAGCACTGTCGGAGGGGCCGAGGTCCTGGATAAGATAGCTGGGGATGCAAGGTCGTACCTTGAAGCAATGATCCGGATCCTCAAGGATTATGGTTTTTCCAATGTCCAAGTGGACCTGGGTGTTGTACGGGGTCTTGATTACTATACCGGAATGGTCTTTGAGATGGACGCTCCAGTACTTGGCGCTGAAAAACAGATATGTGGTGGAGGATCGTATTCCCTTACAGAATTATTCGGCGGAGAAAAGACATTCTCAACCGGATTTGGGATAGGGTTCGACCGTACGCTGATCGCCCTTGAGAGGGAAGGCTTCAAAAGTCCAGATCGGCACACAGATGTTTTTGTGATACCTATATCCGATAACGTCAAGGACGAGGCATATTCGATCACTGGTATGCTGCGAAGATCCGGCTTTATTGCTGAGATAGACCTAATGGGCCGCAACTTATCAAAGAACCTAAAATATGCATCTACGATCAATGCCAAGAGAGCGATCATTGTTGGCGAGAAAGAACTTTCCCAAGGCTCTGTTACCATCCGTGACCTTATAACGGGCGACCAGAAGCTGATCAAGAGAGACGATATTCTAGATTTTCTATCCAACATATGAAGTGTCAGAGGCGGAAGCGTTGGTGGGGATTCGAAAGAAAATAAACTAGGAGGAGAGTTGAGCCCCCGCCTCAGGCACTGGGACCCCATTAATCAGATGTTCTATTTATATCTATGCTATAATCCTCCTTACTTCTTATTAGATCGATATCCAGAAAGAAATTTAGTCCAGCAATAAAAATAATAATTGATTATGAGCGCTTTTTCATATTTCTGTATGATTCCAATCGTCCATAAAAAATAATGATTTATCTTAGGCGAATGAGCCTTTCACGATAAAGCATGAGCATCAGGGCGGGCTTTCGATCGGTCAAAAAAGGGGATAGCCATCGGTCGTTTTCCAGTAAGAGCTGTTACAGGGCTCACGACCATCTTAGTTGTGGCTATCTTGATAGCATGACGATCGTCTCACGCATCAACGAAAATATGATCGTTGCCTGTTGAAGCAACTTTTGTCTCTCAGGATCATAAGCAGTTCATGGGTTTGGTTTTCCCTTTGGAGAGAGATGTTCCATGATGTCAAGCTCTTCATTCACTAGCCTATCGGCCCTGGATATCATCGGGTCCTCCCTATGGACATGAGAGAATTTGGCTTTCTTGAATTTTCCCATGCGTTCATGGATCTCGAGCAGCAATGGCTGCAAGTTCGTTGCACGACATGCATACTGACCATTGATCTGCCTCACCATGAGCTCGGAATCTGAGGTCATATCCACCTCATCCGCACCAAGCGACTCTGCTTCGGTCAGGCCGGCAATGGCGCCTTTATATTCTGCTTCATTGTTCGTTATCCTGCCTAGGTACCTTGAGAACTCCTTTATGACCTTTCCAGATCCATCGGTCAGAACAACTGCAAAAGCAGAAGGACCGGGGTTACCTCTTGATCCCCCATCAGTATATACGCTGACCTTCATGACCGAGTATACGTTAGCGAATAGAAAAAGGCTCAGTCCATTTATTGGGACTGCAGTGCTTTTATGAATTGATTCTTTTCGTTCACGAGTATTATCTTGGGAAGTATCTGATGGTCTGTGAACTCGAAAGCCATGATGATAAGCTTATCACCAATGTTAACTAGCTTTGCCGCCGCTCCGTTGACCGCAACTATACCAGAGCATTCCTTTCCCTCTACGATATACGTCTCGAAGCGCATACCATTGTTGATATCGGATATTAGGACCCTTTCCCCGGCCCATATGTCCGCCTTCGATAATAGGTCCTTGTCAATGGTGATGCTGCCAACATATTCTGGGTTGGCATCTGTCACGACCGCCCTGTGGATCTTGCCTCTGAGTAGGCATCGCATGTTACTTGCATAGTGCTTTAGTTCAAGAACCTTTCCAACGATCTTGCATAAGACAGGCAGCTTTATTCATGCATGTTCGAACTACCTAGCACCGATGCCCATGCCCCTTACTCCCTCCAGATCAGCATGTGTCCAAGAGCACATCTTGCAGCGCCTGTCCACGACAGTTTACGTCATTCATCATCGTAATGATAAGAATCGAGCTTGTAAGGTTGCATCGTTAGCGTAGTCTGAAAGCAACATAGGGCATTAATTAGAAAATGGCGCCCCGGTCGGGATTTGGACCCGAGTCCCAAGCTCGACAGGCTTGGATGATAGGCCGCTACACTACCGGGGCAGTATTTTGACCACAATATGTAGGTCATATATATGGCTTTAGCTGAACCTGACAAGCTGGTCCAGGGCGCCGGGGCACAATTTGTCCACTGCGCCGCGGAGCTCCTCTTTGTCCCATCCTATGTAGCATCTGAACGCTTCGTCCGGGCTCTCGTGCCGCATAAGTTTCGCTATAGTTTCGAGTGGCACCCCAGCAAGGTGCAGTCTGTGACCATACGACCGCCTCATATCGTGAGGTCCGAACTCCAGACCGCATGCCGTTGATATCTCTCTGCACCAGTCGTAGATAAGCTTGTAAGAGAACGGTATCACGCCCTTGCGCTTGTCCCAGCGTATCAGGAATTGCTCCGGATCCGCTCCGTGTTCTCTTACTATGCCCTCCCTTATCCGCATGTACTTCACGAGGGGGCCGTACGTCATCTTGTTCAGGACCAGCTTTCCCGGCTTGCCGCCGTTCCGGCCCTTCCCTATTATCATCGCCTCCCCTGCCTTTATCAGGCTGTCCACCATGGCGGGCGTCAGCCGCCTCATGTCGATGGTGCGCAGCCCATTGTCTATGCCCAGCGAATAAATCAGTTCGTGCTCTGTCCCGAGCTGCTGAGCGGCAGTTCGCACATATGCCGTCTGCTGCTCGTTGAAGAACACACCGTCCTCCTTGGGCCTCATATGCGAGGTCAGCTTCCATTTGAAGGCGTCCCGATTGCCTGACCATCGAAGGAAGGCCCGGAAGGTGGAGCACATAAGGACCTTCGAGGTCTCCCCGACATCCAGTCCTGCCTCTATCTCCCTCATCTTCAAGAGCGTGATGGCATTCGGGCGCTGGTATTCGACCAGCTCCCCGCATGAGCCTATCCAGTTCTCGTAGTTGGTATATGTTATGGGGGATAAGCCCACGCATTGTTCCGAGAGGAATTGCCTCATGGACCTGTGGAACGCGTCCCTCTGCGCGTAGGGCATGTCTAGCATCTCCTGGTAGATGTTGCGAGATATTCAGAGAGCACATCCTCAGGCCCCCTTGCTCTCGGACGCGGTGTATACGTGCCTCATGTGATGCCAGTAGGCATCGATCATGGCAAGGCACTCGTTCCTCCGCCATTCCCAATTTGCCATCCTTACGCTCGCGCTAGGCTTGGGATCTCTAGCGAGCCTAAGATCCTCATACGCGCGATGATGGTTGACATCGGCCCAATGCATGGCACTTCTGACCTCATCGATGCCGTTGACGATACTGTCGGTCGATATGCTCGGCATCACTGACCACCCGCCTCGCTGTAGCCGAGAGCATGCGCCAGGTCCTGCATCTCGTTCTTCCCATCTTCCTTGAGCTCGGCCTCGACCTTCTTGACGCATATCGGACCAAGGCCTCTCTTCACGCTATCGGGGTCCTTGAGCTTGCGGTGGCATCTCTCGCAGCGACCGTACTTCTCGGACGAAGCTACGATATCATTCGACATGCTCACGCCCCCGCCCTTACCGTGGTCGCTCGCCTCGCAGCGATCGCGTCCTCGTACCGCCTCAGGAGCCTGATAGCTTCCGGATCGCCCGAGCTCGCGGCTATCCTGAGCTCGGGTATTCGGACGTACCTGCTCCTGTTTATCTCGCGGTAGACGTTGCAGACCTCTTTGTGCGCCTCGCGGAAGGCGGGTATCTCTAGCCTCTTGTCCTTGGGTATGTTCTCACCCGTCCGTGATGTCGAACTGCTCGGCTTTTGCCGTTTCTGACGTTCCCTTGTTCTCGTTCTCTTCCTCGAACGCTTCCGCAGGAAGGAAAGCTACAAAGAGCACGCCCGGCCCCTTTGCCATGAATACGCCGTCCCTTCCGCGGATGCGGACGGTCATGCTCTCATCAAGAGTCTATTGCCGAGAACGTGTCCGTCCATCCGGCCTGAGCGATGCTCTCGGCCAGCACTTCAAGCTCTTTCCCGTCCTCTTCACTAGGGCGCTCGATCGGCTCCTTGTAAGCATCATCGGTCATGAGCTCAGGCCCCCGTTGTGGTCGGTCTTGTCCGGCTCTTGTCGGTCAGCCTGACGCGCCATTTGCCTATTGACTCGTCGTGAAAGACCTTGACGTCGAAGCGGTCCACCTGCTCGTCCTTTTCCCTGATGGCGTTGCCTATCTCCTGATAGTAGAAGATACCGGACTCCATCATGCGGAGGCCCCCTTGCCTTGCTTTCTGGCGACTTCAATCCGTCTCAGCGCCTCCATGCAATCCTGGCAGCCGCACGCTCTGAGCTCACTCTCGTTCCTCATGCCATCCTTAACAGCCTGGATCGTGCAGTTCACTTCATACTCGTCATAGTCCAGGTCGTCATTCGTCCCTGTGGACACTACAACCGTCTCGTCCATACCACTTTCACCTCAAGATGTTGTTAGCCTGCCAGGGGGCTCTTGCAAAGCCAAAGGTGTGGGTAATCCGATCTTTAGATCAATGGAGGAAAAATATGTGAACTAATACCCTGGCAGGGTCAGTGTGATTTTGCATTTTTATTTCCCTCTTGGTCATCTGGTGTCACTTGCAAGGTGACCGCTGGACTACCCTTATATGCACGATTCATTATTCTAAATCGTGCAGGGGGTGATGAGAGCTGTAAAGTATTTAATGATTTAGGATTTAGAATAATGATTCATGAATGAAACGATAATGTTCTAATAAGCTTATGAATGATTGTGAATTGAGAATGACGAATTATGAGAATGTGATCAATATAGACCATGTTTCAGCAATACTTATGTTTCTGAGTGATAGAGAATATGCATTTCCCACTCAGATAAAGGATAATGTTTATCAAAACTATTCCAGACTAGGCATCGTATTAAAAGAATTAGAAGAGGCTGGACTTATTAGTATGGTAAAAATAAGAGAACAAAAGTTTGAGATTCACGTCTCTTTGACTGAAAAAGGTAAAGAGGTGGCTAAAAAGCTAAAGGAAATAGATGATATCATCAAATCTTCTTAGCCTTGCAATCGAGATTGCATTGATTGCATCGTTTTCTTTTAATATTGCCAAATTCCTGCTTAATATCATCAAAATTAGATTCTTGAAGGGTCATAAGAATATCTTTAGTTTCTAAAATTGGTGGGCATATCGTTTCGTATCCAGATGGTACAGAATCGCATTGTATACTGTACAATATCTCGAACATCTTTTCCACTTCTAGTTGGGAGTAGTATTTCATTCACATATCCTCCTGATCCATCCGGCCTTCCCATCATGACCAGAGCGGACGTGCACTTGCGATTATTATATAAAAGGCGTTGGGGGAGGTGGCCGAAAGGGGGGTATTTTCCTTATCTGGCATATTCTATCTTATTCCCTTAATGTTATTCTGGCGACGATCCTCCGCCCGGAACATACCTTTGCATGGCCGAACGCCGAGATGTCATGCATGGCGAATATGCCCCTTCCTCTTATGCGCCTACGCCTGAGATATGCGCCTGGGTAACGATCGTCTATCGAATACCATGCAGTGGCCGCATCCTCGAACCTTTCTTTCTTCCCGCTCTTGTGGACGATAAGATACTCCATTCATACCCTCTCCGGATATCATGAAGCCGCCCATCCTTCGTCTTCGAGACCCTAGGACGGATATCAAGGATATGAACCGGACAAGGGGAGGTCGCCGAAGATCGGCCCCTCTCAAAAGTTGATATTCATAATTTTCATAAAAGAAGGCTGGATAGAACGAAATCGCCGAGACATGGAAAATGATAATAAGGGGTTTGAGGGGTCCGAAAGCGGCGGCGCTCACCTTAACATCACAGTACCAGGACTAAGAACATCCGGTACAGTGAAGTCGATAAGTGTAGCGAATCCAACGGTCGGTATGATCCTGATAGTTACAGAATCGCCAGGGTACAGGGAAAAGCCCCAGATATGATACCATACCTGTTCATCAGGCTGGGCTATCACATCGCTTGTGGAGTTGTGGACGTCGCGTATGCAGTTATCGCTCATCGCACCCTCCCCCGTCACATCGATCGATAACACAGCACTATCCATGTCTATGGACTCGCTCCCTGGGACCAATGTCAGATAGACCATAAGATCTATGATCGAATCGTTGTTAACGTTACCCGAGACATATTGGAGATCTAACCCGGTGGATACTCCGGAGATCGCATCATCCCCTGTGCTCGTGGCCTGTTCTCTTACGCTATTAGCGGTACTTATCAGGACGGAAGCGGCTACAGCGGCCACTAGGACCATGGCGATGAACACGATCATCGTACCGACCCCGATATCAGCGCGCTTATTCATCCGCATGTCCGATCGCTCTTGTGGGCTTACAGATCCAAGATCTAGCTATATAATCGGGACGGAACGGCTGTTGATCCTTAACATTGAGTATATCGTTTGATGATCACGCTGGAGCCTGATCAATGAGGTTAGAACGAGATCTCCGGGGCATGGAAAGTGATGATCAATGGAAGGCAAGACCACCGAAAGCGCTCATTTCATCCACGATATGACATGGGATAAAGGATCACCATTTGGTCAAGATGCGGGCCACGACCTCATGCCGATGATGCATAGATCATCGTCCGGCTATAAGCACGCTCTTCGGAGTTGCTGCCAACCTGCATCGGCGCATGTTGGGTCCCTGAGTGCATGATCATAACGGTGATCGTCCCCAACGATCGGGTCTGATGAACGAGAGACTGGCCTAGCCAATTTCTCAGATAATTTCATTTACCGGATTTAGTAATAATCTATCTTTATGAATCGGCATAGAAAAAATGCTCATAAACATTATCATGCGCTCCTGATCATCGCGCTTATATTGCCTAGCATACTGCTAGCGTTCACATTCATCCCGGATAGCATGGCCGCTGGATCATCAACAGCCACCACAACGATCTCGACCGTATCGTTCTCAGGGATGACGTGGAACGTTAGCGGATATGCTAATTTCGCGAACACCGCTCAGCAGGTCTGGGTCGATTCCAGTGGCTATCTGCATTTGAAAGTCTCGAAAGTGAGCGGATCATGGAAGGATGTTGAGGTCGTCTCACAGAATGCCTTTGGATATGGTACTTACACATGGGTCACTCAGGGCGTCCACGATATAAACAAGAATATCGTCCTTGGGATGTTCCCATTTTTGCTAACTGCGAATGACTCTAAGGAGATAGATATCGAGCAAGCCCAATGGGGAGACAGCGCCACCCCGAACTTCGATTTCTGGGTCCAGCCTGGGTATAGCAACTATAAGCTCTTCAACCTTCCATACACGTCACGTGATACGACCTTCTCGATAGATTGGCAGCCGACCTATGTCGTGTTCAGTGTCATTGAGGGCAGCAAGCTCATGGAATCATGGACGTGCGACCAGGCCCGCAACGCCTCAGGGGTCCATGCGATAATGAACCTGTGGCAATCCAATGGGCCGCCCTCTAACAGACAGCCAGTCGAGGTAGTGTTCAAGAGCTTTGAGTTCACGCCGGACAGTACGGCCGCACAGACCTAGACACCCATCGCAAGCTCTGTGCCGGGAGCTCCAACCTCCTTGCCGGCGCGGCCGGCCGGCAAGCGAACGGTACAATGTCGTTACATCTCTTTTTTAACTCTATAACTACAATGCCATCTATTCACTCCTCTTAGCTCTTTATGTTAGTTCTTAGGGCAGGAGCTCAAGGTACCAAAGAGTATGAACGCGGACCATCTGGACAGTTAGATGATAGGCTATCGAAGGACTTTGATCTCCCTATTTAGTCCTATGAGAAATGCATCACTATGCTAGAAAGTGGTCCCCAAAACCCGTCTCGGAGGCGGGGAAGTACAAAGAAACCATCAATACCGGGCATAAAATGGTGTCTGGCCAGGGATGATCGGCCGACGTTCTGCAGTCAACCATATGCAACGCTTCCGCTCTGCAGGCCGGATCGTCGGAGGCAGGGGATGCGAGCGTGATACTAAGATCATTCTTGATCTCTAGATATTAAACAGTATATATCGATGGCACGGTAGTCGAACGGGGTAGAGCGTCCATTTGGTCCAAAGATCCCGTCATATGCTCTCGCTCTACCCCTTTAACTTGATCTTAAGCTATCATATTCCAGGGTATGCAAGGGACCGACAGGACAATGAGAAGATCCAGGTCGCCTAGGGACCGCGCGATAACAATGCCGCTAGCAGGGGCCGCGAACAAGGATGTGAAGCTTGGAATCTCTCGACTCCCGCTATCGACGTTCTTGCATCATCGTACATGATATTTAGTACCTGAGTCGGCTGCCAAGAAAACTATGCCGCTAGGGGCCGGCCTTATGCCCGCAGTATTTAAAGAAGCGTTCAAGACAACTCATAGTTAACAACCTAAGAACATGAAATAAACGGCATACGTCCTGCTAGGTGCATTAGTGAACAATAATGAGCATTCCAGATCGGAAAGTGCGGCATAATTCCCTAAGCATAACATGTATCAGTGTCGAGTTATGCCGCGAATTATGCCGCCGAGGGATTGAAAACGAGAATAGTCAATTATGATCGATTTTCATCGATGTACGGTCGATATCATCCTTTCTATGCCGAGGAAACGCTCGACAAGAGGTTCAAGCGCCGAATATCAGCCATTGATAAAGGACCTGCCCTGAGCCGTGAGCATATATATGCGCCACCTATTTCGAGGGGATGACGATATCAGGCCAGCTTCCTCCAGGATGTTGAGATGGTACGACAGCTTCGAGTCCGATAGCTCCGCTATCTCTTTTAATAAGCAAGGACACAGGTCGGTGACACTAAGTGCATGCAGGACCTGAAGCCTTATCGGATCGGAAAGGGCGTTGAATACTTTTGCTTCGAGTACCAGGCTTTCCTTGTTGGGGATGCGGGATCTCAAGCCTTTCATCCCGCCTTGTTGCAGTAGGGCCGCTTCCATTTCCTCAGGTAGGTTCTTTCTATCTGTACAGCACTCGGATCTCTTTGGGCTCCTTGCAGCCATTCACGCATCTCCCTTTTCGTTCGTTAACAACAGGTTATCGATTATCCACCTGTTGATCTCATTCCTGCTCTTCCTGAATGCTTCCAACTTATCATCCTCGGTACCTTTAGCCTCGGCGGGATCGTCGAAGCCGTGATGGATCTGCTCCCTCCCTCCAGGGAAGAACGGGCAGATCTCAGCCGCGTCCGAGCAGACCATGACAACATGATCGAAGGTCTGGCCATCGAATTCGTTGAGCCCCTTCGAACGTTGATGAGATATGTCAATGCCCATCTCGGCCATGACCTTAATGGCTAGGGGGTGGACCTTACTGGGGACCGTCCCGGCGCTCTTGGCAGTGAGCACCTTAGAGTACAGGGCGTTGACCAACCCCTCCGCCATCTGGGAACGGGCGGAGTTATGGGTGCAAATGAACAGTACTGTCCTTATGATATCACCTCTTGCCGCTGGCCTGATCTCAGACCATCTATGGTCAGAAGCTTATATATATCCATCAGTCGTTTCAATAATTATTGAAATAGGTTATATCAATTCGCAACTAGAGGCAGTAGATGAACGAAGAAGCCAAGGAGACATGCCCATCGCCCGGAGCAGCACCTAAGAAGCTCTCCTTCCTTAACAAGTACCTGACCGCATGGATATTCGCCGCTATGGCGCTCGGCATAATCATAGGCATCTATGTGCCCGGCCTTGCCAGTGTGCTCAACTCATTGAGCATCGGCACGACATCGATACCTATAGCGATCGGCCTCATATTTATGATGTACCCGCCGTTGGCCAGGGTCAAGTATGAGGAGCTTGGCCAGATAGCTAAGCAGCCTAACGCCAAACGGATGTTCTCCATCTCCTTGTTCTTGAACTATGTCGTCGGCCCGTTCCTTATGTTCGCTCTAGCCTGGATATTCTTGCCGGACCAGCCAGAGTACCGCATCGGGCTGATACTGATAGGGATCGCTAGGTGTATCGCCATGGTCCTCGTATGGAACCAGCTCGCCGATGGCGATTGCGAGTACGCGGCGATACTTGTTGCTCTCAATTCCGTGTTCCAGGTGATCATGTATTCGTTCTATGCTTACTTCCTGATATCCGTTCTCTCGAACGTCGTCTCGCCGGGCTCAGGTATGGCAGTGAGCATATCCATCGCGTCCGTAGCTGTCAGCGTCATCATCTATCTGGGCATACCTTTCTTCAGCGGGGTCCTGAGCAGATACCTCTTACGTCCTAGGATGGGCGCTGAACGGTACGACGGGAAGTTCATGTCGGTGGCCGGGAAAGTATCGCTCCTGGCCCTGCTGTTCACTATCGTCGTCATGTTCTCATTGCGTGCCCAGTCCGTAGTAGGATCGCCCCTGGACATCATAAGCATAGCGATCCCGCTGCTGGTGTACTTCGCGATAATGTTCCTGCTGTCGTTCTGGCTGTCGATGCGGTTCAGGTTCGATTATGCTCATGCGGCGACACAATCATTCACGGCGGCAAGCAACAACTTCGAGCTTGCTATCGCGGTCGCCGTCGGGGTGTTCGGCATAGGTTCAGCGGTGGCGTTCACCGCGGTCATCGGCCCGCTTGTCGAGGTCCCCGTGATGATATCGCTGGTGAACCTCGCCCTGTACTTCAGGCGCAGATACTATGACGAGAACGGGGAGCTCAAGAACATTTCAAAGGATAAGAAAGAGGAGGGAACGATATGACGATAGAGGAGATAGACCTCTACAAGATGAGCGCGGAAGACCTTGCAAAGTATCTTCCTCCTGATGGATGCAGATCATGCGGATCGCAGAGCGGGGAAGAACTGGCCAAGAGCATGCTCAGTGGCAAGTGCAAAGCGTCTGACTGCTCTGGCATCGATATAGGGATGGCAGGAACGATAGACCGCGTTCTCTCGATAGACATCCATCTTCCTGAGAGCGACCCCATGATGCAGAAGGTACCCGAGAAGCTTATCGAGATCAACTCACCGGACGGCGACTCCCCAGTTATCATCACAGGGAACTCTATCATTACGCATCAAATTCTGAAGCTCATATTCGAGACGACCGGAACCAAGGCCTTCGTTATACCCGTGGAAACGATAGGCTACACGCTTGACAACTCCATAGGGTCCAATGCCTTCACGGCTATGGGCGTGATGAGAGCCCTCACCGAGTGCGGCATCGTTTCTAAGGTCTCGAAGAAACGGATGATAATACCGGGGCTGGCTTCGGACCAGAAGAGCTCGATCGAACGCATAACGAGATGGAACGTGCAGGTCGGGCCGGTCAGCGGCTTCGAGCTGCCGCTCTTTATACTGCAGAACAGGGAGTGAACGTGATATCGGCTGGAGCGATAACGGTCGACTCCGGGGTCGGCTGCGCGTTTGCGATGGTACGATCGGCATCGAGCGGACGAAAAGAGGTCACTTGTAGGCCGGAGTGCTTGCGGGAAGTGGCGTGATATGGCCGAGCGTATGAACATCCTGAGCGAAGATCGCCATGACAGGACCGTGGAGCGTAGCTTCGTCAAGGATGCCATATCGGCGATAGTGCTCGGTGCCGTTGCACCAGCATTGCTTTTGGCGGTATCTCGGATCAGTGTCTACAGTATGGCGGTATCGATCATAGGCCTAATCGCCATCACGGTCGTCGGTTCCATTTGGATAATAAAAGGCATGCACGCTACGAACGGGAAGGCGCTCATCGGCGCGGGCCTTCTTATCATAGGGACATTCGGACTGTTCGCCGATATCGCGACCTGGCAGGGCAATACGTCGCTTGTGCTCATCTCCATGATACTGTTCTTCATCCTTTACTTCGTCGGAAATATGATCATCTTGATGAGCATTATCGGTACGCGCGATAGGCATTGAGCAGACACATCCTTGTAAGAGGCTTATCCAACTCAACATTCATTTCAAATAGTTGTGTCTTACCTTTTTCTGCGAACCAGAACGGGGATCACTTCAGCTCAAGCATTGGGCCAATGTTTTTCTTAGATGTGCGGTGGGTTCCGCCTAGATAAGAAAATGAAAACGATAGCTGCAACTCCCGCACAAGTGTGTGATAGAACTTATCCAAATGTCTTCGCCGACTCAAGAAAATTCTAAAAGAAGTTTGTTAACAGATCGAGGTCCTCGACGGTGTATGCCTTCTCATCTAGAACTCCTCTTTATCCTGGCCGCTATCGCTTCCTTCGTTCTATTGGCGGCGAAGAAGTCGCTCAGGGCTGCCTCCACCATCTCGGACTTGCGGAGCTCTCCGCTCGATATCCTGTAGACCTGCTCAAGGCGGCTCGCCTGCTCTTCCGAGAGGTCGACCTTCACGCGGACGGTCCCGTCCTTCTTTTCCGCAGGCGATATCATGCCGACCCGCCTCCGTCCCTGCTCAAAAGGACATCCTTTCGGGCATCCCCGTTCTGAGGGGTTTGGTTATTGACCGGACCCTCCCCCTCCTTTCGGCCATCTAGCAGGCTGTCGTACTGCTCGTCGCTCAGCGCGGCATAGTCGCGGACCACCACGTCAAGCGAACACCCAAGGACGTGCGCGGCCTCGTATATCGTCAGCCCGTCGCCGCCCTTGTCCCTTGGCATGAGAGCGCGAAGGCAGCGCGTATGGCGAAGTGTGTTCGGACTGATGTTCTCGTAGCCTGCGCGCTTGCCTACTGACCGCACCATCTTGGAATACTGGCTTATGCACTTTCGCCGCCCGAAGCCCTCATCGAGGAAGCCTTGTATCGACGGCAGCATGTCGGGCGGGACCGCCTGACGCAATGAGCGCCCGGTCTTCGCCCTGTGCCAATAAACATATGTCCGTGGTCCTTCCTTGACGAGCTTCGGCCTCGGGCGGTCCTCGTCGCTCGATATGATGCAGACGTGCATGCCGGTCAGCCAAAGAAGGGAGATGAGGCCGCGCTCCTCGTCGGTCCGGCATGCGCCTAGCAGCTTTAGCCTGGCGTCCGGATCGAGCAGAGGATACTTCGTTGCTCCCATCATGTCGCCCCCTTGAGAGTTCCCTGCAGGCGGTTCCCGACTCTGACAGACTCGGGACCAGTAGTCAGGCCGTTATAGAATAGTCCCGACTTCCTGACACTTGTATTAAAAGATGACCCATGACAAAGAGGTGCCGCGGCGGGGAGAATCTTAGATATCCTGTAGAAGAATATCCCGCCGCCCGGACGGTCGATGAGTAGCCATGAATGACCCGCCCGATGGAGCATGGGTGTGATGCCGGTCATCGGCCAGATGACCGTTCTTTTTGGCGAGTGAGTTATACCCACTACCCCAGGCATATTACCATTTGACCGTCTGATGATAAAGCTTATTGTCGGGCGTAGTAGACGTTTACCTGCATGGGCGCTCATTGGTACATCGCCCCCTTCAGAATAAGTGCCGCGGCGGAGGATCATCATTGTGGAATACGGAACGATATCGTTCCGCCGCTCGTACGACCTTGAAATGACAAGTAAGAAGACCGTACGATAGGCTATGCGGGCATCTCTTAGTTCGGATGAGACCTTAGGAGAGGATCTCTTGCCCGGTATCCTAGGCGACTTAACACCTAATAGCCGATATATCAACTCTGTCCCTGAATTATATTTTCTAATATCCTGGATAACGATCGTTGCTCTGCTGATATGCGGACCATCAATGATCATTGGTACATCGCCCCCTGAGCATCCTTGATCTTGACGATGAGCTCCCTCGACCTCTGCTCAATGAGATGCGCCTCGGTCGACTGCATGCTGCCTATCGCGCGCTCGAGGTTCTCGCTTATGCGGACGAGCTTGAGGGATACCTTCTCGTTGGCCTCGAGCCTTGATGCCATGTCTTTGTTGGCGCTCTTCAGGTCCTGGGACAGCTCATAGAACCCGATGACCGCGTCCGCCTTTGCCGCCTTGTCCGTCTCGAGCGATAGAGGCGGCGGCGTCCCATCCACCCAGAAGTCCTTGTCCTTGGGAGCGTAGCCTTCAGGCAGATTGCCCATGATCGCAGGGTCGTTGGTGGCGTAATGTATCCCCTCGCTGTCCTGGCCGCCGTTCGACGAGAACCTGGGGAGGCCGAGCTGCCATCCCCCGGATCTCTGCAGCACGTTCACCGCCTGCACCGCCTGGTCCGCAAGCCTCTCCGGACCGTCCACGACATGCCCCGGGGCAGTGAGGACAGGGAGCACCCAGATATGGAGGGAGCTGGTGCAGGCATAATAATGGACCTTGTACTCTGCTCCGTCCATCATAACGCGTCCCTTGCGATACTGGACACCATTGTTCAGCTTCGTGGGCTCATCGTCCCACTTTGCGACGAGCACATCCTTGCCGTCCTCTTTCGCGTAGAGGTCGCAGAGATCCCCGACCTTGAGCACCGGGAAGATGTACCTACCGTCCGCATGGTCCTGCCCTGTAGGGATGTATGCTGTGACCGTTCGGACCTCCTCGACCGCCCCCGCCGCCCCGGACGGGACATTAGCCCCTTGCACGACCCCCTTCGTGGCGTCGACATTAGCCCTGGAAATAAGAGCATCCAGTTCATAGGCACGAGGGCCTCGCTCGTACAGGACAGGGTTAATGCAGCCTTTCTTGCGCCTGATGTACCCGTTGCTCAGCAGATAAGGAAGATAGTGCTTAGCGATAGTTGCCGGGGCCCTTCCGACCTCTTTCGCTGCTCTGGTAGGGTTCATCGGGTGACCGATTTCCTTGCCGTCGACAAGGAGACGATAAACGGCCAATCGGAGGGTGTCCGTCTCGATCATAGGCATGAATACCCCTCCGTCGGCATTAGCACATTAGCCCTCAAAGCTGATGCAGGGCTAATGCCGGGGGCTAATGTCGGGCTAATGTCATCCTTGCTGGCCTTTGTTCCTAGGGGGCTAATGCAGGGGGCTAATGCCCGGTGAGCGCCGTGACCCTTGTTCCTGCATCCCGGGCAGGGCGTATCTGCTCTCAGCTTTGCGTCGGCTTTGCACCTTAGACCGGGCTTCAGAGGGCAGTTCATAAGGCCGTTGCCTCCTTTGTCTCTCCCCCGTTACCCTCGTTGACGTTTCCACAAGAAGCATAGCCGGGTGGGGGTGGGGGGGCAAGCCTGAACTTCTGGTCCATGCCGTTCCAAGTGAGCAGACCCAGCGCTTCCATTGTAGCCATGTGCATGGTCTGCGTGCGCCTGTTCGTTATGCCTATGATGCCCAGGGCAGTACGTACGGAAGACTCAGGCATGGGCCGGTCGCCGAACCTGCCCTTCAGGTAGGCGATGACCTTCTCATAGTGCATCACGGTCCCGCCTCCTTTACCTGCGTAGCCGTCTCATCGCGGACCAGGACGTACGCCTGCCTGCCCTTCTTGAGACCGTCCTTCCTTACGAACCTGACGCCCCTTATGAGCTTCTTGACCGCTCGCTCGGTCGGCTCCTCTTTCCAGTACTTGCCGCCCATGTCCCTCAGCGCCCGGCATATGTCAGGGACATCGAAGCGGCTGAGCTCGACGCACGCATCATAGATGTCATGCTTCCTTCCTACGATCCTCCCGCCGTCGATGACCGGGGCACTCGTCCTGTGCGCTTCCTCCTTGATGAAGCGGCGATCCTCAGCAAGACAGCCTTTGATCTCGTCGAGGACAAGGAGCTGGAGCCGCCCGACCACGGCAGCGATCTCCAGCGTGCCGAGCCCGTCCTCCTTCAGTCCTTCCATGATGTCCAGGGCGATGCTGTGCTCCCGGCCGTTCTTCGGGCCGACAGACGGAGCGACCGCTTCCTTCTCGTCCGCCATCATGAGCTCGCCTCCTCAAAGAAATGGACCCATACCTTCTGGGAAGGGTCGAAGCCTCGCCTCGGATGTATCTCGTTCCATAGGGCTATGAATGCCTCCGGGCTTGCCGTCCCTTCCCGCCCATACAGGTTACTGGCGACGTAGTCCAGGGTCGCGTGCATGACGTACTTGATGATGAACGTTCGTCCCTCGAGAACGAAGCGTGTCGCCCGGATTGCCGTAGCACTTGTTCCTCGAGGTGCAGAACTTGAAGCCGTCAAGGACCGCTCGCGTCATGTCCTCGCGGAAGGGTATCGATACCTCGGACATCAGGCCGCCCCCTTGCTGAACGAGTCTAGCCCGTTCGTCCCGGACGAACGTGTGCTCCCTCGTCCTTGGGCCTTTCCTGCCTCGGACGGGCCGTTTCTGCCCGTTGTCCTCTCGGAATATATCCTTAGGGCGCTCTCGAAAGTGACCTTAGGGCGGTAAGTGTAGCACTTGACGCACTCAGCGCATGAACTGCCCCTGCACCGTTTCGTCATTACCGGGCAGGCGCTATGTTCTTTCGTGGCGTCGACCAACTTGCAGAGGTCGCAGCAGTCGGACCTTATGTTGTCGCTCATGGACGCGACCCCCAGACGAAACATATCGCCATAATGGTCAGGGCGCACCAGAAAATTACACCGACCACGGCGGAACAGATTATGATGTGACGCTCTCGAGGGGTGAGCTCTGGATCTCGGACGTCACTAGCATTCCCCCTGCGAAAGCATGAGCTGATCAGCTGATGCCATTCTACTGAGATCTATAGCATCTGAGACTGTTACACGTTCCGCTTGATCTATGAGGAAAAATAATTGGTCCTTTACATCTTGTCCAGATGGTAAGGTGTTGCTAAATGGCTTTAGCTACAGGACAGCCCTCCAGTGGCCAGAATGCATCTGAATATTCTTTTGACTGCATATAATATATGTCACTATCGTGGTATCATCAGCATCTTTATGAGCTAAACTCACATAATATGCTGGGGCGCCGATATGGATGGAAAGCTTAGGGTAAGCGATTATATGGTACGGGAGGTCGTGTCAATACCTCCTGACTACACTGTAGAGCAGGCAAGACAGAAACTTATTTCGACCGAGTTCCATGGCCTGCCCGTATCAGAGAACGGACATATCCTTGGGTTCTTGACAGCTAAGGAGCTCCTAAGGGCTGTGGACCGTCCGAATGAAAAGGTCGGGGATATAATAAAAAGGGGAACGATCACGGTCTCGCCCGACATGGATATTGACGATGCATCAAGAGTACTGTTCAGATATGGTCTGAGGAACATCCCTGTCGTTGACGAGAATGGAATAGCGATAGGTATGCTATCTAACATAGATATCATAAGATCCCACATAGAAAAAGCGACCCCGAACAAGATCAATATGTTAAAGTCCTTCTTAGAGAGCAAGCATGGCATCCATATCCAGGTAAAGAGAAGGATAGTGCCGATAGAATCTCTCCGTCCGACACAAGGCACTGTCTATTCCGATGAGCTGCGTGGGAGACAATATGAGATCAGTAGGGGCCTCGTAGAGCCTCTGATCGTTATTCAAAAGAATGACCACTACATACTCGTCGATGGGCATCACCGAGCATTAGCCGCAAGGTCCATGGGCGTAAGGCAATTCCAGGCGTTCGTTCTAGAACCTGATCGAGAGGTCGAGCTTGGAATGGAAAAGACCGCTGAGGAGATGGGCGTGCGTACATTGGACGATATAAAGGTGATAGAAGGTCAGCAACATCCGCTCGTCCAGGTAGCTACAAGATTGCTGGATAATACAAAAGAGAATGCGAACAATGGAGTACTTCGCCCGTAGGGGCGGGGTAGTTCATCGGAAGCGACAACTTCACCAGTTCTAGCAGGGTTCCATATTAGCTCATGTCGATCGTTCTAAGCTGATGGCATATAAGTCGACCATCCATTCAAGGTATGAGCTCCGGCCTTTCTGACGTTACCATCCGCAGAGCTCTTTCAGGGACCCTGCTGTATACTTGCCATTATCTAATATTTGGGAATGAGAGCTTCACAGCATTACTGAGCGGTGAGCGGTCATTGAGATATGATCCTAAGAAAAAAAGAGCGGTTCACAGGTCCCCACCGCGCTTAACAACGATAGTGACTATGTCGCCGTCCTCCAATGTGTGGTCTACGCCAACGGTCTGGCCTGGGAATTTAGCAGAACTTCCCCAAACTATAGCATACCGGAAATTCTTTCTGAATGACCGATGAATGCGGTCGCAAAGGTCACCTACTGAGGAGCCTCCCATGATGACCATTGGCTCATTCATATCTGCATCGCCACCCTGTGGTTTAAGGAACACGTGAATGAACTCAAGCTTTTGATATAGCGCTTCCTTTAGCTGATCCAGCCCCACCTTGTTGTTCGCAGATATATATACTGGGTCATATTTTTCTAGCCTTGCCTTCAATTCTTCAAGATGCTCTTTGTCGACCGCGTCGATCTTGTTCACGACGACCATCGATCTAAGGTATGTCCTATTGCCTGTCAAGGCGTCGATGAGCTGCTCTTGGTCCACATCTTCTCTTATGATGACCTCAGCATTGACATAACCATACGCTGCCACCATTTCCTTTGCAAGGTCCTGACTTATCTTTGTCAAAGGCACTGTTGGTTTTACATCGATGCCGCCCCTCTCGGTCTTGGTTATTACCACCCTCGGCTGATGTGTGTTGAGCCTTATCCCGGTCTGATATAGCTCGTTCTCCAGTACCTGTATGTTGCTCTCGAATACATCGATAACGAACAGTACCATATCTGAGGTCCTTACGACTGCTAGGACTTCCCTACCTCGACCCTTGCCTTTTGATGCGTCCCTTATCAGTCCAGGCATATCTAGGACCTGGATCTTGGCGAACCTATGGTACAATATGCCCGGGATCACATCCAATGTTGTGAAAGCATATGCCGCGACGTTGCTCTTTGCATCCGTCAGTTTGTTAAGTATCGTTGATTTACCGACAGACGGGAAACCGACCAGCGCCACCGTTGCGTTCCCAGCTTTCTTTACAGAGTAGCCTTGACCTCCTGCACTTTGCGCTACTCGCCGCTTCTCTTGTTCCATCTTTAAGCGGGCGATCTTCGCTTTGAGAAGGCCGATATGACCCTCAGTTTTTTTGTTATACTGAGTTTTAAGGATCTCTTCTTCTATCGCTTTGATCTGTTCATCTATGGTTAAAGCCAATGTGCTACCCTCGGATTAGGTCCCGGCCTTACTCATTCAGGCCGTATCTAAACATTCCGGTTTATCAAGCTCCTTATTCAGGGTGGACTAGGCGCCTTTGCAGGCGTGATCCTCTGCCTCATCTGATCCGTCCTGGACGTAACTTTTGAACTAAAGTGAATAATTAGCTGAAGTACCATGCGCTTCTCCAATCGCATATTTGAGCATATCCTACTTCTTGCTTAGGGTCACTTCCAGTTCACTTTGTTCCCTAGAAATGGTTTTCCGGATAAAATATGATGATCATTTCCCAGATGGTCAAGTTCCGGTCGCAGTGGCTTGAAAAACGAGGTTTTTTTGATCCGGCTGATAGGATCAAGTGTCCAGGGCAGTCCGCTCGTAAAGAATGTAAACTATGGCCAGCAATATATTCTGATGGCTTAGCGCATCCATCGGATGAAAGACATGAACGACCAATTCAGATTGAACGGAAGATGGTGGGTACCGCAATACCCTGGCCTGATCATTCCTGGGGAAATTACATTTGATCCCATACGGGGCATCATATTGGATCTCAACGGCCTCCTGAAGGAGGATGAAGCTTGCGCTATGCCTTTCGATATTGTTCTAGGCATGAGCGCCGATGGCTTACCGATCACTGTGATAGGGTCCAATGATGGTTGGTTCGACCGCGGATACCGGGTCATCCATAAAGGGGGGGCGGACGAGCCGATATGCTCTGTCATATTTGCTGACCTGCTGATCATCGGAGGACATTACCGACGCCCTGAAGAGATCCATCTTGAGCGGCTGACATTCGAACTATCTAACATATCATATACTGCCATTTCCGCTCTGGTCGGAAATGATTCGAACGGATAATACCGATCCTGACCTGGTCGCTTTTCAAAAGGAGCACATCGTAGAGGGGATAGGGGCGCTGACCATTGCCCCGAATGATAGCGGCCCACCGATATTGTCTATGGATTTTGACGAACCGATGGAACTGAACAGCGGGCTGGACATTGCGCACGGATTGAGGAACCTGATCGCGCTGTTCATGCACTGCCCCGTCCGGGAGGAGAAAGTAAGCGGTGTAGTATCGAGCTCGGATGTACGGTCTGCTAGCACTCGGATCGACATATTCTATCCTACATACATACATGACATGGACGCTTGCCGGATCGGTAATGCCAGTGCCACGGTCCCGCTACTGTTCGATCGCGACCGACCTAGGGTGGATAGTCGCCAGATGGCTAGAGCTCAGCAAGGATCTGGGTCGGGTACTTGACATCTACTTCGCCGCCTCTCAGGCCGAACTTTTTCCAGAGACCCGCTTCCTGATGTTCATGCAGGCGATCGAAGCATACCATCGAATGCGCTACCGTAACTACGAAACGGAGCCTGCGGAGCATGCAAGGCGGATAAACGTCATTCTGTCAAGCATACCCGAGCAATATCGAGAATGGATGCGGGACGGATTACGATACAGCAACGAGCCGTCCCATGGTCAGCGTTTGAAAGAACTTTACCAGGACTTCCAAGGGATAATGGATGAGCACGTAGAAGATAGGGGAACTTTCATTCACCGTGTCATCCTAACAAGAAATCAGCTTACTCATCTGGAGGACAGCGAGGAAAGCCAGATATTGAAAGGAAAGGAGCTTATCCTGGCCACATTCAGACTTAGATATCTCTTGGAGCTCTGTCTACTAAGGGACATTGGGGTAAGCGATGATCAAATAAAGCGAGCTGCCATGGCCAACGACATCTTAGCCAGGTAAAAAGATAGACGATTTGCCATACCGAAGAGACTTCGCTAAGCTATAGAGAAGAATGCGCTTGAAAATGAACCCTGAGGCCGGACCAGGGCCCGGGCCAAAAGTTACGGATATCGATAGTTTTTTGGATCTGGACAAACATTATAAACACTCATAACAAATCGATATCTTTAAACACCTAATGCATAATTCGTGAGCAATGTCATCCCTGGATGATCTCAAGAACAGCTTCTTCAAGTTCAGGAGCAAGAAGTACGGCCTGGCTGTAGGCCTTGCACTGACCTTGGTGCTATGTACGGTGTTGGTCGTATATACCTACTACATTTGCTTCGGTTATCTGATCGTAGCCTTGGTCGGCTATTATTTCCCTTATTTCTTCGGTCTGAAATCCAAGAAAAAGCTGGCCATCTGGGGCATAGTACTGATGCTAGTCATAGCAGTGCCCTTCGGTTTGTCCATTGCGATGGAACAAAAGGGCGCCTTGAACACGCCTGTAAGCAGTTCCGATGGAACAATAATGAACGGTAAGGTCACGCCAACAATAGGAGCCGCTGGGAATTCCTATAATTACACAGTGGTCATCAGTGGTTCCGCTAAGTATGTCAACCTGCTCTATACTGATTCGTGGTCGGGCGGTTCAACGAACATTACAATGAATAATGGTGGTGCCGCACCTGGCGGTACATTATATTGGGCCAATGTAAATAATATTGGCAACTCTTCTGAGTATGCTTACATGTTCGCATACTTGAGCACTGACGGGTCATACATTACTACATCTAGTTACAATTATGGACCGATAACAGCGTCGGATGCATCATTTTACGGTCACTGGATAGAAGAGGCCATGATCAGCACGTTCCTTATGGTGGGTGCGCTGTTCTATCTGCTCCTTCTTCTTAATTGGGTCACGGATAAGACCAAGAAAAAAGCAGAGACCATGCAGAAAGGGCTTGAAGATAAGAACAAGACCGCAACCGCACCGAATGAGACGGTACAGAACGCAAAGAAGACCGATAAAGGAGATAAGCTGGTCTGTTCTGAGTGCGGAGCCGATGTCCCAGCCGATGCAAAGGTCTGCCCACAATGTGGAGAAAGGTTCGACGAGGATGAGGAAAAGACCGAACAGAACGAAAGAAGACCGATAAAGGAGATAAGCTGGTCTGTTCTGAGTGCGGAGCCGATGTCCCAGCCGATGCAAAGGTCTGCCCACAATGTGGAGAAAGGTTCGACGAGGACGATGCCAATAAACCAAAAGATGAAAAGGGTAACGGGGATGAGAAGGAAGGGGAGTTCATCTGTACTGAGTGCGGCGCCGCAGTAAAGGGGTCGGACACAAAGTGCTGGAAATGCGGGAAGGAGTTCGAGAACTGAGAACCTTCCGCCAAAATCCTTTCCAAACATTTTCATAATAAGGTGATGGGATGCCCTCAGCGATAGCGACTAAGCTTGCCAAAGGTCAAAAAGAGATATCCGTATCTGAGTTCTTTGAGAAGAACCGTCAGTATCCTAGGGTTCGATTCTCCGGTCAAATCATTGATAATGGGTGTGAAAGAGGCCGTAGATAACTCGTTGGATGCCTGTGAAGAAACACAGATACTTCCAGATATCACAGTTAAGATAGTTCGGAATTCGATCAGAAAGAATATAGTGTCGTGGTGGAGGATAATGGGCCTGGCATAGTCTCAACAGCTATGCCAAATGTTTTTGGAAGACTACTGTATGGTTCAAGATTCCATGCAGTTCGTCAATCAAGGGGACAACAAGGTATCGGCATATCAGCCACCATAATGTATGGCCAGATCACGACCGGCAAAGCAGCGATCGCTAGATCTAAAACTGAAGGGGCCGAAGCAGCAAAAGAGATCCAATTGATGATCGATACCAAAAAGAACCAACCCGACATATTGAAGGAAGACTTCATTCCATGGAATGAAAAGGCACATGGAACAAGGGTAGAGTTCTACATGAACGGACGATATGTAACAGGCAAACAATCCGTTCTAGAGTATCTAAAACAGACAGCCATAGTCAACCCTCATGCTACAATCACTTTCATCGACCCAGATGGCAAAACGTACATATTCGAGCGTGCAACGGACCAGATGCCGCCCTTGACCAAGGAGATCAAGCCTCATCCTGATGGAATAGAACTGGGGACCTTGATGTCCATGATCAAGGCGACCAAAGAGACAAAGCTCATCAAATTCCTGCAGAACGACTTCAACAGGATCTCTGATCGTGTAGCAAAGGAGATCTGTGTCGCTGCAGATCTGCCAGAGAACACAAATCTGAGGAACTTCACGCTAGATTCTTCAAAACAGCTATTGGAAGGCATCGGAAAGGTCAAGATAATGGCCCCCCAGGTCGACTGCTTGTCCCCCATAGGCGAGAACCTGATAAGGAAGGGTTTGAAACACGTTCTTCTAGATACCAGACCAGAGTTCTACGCTCCACCGGTCACTAGAGAGCCTAAAGTGCACTCCGGGAATCCGTTCCTAGTGGAGGTCGGTATCGTATACGGCGGGGACCTTCCTTCTGACCAGCCGGTCCAGATATTAAGGTTCGCGAACAGGGTCCCATTGCTATATCAGCAAGGCGCTTGCGTGATAACAAAGGCCATCGAGAATACGGACTGGCGCCGTTATGGTCTTGAACAAAGAGGAGGGAGCGGGATACCTTTTGGACCAGCAATAATCCTTGTCCATGTAGCATCCACGAAGATCCCGTTCACATCAGAAGCTAAGGAAGCGATCGCAGGAGTTCCTGAGATACAGGAAGAGATCGAACTTGCGCTCAAATGTTGCGGAAGAAGCCTTAAGACCCACCTGAACAAGAAAGAAAGGAAAGCTAGGACCAGATCAAAATTCGAGATCGTCCAGGTGATCATACCGCTCATGGCTGAAAAGACCTCAAAGATCGTGAAAAAGCCCATCCCTGACCTCAGGGGTACGATCACAAAGATAATGAACGTGGTCTGGATAGATGACCAGATAGAATACAAGAACGGGCATCATCTTGTAAAGATACTGATCTATAATTATACACCAAAAGCTCAGAAGTTCAAATTATACACCGTCGTTCCAAAGAGCTCGTTGGATGTTACTAAGTGTAACATAAAGCCATCTGAGATCAAGGAAGAAGAGAAGATAACGTTCAATCTCCCAAGGATCAATTCTACGGATAAATTGGATGTTTGCTTTGAACTGACAGGGTTGGACCAAGAGGCCTTCGAAGAGACAGAGATCTACGTGAGCGGCATTAACCCAGTGGATGTCATGGGAGCGGACCCTCTTCCTGGGGATTGGGACTTACTAGGTGTGAATTTTACTGAGATCGAGACGCCTTCCATCGAGGGCGGGAAGGAAGAGGAGGAAGAGGAGCCTGATTATGACGAGGCGGGAGAGGATCTGAATGATGAACAATGAGAATAACAACCGCGCGGTCAGGAAGCTGTATGAGATCTCAGAGAGCATATACGACCAGCTGAACGAGGGCAAAGTACCAAAGATGGTCCTTCCGCTCCGGACCAAGGCCAATATGAAGTTCGATAATCGATACCAGGTCTGGAAGTATGGCGATCTAAAGGGCGCAAGGACCGCAAAAAAGGTCAAAGGGGCGATGATGCTCTTGCGCACATCGTATATGCTAGAGTTCATCCAGGATATGATCGAACAGAACAAATCATCCACACTGAGGGAAACATATTACATCTCCGAAGGGTGGGGCAAAGCAAAGTTCCATACGCAGGATGAGTCGGATCTGCTCGCAGAGGACCTTGAGATAGTTACTCAGTGCCTGAGAGAGGATTTTAAGCTACGTCCCGAGGAGAACGGGGCAAGGATCATGGGTGATCTGGACCTGGTCGAGACAGACCGAAAAGGGAAAAAGAAAGCTCTCAATTGCCGTGATGATGTGGGCGATTCAGGCTATGGCATCCCATATAATGTGGAAAAAGAGAAGATAACTCTGAAAGGCTCGAGCGCAAAGTTCGTCGTCGCTATCGAGACTGGCGGTATGTTCGACCGTCTTGTTGAGAATGGATTTGATGAGGATTTTGATGCCATCCTTGTTCATCTGAAGGGACAGCCCGCGAGATCAACCCGTCGGTTCATAAAACGATTGAACGGGGAACTACATCTTCCCGTCATCGTTTTCACAGATGGCGATCCATGGTCATTCCGCATCTACGCCTCTGTGGCATATGGTGCTATCAAGACCGCACATCTATCTGATTATCTTGCGACCCCTTCGGCGGAGTTCATTGGCATTACATCCTCAGATATCCAGAACTACGAGCTCCCTACGGATAAGTTGACAGATATGGATATCAGGGCGCTAAATGCTGAGCTAAAGGACCCCAGGTTCAACACCGAGTTCTGGAAGGGGGAGATCGATCTTATGTTGAAGACAGGCCGTAAAGCTGAACAGCAGGCACTTGCCAAGTATGGCCTTGATTACGTGACCGATACCTATATGCCAGATAAGCTGAACGAATTAGGCCTGATGAAGAAATGAACTTCTCTTTCCCCATGGACCGTGGTATCCCTCATTTTAAGTGAAGGGAGATCTACAGGCACCATGAGGCCCAGAAAGTAAGGCTATGAAGTACCAGAGCTCAGCTTTCTCTCCTTATGCCTACGAGCAGGACATGCTGACCTACAGTTCCAACCCCAAGCTTGATCTCAGCCCTTTTGGATCTTAATATTCTTATGTCGTTATTGTAATATCTTCTTTCCCTTATCCGTTATACGATAGACCACTGATCTGGGTATCGGGCTCGGAGAATGATCCGACCCATCCTCACAACGAGAATGACAGCCCTTGCATCCACCAGAACATCCAGGAAGCTCGATCTCGCTGGATATGTATCCTTTCTCCTCGAGAAGTTCTAGCCTGCCGCGAAGAACATCTGGCTGTATCGATAGCTTCTTTGCCATGTCCGATAGGGTCACGCCTTCGGACCTGAGGACCTCTAATGTCTCCCTTATCATGGAACGTCCCTCATTCTGATCCTTTCCTGTACTTTTTCATATTCCAGGCTAATACAATAGAACATGGTATGATTATTACCATTGATGGCGAATAATCATTGAATGGTACCCAGGAAGAGAAAGCACTGTCTTTGAGCAGATATGCTTCTGTAGCATCAGCACCCAAGATCAAGAACGCTACGCCGGCCATGAAAATACCAAGAAGGCATCCGATCATGATGTACGGCTCGCCTTCATGCCCCGCCTTTATCTCCTTTGCACCAATTATGAACACCATTGCAATGACGAACATAATGGCACCTACAATGACGTTACCGCCGTTCGAAACATATCTGATCCATGGTGCATGATAGAATATCGCTATGAATTCCAAGATCCAAGAGCAACGAACGTCGCTCCGAACCCCGTTGCCGTATACATGCCCCTCCTTTCTGTAACTCCCATCTTATCGCCTCAGACCAGCCAACTCCCGATCGAGAATATCATGAAAGCAGCGATCCATGCAAGCGCAAGGCTGTATACAACTGAGAACGCGGTCCACTTCCATGACCCCGTCTCGTTCTTGATCACGCTCAATGTCGCCAAGCATGGAGTGTACAACAATGTGAATGACATCAGCCCCAGCGCCGCTGGGGCTGATATCCCATCGGGCGATGTGAGCGCTTTCTGAAGTTCCGATACTGACCCTGCGTTGTATATCGTGCTCAATGCACTAACAACGACCTCCTTTGCCATGAACCCGAACAGCAAAGCTACCGCTATTTGCCAGTTCAGGCCAAGGGGAGTCACCAGGGGACTTATTGCATGTCCTATCATGCCTGCAATGCTGTTCTCGCTTCCATACTGCACTCCCCACGGAAGGCTTGCTAAGGCCCATACGGCGATGGCCCCCAGCAATATTATCGTACCTGCCTTCTTCAGATACATCGACCCCCGCTCCCACATATGCACTATCGTGCTCCTGGGCATTGGCATCCTATAGGTAGGGAGTTCCATTATGAACGAACCTCCCTCGCTCTTGAGCAGGGTCTTCCGGAACAAGAGCGCAGAGAATATCGCCACTCCTATGCCAAGCAGGTACAGTAGGAATACGACCGTTCCTGCATTGCTAGGGAAGAACGCTCCTGCAAGCAACACGAAAACAGGCAACCTGGCAGTACATGAGATGTACGGAACTGTCAGAATGGTGATTATACGGCTTTTCCTATCCTCTATGGTCCTAGTAGCCATTATGGCCGGGACATTGCAGCCGAGACCGATCAATAAAGGTATGAACGACTTGCCATGTAGACCAAGCTTGGACATCAGCCTGTCCATTATGAAAGCTACCCTTGCCAGATATCCGCTATCCTCCAAGATGGCGAGCAGGAGGAACATTATCATGATGTTCGGAAGAAAGCCGAGTACTATCCCTACACCGTTGATAACGCCATTGCCTAAAAGGGACGCAAGCCAATCTGGCTGAACGTTCGAGGATATGAAGGATGATAGTGAGCTGAACGATATGTTGATCAGTTCCGAGAAGGGGGCAGCAGCCGTGAACATGATCTGGAAGACCCCCACATTATCACCAAGAATATCGGGATCCCAAGATACTTGTCCGTGACTACACGGTCCAGCATATCTGAGAAGCTCTTCTTCTCTGCGCCCCTCACATATGTGCTCCCCAGGACCTTCGAGATGGACTCATAGCGCTTGTCAACGACGGACATCTCGATATCATCCACATTGACATCCTTTGCATAGGACCGAACATCATTTTTAATGGTCGCCCAGGAAGCGCTGTTCTCGATCTGCGCACCTCCCTCCAGGACATCCAATGCGTACCATCGGACACCTGGGAGCTCAACGTTAGATGCTCCATTGATCAGATCACTGATATCACTGATCTTAGTCTCCATATCTGGTCCATAATCCACGACCGGAACTGTCATCGGAGGGGTGTTGTGGAATTCTACCGTTTTTTGTAAAAGGTCGCTTATTCCTTCTTTTAATGTCGCCGCTGTCCTTACTATGGGCACCTTCCACATCTTTTCAAAGAGCTCTGTGTCGAATTTGTCACCGCGCTCAGTGGCCTTATCCGACATGTTAAGGGCGATTATCACTTTCAAGCCCATGTCCAGAAGTTGTGTGGTCAGGAAAAGGTTCCTTTCAAGGTTCGTCGCGTCGACCACCTGGATGACCATTTCTGGCTCTCCGGACAATACAAAATCGACCGCTACTTCTTCATCGGGTGACCTGGCGCATAGGCTGTATGTTCCCGGCAGGTCTGTGACCTCTATGACATATCCACCATACTCCCTTATGCCGGTCTTCTTCTCAACCGTAACTCCTGGCCAGTTCCCTACATGTTGTCTTGAGCCGGTTATTACGTTGAAAAGGCTTGTTTTACCGACATTTAGGGTTCCCTATCAATGCTACGTGGATATGCTTGTCCATCCTAGCCACCCTTTGGTCATTCTTAATAAGCTACCGTGATCTTGCTTGCTATGTCCTGACTGATCGCTAACCTTGTGTCATTCATCCTGACGATCACTCCTCGCTTATCAGAACTTACCACGAACAGCTTAGCATTGCATATGAAGCCAAGCTCTCTGAGCCTGGCCACCTTAGATCGGTCCCCTGCAACTTTCTGAACAGTGCATGAAGCACCTTCTGAGACCTTCTCAAGTGATATGCATGATGTCATTGGCAGCACCACCCATCTTCTGCTTTGATCGGACGAGCGTTACTATTTCGTAAAGAAATATGGTATCCTCTTCCCCGACCCTGATACAGCCGTTAAAAGGGACAGGTCCTATCTTCCCGACCTTTGTGCCAGGGGAAAGCCCTATGTCAGCTATCCGCTTTTTAGCACCTGCTTGAGCCTGGATGGTCATGATCCTGACCTTTGCCACCGGCCCGATACTTTCTAAAGTGATTTTCTCCACTGATCTCACCATTCGGCCATCTCCTGATTTAGGGATACCTAAACCATCAAGGAGCTATCGACTATATATTTTTAGGTGTACCTAAACCAAAAATGAAAAAGATAGCCAAAGGATGGACCGCCTGCCTTTTTACATATAGCTTCTTGCTTTAACTACGCTGCATCCTTTGAGCAGGATGGCACTAAGTGAGATCGATCGTCCCTTTACCCTAGAGCTCAGATCTGACCGGGCCTACTAGGGCACCTTTAGCTAGATCAATAAAAAATGGATCAGCAGGACCCTTCTTTTATCCTGCCTAGGACGAATTCCTTGTCCAACGTGGAGAAGAAGAAGCCCAGCCTTGGTCCCTGTGTTTGATCACAGAATATCCTGTATAAGACCTGGAAGCCACCTCTTGGCCCTATGGCACAGCTCTTCGCACAGGTGTACATGGCTTCTTGTATCTTCTCACCCTCCCATGAGACACCAGAGATCGCTGGAATGAGCTGGACCAAGAAAGCTTTCTCAGGGTCTGTCAAGCTGCATGTTGGCATCGTTTTGCAGACGTTGAATTTTACCTCGTCTGGCGCAAATCCATCCAGCCAATATTTGACGCACTCTGTCCTCTGCCTTAGGATGGCAAGGTCATTGGGGTCTGCAGGGTCACAGACCAGCTTCATCCGCTTTAATAAGAAAAGCAAAGAGTCAAAGCTGTCAGATATCTGTACAAGAGATACAAGATGACGATATGGCACCTGTAATGGCATTTGTTCCCGCGGTCCTTCCGGCTGTGAGAGCTCATATGCCCTTAGTAGGTCCCGGTCACGCTCCTCGCATTGATCGGTGTAGAACATCTTCTCCACACGGTCATACTCGTCGACCATGTCCAATACGCCTATGCCAGCATCGTAATCGATATGCCGGTCAGGCTGGGATCTTAGGATGGTATAGTTCATCACAGCTGCAGGGGTGATGCGAAGCGCATCCACTCCAGTAACAGTGGAGCCTGTGGACTTATGCATCTGACCTTTTCCCTTGAGCTGTACGAACTCATATGGTATGGGGTAAGGTGGTTCTATGCCGAAGACCTCCTTTGCAAGCCTGACGCCCGTATCGTATGAACCGCCCGCTGCTGCGTGATCCTTGCCGAACGGCTCGCAGGTTACTCCGAACACTTTCCATTTGGCTGCCCATTCGACACGCCAAGGCATTTTCCCGTCAGCCTTCCTGACATCCGCCTTTCCTGAGTTCCCGCAGGTGCAGTGATACGAAACATACGGGTACTCATAGCCATCTACCTTGGTCGTTGTTAGCCTACCACATTTCTCGCAACGAGGTGAGTATGGAAAAAAGTCCTTTGTGATCTCTCTGCCGCTTACATTCTTGAGTATCTCCGCGATCTTATCTTTGTTCTTTATAGCGATATCAATGACCTCTGCGAACTTGCCCTGCTCATATTGCTCATGAGTCCACATTACGGTGCAATGTATGCCAAGTTCGCCTATAGAATCAAGGAATGGTTGAATGTAATGCTGAGCATAACTTTTATGCTGGCCACATGGGCAAGGCATATATGCCAAAGGTCTTCCTACTTCAGCTTCATAGCTCTCCGGCAAAAATGGATATCGCTTTCTTAGGGGATCCCAGGAATCCACTAGATAGATCATCCGTACATCTGCATCCTGTTCCGCTAGCGATTTCCTGACCGCTTCTGCAGTGATCGCTTCCCTTAAGGTCCCTACATGAAGAGTACCTGACGGCGTGATGCCTGTAGATATAAGATGTACATTTCCCTTTTCCAAAAGTGCCTTGGCCACTACATCTGCCCAGTGCATGATATCAGCCTCCTCACGAACGAACATGCCCCATATATAATCTATGATAATGCATCTTGATGAGGCCAGTGTGATATCCGATATTTCCATTGTCTTTTTAACAGGATCTAACGTGCGATCTGATAGAACGACGATAGCCCTATGCGTGACTGATCATTCCTCCGCGCATGCGGACCTCTTACATAATGCGCATCACTTGCGACCACAGATGCCGTTCATATCGACTAGATGAGACAATGCATGATCCTTATAATAGGTGGATCGATCACCAAACCGTTATATATCGCGATGAATCTCTCCTAAATGGTATTAATGCCACAGAAAAGTAAAAAGAACACGGGATTCCAGTCTGCGGCTGGCCTTGTCAGATATTTTGATAACGAAGTTGACAAGGGACCTGTATTCAAGCCCCTTTACATGAGTTATCGCCATTATCGTAGTAACTGTGCTCATAACGCTAGCAAAGGTCATCTGGCCTGTATGAACCTCGACCGGACCGAAGATCTTTTCTTATAAGCTTATCTGGAAGTTCATATTATCGTAGCGTGTTCCTTCACACGGGACGCTGATATACGGACATTGATCTCCTTCATATCAAACATGCAAGATAATAGAGCAATTGAGGCAAGAAAATGACACTTTGGAAAAAATTACCTGTTGGGAGGGACCCTCCGAACATTATAAATGTGATAATTGAGACTCCGAAAGGGAGCAAGAACAAATACGAAGTATCGAAGGAATATGATGTCATTTTCCTCGATAGGGTCTTACATTCAAGCGTTGTATTCCCATTGGAGTATGGAATGGTCCCAAGAACGTTCTATGACGATGGCGATGCCATAGACGCGATGGTGGTCATGTCAGAACCGACGTTCACGGGATGCTTGGTGGAGGCTCGGCCGATAGGTCTCTTAAGGATGCGCGATGAAAAAGGTGCAGACGATAAGGTCCTTTGTGCAGCTGTAAAGGACCCAAGGAACAGGGAGTATAATGAACTTGACGATCTCCCTGGCCATTATCTCGATGAGATCGCTGAGTTCTTCAGGACGTATAAACATCTAGAAGAAGGAAAAAGAACGGAAGTTTTAGGATGGGGAGATAAGGATGCAGGCATACAATGCATCCTGAAAGGGATCAAGATGTTCAATGAACTGAAAGATAATGACGGCTAATGAGGACCGTCAATATGTCAGTTCATTAATTCTTTTTACTCATTGCGTCTCATCATTTTCTTCGATCTTGCCCTCTTCGCTAGCTCCCTCAGCATCGCTCTTTTTGTGTCCTAGGCCAGAGGATATGCCCCGCTGAAATCCTTTCAGTACGGAGCTGGTCTTCTTTAGGCCTCGCCCTATGACCTCCCCGGACATACGAGCTGCCTGCTCTGCCCGCTTGTTATCATCCATATGACGAGCTTTTTCCTTGAGGTTCTCTCCTGCCTCTCTGGTCTTAGCCATCATCTCGCTGCCCATAGCCTTTCCCTTGGACATGGCCTGCGACCCTGCGGCCCTAGCTGCATTGGAGACATCAGCCGAGCTCAGCTTTGCTCTCTCATCCATCGCCTCGGGACTGGATGATGGTGAACCTTCGCCAAAGGAGCTTGCAGGACTTGCGTTCCCGACCGGCTTTTCCCAGGAGTCCGAATAGTAGCTACCTGTTCCAGCTTGGAACGCCACAGTTATCTGAGCCTTCCTTTGCCATCTGATCCCTTTCTGCCTGGCCGAAATTTCCCGCCTCCCTACCTCTTGGTGGTCTGGATGATGGTGAACCTTCGCCAAAGGAGCTTGCAGGACTTGCGTTCCCGACCGGCTTTTCCCAGGAGTCCGAATAGTAGCTACCTGTTCCAGCTTGGAACGCCACGTTATCTGAGCCTTCCTTTGCCATCTGATCCCTTTCTGCCTGGCCGAAATTTCCCTTTTGACCTTTTATCTTCTCATTCAAGGTCCTCCGCTCAGCCTCTTCCATTGCAAGCTCAGCGTTCATGTCCTCTCCACCTCCTCGCACCTTCTTGGCCTTTTCCGCTTCTTCCATTGCAAGTTCAGCGTTCATGTCCTCCCCGCCTTCTCGCATCCGCTTGACCCTCTCCTCATCAGTGAGGTTTTCCACTTGTTTTCTTTTTTGTTCGTTCATCATGTGGATTCACTCCTGCGTGCTTTGATCAAAGCTCGCTATCTTTCGGCGCTCATCCCGTTCCCTCATGTCCTGTTAGGCTTGATCATACACAAGTCTACAAGACCGAAAAAAAGCGCCCCTTTTTATTTCGTGTTGAACGTTGATACTGACGATATAAGACATTTACTATTATCTATGTGGATAACATATATTTTAGATATGGCAGTTCAAGAAAGTGACCGCTCCTATCCTTGATGTCAGCTAATGCGATCCATCTAGGAACTTATCAGTAAAAAGGGTCACTTCCTGAGGCCCTTTGATCACCTATTGTACCTGCCATATAGTCTAAATGCGAGCAATTGGAAGAGAACGATGAAACCTAATAACGCAAACACATCGATCATTGGATTCAAGTTAGTTGAGCCAGTGTATGACGCTTGGATAAGATCGTAACCATATGTCAAAGGTGAGATGTAAGTAATGAACCTAAGATCGGACGGTATCGATGATAGGGGGATAAAGACCCCTGACATGAACACTAGCGGAAGTCTGACCAGGTTCAGCATGGACATTATATCACCAGGGCTTTCTGTAGGATAAGCAGCGAAAAGCGTTCCCATGGAAGCGATGCAGAATGATGTCATAACGATGCCTAATATGAGCAAGGGGATGTCTACGATCGAAGTATGGAAGAACAGAATGCCGATCACTAAGGGAACTAGAACTATCCCAGAGCTGTACAGGAATCCACTTAAGCTTTCTCCAAAAACCACTGCATTAAGAGATACTGGTGCCGAAAGGAGACGATCGAATGTCTTTGTTCTCCGTTCTATAGGTATAGAGACTGGCTCGATAGATGACGCTGAGAACAGGATGGTTATTGCTATTAGCCCTGCTATCAATATCGCAGGAGTGGCCGTGCTACCAACTGAGAAAGCTAGGAACATGAACAACGGGAACAGCATGCCAGAGACTATTATGTTAGGTTTTACATAATATATCGTCATGTCCTTTTTAGCAATAGCCCATGCTGCCCTGAGCTCTGAGGAAGAGATCTCGCTAATAAGCCACTATCACTCAACGGTACTTACCCCCTTAGCGTGGACATCCAGACCAGTCAGCTTTATGAACACATCCTCAAGGCTCGGCCCATAGGTGTTCAGGGTCACTATTTTGTTCCCGCTGTCCTCTGCGTACTTTGTGACCTGAGCGATTACCACTGCAGTGTCCTCGGTGAAAAGCCTGAACTTATCGCCTTCCTTTCTTACTTCGCTCACCATTGGGATGCCCTTTAGTATGTCATTAAGATTCTTGGGGGAACTATCGAACGAGACCTCTATCGATTGAACGCTCTGTATCGTTCCTTTTAGTTTTTCAGGCGAATCTATTGCAGCGATGTGGCCTCTATTGATTATCGCGACCCTATCACATATCAGGTTAGCTTCCTCAATGTTGTGAGTCGTCAGGAAAACGGTCATCTTTCTGGAATTAAGGTCACGGATGACTGTCCGCGTATTATCAAATTGCTTTGGACATCTAGTCCGGATGTCGGTTCGTCCAGGAAAATAAGCCGGGGCTCATTTATCAAGCCCATTGCTATGGTCAAACGCTTCATCCCCTTTGAGAAACCATGGGCCTTGTCATCCTTCCTTTGCCATAGCCCGAACAGGTCCAGGAGCTCCTCTGCTTTCTTCTCCCTTTTCTCTTTTTTTATTCCATATAGCTCACCTGTGAACATGAGGTTCTTCCAGGCTGAGATATCATCATAGACGTTTGAGTTCTCTGCGACATCCCATCATCTTTTTTGCGACCGTAGTCTCTTTCACTATATCATGACCAAATATCGTAACATTTCCACTTGTTGGCATAGAAATGCCTGTCAAGATGCGTATCGTTGTAGTCTTTCCAGCGCCGTTCGGACCAAGGAATCCGAATGTCTCGCCATCCCCAACAGAGAATGTCAGGTCCGAGAGTGCTTGGAA
>CAVSDP010000038.1:0-33527 GCA_963726655.1 Methanomassiliicoccaceae archaeon
TGGGTTGGTCATGGATAGAATATAATTCCCTTGTTGGGACTAGCCCAGGTCCATCTCAAGATCATCATGTTCGGACCTCAGACCCACAAGAAATGAGATATGGCCAATATGATACTTTGAAGATAATCTTTGTGGAACCAAGCAAAAGACTTAGTTCCATTATGATGAGATGTGGTTGTTCGGACGGAGCTTGGAACTGGGCAAGCGAGAGAAGTTGCTAGGTCATTGTTAAATAGTCAGTTTCTGAAGTTTCTTCATCAGAAACGAAAAGATGACCGACCAACCTATAGATGTGAAAAGACGATTCGATGATGTCTTCGGAATCCTTCTGGTCATTGGTCCTGTGCTCTCCTTCGCATTCAGTGATTACGCAGCCTCGAAAGTCTTTGATCAATTCGTTTACAATTTCGGGTACCCTGCCTTGATGACCTCGATCCTCATCTAGGCACTCGCTCACCTTCTTGGCCAGCGGTGGGAATATCATATAAAACTAATCATTATGTCATAATCTGGTTCACATTTTTGGTACTGGCCTCGATGGTATACATCAAGGGAATCCTGTGGGCTCCATCTGGTATGAGGCAGCAGCCGGAGGAGCCATTATGATAACATATCTTAGCGGGAGAGCCTTTGAGAAGACGAAGATAATATCTCTGGCCTATGAAGCAGTGATCCTGATCTTGGCTATCTTGTTGTCAATCCTGTCCTTTCTTGATAGCCTGAAGTTCTGTTATCCATGCCAATAAGAACGCTCGGTCTGTGGCAAACATCCCCCTGATATCGACCGGGGCTAATGACTTTTCCGCTCGACCATCACTTCCGCAGTCGTGAACTTCGATCCAGATCTTCCGCTTGCAATGTTTGGTGACCTGATGATCTCAACTATTAGAATATCAACATATTAATGATTATCATTTTACAAACATTTAATAAATGAATTCTACCACTAATTATCGATAATTATGGCTGACGAAAAGAAAGAAGAAAAGCCCATGAGTAGTCCAAGTGGTCGAGACGATCGCGGCGCTGATCACCGCAGCTTTCGGGCTGATAGCGGCTCTGGCCTGGAATACTGCCATCTCAGACGCAGTAAAACAATACCTTAGCGCTGGCAACGCGATAACCGCCGAGTTCATATATGCCATCCTGGTTACCATATTGGCAGTGATCATGACCGTATGGATCGGCAGGGTCGTGTAAGTATCACAATATATGGGCGCGAAATGACCGGAACGACCTTAATTTTTTTATTCTGATGACCACTTTTCAATACATTTACGGGACCTTTGGATTCTTTGTGTTGCATAAGGGTATCATCGCTCGCTCCCATGCTCGCTCCCATTATAGTAAGAAAATTTCTTTTCCGTAGCGTAGGATAGCACAGACATCAGACCTCTCGCCACCTTGACCTTCTTATACCGATCCAGAGGAATATCGAGGTCAGGACGATCACTACGATCCAATCTATAATGACGACATTTAAAGTGATCGGTATCAAACCCGAAAAGTTCTGGGCCAGTTGGGCTATATATGTCGTAGGTGAAAGATAGGCAAGATATCGATAAGGTTCAGGAATCGCCGTGATCGGATAGTAGACCGGCGCCAATGTTGTGAAAAGAAGCGATATCAACCGGGAGAAAGCATAGCTCTGGACGATATCTGACGATATCGTAGCGAGCACGAACCCTAACGATATGGACATTATGAATATGAGGCAAAGTACTATGATGATACCGAGGAGCCCGATGATGCTCACATGCACATAAAGAGCGAATAGTATCCCGAGGATCAGAGCGCTGGTGACGAGTATATCAGTTCCGAAGAGGCCATGCCTATGACGTAAACGAAAGCGCTCGTAGGTGAGCTGACGACCATATCCTGCAACTTGAAGTCGTTCTTCAGGTGGGAAGTAATCGGTCTGCAGCGATGTACCGCTCGAGAACAGGGCCATTATAAGACCGCCGATTATCGCTTCCCCCAAGAACGCACCGTTGCTCACGAAAAATACCAATGCAAGGAACGATAAGGGGGACAATGCCGTGTTCAGAAGGACAACAGGATAGTTCCTCATCTCAGATATTGCATTGACAAGTATGGACGCGAGCAGCTGGTTCTTGATGCGCCCTCTCATCTGTACTCGCCTGCCACCTTCTTGTCCCCCGATCTTGCCACCATATAGTAAAACATATCCTCGAGCGTAACTGGGTTCACAGAGAACCGGATATTATGCTCGATCATCTCATAAGAGAGCCTTTTTGCCTCTTCCTCTGTGGTCATTACCTGGACCTGCTCATCATGTCGGACCAGGACATCTCCTATTACGTTTCGGCAATGATGTGCCTTTAGGGACCTTTAGGCTGTACTGATATTGCATGTCCTTTCTCAGGTCATCCAGACTGCCGATGGAGAGCATCCTGCCGTCATTTAGCATTCCTATCCTGTCAGCTACCTGCTCGGCCTCTTCCAGATAATGTGTCGTGAGAAGAACGAAATGGCGGTGCCCTAGATCGGCAAGTAGGTCCCATAGCTCCTGTCTCGATATGGGATCAAGGCCTGTGCTTGGTTCATCGAGAAATATCAGATCCGCTTCGGAGGCCATGACCATGGCCACCAAAAGCTTCCTTTTCATCCCACCAGATAGGTTACGATTAAAATTATGTTCCTGGGAGGTAAGTCCGACCCTGCCTAAGGCCTCCTCCGTTCGTCTCTTGGATTCTCGATAGCTAAGCCCTCTCCACATCATATATGAGGTCACGGTCTGAGATGGGGTCATCCATTGTACCGCTCTTGCTTCCTGCGGTACGACCGCCATTCTTTCCCGTAGCTGCTTTGCGTCGGCCATTACATCAAGACCATCTATGACCGCCTTACCGGAGCTTAGCTCAAGAATGGTGGACAGGATCCTCGTCAATGTTGTCTTCCCGGCGCCGTTCCTTCCAATGAGCGCAAAAGTACCTTTGGTAGGTATGGCGAAACTTATGGAATCGAGCGCTAACTTATCGTTCCGGTATCTTTTTGATACCTTATCGCATATTATTTCGCCAGTATGCATATCCAATACCTATCCGCTTTAGGCCATCATTATCCTAACATCGCCCATATATATTGTGGAACAAGCTCACGATGAGGTGCACAACATCCTAATCGCGAATAATAACATCTATCTATGTACCCGAGGTCATTATATGACCTCTTTGGCATAATATCACATCAATATTATCATTCTGTTGTCGAATGGCAGCGTTGACTTACCTTACTGTCCTTCGAACAATATGACCTGACCGTGTATTTATGGATCAGGTATTGGCGCTAAGCTCACATCATTTCCTGTGGAATTTCAGATTATTTTAGCTTTCTAACGCTTCATGTCCAGTATCATACCTTACTGGGCAGCTTCTTTCCATTAGTTAACAAATGATCGGCATATGATCCGTCCCTCAATATCAATCATCATATACCATCCCCCATGTGTTATAAGACAAAAATTGCGAGCCTCTTCCGTATTCCCTTATACATCGATGTCCGTGCGGTAGAAGGACATCACCGAGCCAGGGTCAGGCTCTGGGAGGCCACGACGGCATATACGCTCATATCGCCGGGTATCGAGCCCACCGCCCGGACGGTCGACAACTAGCCCGAACATGCCAACCGTGAGGCAGCATTGTAATGCCTACCATTAGGCGGGTCGTCATGCTTTTTGCCAAGCGTATCTCGACCGCATCGATCAAAGAGGCGATAGGATATAACAATGCTGCACATCTTTGAGAGATATATGGGATCCGATGGTCATGATGACACATGACCAATATTGGCATCTTAAATAGAAATGGATGATCCGGGAGAGGATAAGATATCTGATCGCGAGGGGTATACTCAGATAGCAGATTATGGCTGCATAGGCAATCGTTATTCGGCAGCCCTGATAAACAAAGAGGGATCAATGGACTGGCTATGCTCACCTCGTTTTGATTCACCTTCATTATTCGCTAGGATGCTCGATCTAGAGAAGGGTGGATATTGGCAGATCGCTCCATCAACACCATTTGAGAGCTCCCATAAGTATCTAGAGAACACCAATATCTTAGAGACAACCTTCATAACTCAAAGCGGCAAGGTATCCTTGATAGATTTCGGCGAGCTAGACACTCGTTTGGAGTCAGAACATCATTCAGTCCCAGGTCGTTTTATCCGTCTTATAAAAGGGATCGACGGAGAGGTAAGCATCAGGTCTGTCTGTGAACCAAGACCGGAATATGGAACAAGAAGACCGAGGTTCAACTTGGACGGAAATGGAGTTACCTTCGATCTTTTCGAGATCGATGGACAAGCGGATTGGAAAATAGACGATGAAGACGGCAGATCAATATGCGATATGAACCTCGATGCAGGAGACCAGGTCGCTTTCAGCTTGCACATACGGGGTTTACCACAGCCTAAGTGGTCATCGCCTGAAGAGTCGTTCCAAATGACCGCTCGATATTGGGAGGCGATAAGTGAGAAATGTTCATATGAAGGACCATATCGGAACGCAGTCGTCCGGAGCGCCCTCGCTATTTCGCTCATGTCCTACCTTCCATCTGGGGCCATGATCGCAGCACCTACTACCTCACTACCAGAGCGACTGGGCGGTGAGCGTAATTGGGATTACAGGTTCACATGGTTGAGGGATTCTACTTATTCATTGTATGCTATCTTATCTGCAGGGTTCAGACGGGATCAACCAGAGATACCATTGTTACGATGGGTCGAGAATACTATCTCAAGCTCGGGTAGCGATATAAGGATACTTTATCCAATAACACCGGGTGATCCTACAAAGGAACGGATCTTGGGCTATCTAAGAGGCTATTGTGATTCTCACCCTGTTCGTATCGGCAACGGAGCTGTGGACCAAGTACAGCTGGATGTGTTCGGTGAACTTGCAATGACAATGAGACTGGCAGTGGCCAACGGCTCGTTCAATCCTGTCCTGGACTGGTACAAGACCAGGGAGATCACTGACTGGATAGCAGATAATTGGCAAGAAGCTGATGCTGGCTTATGGGAAAGTCGTGGAGGCCTTAAACATTTTGTATATGGAAAGGCAATGCTATGGGGAGCCCTTAGATTTTCGATCGATACTGCAGAACGATGGGGGCTCGATGGCGATACAGATCGTTGGCGCCATCAGATGGACTCTATCAAGCATGATATCCTGATAAAGGGCTGGAGCAAGAAGCTGAGATCATTCAAGCAATCTTATGAGGATGATACTCTAGACGCTTCTTGTCTAATGCTGTCGTTCATAGGCATAGTTGATGGTAAGGACCCTAAGATGATATCCACCATCGACGCGATCATGAAGCACCTAGTAAAGGATGGATTATGTTATAGATATGATACAGATAAGTTCAATGATGGTCTCAATGGCAAAGAAGCAACTTTTGTTCTGTGCACCTTTTGGCTCGTTGAGGCTCTTGCTAGAGCAGGAAGAATTGACGAAGCGAAACGCATCTATGATGGTATGATCTCACGTGCAACACCATTGGGGCTTTTCGCTGAGGAACTGGACTCTCGAACAGGAGAACATCTAGGTAATTTTCCTCAGGCTTTTTCTCAGCTCGGGGTGATCGGCGGTGCAATAGCTCTAGCTCAGTATGGTGGCATTGGTTCCCTGAAGGAAGATATCCCATTCAGAATGTCTACTGGGAAGATGAACGGAATGCAATAAGTAAAAGCTTTGGCTGGTCCAAATAGCCAAGATATGAGGGCATCGGTTAGCTTAGCCAACGACTCAATATTTGATAAAATCCATTAAGGATATGAATGTGATCAATTAGCACAGTTGATCATAAGTTAAAATATCCATGCTGGGCATTATCAAGAAATAATAATTGAATTCAAGTTGAACGCAGATAAAAGCTTATTCTGGGTACTTACCTCCCAAGATATGTCATTCCTATCTGACAGGTACATATTAATGGTTATTCGAAGATATTAGGCTAGAAGGGGAACTGTCATGGAGCAAGCGACGATCGGAGTGATCAAAGAATAGGCTCCATGCGATCCTTTCCTAAGAATGGTGAGCTATGTGCAGGTGATCAAGAGGTCCGGGGAGCGCGAGGAGTTCGATCCTTCGAAGATAGTCTCCTCAATGATCCGTTCAGGCGCCACCAATGAGGAGGCCGAGGGTATCCTGCGGACCTTGGAGCCTAAGTTATATGATGGCATCAGCACCGAGGATATCTACAGCCATATACACCGTATAATGAAAGGTCGTAAGGCCGCTCACTATAGCCTTAAGAAGGCGTTATTTCAGCTTGGCCCTGAGGGGAAGAACTTCGAGAACTACGTTGCCCGCCTTTTTCAGGCGAAAGGGTACGAGACCAAGACCCGCCAGATCCTGAATGGTAAGTGCATCAAGCATGAAGTGGACATGCTCATGAGCCGAGGGCATGAAAGGGTCATAGTGGAGTGCAAGTTCCACAACTGCATGGGGACCATTTGCAACGTTCAGATAGCCCTCTATGTATATGCACGCTTTCTTGACCTTAAGGAGGGCGAAAAGTTAGAGCGGCCTGTTCTCGCCACTAATACCCGGCTCTCAACAGACGCACAGCGTTACGCGGACTGCGTAGGCATGGAGGTGCTGGGATGGAATAGCCCCCCGGGAAATGGGATAGAGTCTATAGCAAAAAAGCACCGCCTCTTCCCGGTGACCATGATGGAGATGCGCCAAAGCGACCGGGCAAAATTGTTGACACACGACTTCGTTCTGGTTGACGACGTTCGAGGTCGGTCCGAGGAGGTAAAGATCTTCCTCATGGGATCAGCAGAGAATATCCTGTCCCAGGCCAAGGAAATACTGTCTGAATGATCCTCGTCGGTGGCGAGAGCCGTTCTGATGAGCGTTCCCATTGTCTTTGTGCCGGTCACAAGGCCAAAGCCTGAGGACTCCAAAGATAGATAAAATAAACATCTTAGGTAGGGAGAATTAATAAGAAGAGGTTTAGCGCGGAGGAGCCGCTCCCTGGACGTGTTTCCGCATCCGGAACCCGCTACCAATGTTTATGATGCCTAGGATCACTAGGAATATACCGACCAGCCATAGCAGTGCCAATATTCCAGCTCCCGGGAAGAATACGAATAGAAGACCGATAATGAGCGCCCAGACCCCAGCTATTATGAGGAGCCACCTGTTCGAGGTTCCGAACGTCTTGGTCCCCTTCTCAGCGGTCACGCCTTCAGCGATCTGAAGTATACCCGCGAGTATCGCAAAGATCCCTACCAGGTATATCGCTACAAGCGCGGTCACCCCAGGTAGGAAGATGGCGATCAGACCGATGATGATATTAATGACACCTTCCACGAGGTTCAGGCTTTTATGCATCCCAGCTTGCCTAGACCTACTGAATCCTATGAGAACGAACCCTGATATGAGCATGAATATGCCGAATACGATCAGGAACAGGGTCAGTGTGATCCCAGGAACAAATATGAAGGCTAGACCGAATATCAAGGCGACGATGCCGAACAATAGTCGACCCCACCACCTGTCCATAGTTCTTTCCTTTGCCATGTTCATACCTCGCGAGCAATTTACCCTTAGCTCGTGACTTGAATGTTCTAATCATGTCTTTATAAGATTTATAACATGTTTCTGCGGCAAATCGTGCTTTTGATCGAGAAAGATACATCCAGTGAACTATCTGCCCTCTAGCAAGATCCTTGATCTATCGAGCCAGATCGTGTGGTCAGTTATCTGAGGATGCTCAGATCCGCGGGATCTGGCAAGGTAGTTGTCGGGAACAGACGCATAGTGACTCGCATGGTCTAGCTAACGCTGAAGGGCTAAATCATAATGGAAAAAGTATGAGAAAAAAATAGAGAGAATATTGAAGGAATTATCAAATATTGTGGGGCGGCCAATGGGCCGACCTAGAGAAAATAATGTCTCGGTCCCCCCCTTTTAACTTTTTAACCATATCCAGTAATATGCTCACTGGATGTTCTAAATAAATTTCAGATAAATGGGGATCGGATCTGGGTAAAAAGTTAAACTCATAGTTTGGAACGGAGAATCCGGCCTAGTTGTTTTAAACCGAACTATAGATAAATCCATATTGACAAACGATATTTTGTTGACCATGTCGAATATAAACGATGATGAGAAATTGTTCTCACAGAAGTTCATTGATGAATGCGATAGAGAGGTATCAAAGTTCCTTCAGGAGATGGAAAAAAAGCATGGTGGTCTGACATATCCAGTATTATTCCACTATTGCAACTATATTCAAATGGAGATGCTTAATGGATATATCGAGCTTAGCAATACAAAGGGCAATAATATAGGATCTGACGAATAGGCAATATTCAAAAAGATTTTTTTCCCTAACTACCTCAACTTCTTAAGCTGGCACTCTGTTCGGTCAGCATCCACAAGATATCAAGATAAGATCGGTCAAGAAATGGTGCCATTCGATGATATCGTGGATATGACCATGTCACCGGCAAATGGCTAGATAGGTGTTGGATATTTGCTGTATCTCATCAAGCGTATGAAAAATAGGCATCTAGCCATGATACTTGGACATAACATAGTGGCAGGGTTAGTATCCAGATCAATATATTATTAATTTTGTTACAACTCACTATATACCGTTGATTCAATTACATAATTAGAGAATGATGAAGAATATAGAAACGAAGGCGGCTACGAGAATCGGTAAGTTCCGACGGGGACGGTTGCCTCAAGGGCGAGGAACGGCTGCGCTCCCTCATAGAGCATGCTCCAACGGCTATTGGCATCTCCAGGCATGGTCAGACCGTCTATGCCAATCCTCGATACCTTAACATGTTCGGTTTTTCAAGTCTCTGTGAAATATATGAAAGTCCATTGATAGAACAGATCGCCCCTCAGGAACGGAAAAGAGTGATGGAATTCGCTCTACGGCACGATCAAGGTCTGCCCGAAGAGGCAGAGATCGAGACCATAGGCCTACGCAAGGACGGCTCGGAATTCCCATTCCACGCTGCCGTTGCCCGTTTTGACCTGCCCGACTTCCCGGTCGTCCTAGGATTTTTCACCGACCTTACCCGCATCAAGAGTGTCGAGGTCAAACTTAGAAAGAGCGAAGATCGGTTCCGCACCCTTATAGAGCAAGCCCCGGTCGCCATCACTATTTCCCGTAACGGATCAGTAATGTATGTTAATCCTCGCCACCTAATGATGTTCGGCTATCAGGACCTTGATGATATATGCGGCCATCCTATCACCGATCTGTTAGCCCCGCAAGATCAAGAGAGGGCAATGGCTAGCAACCGCCGCGTCAGCCTTGGGGTCCTAGGAGGAGAGGAGAACGATTTAATGGGCTTGCGTAGGGACGGTTCGGAGTTCCCGACCCATGTGGCCTTGACCAGAATGGAACTGGCCGATGGTCCGGTCATAGTCGCCTTTATCACAGATATAACTCAGAGAACGAACGCCCGGAAACAGATAGAAGAGCTAGCGGCAAAAGAAGAGAAAGAAAGGATCCGTCTTAGAACGATAGTAGATACACTGCCTGTAGGCGTTCTCATCGCCGATGCTAGCGGCTCTATCATCGAAGCTAATGAAATGGCAAGTGATATCATGGGCGGCTCTCTGCCAATGGCCCGCAGCATCGATGAGTACTCGTTCTATAAGGGATGGTGGGCTGAAAACGGCAATAAACTGGGGCCGATGGACTGGGCACTTGTCAGGGCGGTCGTGAATGGGGAGAGCACTAAGGGGCAGGTCATCGATATAGAAAAATTCGATGGCACCAGAGGGACGATACTCAATTCTGGAGCACCGCTCAAGGATAGCAAGAGCAAGGTCTTGGGGGGTGTAGCGGTCTTCCAGGACATCACCTCGCAGCGTGAGCTGGAGCACAATGCCGTAGAGGCTAAGGAGCGGGCCGAGCTATACGTCGACCTGCTTACGCACGATATCAACAACATGGTCGCCGGCGTGAGCGGATACCTGCAACTGGTGATGGAACTAGGAAAATCAGAAGTTAAGGAAAAAGGTTATGTCCAAAAGTCGTTGGATATTCTCAAGAGCATCTCCCATCTCATCGATAACGTCAAGAAGATACAGCAGGCCGAGTCGAGCGATGATCCGTATGGTATCATGGACCTCGGACGGATGCTGAAGGATATTGTGGAAGAGCTCAAGGACCAGCCTCTGAGAGATGTGAGCATAAACTATCGGCCATGCCTGAACATGATGGTGAACGCGAGCGAACTGCTCAAGGACATGTTCATCAACATCATAGGCAACGCCATCAAGCATTCATTCGGACCGGTCATCATCGATATTCAATTAGATAAGGTCCTCGAGGATGGAAAGGAGTACTATCGTACGAGCATAGAGGACAATGGTCCTGGCATACCTGATGATACGAAAGATAAGCTATTCTCCAGATCACAGAGGGGATGCACAGGGACCAGCGGGTCTGGTCTAGGACTGTTCCTCGTGAAACGCTTGGTCGAGGACTATAACGGTCATGTCTGGGTCGAGGACCGTATTCCTGGTGACAGCACCAAGGGAGCTAAGTTCGTCGTCCTGCTGCCTGTCTCTCAGCACCCTGCATTTATTTTCTGAACATCGTTCACTTTTTGGGTTCTTTGTTCGGCCATCATTCTTTTGATATTCGAGATGAAAGACCGCATTCCATCAATACCTTGGGGCTTGGGGATATGGGTCGTCGCTTTACAATTATCATCTTTTATCAATACCTTATCGCATGGCGCAGAGGAGAGCATGACAAATGGAATGGCGCTAAGAACGATCGTTGGACCTCACATTTCATCAACAGTTCGTGTCCATTCATTCTGGGCATCCTCATATCTGAGATGATGAGATCTGGCATATACCCATGAGAAAGAATACCCATGGCCTCAACACCATCCCCGGCTTGACATATTCATAGTCCGACCCGTCCTCTTTGAACAATTCTACCAATAGCTTCCTCCAAGGAACGAGATCATCGACAAATAGTATCTTCATTGGTTCACCTGATCAAGAGCCTCAACCAACCTTATCATAATAGATAATACTTCCTGTTCACATCTGCCTCATAATGTCCAAATAATGAGTTTTGGTGACTCGCTCTTAGGGCGATCATGCAAAACTGAACAGTCAGTATGGATAGATGAATGTCCGATGTCCTGGTTTCTTTTAATAATTCGAAAAATGCAACAATGACCGAATGGTGAAGGTCAGTTAATGCAAAGACCGTTTCAACGACTATAATGCCACTTTACAGGGACTTTACCAGAAGGGTGCATCCCGGGTTAATTGTCTCGCATCCGAAAAGCGAGAGCCATCATCATCTTTCTTGTGGTGAGCATGGTGGAGATAACGATGCGGTCCAGTGACGAGAACGCCGAGAAGGTCCTGACATATTCCCTTTAAAGGATGGAAGGGACGATGATCCCCTTTAAAATGACGGGCAGTTCATTTTCTCACGGTCGCTACGAGCCGGTCCACTGATTCTAGGAATCTTTCGGACGTGTCTCCTTCTGACCAATCAACAACTAGACAGGAATCAGTCGAATCCCCGATGACCCCATTTCGGTATTAGGCTCTTTTTCCCGGCCATTGGCGTCCTGGGTATAAGCACAGGTGGCTAGATGGCCTCCGATGACCATGACCGCCCCCGCTCCTGAATCCAGAGCTGTCTCTATCCAATTTTCTTGGACCTGGCCAGAACAGGGTATTCGGACAATTCGATAGTCCATATTCAAGGCCAGCTTCTTAAGCCCCTCTAGGTCTTCGGCTGCGAAGTATCTCCAGCGGCATGCAAGCACAATAACTGTGTGGAATCGAGCCCATGTTTGCTCCAGCATCCCTGATAAGCTGAGGCACTCCATCGATCATCCACTGCTCAGTTTTCTTTTTGCAGCTCTCTCTACCTTGTGCTATCTGAATAATATTTTGATTCATGTTCAATATCCTAACTCGCTCCTAAATTCCTTCTTTCCTCTTGAAGCTCAGAAGATCAGTTGAAAAAGATGAGTTGAATCATAAACTAGACTTCCTATCTTATTTATAGTTAGCTATAATGTAATTATTGACGGATAAAGAAGATAATTTCTAACACGCATGCATGAGCTAAGAACATCATTGGCCAGGCCTTCTCCATTGAACAAAAGAAAGGTCGATCATGGAAGGCCATAAGATCCTACTGAATGATCTGATAAGATGTTGTAATACCTACCACATTATCAGGTCATTAGTCCCTTTGCGAACTCCCTCGCTTTTGCCAGATCGCTCTCGTCCGGTCTACCTTTATTTATCCCGCCAACCAATTTGAACGGGGTCCAAGTGTCCCAACCTTTACAGGCAAGATCACCAACCGACCGATATCCTTTGGCCTCCAATTCATTCTTGATCTTGGTGTGAAAATCCGTAGTTCCGAAGCCACTGGTCGAGAATATGAACACCTTTGATCTACCGGGAGGCAGTTCCCTGACCAGCTTCCGTAGTTGTGCATGAAATTTATTGTAGAATATACCAGATCCAAGACCGATAAGATCATAGTTCTGGATCGTGGTCAGATCTACGTCCTTTGCCTCCTTCAGGTCTGCACCCAGGACCTCAGATATGGCCTTGGCCACCTTCTCCGTGTTACCGTGCGATACCGAAACGTAGACAACCAGGCTCCTCATGATATGACCCAAGGGTAATGCGCGCTTCAGAGCATAAAAGTACTCTTTTTATCTTTTTTCAGCCATCAGGTCATAATATTATCGCAAAAGAACGGGCTTGTGCCCGTAATGAACATGGACCGTCAACATCCAACCCACCAGGCGAGCCGAGGGTGACTGGATTCTATTATCTGTTAACAAAAATAAAAAATGGATTTCACCCTGAATGCTCACCTTGTATCTTTGGCGGTCCCACGCCTGCCTGGCAAGAGATGAAGAATAAACATCCCGACTTTCTGTCCGTCCCCTAACTATCTGTCTCAATGATGTTGGTCTGACCCATTTCCCTGTACGCCCTACATCCAAGGAGGACAATAAGCAATGAGCCTATGATCAACAAGGCTTCGATCTCTGCGTCTAATGGGCTACCAGTACTGCGAAATGGAAAAGGATATGCGCCGATCACCGTTAAGAGTGAAAGAACGATGGCGATCAGAAAGGCAGGCCTTTTTCTTGTCCAACAGAACCACGCAAGAACAATGTTCACAAACGCGAAGACAACGCCTAATAACCCGCCAGGGGTGGCACCTGCGGTCATCTCCACAGCAGCGACTACGATTAGCAAAAAGATAGCCCCCTCCTCAGCAAAACTTCTCATTTTCAGATCATCCCTTGCCTTTGTATGCCTGTTATCCCGTAGCTATTCATCTCTGCGGTCAGCCTAAAGGTCATCTGAGCATCAGATCCATTACGACCTAAGTAGCCCACACATTTAGTCCCCTCGATTCCTAGACTCAGGCCTGATAATGCCGTGGATGGGTCGAACTGTTTTGGAGGATCATTGCTTTCAATCTTTTTATGGTCATTTTTCGCCCAGCTTATCGATGAACAATGTTCAGTGAATGTTGTTCACTTAATCAACGAGCTAAATAATAAACCTTTTGAACAAGGTTCACTTACATAGGGGAGGATATCCGATGCTGAGCACTAATACGAGAAGAAGGAATAAGCAGGCGAAAATACAAAGGATCGCTCAAGCAACACGGCAGCTCCTTGAGAGGGATGATCTTAGCAAACTTACCATACGAGATATCGCCAAAGAAGCAGACGTCAGTGTCGGCTTGATCTACAAATATTTTCCAGAAGGCAAATCCGGGATCATAAAAGAAATAGGATTAACCACGATACACAACTTTATTGAAATTCTTGAAAGCATCGATAAGGACCTCGGATTCCCTGATTTTCTTAGCTCATTTATCGGGAGCATTTTAGAATATTCTGTAAAGAACAAGAGACTTTTGAGGGCAACCTCTGTTATGTCCTTGACGGACACAGAGGTCCTCAAGGGCTATGAAATGATCAACGAAGAAGAACTACAACCGTTAACTGATAGAATGCTCAGCTTCAAAGGTATCCAAGTCCATGATGATCTCCTTATTTTCACAGCTAAATGGATCGATCTAGTGTTGAGCGTCATTAACCATTATGCCCTATATCCAACGCCATTTGGATCAGATATGGAGATCACGACCATGCTAACCGACATTTCGCTAGCGATATGGAAATACAAAAAGTAAATTAAAATGCCTATCGACATGGTATCAAGAATGCTAAGACATAAAACGACGAAGACCACGAATATCTTCCTCTGAAGAACAAATGGTAAATACCTCTCGTCGATCCTAATACATCATGCACATCAACGTCACTCTCCTATCCTACGACCACGGGATAGTACGGCAGGTCTTGGACGTCATCATGGACATGGCCGAGACCGGAAGCCTGGAAAGTCATAGGGACGCTATGCCCGGCATCTCCGATTTTCTCCTTCGGTTCCTGGACCAGTACCATCATCGCAAGGAAGAGTTGTTCCTTTTCCCCTGGCTGAGGACGGTCCAGATCAGGTCAAGGCTATGGTCAACGAGCTCATCATCGAGCATCGCAAAGCCAAGGCCTTCGCGGACGCCATCGCTGAGAACATCAACGCCTGGGACCTCGAGCCGCTCACTAACAACTGCATCGGCCTGGTTGCCCACATGCGGTCCCACATCAAGAAGGAGGAGGATATCGTCTTCCCAGCCTTAGAGAACCTGTCGGACCCAGACCGGGAAATGACTATCTTCGAAAAGAGCCAGATATTCATAAAGGAGAACTTCGGGGAGGACTATCCCCAGAGGATGGAGGCCTTCGCCAACCAATTGCAGGAACAGGTATGGGGGAAAGGTGTGATAAAATATCGCTGACGGTTCATAGAGTCCATCACTGAAAGGTCCCCCGACCGCTCGCCTTTGATCTCGGGAATGAGCTTATCGATGACATGCCTGGTCAAAAGGGAAAGAAACAAAGCCGTGGTGCAAAAGCCCTATTACCTGAACTTCTCCCTCACTGCCAACAGAGCTATGTCGAACAGCACGACCTTACATATGCCCCATTTTATTATCATCCTTGGAACAATGTCTGAAGCTGGGGATCAGAATAAGCTAGGACTGTGTTTGGAGGTATCTATTTTTATACAGTATATAAAATCGACAGGAATGGCGGGGGTGGTTCCAATGGTCTATAACATGTCCGTACAGAAAGATCACAATATTTCTGTTGTAACGGCTGGGCAGGAACGCTTGAACGTCGGCAAACTGATTTAAGGAACATGGTCAACGTAGCAGTTTCTATGAAGACCAAGATCTTATCCGGCGCAATAATCGTCCTTTCTATTTTGGCGATTTTTTCGGCAGTAGGATTGGTCTCAGCGAGCCCCGCCCAAGGGGCATCAGATATGAACTACGCTCATAGTTTTGACAGCACAGGCGCAGTTTATACCATGAACAACGCTGCGACCGGCAACATGGTAATGAAATATGATCGAGCTGCCAACGGCACCCTAGTGCTCTCAGGTACATTCTCAACGCAGGGTCTAGGCAATGGGACCGAGCTCGGCAGCCAGGGATCGGTCGTCCTCACAGACAATGGTCGTTGGCTGCTGGCAGTTGATGCTGGGAGCGATCAGATATCGGTGTTCAGAGTGACCCCGTCCAACCTTAGCCTCACCGATACGGTCAGCTCAAACGGTATGACCCCTATCAGTATCACGAGCCACGATGGGATAGTCTATGTGCTCAATGCTGGTGGCACGCCTAACATTGCAGGTTTCGATCTCAACTCTAGCGGCATGCTCACTCCGATTGCGGGATCAGTACAGCCCCTGAGCGGCGTGGCCAATTCCTCGCCAGAGCAGATCGGGTTCGACAATGTTGGCAGGGTGCTGGTGGTCACAGAGAAGGCTTCGAACATTATCGACACTTATACCGTAAATATGACGGGAGTGGCTAGCGGGCCCATTACACATGCCTCCAACAGCCCTGGCCCATACGGGTTCGCGTTCGATAGGAATGACAGACTTATAGTCAGCGAAGCAGCTGCAAATACTCTGTCCTCCTATGCAGTTTCGGACAATGGCAGTCTGAGGCTCATCAGCGGTTCGATACCAGACTACGGTAACGCCCCCTGCTGGGTGGTAGTAACAGAGAACAACCAGGTTTTCACCTCTAACGCCCATGGAGGCACCATCTCAAGTTATGATGCTTCCTGGAGCGGAAAGCTTGTTCTCACCAGCTCGGTGGCCGCGAATGTAAACATTCCGGCCTTGGACCTGGCGCTGAGCAGAGGTGACCGCTATCTGTACAGCCTTAATGGGAACAACATCACTGGCTTTAAGGTAAGTTACAATGGCGGACTTACGCAGGTGACCATGGTCAGTGGGCTCCCATCATCGACTACCGGCCTAGCGGCAAGTTGAGCATTGAACCCAAAAAGGTGGTCCTCCACCTTCTTTTTTTTCTTAACCTGCAATGTTGCAGAACTTTCATCGGCAGGAACCATTGCAAATGGTAGCCGAGCAATATCGAACAATATCTATCTGATGCAGATCTCATTTTTCGACAACTTTTGAATAGCATTTCAGACAATGCCAAATAACAGTGCTGATAATTTTGAACATAGTTCTTATCAGGGAACGCTTGCTGCATAGGCTGGCGCTCTTGTTAGGTTAGCAATTCCAGAATACAGCTCATCTACCCGGCGTCGTATCCTTGACAAAGTATCTTGACTGGTTTACGCTCCAAGTCTTCATACAAGCCTTCTAATGAACATATCATAAAATGTTCAGGGCATATTATTGATCTTGCTATGCTATCAGTATCCTGATCTATGCTCCTTGAGTAACTGACAACAATTTTGATCCAATTTCAACATCCTGATAACGATCGGAATAAGAAATGAAAGTTGTGCCCCAGATGGTATGGATCGGCTTTTGCAACAGATCTCTGATTTACATGAGCTAAGGACCAATGCGGACCGAACGATCAAAATCCCTAATTTATAAGATCTTGGCTTCCCTTTTTCTCAGAGTTTCCATTCGAAGCCTTAGATCGCTCCAGAGCTTGCCTAAGCAGACCCGTTGGGACAGGATCGATAAGTTTTGGTTATCTGGTTACGAGGACCCCAGTTTACAAAGAAGTTCGTGGTTCCTTGTCATGATCCCGGATGGATCTCAGATGGTCCAGGTATCCCCATTCTGTCATTCTTATGTTGTTCCTGAGAGAGTTCGGTCTGAGAGGAAATGCCCATGCCCACTTTGCCTTTTCTTATCAGGTATCTGTAGAGCCACACTTTCAAATAATCAGTGATGACGAATACGATCAGCATCTCCACCCAGATAAATATCACATACTGTATCGGCAATTGGGGCAGCAATATACCGAACGTCACTAGAATAGTCGCCACTGCCTGGGTCCCGATTATTGCTGCTAGCAGCTTGCGGGATGGTTTGACCGACCAGAAATGCCCCTTGGTCCTGGCGATCAAAACTACAAGGTGACCGGCTATGGAGAGCTTCAGATATATGAAGGATTGGATCGGTGCTTGGCCAAGATGGAATACGTCAAGACCTAGGTAGAGCGTGAAGAACGAGACCGCCACTCCTATTATCCCAAGGAAGGTTGCCACAAGGATCACCATGCTCATATCCCACTTTTCCGGTTTGGCCGAATAGAGGACGTTATCGGTAGAGATGGTCAGTATCGGGAGATCATTCAGCAGCGCTAGCAGGACGATGATCAAGGCGGTGATAGGATAGAACTGGAACACGATGATCGATAGCGTTACAAAGAATACCAAACGGATCGTTTCGCATATGCGATATATTGAGTAATTAATCATCCGCTGGAAGATCTTGCGGCTCTCCACGATCGAGTCGATGATGACCGACAGGCCCGGTCTCGTAAGAACAATATCCGATGCCGACTTCGCTGCGTCGGTAGCGCCTTCAACAGCGATGCCAGCATCGGCTTTTTTAAGTGCTGGGGCGTCGTTCACCCCATCCCCAGTCATGCCGACTATGTGCCCGTTCTTCTGCAACAGGTCCACGATACGGAACTTTGCCTCGGGGAACACCTCCGCGAATCCGTCCGCTTCCTCGACCATCTTCCCCGCCTGTTCATCCGGAGCGTTGAGGAGATCCTTGGCAGACACTATGTTCGGTCCAAGACCCACCTGTTTCGAGACCTCTTTGGCGATGGCGATGTGATCTCCGGTCACCATCTTGACCTGGACCCCCATCTGGTTGGCCTGCCTGATGGTCTCAGCGGAATCGTCACGCGGTGGGTCCTGAAGCCCGATCACCCCTAGAAATCCCCAGCCATCATGGTCTTTGCGCATCACGCCGAGCGAGCGATAGCCCAATTTTGCCATGTCCTCGACGTCCTTATTGACCTGGGCACGGATCAACTCTTTATTCTCCGCCATCTCCAGTGTCACCTGTGGAGCGCCTTTGGCGACCTGAAACTCCACCTTTCCGCCAGAAATAACGGCCTCGGTGCGCTTGTTGACTGGATCGAATGGAGTGAACTTGTCGACCTTAAAGTCCCCCACCCTTTCTCCGGCCCCTGATGTGACTTTTGCCCTCTCCAATACTGCGTTGTCGATCGGGTCCTTGTCCTCTGCGCGGGAGGCCAGAGCAGCTGCCAGCATCACATCCGATTCCTTGGCATCGCCATAAGTTATGACCTTGGCTACAGATAGCTGGTTCTTGGTTATTGTGCCGGTCTTGTCGCTGCACAGGACATCCATCCCTGCCAGCTCCTCGATAGAGGTGAGCTTGCTGACAAGGGCCTCTTTCTTAGCCAGGGCAATGGCTCCTACTGCCAACGTCACCGATAGTACCGCTGGTAATGCCACCGGGATTCCGGCGATGGTAAGCACCAACGCGAACTGCAGCGTCTCCAGGATGCTTTGGTCACGGATGATGGCAACGGCGAATATCGCCATTACCAAGATTGCAACGATGGCTATCAGGTAGTTGCCTATTTTCAATATGTTCCTCTGGAAATGACTTACGTTAGTGGCCTCCTCCACCAATTTTGTCGTTTTTCCGAAATAGGTGTGCATACCTGTGTTTACGACCAATGCATTCATCTCGCCCTTCTGGACGATGGAACTGGAGTAGGCGACATTGCCAAGCATCTTCTCGACTGGAAGCGATTCGCCTGTGAGAGCCGACTGGTCCACCTCCAGGAATTGGCCTTCGATCAATTTTACATCCGCCGGGACTATGTCCCCGAGCCGAACACGCACCACATCTCCTGGTACCAGTTCGCGGGCCGGCAACACGTTCCACTTCTCATCCCGGAGCACCTTCGCATTCGGGGCGAGCTTCTGTTTTAACTCTTCAATAGCGTTCCCGGCTTTGTACTCCTGGTAGAATCCTACGATCGCATTTGTGAATAACAAGGCAAGGATGATTAGGAAATCATCCCAGTGACCGATGATCGCGGACAGCACCACGGCAAATTCTATCATGAACGGGATGGGGCCGTAGAAGTAATGAAGGAATTTTATAAGCGGGTTGACCTTCTTTTCGCTGATGTCGTTCATGCCATACTTTTGCTGACGGGACCTTGCCTCTTCAGAACTAAGACCCTTTTCACTGCTGGAAAGTTGCTCGAACAGCTTGGAAGAGCTTGTACCTGCGATATCCGCTTGCACTTGATCTTCCACATGGGTCGCGTTGGCCATCTATTCAGGCCCCTACTGTAGACATTGAGATGATGGGCGCTCTTTGGCATAAGATCTTGATAAGATATATGTTCATCACAGTTCAAAATATCGATTTCTCTAAAGCCGAAATATCTGATGGACAATGAGAGCTGATGGCTTCCAACGTTTATGGAACTATCGCCTAATCGCTGGATCTGAGGGATTTTTGGTCCGTGAGACCTGCATCTCAGCGGTCATTGGCGATAATAATGATCCGACGTATTGCAACGATCCTGCTCATCTTCGGCATACTGTTGTTGCAGTCCTCCTTGATCCATATCGCGTTCATCTGGGCTGAATGGCGGATAGTCTTCATGATCTCGGATCATCTAAAGATCGGGCTATATATTCTACTAATCAAAAGGGGAGATCCCGCTTGCCATCGCCACCCTAGAAAGCAGGAAAAGTCCAAAAGAAAGACGATCTCATCTCATTGAGCTTCCTCCCACACTAGGTAGAAAGCTAGTATCACTCCAAGGGGCGTAATGATCATTCAATCCTAACCTACGAGGGCCCTGATCCCGAGCATCAGGGGGAAAGTAGCACGGAGCTCCTGCAAAATGCGATGTACCAGGACCGAGCTCATGCGGTTCTAATGGATACGTTAAAGTGCTTTTGCTTCTTTCTCGAGCATCTGGAGGTTCTCAGGGTCACCCAGAACAAGCAAGGTGTCATTCTCCTTTAAAGTGAAAGTAGGATCGAAGATGTTCGTTACTACCTTGTTGTCACGTACCACCCCAATGATAGCAGCATGATCCGATACCTCTTGCAGCCCCTTGCCGATAAGCTTGGATGACTTGAACACGGAGAACTCAGCGATCTCCTTCGTTCCGATCTTCTCTGAGAAGACCACGCCGACCAGGTCCTTTGTCACAGCTGATAGTGCAAGCAAGTGGCCGACCGTTATAGAGGATGGGATGACCATATCAGCACCTGCGTTCTTGGCGGTCTCGATCAAACCTTGGTCATGGACCACGCTTATTATCCTGATGTCGGGCCGCATCTTCCTTGCGCTAAGGATGATCAACATGTTCTCGGAATCGTCCTGATGCGCTACGATGATCATCGATGCCCGTTCTATCCCCGCAGACTTCAACGCCGTTATAGGTTGGGTCTCGTACTCGAGGACGGCGAACATATCATCCTTTAGCAATTGATTGTAGATGATCGGGTCCTTAGTTATGATAACATGATCGAACCCTAGTTCGTCCAACTTATCAATGACGTATCGACCTAGATGGTCGTAACCGAACACGATAGCATGTTTTTTCAACTTGGCGATCATATGCTTCTCCGCTTCGCCTTTCGCCAGGTCACCGTTGGCGACAGCACCTACGACGCTTTGCAATATCGATGCACCTGCGCCCACGGATACGACTATCATTATAATTAAGAGCATAGCCTCGTCCGTGTTGATCGTGAAGAAATTGCCGCCGTTCGGCACATACAGCCCTATGGTCGTAATGGTCGAAACGGAAGCAAGAAGAGCACTTATGAACGGAAGGTGCTCATAATAGGAGAATATTGCAGCTCCCCATATGAACATGGCCGACAACAGTATGAGTTGACGATAGACAGCTTTAATGAATACCAACGGACCATAGAACGCCTGATAAAGCCTGAAACTGAGCCTTCGACTTTCCTTTCTGATCCTTCGTCTCGTCGGCCCATTGGTGAGTATATCATCGGAATGGTTCATTAGGCCCTGTCCTTACGGCCGCGCCTACGGGCTCCTTAGGTTTAGCCTTTTCTATATTTGCTTCATATCGTGTGTCAGCGCAAATTAGAATTATTGGCGACTTGCCATTGCGAACTTCATGCTGATCCCGTGCATGATAATCGTGATAAGGGTGTTCAGTTTGAAAATATGGTCCAATGATCAATCGGTCTCGAACGGTATAGATCGACCCAGCTCCTAATGTGAGATCGGGCAGAACGCATGATGACCCTCGTCCATGTGTTCCATCGAACTGAAGATATCTATCCTGGTCACCATACCTACAGGCCTATTGTTCTCGATAGAATCCACCACCACGATCGCAGATATCTTCATGGATGACATGATCTCGAACGCGTCCGAGGCTGGACAGCTCTCTTGAATGGACTGAAAACCTTTCTCCAGGATATCGGATACCGAGAACCCCTGACCTGACCTTTGCTGTATCGCAGTCCTTGTCACAACACCGACCAAGCGGCCGTCCTGAACTACTGGGTAAATATAATGAGGATGGTCCCTGACCTTATCGAGGACATCTTGCTGAGATGCGGCAAGTTCGATGGTGACAGGGTCCTTCGTCATCACATCCTTCACTTGTACCTCTCCTAACGTGGAGAAGTCCACCCCCAAATGACAGCTAGTGATCTGGCTATCATACAACGTATATTTTCCAGACACCAGATAGCTGACCGTTGATGCTATCATGAGCGGAATGAGCACTAGGAAGCCGCCTACCATCTCAGTGAGGAGCACGGCAGCAGCGATCGGCGTTTTAGATACGCCCGCCATCATTGCGCCCATACCGACCAGCACAAAGAGCGTGTATGGCTGAAGGTCCAGGGTTACCGCCACTATCCCGCCGACGGCACCCCCTATGATCAAAGAAGGAAAGAATATACCGCCACTGCCGCCTGACCCTACGGTAAGCGAGGTCGCGACCATCTTGGCGACCATCAGACCTGCCAGTAGGCCTACTGATATCAATGCGCCTGTCAATATCAACTGTATCGTTCCTTCTCCCAGGCCAAGCACCTGTGGGTATCCCAGGCCGATCACACCGACGAAGAGGCCTCCTAGACCTGCGGCCACAGGAAGGGAAAGTGAAGACCTTTTGAACGCGCCCCTCATCCTCCCCATCAGGATGACGAAGAGTATGCCGATCATGCCTATGATCGCTCCCAGGATTATCACGATCACTAGCAGCTGTGCTGTAATAGGGATATTTGGTAAAGCAGAAGCAAAGAGGGGACCTGAACCACCGTAGGGGATGAAGACAAGATAAGACGTTACGCTAGATATGATCGAAGGGATCACCGCATTGCCCTCAAAATCGTTCTTATATGGGACCTCTATGGCGAAGAGGGCTGAGCCCAACGGTGCCCTGAAGACAGCTGACCATCCTGCTGCCATCCCGGCGATCACGACCACTCGCATCTCGGAACGGGTCAGCTTGAACTTGCTGCCCAGGAAAGAAGCGATGCCCCCCGATATCTGGGAGAACTCGGTCCTTCGTTGCCTGCGCTCCCCCCGCTCCCGATGGTCAATGCGGATGAGACTATCTTGACCGGGACCACTCTTCCCCGTACCTTGCTTCCGTGATGGTGCACAGAATCAATGATATTGTCGGTACCGGAACCAGCCGCCTCTGGAGCCCATTTTTTGATTATTATGCCGGCCGAAAGACCACCTATGGCGGGGATGAAAATGATCAGGTACCATGGGATCGCAAAAGAACTGTATGATATGTCCCATATCGCATCCAGAAGTATCTGGAAGATGATCGCTCCCAGGCCTGCGAGGATACCGATCACTATGCTTATCGGGACCCATTTCTTGAAGTACTTGCCGAGATCAGCGCCCAGCGGACGGCGGATGTTCTGAAATATCGGGATGTTAAGATCTTCATGTGTCCATCGGGACTTTGAACCGACCGTGCTGATGGCCCCGCTGTCCTCCACGATATCTTGATATAAAAATCTCTTCTTGAGGGATTTAATAGCTTATGTTCTCATTAAGTCCATCTTTCTCCCTTGAACGAGCGTCAAGGTATCGAGGAGTCAAAAAAGGGAAATATGAAAGAATTTCAGATCACTGCGTTAGTATCGAACACAGGCCATACAGGAACGTCCGGAATCAAAGAGCTGGTCGCCGACGACGCTTCCGCTCGGGGTCACCGTGATAAGATCGGCACGATAATCAAGCAGCGCACCAGTATAGATATACTTCAGTCCAATCGTATGATCAATGTCCGATGTTTTCCATGTATCGACCACATAATAATTGTAGCCGTGGATTACTATTGGTTCTAATATGGTCCATGCCCCGTTCTGACCCTGGACTTCCAGAGTGAAATTGCTCATGTTGCCGCTCCCCATGCAGATGACGTCGTACACCTGACCGGAGTATGCGGTACCCACGACCTTCTCGCCAACGGTCATGTTATACCATGTATCGTTATGTGTGAAGATCCCGCCCTCTTCGTTAGCTGTCCCAGGCGCATAATAACGGTAAGGAGTGGCATTTATGGTCGATGCCAGCGGATCGCTAGGGAATTGCAGGGTCGATAGAGCATTGAACTCAGCGGTATTCGCATATCCTGCTATCGTCTCATCGGTAACTCCATTCGTCGAAGTTCCGTTCGCCGATGTGCTGTTATTTGACCCTTGTCCACGTCCTGAGCATCCATTGTTCGACGTAGGCGTACAGCCGTTCCCTTTGGTCTGTCCAGCGCCTCCGTTGTTCCCGCATTTGTTATCGTTCGTTGTTCCCGTCGACAGCGAGCTGCTGTTATTGCAGTCCTGTGATGTTGACCCTTTACCATCGTTGCTGTTGTTGGTATCTGAATTGGAACTAGAATTAGCTGAAGCCGTCAGATCGTTAGCGGCTATAACGGTCGCTACCAGAGCAACAACGATGATGATAGACGATGCTATCACCAAAGTTCTCTTTGTCATTTTAGTCTCCGAGCCACTGATGCATTGGCTCGGGACGTCCGATCAGAGCTTGAAGTATTAATCTCTTTTTAGATAATGATGAACATGGGAATCGCTGGTCGCTCATTCCAGCTTCCCATCTAACTTGCTATTTAGCTGATCTAGCTCTGACCCAAGCATATCTGGTTATAATAAAAATGATCAATTATCACTTACAATGAAAGGAGAAAAGAAGATGACGACAACAAAGGAAGCTTCTGATGTACAGAAAATGATAGGCGATATCGCGCCAAAGATGGTCGAACTTACGGACGGAATACTTTTTGGTGATATCTGGAAGCGTAAGGAGCTCTCCCCGCGTGACCGCAGCTTGATAACGGTGGCTGCTTTGATCAGCGGGGAGAACACTGAGCAGCTTCCATTCCATCTGAACAAAGCGAGAGAGAACGGCATCTCCGAAGCGGAACTTATTGAAGTGATAACACATCTTGCTTTTTAGTTGGCTGGCCTAAAGCGATGTCAGCTTTCATGGTCGCGAAGGGACAGTTCTCTAGCAACAATATAAGTAAGGCTGGTCAAGCAAAGAGGGCAGGTCCAGAAAAGACAAGTCGGTGAAAATACCTTTAGCCCCAACCAGGCTGAAAAGCTAAGAGATATAATAGGCGACCGTGACCGGAGCAGAATATGATATTAGAGTGTACTCTATGACCTATTGTCTCATCCATGGCCTTCAGGCCTCCTTATTGAAAGTGTAATTCCTTATGCAAATGCCAAGCACGAGGATGGCCAACGACAGAGCTATGCCTATGTAGAAGATTATATCGAAAGCCGTTGAGGATGGCGCATATCACGTTCGCCGTCAAAGCAAGCGTGAATGTCGTCATGATGGTCGTTGCCAATACAGGCCCGCTGCACCGCCAAGTTCCTCAACATGCTGTTGAACCCCATTCCGACCGTTGTGCTATCCTTGGGCACTGAGATGGCTACCATGTTCATCATTGGGATGATGACCATGATCAGTCCTGGAAAAGCGATCGTCGTACCGATCGCAAGAGCGAGCTGAGATGACCGGTCCAGGATAAGTAATATGAATCCTGATATCATGATCAGAGAACCGGCCAATATAATAGACCTAGGCCCCCTCTTAGTTAGTGTCCTACCGATCAATGGAGATATGAACAACATTGCGATAGTGGCCGGGGCAAGCGTCAATCCAGTAGAGATGATATCCAGTCCAAGGCCATAAGGCCTGGGGAGCTCCGAATAGTATATGATTGCGAAATATGTGAGGAACATCCATACGCTCGAGATTATGCCTATCAGGTTCGCCACCAATACATTCCTGATGCGCAACAGCTCCAGGCGTATCAGCGGGCTGGTCAACTTGCTCTCGAAGATAAAGAAATACACCGTCAGGACGATGCCCAGTATCAAAAACGATAGGTCCTCCAGGGATGTCCAACCAAGATATGGTCCCTCGGTCATATAGACAAGTATGAGCGTTACTCCTGCCATCAGCATGAAATTGCCCTGCATAGTCCATTTTGACCCTGTTGCCTGGAACGTCCTTTCTTAACACCTTTAACGCCAGTACGAACATGATGATGCTGAGAACAAAAGCGGTGTAGAACGCATAGTGCCACCCTAGGTCCTGGACCACGTATGCGCCGATGACCAACCCTGCCGTTATGCCTATGGCTACAGAGCCGCTGATGAGGCCTTGGGCCATAGCTACCTTTTCATTCGGATAAACATCGGTCACAAGCGCGATGCTCAACGGGAGCACAGCGAATCCGATGCCTTGTATGGCTCTGGCCAATAACAGAGCATCGATCGATGTAGCTAAGCCCGCCATCCCGACGCCGACGATATAGCAGGCAAGCGTGATCATGAATACTTTCTTCTTTCCGTAGATATCCCCGAGCTTTCCTAGCAAAGGTGCAACGGCGGCACCAACGATCAGGAAGATCGATGTGATCCAGGAGGCTACACTATCGGTGATCCCGAGGTCCTTCTGAATATCTGGGATCCCAGGGATGACCATCGTCTCAACATAGTTTATCAATACAACGGCCGCTATTACAGTTATCAGGACTTTTGTAGCATAGGAGATGCCTCTTTTCTCATCATATCCTTCCCGCCGTGACATGTATCCGAATATGCTTTATATGCCACTTTATCATCGCCATGTATTATAACTGACTAGTTGTCAGCTATGACACGATTAGATGTATATAATACATTATATATCAATAATGACAGATAATCTTATTATTCATCACGCACTCTAGTATTTGGAGCATAGATGCCAAAGGTTTACCCCAATTATAGAGAAGATGCGAAATCCAGGATAATCAGTGTAGCCATAGGGATCTTTTCTAAAAAGGGTTATCACGATACGACCATAGACGATATCGCTAACGAGCTTGGGGTCAGTAGAGGTGCAATATATCAGTACTATGAGAGCAGGACAGACATCCTGAGGGAGATATTCCTGCTCAACGGTCAAAAATTAAGGGTCGTACTTAGGAAATATATCGATAGCAATGATCCGATCGACCAATTACTTGATGTTCTTAATGAGCTGACGGAAGAGCATAATGAGATATCAGGCATCATGTTCGAGATGATCGCCCTGGCCTCCCATGACGAGGAGTTGAAAAGGATACTAAGGAATGATTACGAAGAGAACCTAAAGGTCGTTCAGGAGTTCGTCGAATCCCAGATAAGAATGCGCAATGTTAGGGACGATATAAGCTCTAGAGCTCTATCCGAAGCGCTCATGGCCATATATATGAGAGCTGCGGAAAAGCATATCATGGGTATCGATCATTCAAAGATATATGATGAGCTGAAGGAATCTGTCGAAACGATCCTTGGCATGGTCGATAAAAAGAAAAAGTCTGTTTTTCAAGAAAAATGATGCATTTCCACATCCTAGTCCCTTGGCTTCATAAAAATACAGCGGACCTGATAACATCAGCCGATCGAAATGGCCATTCGGATGAGAACGATCTCCGTGTAGGGCCGAGATCCCACTCGGGGCGAAATTTATTATTTAAATTGGGTTTGAATTGATATCGGAAGTTAGGATCTATTTTCAAAGTTTGAAGTGAGATTATATATGGTGCAATGGTTTAAACGTTTAAACGGAACAGGTGATCCATCTCGAAAGAACTGATGGAAAGGAAACTTGAATTGTCCAAGGAATTCAAGGAATGCCAGAAAGCATTCATTGCTATTGGGGACGCGATCAGACAACAGATCATAATCGCTTTATTGGAAGGTGATTGTTCAGGGATCAGAGTGGGGGAGATCACAAAGAAGACTAAACTGTCGAGACCTGCGGTATCACACCACCTTCAGGTCCTGAAAGATGCTGGTATCATCAATGTGCGTCGCGAAGGAACGATGAACTATTATTATATAAATACAAATGAGACCCAGTGGGAAAAGATCACGCAATTGATGATAAGCATAAATGAACTTGTGAAAAAGGTATCTGCACAGAAAAAAATGAACCTAAGATCGTGCAACAACGAATGATCATATCAATTCTGGAATAGTGATCGATGAAAATGACCATGTGTCTATCGAACGGATCATCGGATGTCTGACCAGGGTGGCCGAACAGAGGTCCTTTCGAACAATGATCTCGAAAAGAGAATAATTAGCATCTAAAAAATTTACATTATAAGGAAGGGGATAGTATGATAATTTATTTCACCGGAACAGGGAACAGCCGTTATGCAGCAAAAACCATACAGTCGGTCACAGGGGACGATATTGTTTCCATGAACGACCTGATAAAGGTGGGAAATAAGAGCGCTCTGAGGTCCGATCGTCCGTTCGTATTCGTTTGTCCTACATATGCCGGCAGAATGCCCAGGATCGTTAATGAATTCATAAAGGGAACGCAGCTAGAGGGGAGTGACAAGGCTTACTTCGTCCTCACTTGTTGCGGAAATACAGGAACAGCGCCGAAATATATCAGTAAACTTTGTGATACCAAGCATTTAAAATTCATGGGAATGAGCTCTATCAACATGCCTCAGAATTATATTACATGGTACGCGCCTCCAGATCATAAGGAGGCTCAGAAGATCATCCAAACGGCAACTCCAACCATCATCGATGTAGCAAAGGTCATTCAGAACGGAGAGCTCCTAAAAGATAACAGACCAACCCCTGGTTTCAATGCGAGAAGCGATCTGGGCAACCCATTGTTCTACAAGTTATTTGTAAACGCTAAGAAATTTTATTCGACTGAAAAATGCACGGCGTGTGGTGAATGCGTTAAGCTTTGTTCTCTCAATAATATTAAGATGAATGATGGCAGGCCTCAATGGGGTAGGGTCTGTACTCACTGTATGGCATGCATCGACGAATGCCCAAGTGAAGCGATCGAATTTGGAAAAAAGACCCAGGGAAAGAACAGATACCACTTGGATACGGAATGATCATCCAGAATTGAGTTGATTCCAGTAAACCATTTCATCCTTTCTTATATTAAAAATTTTCAAACAGCAATGGGATCATCGGATTCGGAAAAAGTGAGGCCGTCAGGCCATAGGGCCGCCGATAACAATATGTCTAATTTCGATCAAGGAAGTATTAGAAATGACAGGAAGGACCGCTTAGAATTTTTTTCCCTTTTTCTATTGTTTGCAAGAGGCACAGCCTGATCTAAGGGCATTGGAAGACCCATAAGTCATTTGATATGCATAATATAGTCTCAGCCCGTTCAAATTCGTCCCCCGCCTCTAGGTACTTGAGGGTAAGATGGCCATCGGCTTGACGAGATAGCAGGCAACGAAATGCGAAAAAGAGCCATTCATTTTAATAGATGGGCCTCAAATGAATATACCCTGGCGATGTTTTCGCCTTCGGAGGGAAGATTTGAGCATCGAACAATGGATCATTTTCGTTATCGTCCTATTGATAATATGGGTAATCGTCTCAATACCCCTTTGGCTCGCCGCGAAGGTCCTCACCGATGGAAGAGCGACGATGGGGGCGGCAATGCTCGGATATCTTCTCGGTGGCATAGTATTCGCGATCGTCTATGAAATCACCTACCATTTCACCAACATTATCACAAGTTCGAGTACAGCAGAGATCGTGGCACTGGTCTTGAGCTTTCTCGCGTTCCTCGGACTTTATAGAATATTGTTCCACAGTCGGATGGCTCAGAGCACTGGCGATTGCCATCCTGGCCGTCTTATTCGCGGTGATCATAGCGTTCGTGCTTGCGGCGATCTTGACGGGTCTGGGAGTTACGTTCCCGACCATCTTTTCCCTCTCCATCTGACCATGCTAAAATGGTCGATGGAGGGCGTCCGGCCTTTCGCCCATATATGATCCTAACATTAGCTCAATTCACGGGGCCATTATTAGTAAAAAAATGAAAGAAATATTGTTGTTGAAGGCGATGTCAGTCGACCTACTTCTGTATCTTCTTTTTTAACTTCTCCCCGGTGTCGGCGACCTTTTCAACGGCCTTCGCCCCCATTATCTTGGTCTCGGCCTCGGCCTTATTACCTTCCTCCTTGATCCTCGTCCTTTGCGCTTTAGACTTAGTATCTTCTATCGCTCCCAAGTGAGAACACCTCCAGCTAAGATGATCTTTACCATAGCATGTATATAACGATTGACCGAGCCCGACATAAGAGATAGGAAATGCCCATCACTCTCCTCTTTTCCAGGAAGGCCTAGAACGAGCCCTCATGGCGATGGACATCCACATGATCAAAGGGGCGTTATTGACGAATAATGTGAGGTGATTGTATATGGAAAAAGTGGACACGGCGAGATCAAATTTCGCATATATTTGGATCGATAAGATATTTCGTCAATAATTGGTCATCTCGTATAGCGGCCCTTACTGGTCTAAACCCTTCCTTTGTCTTCTATTTCCTAAGAAGCATAGCCTGATCTAAGGACACTTGAAGACCTATGAGCCGTTTATTATGCGGAAACTAGTTCAATCAGTTCAAATTGGTCCCCTCGCATCTTGGTGCGGGAGCTACGGTTATTCTTGAGAAATGTATGATCATATCCGCATTATTCGATCAATGACCAAATTTTGATCCAAAATTATCTCATGGCCAGTAGCTTTAGCTCTGCTAGGTGATCGACCAATACAACGGTCCTTAGCCTTTCCCTTAGTTTTTCGATGGCCTGAGACGATCTCGAAAACAGCTTATCAGTCTGTCCATCTCTTCGACCGTAGATGGCTTGATGCAGTACTCGATGGCGCCCAAGCTCCGGGCCCTGGTCTCATCCTCACTTCTCAATGAGCCGGTAATGACCACGACCGGTATCGAACGAAGTTCGTCGTCCTTCTTCATGAGATCCAGTACTTCGAAGCCGTCCATCCTCGGCAGGTTGAGGTCAAGAATGATCAGGTCCAGGATAACGTTCCCTTTCTTCTTCAGGAGGTCCATCGCTTCGAGGCCGTCCTCTGCCATCGTTACGTTCAGATCGATCTTCTGGTCCCAGAGCATCTCCCTGATGATGGCCGCATCCCCTGGATTGTCCTCGACAATTAGTATCTCTAGCGGCTTCATTTTCATCTGCTTTCCACCTCAGGTATCGTGAAGTAGAACATCGTTCCTTTGCCGACCTCGGATTCGAACCATATCTTGCCACCGTGCCGTTCGACGATCTTCTTCGCGATCGCAAGGCCTATGCCTGTTCCTTCGTACTTGTCCTTAGTATGCAAGCGTTGGAAGATGACGAACACCTTGTCCTTGTACTGTGGATCGATGCCGATGCCGTTGTCCTGGACGGAGAACAGGAACCGATCGCCCATGTCCTCACAGCCGATATGTATGATCGGCGCTTCGTCCCCATGGAACTTGATCGCGTTGCTGATGAGGTTCTGCATCACCTGCATTATCTGAACGTCATCAGCGTAGATCATCGGCAGTTCATCGTGAGTTATGGTGGCATGCTCTTCTTGTATCCTGATCGAGAGGCCGGTCAGAACTTTTTTCAACATTTCCTGCATGTCGGTCGGCTGGAACGGCCTGGCCTGTGAATCGACCCTAGTGAAATCGAGCAGGTCGTTGACCAGGTCCTTCGCTCTCAGACCGCCGTCGACCGCGAAGTCCATGTACTGTTTCGCCTTCTCGTCCAGCTGGTCGGCGTACTTCTTTTCCAGCAGACCTAGATAGATGGTCACCATGCGAAGTGGTTCTTGCAGATCGTGACTTGCCACGTAAGCGAACTGCTGAAGCTCGGTGTTAGAGCGTATCAGCTCGTCCTCCGCCCTCTTGCGGTCGGTGATGTTCACGTTTATTTCCAGTACCTCAGCCACCTCTCCGGCCTTCCTCGACTCGGCCAGCCATCGGCTCTCAACTACGATCTCATGACCGTCCTTGGTCTGATGGACCAGGTCTCCGGACCAATACCCTTTGCTATTTATCTGCTCCATGATGCTCTCGAGCGGTTCAGGGAACTTGGTTCTGAAAAGTTCATGGGAAATTCTTCCGACCGCTTCGTTCGCGGTCCAGCCATAGAGCGCCTCAGCCCCTTTGTTCCAAAAGGTCATCTTGCCGTCGGGCCTTCTCACGATCATAGCGTCTGGAGTGAGATCTATCAGCGATGCTTGCCTTTTCACCGCTTCCTCGGCCTTCTTTCGTTCGGTGATGTCAATGCTCATGGTGATGATCTGGTCCTTACCGAGCAGGGAGTATGTGGTCAGGTAATCTACGATCGCTAACGTAGAAGTGCACCTCCTCGGTGATGGGCTCTCCTGTGTCCTTCAGCCGTCCCGCCACTTCGAGCAGATCGGCCGACAACTTCGTTCTGTAGAACTCGCGGTCCCCTTCTGCCCATGATCTCGTCTATCGAAAGGACCCCCATAGCCTTGAGAGCGGCGGGATTGGCGTTGATCACTACCCGATCGATCACCTCGCCTTTCTCGTTGTAGACGAACCGGCGCAGGACGACCAACTCGTGCAGGTTCTCGAACAGGCCTCGGTACTTCTCCTCGCTCTCTCTGAGAGCGTCCTCCGCATGCTTTCTGTCGGTTATGTCCAGGTACCCTTGCCGACGATTGGAATGATACTGCCAGGAGCTCAAAGCCGCGATGAAGTTAGCGAAAATGAGGCTAAAGAACACGGTGAATAGGGACGGAACGGTGGTCTGTACGGCGAGAACGATGATTATTACCTCACCGAACAGTGAGCGTTGTGGCCAAAGCGATCTGGATTAGATACTTGGTGGGGAAGACAAGATAGATTCAAGAAAACAAATATAGATATCAAGATCACGTCGACGATGTAGCTCCCCGGACGAGTGGCATCCACGATGGAAATAACGATCACGCCGAACAGTAGCCAGGTAGTTATCGACCGGTCATAGGCACGGTAGTCTTTAAATCTGCTTAAATAAACGAGCAGCGCGATGGTGCAGACCCCAAGAGCGACTCGCAAAGCTAAAAGGCCGTAGAACTCTTCCGAAAAACCGAAAAACTGATAATCGTTAAAACTCCGTCGCGCCGGCGACGAGGAACTGGCCGCGTGGTTCAGCTTCGAGCCGACCGCGCAACCGGTCGAACCGGCCGAAGACGCCGCCTTCTCCGCGCCCGCCGTCTGACCCGACGGTGCGCGCCCGGTCGGCTATAGCGCGAGCCGGGAGTGTGCACCAATTGCGCGTGCGATTGCTAGAGACACCGGCGGCGGAGACCGCCCGAGTTACCAGCGAGGGAGGTGGCGCGCGGGCGCGTGCGAAACCGGGCTTCCGCTATTTCCCCGGCGGCTTGCGCTGGATCGCGAAATCCCAGATCTGCATGTTCAGCGCGTTGGGGGCGTACTCGACGACGGCGTACTCGCCATCGGGGAGCGGATCCTTGGGCCAGATCTTGTACATCTCGGCGGGGTCCATTTCGCGCTGCAAGGTGTCGACCAGCGTGGGATCCTCTTCCACATCGTGATCGACCGGCATGTAGACGATGTTCTCGACAATCCGCAGGTTGCCCTTGACGATGAGTTTGGCGATGCCGAAACGCTGCGGCTCGGAAAGTTGCAAGTAGAATTCCTGCTCGGGGTTCGAGAAGACCGTGGCCGAATGCGCGCCCTCGATTTCGAGCGTGCCCTTGCCGCTCAGCGCCTGCCCGATCGGCGTTA
>CAVSDP010000039.1:0-16114 GCA_963726655.1 Methanomassiliicoccaceae archaeon
ACCACCCTACACATTCACTTCTTAGTATTTCAGATATAGTTGTGTAAATTGAACTAATATTAATATGGAATATTTGGATTAATGGCCTTTATCCTTTATTTGATTACATATTCTTAATCTAGAAAGATATATGGCCATACATTGTGTCCTAATTCAATGATATGGTGAAACAAGCTCCATCAAACAAATCATGGCTTCCCTTTTTCATATTATTGCTCATAACAAATTCCATTTGGGCTACTGTATTCTTTTTGAGCATTCCTTCAACGGTCGATTCACAACGGCGAACTGGATTCAATTCTTTACCTTAATAATCACTACTGGGGCTCTGATTACGGCTATTATCTATGTAATCTATCGGATATCTCGGAATCTAAAAAAACTAGATGAGCTCGTCCGCTTTGCTCCGGTCCTCTGACAGCGACAGAGGTCTGTGGTCCTTGCATCGATAGAAGCTGCCATGGTATTCCATATGGCCACGCACATCATCGGCACAACGTCCGCAATAGAAGAAATGAAAGTCCCTTATTCTTGGGCTCACTGACATTCTAAGCTTTGTCTGCGCCCAGATGGTGTTCGGTCCGGAACACCCATATCTGGCGAAAAACTCTGGATGCTCTCTGATGTAGGCGCTCTCTATATGATCTGTGGACCATCGGATAAGGGATATGGCGTCTGGAGGGCAGTTCGATAAGGTCATAATAATGGGTGATGTCCATTAGCGGTTGTCTTGGGATCAAGGGCCTACTCGACCCTTGGAGAGACAAGGCCGAAGTCGTCAAGGGACATCATGCCCGATCACCTTTCCTTTGAGTAACTTTTACTATCAAGACCTGTCAGATTGCATATGCGCCATAGGACCAGGTCAACAGACCCTACCCTCTCGTTCACCTTGCCAGATATATGCTGGCAAAGATCGTTGGGCGTGGGAGGGCCGTAGATCTTCGCGAGCCTTACCAAATGCCTATCCGGTTTGACGCAATCTATGCCTATATTCCTGGCTAGATGGAATTTGGTTATGGGCCCGAGTCAGTCGTCCATTATAGAGATAAGATATCCTGTCATCAGAGGCCATTAGCTCCTTGTATATGGTCTCAACGTTCTTCTTGACAAATTTAATGGCCGCCCTTTTTCCCAGGTGCTTTACTATCGCCGGATCGAAATCGCTATCGATGAACCTGTGATATATCTCGCTTGCGACCTGTTCTTTCATCCTGAATTGAGGACCACCCAAACATATTGATAGAATAGAGAGCTCAGGGTCCAGGTAACTTAATGTCAGGTCCCTGACATGATCGATCTCACTACCATATCCTTTATCGGATAGATAGACCACGGACCGATAGAATAGCTCCAGAGGGTCCTCAGGGACCTTCAACGGGAAAACATCAGCCACCTTACAAGTAGTGGAGCCGAAATCGTCCAGGTGATCACTGGGCATCACCTTCCCTCTTCTCCGCGATCTCGGCCTCGCATATCAGCTCGGATATCCTGAGCTGGAACCATGATTGCCTGTTATATTGGACATGCATCGACATGGCCGCGAGATCGCATACGGCATCCTCCAGGCCCATCTTAACGGCTCTCTTACATCAGGGAAATAGCCGCCATCGATGTGAGATACGTACCTCATATCCCTTTGCCTTGGACAATGGGCCATAGCGTAAAGGTCCGTATACTCCTCATCATGTATCCAGTGGGTCAGCTCATGAGCGAGGATAGAAGCTGGTCCCATCATCGGCAAGCCAATGAGGAGGAGCATTGAGCCTTATGAAGGGGCGAAGGTTGCCATACGTCCTATCCTTGAAGCATGGTACATTGTCGGTGACCCCTATCTCGATCATGATCCCATCGAGCTGGGAGAACCGAGGGACGATTTCTTTCAGCCTTTTCCTCCAGTACTCCCTGAACTCATTATCGCAAGACCTGCGCCAGCATATGCCTGTCTTCCCTATGACCTCTGGCTGTTCGCCGGGTCCGTTCATTGGGCATCACCGTCCCCGTTCATGCTCTCTTCTATCGATTCGCAGATGGAAACACATCTCGCCGGGACCGAAATAAAGGTCCCCGCATCTGCATATCTTCTCCGGCACCACGATGATGCGGACCTTTCCCGGACCGATGCTGAGTATGGAGTTGCAAAGATCAGAGAACTGCTCCACCGCCATGCCCCCGCCCTCCCTTACTTCTATCGATGACAAGCGGCTTTCTGTCAGCCGTGGCGCTCTGATCGGTCACTGGACCATCCCCTTCGGCTTGGGATATTCCATCCTCCCAGGACAAAGATCAAGGCTTTCTTTAGAAATCTGGAATGCCTTTATCTATCGCTCTCTTGGATATTTCATAGACCGCTTCATCGCGAGACTCGAAATCAAATTGTTTCGCTCCATTTCCAGTCATCGCACCTATTATGACCCAATCTATACCATCCAGAGAGTGAGATATATGCCCTAATATCGGCTCGATACTCACGAACCGAACATTATCTTTTGATGTTGATGCAACCAGTTCATCTATCCTATCCTCTACCAATCCTCTTTCTACCGTCGTTCCTAGCCAGCAGTTCTTAGGGAACTTGAACTCAGCATAACGCTTCGGGTTCTTGGTAAGGAACTGAAAGATGGGGGGCTCATACTTTCCATTCTGCCATCTCTTGATCGCTTCGATGATAGCTTGTATTTGGTATGTGGGCACCCAATCCCCGAACAGGTCTGCCATTGAACAAACAAAGACCTTTCTTCCCACTATCTTGCGTGTCCATATCTCATCTAGACGTTCGGGATGGAACGTGGGCTTGAACCCGTTCGGCCATGCCTTGGTACCGTTGAACCTTGTTGCAATGGACCTGGCATAGCAATATGAACAGTTATGCTCGCATCCAGTGACGGGATTCCATGTGTAGTCGGTCCACTCGATAGCGGTCCTGTTCAGGCTCATTGGGAGCCACCGTCCAATGCTTTGGGGTCAATGAAAAGAATGACCATTTGTTTTCTATCGAGAACTCCCAATCTGCTTTCGCAAGCTTCTAGGGCTACCACAAAGTTCAGTCTGAAATAGTCCCTTCCATTTTCAGGATCAGGGGCACTTTGCTGCTTGCTATCGAAGCTGAGCAACCATGACTCTACCATGTCCGGATGCTCTTGTATCATTTTTACTATCGAAGCGTTCAGTTTTGTATTATGCTCCTTAATCTGCTCAGGGGTCATATGGGGAGCGTTCTCTATCTTCTTACGTGCCATCACTGACCACCTTCTTGTGATCTGATATCATTCGATGGTTCTGCCTTGCACTTTGGATGCTCAAAAATGATATGGGCGTCCTTTATCTCTTCCTCGATCACCCAATATTGCTTCTTCCATGCACAGAAATCAAAGTCCACGATAACTGGGCCATACTCCTTGATGATCCTTGACAATCCTGCTTTGTTCCAGTCTATGGTGAACTCTGCGGACCAGTCCATCGACTTTTTGACGAAGAGCTTATCCCCCTCGAAGATGAACTTTACATTCTTTTCATCATCAACCCCCCCAGCTGATGTCTTCCCTATGAGCTCGCTCCTCACTTCCTTAACAAGGTCCAAGATCGTCCGGTATGGAGCTTTGGTGTTGATTCTCATATCAAGCTGGACGATATATTGGACTACAGGCTCCCGATCAAGAGTATATTTCATTGCTGACCACCGTCCTTATCCAAGCTGTCACGGCAATATGTCCTTCCCGCTACAGTGATCTGGTCCTTTAGAATCGAGCTCCATCAGCCAGTTGTTGTAGACCGTAGCCTTCTCGCGGTCCTCTATGCCGTTCTTCCCATCCGCCCTCAGTGAATATTTCCACTGGTTGCCTTTCAAGAACCCTCGGAACTCTTCCCTGGTCATGTTGTAGTACATGATGACGATCGGCTGTATCGCCAGGTCCATGTAGTGCTTCTGCCTCGAGACTGTCCTTGGAAACTATATATTGCTCCGAGCTCATAGTGAGGCCCCCTTCTCATCCCTGATGTTGCTCCTTAGCTGCATCAGCAACCTGCCCAACATACCTGACCTTTGCCATCAGGTCCACATCCCCAGAAACTATCTCGACGGGGAATCCTCTATCAGGACCGCATCTCCGGTATCGATGAGCTTTGGGAACAGGTCCTTATGCTGAGCGAATTTAAGATCAGGGCCCACTCCATGGCATAGACCTTCGTACGCTCCCAATCGAACCTGATATCCTCCTCCTTGAGAGAGCGTGTCGCCAGAAATGCTAGATGGGAGTAGGGGCATTCGCTATCCAGCTGGCATATATCGGGTCATTACATTTCTTCGACTGATAGAAATGTTCTGATGTTGCGTATGTCCGGATTTTCGTCTTACGGGCGCCCTATAGAAGTTACATCCAGCCAAATGGGTCATCCTTCTTGTAGAAGCATATCGCCCCTGGTATCTTCCTGATGTCCTCATACTGAGTTCTGGCCTCTATGTCAGGGCATGGAACGAATTCCGGGGCACGCGTAAAAGGTCTTCCAACTTTGGAGTTCATGGGGATGCCCCCTGAATCTCTGGAAAATCCTTATAGCAAACTATCCGACATCCAATTAAGTTTCCATCTGGAACTATCTTTGAATATAATCTATGGTCGTCGGGCCAGTACAACCCCTTCGTGAGCCCGCGATAGCATGTAACATTAACGGGCAATCATTCCTAGGATTTTTGGCTGGCATGTCCGTTTTGAGGAAAGTTCTTGGGCATCTCTTAAGATAAAATATGTTCTTTTCCTCATCATAGAGGGCATACTGAATTTCAAGGAACATACTCACTCGCTCACCCCCGTTTTTTGAGAAGATATTTGGTCATCCCAGAACTTGATACGCATCATCGGGATGCCTTCAACGCCCCCATCCTTCTCCTCGAGCGTTGATATCAGGTCCTCGAGGCTCTCGAACCCTTCCGCCCCAAATCGTCTTCTTTCATTCTATCTCCGGAGTATTCAGATAGGCTATGCGTAACCAGGTCCAGATGACATGGGACCAAATAAGATGGACCATTGTCAATGTCACGATAGAGGAACTTCACACCTTCTATCGATATATAATCCAGCATCGAAGAGCTTCTCCTTTTCCTTCGTGCGCGGCTTCCACCAGACATGAAGAGGACTGCCGGTCCCCATCGCCTTTTTCAGCTCTTCATATCTTTCCTCAGGCTATACACCCTTGTCGTCGTGGTCTTGGTGTGGTCAAGGAGCTTATCCTTCTTGCAGCTGAACGACAGCATCGGCATGACCATCACTCCTCCTCGATACGCTCGGGGCGATGATGTATGAGCCGATCAGCGACCCATCGTTCATGTCGAAGCTGAGCTTTATCGGGTAATTGTCGCCCAGCCCGATGCTCACCTTGTCGCAGCCGTCCACCGCTCTTACTATGTTCCCGAAGTAGTCCAGCGGGAATATCGAGGCCGCTTTCTCCCCGTCATATATCATAGGGGACCTTCACGGCCACATCGTCGGTCTCGTTGCTGGCGGTCGCGACGAGAAGGCCCTTCTGGAGCGAGAGCTTCATTCGCGTCCTTTATGTCCTCCGAGGCCTTGACCAGCGTCAATAGCGTCTTGATATCGACATCGCCGCCTCTCAGGCCGCTCAGCTCCGGGGTCTTGGAGGGTTGCTGAGCGTTCGCGTCCAGACCGAACTTCTTGGTCAGCGCCTACGCTCACGACGAGATTGTTGTTCTCGAGCTCCATGCAGGCCATCTCTCCGCTCTTGGTCAGCCTCATCAGGTCCTGCAGCTTTTTCAGGTCGACCGCGAACTCTTCTTCCGCTTCCTTCTGAACGCTGTACTCGGTGAAGTACGGCGGCTTCACATTCACGGATACCATCGCCACGTGCGCCGGGTCGACGGCCTTGATGTCCCAGCCCGTTGCCGTCGCTTTAACGATCAGCGTATGGTCAGCGGCTCTATCACGCCTAGAATGGGCTTTATCCGTTCTACAGGGGCTAGGACATGCATCAGCTAGACCCCCCGCTAACGGCCTTGTTCTGACCGTCCTCGCCGATATTTTTAGCTGAGATATCGTGCTCAAGACCCTCTTTCTTGGTCCTGAACGGCCTGAGAAGGTTCCCGGCCTCGCATCCTGGCCAATGCCATGAGTCCTTGGCGAGCGCCATGTCGGTGACATAGAGCCTCCCATCCTTCGTCATGCATACATCGACAGACCATTCCTGATCGGACCAGTTGACAGCTCTCAGGACCATATGACAATATTCATTCATCCTTTTCTTTGGGATCTCATTCATCCCTTTGAGCAGGTCCTCCCATCCATCAGGCAGCTTGGTACCTTTCCTTTCCTCTATCGCGCCCTCAGGCCAGTAGGGATGATGACAAATGATCTCGCCTTTCCTTGCGAAGAAGCGGTGCTCCCTGGCTATCGGCATCCCCCTGAACGCCTTGAACGGAGCATCCAGCTGCAGGAACTCCCTCACCGCTATCGCATTGGGCATCTGGTCAATAGAGAGTGCATGGTCGATCAGATGATGTAGATTATTGAAAAGCACTTCCTCTGACTGGACATAACATGTCCGCTCCCAGTCATGCTTCCCAGATACCAGGTCGGTCCTCATGAAGATGGGATATCCGCCTAGTTCCTGGATAAGGCCCTTAAGATCTACCTGGAATTTGAATAGCTCGTCACTTAGCACTTCCTTATCGTCCAGGATCTCAAAGGCCATGTCCTCTCCTAGCGCCAACATCCTGGTCTTTGGTGTCGGTACCCTCCCCTCTATCTTGGGGTACCAGTAGCACATGCTGTTCGGTACGCGTTCAGCTAGCTGCTGGAACTCAGGGTCAAGTACATTCATTCTAGGCATCAATGACCACTCTCCAGGAGCGATATCTCGGCGGTCAACCCCTTGCTCATTCGACCATCAAGGCAACCCTTGATGAGATCCGCAGCACCTTTACTGGTCCCGCTGCATGAGACCGCACATACCTCATTGACATCAAGGATGCGGATCTTGTACTCTTTTTCTGGCGGAACTATGGTCATAGACCCACCGCGTCGCTGTATCCCAAGGCTTCCTTGTTCTTGTCTTCATCGATATTCTTCTTTTGCTCATCGCTCAATTGCTGCTGAGCGTTCTCGGTCCCTGTCTTGCTCTTCTTATCTTCCTATCAGTGCTTCTTGACATATCCAAAACCTCTTTCCATACCCTATCCAGTGTATTATTCTGTCATAACTGCTATCGGGATGTCATCTGCTCGATGCATCACCGGGCTGCCCGAACCTGCTCGGCGAGCTCATGTCATCCTTGATCTGTACGAACGTCTCATCTACGAGCGCCTGAAAACCGCTGCCCGGATAGCCCATTGTCCCTTTGTGCTCAGCGAGGAGATGAGCTTCTAGCTGGTCGGCCGGGATCACCTTGTTAGGGCCGCAGTGCTTGCAGTGATAGTGGCCTGTCCTTTGTGGGTGCATCTATGCCACCCCATCATAAAGCTCTCTTGCTGATCCAATGCTTATAGCTAATTCCTTATTTGACGGCCTAAAATATGTATGCCCTTCATTCTGCCTTCTGGGTATCCTGTATTTTATCAATGTGTTAGATACCGCATGTTCACAAACGCTCATGCCTTCTTTTGAAAGTCTCGCATTTGCCTTCGCAGCGATCATAGCAGTATCGAACTCTGGATCCTTGACCTTTGTTGAGCTGAACAGGTCGTTAAGGGCGAGCAAATTATTTCCAACTCTACTTTCAATGCAACAGGATGTTTCGGTCCATGGTCGTACATTCTTAAGTACTCTCATCACATTCATCCAAGACGTGGTCACGAGCTCTTCGGAGTCGTACGCGAAGTGGTGACCAAGCTCTTCCTTTAGCTCTTCAAGGGACTCGAAAGGGCATGATATCCTCATGCCTGGCTCCGCAAGTATGTTTATCGTTCTGGACCCGGAACGCCCTCTCGTTATACCCTCGATGTGGGGAACGATGGGACATCGTTCCTTTTCTCTTTGTATCCTGGCATTAACGCCATGTTCTCGTTCGCATCATTGTTCATCAATATTACGCTCCCATTTTCGCTTTCCTTTCCTCTTCATCTTTCTTGATCATGTCCCTCTGATGTCTTCACGTTGATATCTCGAAAGGATGTCCTTTATGAATCCAGAAGCTTTATCGAAGTTCCAGTTGGCACCGCCAAGATACTCTGGCTTTCCGTCCATCTCTCTCTTATCCACATTATATTTCGAGAATATCCTGCCGATCGATTTTGCAGAATAATATTTAAGGTCCTCTTCCTGGTCAAGGTCCTCTTCCAAGACCTCTCTGACCTCTTTATTGGTCACCCCTCTCCATGGCCTGAGCTTTTCATTATTGCCTATGCACCTGTATAGCGCCAGCAATGTTTTTGCTGACCTTTCATCGATGCTAATGGAGTTGGCTTCCTTGGTCTGATATTCTATCATCTTGAAGAATATTGTAACTTTTCATCTCGGCTATCGACACTTCTCTTTCCTCGGTCATTATCGCTGTGCGCTTCAGATATTCAAGGACAATGAGGATAGGCGACATTATCTGGAGGGTCCTTGGAGGAGCTGCCGCGAACTTCTTGAAATATGACTTCATGACCTCGTCGCGGTCGAAGTTCACGACATCTGTGCCATTATCTATGGCCCAGAATAATATGTCATCCTTCAGGGATTCTCAAGAAGGGAATATCTTCTACAGGGTCCCTATTCACATAATCAAGGTTCTTTGTTCTTGTTATCTGAGCTCTGAGGCATCTTGTATAGAGTATCCCGCTTATCTCTTCGGTCGATGCCATTGCTTTTGGGCAGTAGCATTCGAACATATCCTGTCTCATTCCTTTTTCAATGTTGGTCCTTGCTACCTTTGCCCCTCGTTCATATCCTGTGTTAAGGATGTTCAGGAACTCCTGGTTATCGCACCTCCCTTGCCCCTCCTGTCTTTGTCAAGAACTCCATCTCATCAAGGACGGACGTTTGGGCTCAATGAGTCCCCGAGGCGGTACATTTGCGCCAGCCTGGGCGAAACGAGATACATTCCAGTGTTCGCAAGATACGATATGGTCTTGAGGACCCTTGACTTCCCGCTATTCCTCTCGGCCAGAAGATAGATGTATGGGAACGCCGAGAATGTCTGATATACGAAAGAAGAAAGCACCCATAATGATAGCATCGTTGCTACCCAGCTTTCAATATCGGCATAGATAAGGAAAGCGTTCCTTGTCTGGAGGAAGATAGAGAATCCTTCATTATCGCTGTTCATGAACCTTGTCGCGAAATCCTCATCTATGAGTACGGGGTCTGGAGATTCAAAGATAGTATCTTTCACTTTGAACTTGTATTCTCTCTTCTCATTATCATCCTCCACAAGCTTATCTTCTGGATATGGCAGCACAAAGTATCCCGACCTGTCAGGGAACATCACATCCTTAGTCCCGCCCCTTATTTTATATAGGATAACTGGGAAGTAGTCGGCGGTCTCGAGGTCTGGATGCACGCGCACTTTGGACCTCATCTTGGGGTTAGTGCTACTCGGCAGATGTCTTGGCATCAAGAATACCCTCATGGAATAATCATCCGTCACATCACCAAACTTCACTACCCTTTCTGTTACTGGCTCAGAGTTCCTCACCATGAACTGCGATTCAGCATCGCCGAAGATCTGAACTCGGCCAGCATAGATAGCATCGTCTATGCTCCCGATCAACGGGATAGCATGTATCTCACTGTCCATTGTCAAAATAAGCCCCCTTTCTAAACGCCGTTAAAAAAGCTCCTTCCCCTATCGCCTTTGATAGGCTAGCATAATAGGTAGGTAGGTAGATAGGTAGCTTTTCTAGTAGCCTTTCTAATAGGCTATCTGGGTAGGCATTAGTAGTCTTAAAAGTTAATTTTTCATTAATTATACATGCCTTCATTCCATATTCGGTCGGAAAGGCTTGAAAGGCTACCCAGCTTTGCGGACCAAAGGCTACATAAAAGGCTACCGACATGCTACCCACCTACTCTTTTAGAAAGACTATCCTATCGGTACGGAGCTTAGCCCGCCCATAGTTCCATTCAAGTAGTCCTAGCGTGTCGATATCCTCAAGGACCCTGGAAGCTAGGTCCCACGAAACGAAGTTGTTAGAAGAAGGATCGTCCAGAGAGCAAGCTATCTTCTTCATTAACTGCTCTTTCGGTTTAAATTCAACTGCATCCAGGCTTCCACCAAGGATGTTGATCGCTCTTCTCAGCAATCGGTCATAGCCGGTCACAAAATAGTAAGGGGTCTCTTCAGCGATCAGGATACCACCCCACAGCTCAGTTCTATTTCATCTAGGCCAGCATATCCAATTCCAGAGCTGGTAAAGTTCTCAGCGCCCTCGTTCCTATCGTCCACGTAAGCGGTAATGGCCGCAATGGATGGATAGGCGTCAAGGACCGATGGGGCCCGCGGGCAACGGGCAGGAGGCGCATGAGCTCTGCGTCCATCGGTCCTATGACTGTCATCATTTTCTAGGTCCTGTTTAGTCACTACCTCGCCCTGGGACCGGGCCTGATGTCCCTGGACGAATGCGGCATTGTTGTGATACGGAGCTCTCAGGATAGGTGAAGTATTGACTGATTTTCCTTCCTGGAGATCTGTTGACGGTTCTGGATTACACAATGCCTCTGCTATTGGATGTATCAATGAACGACGCCCGAGAGCGTCCGCATCACAGTGAATCGATACCCATGGCAGAAGTGAATGGTAGACGTTGGTACTATCCGCCTTCATGTCATCTGCCATGGGGTGAAGAGCTGCGCCGTGTTGAGTGTGGTATCTGATGTTCTCTCTTAGGAGGAGCAGCGCAGCTCCGTCACATGTATAAAGTATCGCAGGGCCGGGCGAATGTGATAGCCATGGGATAGCGTTGAACTCGTCGAAGCCCAGCCCTGCGTTGGTATTCATCCTACGAGGACCTCCTGTTGTGCATCGTCCATTCTAAGGAGGTCCCCGAAGGACACGGACAGGCCGCCCATCCCTCTCTTGCGCCTGCCCGTCCTGGAGGATCTATCTATGGCAAAATCATCATCGTGAGAATGATCATTTGATGTCCTTTTGACAGGTCTTATCAGTTCGAGGGAGGACATCTAGCATCCCCCCGGCGATAGCCTAAGCTGCTCGGCTGCTGATACTACAATGACCGTTGCATTGCGTTCATTCTCAATGCCGAAATCAAGGTATCTTGAAAGGAATTCAAGATCAAGAATTAGGGAACCCGAAGCTTTAGGCCAGACACTATCACCGTGGGTAAATCTCTTTGGGCCCACTTATGGTCACTGGCTGAGGGGGCAAATCCCAAAACCCCCTCAGAAACTGATTTTATCTTGCTATGAGCACCGGGTGCTGATATTCCACTGCTTTCCGGAGCTCTGCCTTCATATTCAGGCGCACGCTGTTCGGTGCGCAACCTGTCAAAGGCGCAGAGGTCCTTCCTAAAGAGTGGGAGATAATGCCGGGGATATTTCAGACGAATAATCTATGTACGAGGCAGTAAAAAGCGTGGAAGCGGTTTTCGTGGTTTCCAACCAAGCTATCGCTAATGGAGATAATATTATTGCCAAATTAACGGCTGAAGATAAGATCGCTCAGGGAATGACCAACGAACAAAAAGAGACTGTTCTTAGAACTCCTTCAGATGGTCAATGAAAATCTGGATCATGATCATTGAACGACCGTTATATTGAGAACCTCATGAAGATCTAGGGACCTATCATTGGCGGTCAAGGGTTCATATACGGATAGTCCCACTTAGTAGGCCAGTCGGTCTGGTAGGCCTTGTGCCTACCTAGTACCTGGCCTATGTCCTCCGATCATAATTCCTTTTACTTATCCTTTTTGACGGGCAGGAAAAGATGCTCGTTCAAGGGTCATCGATCTTGGTTCAGTCCGCCCTTTTAGTTCGGTACTTGGCATACACCAGCGGTCCGTACAGCATGTATCCGATCCCAATAAAAATGAGAATGTACTCACCGATGGTGACGGCAGGCGGAGGAGGGACCGTGAAGAAGAACCGTGCCTGGTCGGCGGGCGGAACGAGGAAGTTAAGCGAAGCACCGATGACCGCCAGTACGCCAGCGAACCTTGGTCTTAGGAACACCAAGATAAATCCGGCGATCGGGATCAACAACCCCACGACCACAAAGAACACTGCGAATGCCAGGGTCCGTAGCTCATTGATACGGGTCTCGAAACCCAACGGGGTCAGCAAGAAGCCAACAACAGCTCCCAGCCCGAACAAGACCGCCAATATCCGTTCTTGGTTCCCGAAAGACGGTTCTTTGTATCTGATGAAGACATTTTTCCAATTCCCCCCATGGAGGCATGAACCTCATACTCAGGCAAGCCACCATGAGGAAATAATGCATCGAACGCCATATTAAAGGATGCTGCGACCATTCGAGTGGTCCTGCCTATCTGTACTGTTGGACGGATGGGCATTCAGAACAATTGTAGATCCCTATGAGATCAATATATAACCGATCGAGGACCACTTTGCAAGCAGAGATAACAAGTATGCTATCCAGATGTAATTACCTGTAATAAACTAGGGTGCCTATTTTTTCTTGGGAGGAGGCAGTGACTCCCCCCACGTAAGGATATCTTCGAACACCGGTAGGATCGCCTTTCCGTGCTCGGTCAGCGAATATTCGACGCTTGGAGGTATCTCGGCATACATCACCCGATCGATGCCCGTCCTCCTCGAGAGCTCGGACCATGAGATCTCAGGGTTGGCCGTCAAGATAGCTGGGGCAATTCTAAGTTCATCCTCCGACCAAGTAGGCTTCCTTCCTATATGCTCACCGCTCTTGGTGCCCTGGAGCTTCGCCTTGACCATCCCGTCCTTCACCCTGTCGGATATCATCTCTTTTTCCCATTCCGCCAGAGCTCCGAGGATGCTGACCAATAATCGCCCGGTCGGGGTCGACATGTCTATCTGCTGGTCGGTCGCCTGGAGGCTGACCCCGTCCGTCTTATGGTATGGTTGGTGGAATAAAAGGGGCGGTTGTTATAGTGTCCTCTATATAGAACACAAAATGATACTGTGGATAGACAACTCATAAAATGATCATGAATGAAACTCATTTATTCTATCACAGGTCCAAGGGCGGAAAGCAACTCCACGTGGATGTTGAACAATATGCTTGAATGTGCTAAGGAAGTGATGATCCATGAAACTCATAGCTATATGTGGTAGTGCAAGAAAACAAGGCAATACAGCAAAAATGTTATACCAGGTCATAGAAGGCGCAAGATCCGTAGGGGCTGAGACCGAATTTGTAAATCTCTTCGACCTTAACTTCAAGGACTGCATCAGCTGTTATGCTTGCAAATTGAAAAATAGCAGATCTTTTGGACATTGTACGGTCAATGACGATCTTAGGCCCGTGCTGCAACGTATCCAACGATCAGATGTTATCGTCCTTGGTTCGCCTATTTATTATGGCAATCTATCAGGCCAGATGCGTTCGTTCACCGACAGATTGCTTTTTCAATATCTTGATTATGGCGGTACTGGTAATGGGCCTAGACCTAAGGACTTCAGAACTGCCCTGATCGCAACAATGAACGTGAATGATGAAATTTATGTTAAAAGAGGGTTTAAGGATACTTTAGTTAATTTAACAGGAATGATCGGCCATACATTGGGCAGTTGTGAATTATTGACTTTGACCGATACCGTTCTATTTGATGATTATTCAAAGTACGTTTATAAGATGCCAGATATAGAAGAGAAATCAGCTCGTGTCGAAAAGATCTCGGCTGAGGATCTGAAGAGAGCATTTGATCTAGGGGTCAGGCTTGTCCGATCATAATTGATCGACATTTGAGAACAGTTCAATGGATCAGTCAGCATGCTATGCAAAGATCACGCAGTAATAAGTTACCTCGTGATCTTTTATTCAAACTACTTTTGAGGAAAGAACTCCAAGTGAGCACAAAATGTAAGATTGCCTAACGATCATCCGTTCCAACGCTGACCTCCGAAAGCATGGGGCGGTCAACGAGGCCGACGCCCTCTATCGGCGCATGCTGGAGAGGCACGAGGCCTTATGCCGTGATTTTCCCCGGGATGCCACGTTCCACAACGATCTCGCCTGGCTGGCGGCCAATCTCGATCGCGATCTCGATAAGGCCCTTGCCCACGCCCAGCGCCGGTTGAACTTGAGCCCCAGGCACCAGGCATACTGGACACCTTGGCCGAAGTCCAGTTTCGCCGTGGAAGCAAGAACGAAGCCTACGCGATCGCCTTCCTGTACTTCGCCCGCAAGGAACTGGGGCAGGGCAGGGCGCCCCCGGCGCAGACCGTTTATTTCGGATCGGCCTACTCGGTGCGGCAGAACTATACCGGCGCACAACCCGTCACGCTGCCCGACAAGAAACCCGAGGTCACGGACCGCGTGGCGTTCTGGTGAAGGCCCCGAAAGCGGAGTTCACCGTCGAGGTCTACTACGCCCGCGACGCCGCGCGCACGCCGCTCCTGATCAAGATTCCGCAAACGGCGGGGGCCTTGTCGCTCGAGCCGGTGCGCTGAGAATGCGCGTAGCTTTCTCTTCCGCCGCCGCCCGCGCGCAGCGGGATTGCCGATTATTCCGAGGCCCTCATCGAATCTCTCCGTCCCCCGGTCGGAACCCATAGGAGAACCCAATGAAGTCCTCTTCATAGATGGCATTCAGCACCTCGACCGTCGCGCTCTGGACGATTTTATCTTCCAGGGCGGCGATGCCCAAGGGGCGTTGCCGTCCGTCCGGCTTCGGTATGTACACCCGTCGCGCGGGCTTTGCTCGATAAGTTCCGTTCTGCACACGGTCGTACAGGCATTTGAGCCGTTCTTCCCGGTGCTCCCGGAACTCCTTCCAGATTTCGCCGTCCACTCCGGGCGCCGCTTTCGGTTGCAGACGCTCGAAAGCGTTCCGCAACCTGGCCGGATCCAAGTGATGGTACAACGAGGTGAACTTCATCTTCTTGTCCACTTTCGCCTTCTCTCGCACCCAGGCCAGAACGGGTGACACGCCATGTTTCCGGCTCTGCGTCCGGGACGTGCCATCCTGGTCCAGGTTCCTCTTGGCCGAGTCCCTTTTCTCCGCCTGCTCCTCGGCCCATGTCCACAGGGGCAGGTCCTCGTTCGCAGGTTTCTTTGATACTACGGACTCGTCCGACTTCCCCGGATCGTTCGTCGCAGTTGTGCGGCCTTCGGCCTTTACCACGCGCCGCAGACGGCTCTTGCCATCCACGGGTTCCGGGGATCTCTCAGTTCCCATCCATGAAGCTTCGATGCATGCTGAGGGTCTTCGACCGCGCGGTCTCAGGTCCGGGCTCACCTTTTCGCCCGACCCCGTGTTGCCTTCCGCTTGTTTCGACGGCGTCGGCAGACCGGAGTTCGTCATTTCGCGGCTCAATGGCTCGCCTGCATCTTCCCCTGTCAACGCTTCGGCGGCGTCCTTGCGGATGCCAACGCATGACTCGGGGCTGGGCTGACCGGTGTTCGTCTCGCCCATAACGACTATCTCATTCGTCTCTTCATGTTGGTTTTAACTGACGCACCGAAACTTGACGGACACTACCCCCGCCTTCGCCCGTTGGGCGGAGCCTGCCGCGCCGTAGCCTCGGCGAAGGCGGGGCCGGATTGCTTTCCGATCCGGAAAGCAAAAAGGCCCGGCCTTCCTTTTGGGAAAACCGGGCGATAAACCTGGCAACAACCTACTCTCGCGGGACCTAACGTCCTACTACCATTGGCTGCTCGGGGCTTAACGGCCGTGTTCGGGATGGGAACGGGTGGAACCCCCGGCAAATGGTCACCAGGAAACACTTGGGGTCTGGCTCCGAAGGGATGTCCGAGCCGACGCCATGGGCGCGGCTCATCATCCTGCGATTCGCTCATCCCTTCTCAGGAGGCGCGAGACCCATGAATAAAGTCCGAAATGTGCAAGGAGGTAAATTAAACGCCTTAGAACAATGGGCGCTTTTGCTGCATAAACCGGCAAGGTCATTAGTAGCAGTAAGCTGAACGCGTTACCGCGATTACACTTCTGCCCTATCAACCGGGTGGTCTACCCGGACCTTGCACCGACTTGCGTCGGATTGTGATCTT
>CAVSDP010000040.1:0-77050 GCA_963726655.1 Methanomassiliicoccaceae archaeon
TAAGAGCGCTCTCTAGAAATAGAAGGTGATCACTCGGATGCCCAGAAATAATAATAATGAACGGTCCCCATCTCGGTGAACACTTCAAGGGAGGGTTCGAGTAGCCATCATCCGATGGGAAAGTGGACCCATTATTACTGTAATGTGCGAATGAAGGACGGGACTAACGATGCCCTCTGAGAAAAAGGATGAGCCGCCAGGTATGAAGCAGGAAGGAAAGGGAAGGGACAAGCTCGTCCTAGCAGCATGTCTGGCCTCATTGGTGGCGATCGTCGTCGCCGACGCGCTTACGCCTTTGGCGATAGCGTTCGGGGTGCTTTACATCATTCCGGTCGGCTTGACCATCTTCTACAAGAACGAGCGGTTGACCTATGCTGTCGCCATAGTGTCCAGCGTCCTCGACCTAGTCTTCGTCATGTTCTCTTCCGGTACTGATCAATACGATATATTCAACCGCCTCATCGCCTTGATCGCCATATGGGCGATAACGGCTCTGGTCATCCAAAGGAAGAACGCAGAGAGGGAGATATATAGGTCGAATGAGGAACTGAAAGATTCCAAGGAAGACCTGGAAAAGAATGTCCAGGAGCGTACTAAGGAACTGAGCGAGAGCGAGTCCAAGTACCGCGGCTTGTTCGAGAACATGCAGGAGCTGGTCACCCTGCGCCGATTCGTTTATGACGAACATGGGGAGATCATCGATAGAGTATTAGTCGACGCCAATCCCGCCGCGCTCAATGCCTTGGGAGAGAGTTCCATCGATGATGTCAGGGGCAAGAGGGACAGTGAGATCCTCAGTCCGGAGCAAGCGGCCGGTCGGCTCGAGGCAATAAGGAAGATGAGAAACCTAGGGGAACCCATCACCATGGAAGTGCACCTCGAGGCCAACGATCGGGATTACTTGATGACCACAGCCCTATTAGGTAAGGACCACGAGATCACCACGAGCATTGATATCACCGACCGCAAGAAGGGGGAGAAAGAAATCGCTAGAGTGGCTTCCTTCCCAGAGATGAATCCCTCCCCCATCGTGGAAGTGAACATCGATGATCGTATAACATATGCCAATCCCGCGGCCCTTTCAATTTTCCCCGAACTTGAAGTTGAAGGTCTGGAACATCCTTTCCTCTCGAGCTCAAAGAAGATCATAGATGACCTTCGCGTCGGAAAGATAAATGATTCTGTCAGGGAGATACAGGTCGGCCGATCCTGGTTCCATCAGCAGTTCGACCTCGTGGCTGGGACAAAGAGCGTACGTGTATACTCTATAAAGATCGACGCGATCAAGGAGGCGGAACACGAGCTCAAAGAGAGCGAGCAACGGTTCCGCTCCGTGCTCGACAGCTCTCTGGACGCTATCTACCGATTCAACCTAAAGACCGGCCGTTATGAGTATGTCAGCCCAGCAATTAAAACGGTCCTCGGCTACTCACCTGAGGAATGGTCATCAATGAGTTTCGAGCAGACCACGGACTTAATTCACCCCGACGATATACCTGAGGTGAACAAGGCATTGGCTCGACTGCTAGATGAGGGGACAGTCGAGTACGAATACCGACTTCGGGACAAGAGCGGCGAGTACCGTTGGGTCTCCAACCACCTTTCTTTAGCCAAGGACGATTCGGGACGGCCGCTGTACCGTGACGGCGCTATAAGTGATGTCACCGAACGGAAGAAAGCAGAGAACGAGCTGATCCGTTCGAACTCCGAGCTTCAGCAGTTCGCCTACGTTGCTTCGCACGACCTGCAAGAACCATTAAGGATGGTGACCATTTATCTCGGTCTGCTGGAAAAGAAGTACGCCGACCAGCTGGACGAGAAGGCAAAACAGTACATGGACTTCGCGATAGATGGCGGTCTACGGGCTAAGGACCTTATCAACGACCTCCTCGATTTCACAAGGGTTGATTCACAGGCCAGACCGATAACCAGGACCGACATGGAGAAAGTGTTGGAAAAAGTACTGACCGGCCTCTCGATCAAGATAAAAGAAGAACATGCCACCATAACTCACGATGAACTGCCGACCATCTACGCCGATGAGGTTCAGATAATGCAAGTGTTGCAGAACCTCATCAGCAATGCCATCAAGTTCCACGGGGACGAAGCGCCGATCGTAAACATCGGCTGTGAGGACATGGGCGATCGGTTCCTCTTCTCTGTCAGTGACAACGGCATCGGCATAGATCCACAATACAAGGACAAGGTCTTCGTTCTATTCCAGAGACTTCAAACTAGGGACAAGTACGAGGGCACTGGCATAGGTCTCGCGATCGCTAAGAAGGTCGTCGAACGGCACGGCGGCAAGATCTGGTTCGAGTCCGAGGTCGGAAAGGGAACGACATTCTACTTTACTATACCTGAGGTGGGAAGCAAATGAGCGATAATATAGCAGTACTGATCGTCGAGGACAATCCCGGGGATACTGGAATCATCAAGGAGATCCTCAGCGACCTGAAGATGGACCTGAACGTAACGACGGCAGAGGACGGCCTCGAAGCGATCAACCTCCTGAAGAACAAAGAGAAGGACGTTCCTGATCTAGTCATCCTCGATCTCAACCTGCCGAGGATGGACGGCTTCGAAGTACTGAGGCTCATGAAGGAGGATGACGAACTTCGATCGATCCTGTGGTGGTCATGACCAGCTCATTGAGAAGTGAGGACGAGGTCAAGGCTAGGAGCTTGGGTGCGACCGACTATCTCATCAAGCCCGCTACGGTCGACGAGATCGAAGCGACGGCACTATATTTACGAGGTCGTCTGAGCCCCTCCAAAAGCAAGGGACAGAACAATGGTACAGGTTCCTCTGCTCACATGAGCCTTTGTCCTTTGATGAACGTCGGCGACGGACGGCTTCAATCGCCGGGCGACCCCGGGTTCATCATGGACGCTCTCAACGAGACCTGGAACAAACGGAACTGAACCTACCACCCTTTCATCATTCCGCTGACACCGAGGTCATCGCGGGACATATCGTTCATCCCCATGGGCACTTGCCTATCACATTGGACGGACCCGCCCCCCTTGGAACGAACATGGGGTAAACATACGCAGAGGGGTCGATATCAATGTCAACGATGAAAGGTACGTCCGAGCCAAGACCCCTGGTCATAGCTTCACTGAGTTCCGAGGGGCGCTCAACATGGGCCCCTTCGGCCCCGTAAGCCTCGGCCATTCTGACCAGGTCCGGGTTATTCCTCAATCTCGTGCTTGATGTCCGACCGTCATTGAACAGGTCCTGCCATTGTCTGACCATGCCGAGATATCCATTGTTCATGACCACAACGACCAGCGGGAGAATCCTCGGCCATGGCCGTAGCGAGCTCATGAGAGACCATCTGGAACCCGCCATCGCCACTTATGTTGACGACGTCCCGCCTTTGGGAACGCGCACTTGACACCCATTGCAGCAGGGAACCCGAAACCCATCGTACCGAACCCCCCGGATGTTATGAAGTGCCTCGGATATCCCGACCTGAGGAAATGTGCGGCCCACATCTGGTTCTGGCCAACATCCGTCGTTATGATGGTGTCCCTTGGCAGAAGGCGATTCAGCTCATGCATGACCCATCGTGGGTCTATGGAGGCATCACTGCTAACAACATCACAGGCACATCTGTCATGGATCTGCATTGTCCTTTCCGACCATGCGCTCTTTTGGCGTTCCGGGAGCTGTCGTATCATCGCCCCTAGTACGGACTTGGCATCACCGACGAGCATGATGTTATTGATATCCTCGCTCTTCTCAGCTGGAGGTTCAACATCGATCCGTATCATGGCGACCTTATCGGACAGGACCTCCCCAGTAATGGCGCTCCTGTCCGCTAAACGCGAACCGACGACGATAAGTAGGTCACATTCCTCGAGCGCCTTCATAGCGCCACGTCGTCCATGCATGCCAATCATACCGAGCGAGAGGGGATGGTCCTCAGGGAACGCACCCTTTCCCATCAGTGTCGTGATGACTGGTGCTCGCAGCATCTCGGCAAGGCACACCAGCTCCTGTGAGGCGGAGGACCATATACATCCTCCTCCGGCCAGGATCAGTGGTCTCTGTGATGCTATCATCGCCCCTAGAGCGTCAGGCAATCCGGAGATGTCGGTGGCCATCGATGGGGACGGTATCTTCCTCCTCATCATCTCTGGACATATCTCTCCATTCTGGACGTCCCTTGGTAAGTCGATGAGCACTGGACCGAACCGCCCCGTCATGGCAATGTCACAGCCCCTGTTCATCGCTACTGGGATATCATTCGTATCAAGGACACGAAAACCATGCTTTACTATGGGAAGCATCAGCCCGAACGTATGGGCCTCCTGAAAGGCCTGGTTGCCGAGCATATCGGTAGGGACCTGCCCCGTTATTGCTAGGAGAGGTGATGAATCAGCATAGGCCGTCGCGATGCCTGTCGTGAGATTCGTTGCCCCAGGTCCTGATGTTGCCATGCAGACCCCTAGCCCCCCAGTTGCCCTGGCATACCCATCGGCCATGTGTGCCGCTCCCTGCTCATGCCTGACCAGGACGTGCCGTATGTTCGATCCGATAAGGTCATCGTATATCGACAGGTTGTTGCTACCAGGATATCCAAAGATCGTTTGGACACCATGCCGTTCAAGGATAGATAGTGCTACCTTAGAAGCTCTCATGATGAAGAACACCTCGATGATCGAGAACGCCATCCCAGATGGACGTCCCTTTCAGAGCAATACTACCGCTGCGTCGACGAACAAGAATGATCCTAGCTTGACGGCGGTTGTGCTCACGAAGCTATAAAAGTCTATGATGAATATAATACATTCGATATATGCTAGATTAGCCCAGTATATCATCCAGCTCATATTGGAAGGTCAGATATGTCCGGGAATCGTTATTCTCATCATGAGGTCGAACGCGACCTAACCAAGCCATCATATCAATGTCCGGATCATTGAAGCGCAGAGAACTGCACCAACTTCGTTAGTGTTGTCCGCTTTTTAAGAAGAGATTATTCTCTAAGTTATATCGCACGCACAAGGGTGTGAATGATCTGATCTGAACTTCTATGATAGGTCAAGAAAATTCTAAAAGAAGTTTGTTAACAGATCGAGGTCCTCGACGGTGTATGCCTTCTCATCTAGAACTTCTCTTTATCCTCGCCGCTATCGCTTCCTTCGTCCGGTTGGCGGCGAAGAAGTCGCTCAGGGCCGCTTCGACCATCTCCGACTTGCGGAGCTCTCCGCTCGATATCCTGTAGACCTGCTCAAGGCGGCTCGCCTGCTCTTCCGAGAGGTCGACCTTCACGCGGACGGTCCCGTCCTTCCTTACCGTGGACGATATCATGCCGACCCGCCTCCGTCCCTGCTCAAAAGGGCATCCTTTCGGGCATCCCCGTTCTGAGGGGTTTGGTTATTGACCGGACCCTCCCCCTCCTTTCGGCCATCTAGCAGGCTGTCGTACTGCTCGTCGCTCAGCGCGGCATAGTCGCGGACCACCACGTCAAGCGAACACCCAAGGACGTGCGCGGCCTCGTATATCGTCAGCCCGTCGCCGCCCTTGTCCCTTGGCATGAGCGCCCTAAGGCAGCGCGTATGGCGAAGTGTGTTCGGGCTGATGTTCTCGTAGCCTGCGCGCTTGCCTACTGACCGCACCATCTTGGAATACTGGCTTATGCACTTTCGCCGCCCGAAGCCCTCATCGAGGAAGCCCTGTATCGACGGCAGCATGTCGGGCGGGACCGCCTGGCGCAAAGAGCGCCCGGTCTTCGCCCTGTGCCAATAGACGTAGGTCCTCGGTCCTTCCTTGACGAGCTTCGGCCTCGGGCGGTCCTCGTCGCTCGATATGATGCAGACGTGCATGCCGGTCAGCCAAAGAAGGGAGATGAGGCCGCGCTCCTCGTCGGTGCGGCATGCGCCCAAGGAGCTTGAGCCTGGCGTCCGGATCGAGCAGAGGGTACTTCGTTGCTCCCATCAGGTCGCCCCCTTGAGAGTTCCCTGCAGGCGGTTCCCGAGTCTGTCAGAGTCGGGACCAGTAGTCAGGCCGTTATGGAATAGTCCCGACTTCCTGACACTTGTATTAAAAGATGACCCATGACAAAGAGGTGCCGCGGCGGGGAGTACTTAGATATCCTGTAGAAGAATATCCCGCCGCCCGGACGGTCGATGAGTAGCCATGAATGACCCGCCCGATGGAGCAGAGGTATGATGCCGTTCGTTAGACAAGTGATCGATCCATTTCCCGAGCGTATCGTACCCAATGCCCGAGGCACGTTATCATTTGAGCTTCTAACGATAAAACTTACCATCGAACGGTGCAGCTCGCATCTTTTGACGTAGGGAACGGAGTCCTGTCGGTACGATAAGCGATCATCATATCGTTCATTCTCTGGTGTTCTCAGCATCCTGATGACCGCATAAGAAAATGGCTTGATCCTCAAGGAGGCCGCGGCGGAGGGTTCTTTCTGAGTACGGAGAGATACTATCCCGCCGCCCTGACGACCTAGAAAGCCTTTAGAGGCCGCCAGATAGGGCTCAAGAATGCCGTTATCGTTGGATATGTTATTGTCATATAGAGAAAGCTCTTCGGCCCTCGATACCCTAGGCATCGCGAGATCTCTATATCCGTAGATAAATATTATTGCCGGATGTAGGGGACGCTTAGCTGCGTAGGCCTTCATTGGTACATCCCCTTCAGAACAAGTGCCGCGGCGGATGGTTCTATCAAGGTTACTGTCGAATGATATCCCGCCGCCCGGACGGTCACATGACCGATAACGGGCCGCCCGGTCAGGTAGTGGTATGATGCCGATCATCAGCCAGGTGACCGTTCTTTTTGACGAGTGAGTCGCACTCACTACCCTAGGCACTTTATCATTCGAGCATCTGATGATAAAAGTTACTATCCAACGTTGCTGCTCGCATACTTCGACATGAATATCTGTATCCTGCTCGCGCGATAAGGCATACTCACTTGGTTCTTCCCTAGATATCCACGGCATCCAGACAATTATATATAACGAGGATATTGGGTCGTGTAGGGCCACGGCGGGTGATGACGTCCATTGTGGAAACATGGACTTCCCGTCGTTCGGGCGGTCTAGAGCAGACCAAACATGGACCGACCGATAGGGTAGAGGAATGCCCGCAATAATGTCAGATACCTTCCCCATATACCAGGCTTTGGCGTCCTTTGCCCTAGGCGGCCTTATAGATATTTTTTTGTAAATAAATCCTGTTGTCGGATGTAGTAGACATCTACCTAAGTAGGCGCTCATCGTTACACCGCCCTGTTCAGAACCAGTGCCGCGACGGGAAAAATACTCAGATTGCCATGAGATCTAGCTCCGTCGCCCGGACGGTCGATGAAGAGCCCTGAACGGCCCGCCCGATGGAGAAGGAATGCAATGCCGATCGTGAGGCTGGTGATTGATCCATTTGCCGAGCGTATCGCACCCGCTACCCTAGGCACATTATTATTTGAGCATCTAACGATAAAACTTACCATCGAACGGTGCAGCTTGCATACTTCGAGATAGTAAACGGCGTCCTGCTGTCGCTCTCCGATATGTTCGCGTCGTCCACCGTCCAGGGTCTTCGGTTTCTGAATCACTGTGCTTAAGTATGATATCGGACCCATTGGTGCCGCGGCGGAGGGTCCTATTGGGACACGGAACGCTATCGTTCCGCCGCTCGTACGACCTCGAAATGACATTGAGAAGGTCGTAAGATAGGCTATGCGGACATCTCTTAGAACGGATGAGATTTTAGGAGAGGTCTTTTTATCCGATATCCTAGGCAGCTCATTATATAATATATGATACATAAATCCTACTATCGTACATGGAAGCCAGTGTTCACGATCGTATACTATGTCGCCACGTTGGCACATTCTTATATCGGCGCTAATTGGTGTGTCTCTCCTGTTAACGGCCTTGGTCCTAAATCGGAGAATCTATAGTACTAGTGCATCTTACGCGACCGCTATGGGTTACGGCGCTGTTGTGGACAAGGTGATTGAGGAGAGGGTCGTAACAATCAGGGAAAAATGCACCCAAATAATATGCGACCCACACCTTCATGGCGTGTACCTGCATGGCTTTTGTGGGCCCGATCCAGCTCATCTTGAGCTTATCATTGCAAGAAAGGAGTTCATCGATGGGGACATCATATGTGATATACTGTGCATGATCATAACTGACCGGGATGGCAAGCCGAACGTGACCATCTCGGTCGTCTGCCCAGAGAACGGGCAGAAGAACGCGATTGAAGTTAAGACCAGGCTCAAGGACCACTACAATCTGGACGTCGAGTTCCTTCTGTATGATGGTAATGGATTGCTCAAAAAGTTGTTGTAAGAATAATTCTTGATCGCTCATCTGTACATCACCCCGTATTTGTCCTTCTTGCCATCGTCCGATGCGAACGCCGGGTCCTCTGGCACGTCCCCCATCTTGTCCATGACCTCCTTGGCCTTCGTCCTGAGCTCTATGCCGTTGATGGCGGCGACGTTCTCCATGCCCTCCTTGGCGAGGGAGAGAGCCTCGACCACGAGCTTGAGGTCCTCGACTAGGCCACCCACAGTGGAACGCAGAGTAACGATCTCGCCTGGCAGATCGAGGCTTATGACCGCCCTCTCAAGGTCGCTTGTCTCGAGCTCCGACCGGCCGTCGCTGTTCGAGAGCCATGACTTCCCGTCGGTCGACTTCATGTAGAACTTCTCGGCGACGCCCTTCAGGAGCGCTGGATTGTCAATGCCTATATGCCTCTGCCAGTTGGTATCCTCTACTTCCCCGAGCCGCCATCCCAGGTTCTTCATCATGTAGTTCGCAACATCGGTGACGATGCCCCTGGCGATGTCATCCTCTTTCGGCAGCTGCTCGGCCGTAAGGTCTAGCTTCGGGGCATAGATGTACATCATCGTCCTGCCGCCATCCTTGAAGGACCTCTCGAGCTCTATCTCTATGAACCAGTCTTTGTAAGGGACCTGGGCATAGCAGCGCTGGATGTTGCGGTACTTGCTCCCTATCTTGTAGAATTTTATTTCTCCCTCTTTGAGGACCTGCATCTTGTACTTCTTGTGATGAACCCTCCCCGTGTTGACCTCGCGATATTTTGCCGAAATATGCTTGACACCATTTACACCCCTAGTGTAAACAATCAACTTTGAGTCAACTATGACCTTATCCAGTTCGGGGCCTTTCAATCCTTTTTCGTAGAACTTCGGTTTGTTCGTCCCATTTATGTGAATTAGGAAGCCTTCGGTCACTAATTCGCTAGCTGTCCTGCTAACTTGACCCTTGTCTATTCCGGTTATCTCTATCACTTTGGCCTGCGAGTTGTGCTCGGCTAGCAGGGCATAGACCCTTAGACGGTTCTCGTCGTTGCGGAGAGGTTCAACCAATGACGTCCCTCCCCCTGCGAAAGTTGACAGCTATGTTGACAGTCAACCAAAAAAATAGTTGACTTTCGTACTGCTGGCTTCTCATAGTTGACTGTTAAGTTGATTCGCTTAGTTGACTCTCGACATACTGGCTTGCCTAAAACAAGCGTTAAGTTGACTGTAAAACCTAGCGTTAAATTTAGTTGACTGTTCGGGCATCCTAAGCAATGCCCTTCCTTGACGATCCTAGGGCTTGCCGAGCAGCTTAATCCTGCCTTTAGAGGGCAGTGCATCAATCCACCTCCTCGCGATGAAAGCCTATGCGAACGAGCCTAGCAGCGTAGGCAGAAGGATGCCATAGCGGACGGTCCTCCGTCCATCGCTTATGGTCCCAGTTCTCCCATTCGGCCTTTCCGTTAGAAAGCCTTACCTTTGTGCCGTCAGGATGCTGCAGGAAATAGGTCCGATGAGAACAGGGATAACTGGTCATGGGTCTGCCTCCTTTAACAACGGGGCATTCTCATCGCGCACCAGAACATATGCCTGCCTGCCCTTCTTGAGACCGTCCTTCTTGACGAACTTGACGCCCCTTATGAGCTTCTTCACCGCTCGCTCTGTCGGTTCTTCCTTCCAATACTTGCCGCCCACGTCCCTCAAGGCCCTGCATATGTCAGGGACATCGAAGCGGCTGAGCTCGACGCACGCATCATAGATGTCATGCTTCCTTCCTACGATCCTCTCGCCGTCGATGACCGGGGCACTCGTCCTGTGCCCTTTCTCCTTGATGAACTGTTGATCCTCAGCAAGACGGCTTTCGATCTCGTCCAGGACAAGGAGCTGGAGCCGCCCGACCACGGCGGCGATCTCCAGCGTGCCGAGCCCGTCCTCCTTCAGTCCCTCCATGATGTCCAGGGCGATGCTGTGCTCCCGGCCGTTCTTCAAGCCGATAGAAGGAGCGATCGCTTCCTTCTCGTCCGCCATCATGAGCTCGCCTCCTCAAAGAAATGGACCCATACCTTCTGGGAAGGGTCGAAGCCTCGCCTCGGATGTATCTCGTTCCATAGGGCTATGAATGCCTCCGGGCTTGCCGTCCCTTCCCGCCCATACAGGTTACTGGCGACGTAGTCCAGGGTCGCGTGCATGACGTACTTGATGATGAACGTTCGTCCCTCGAGGACGAACGTGTCGCCCGGATTGCCGTAGCACTTGTTCCTCGAGGTGCAGAACTTGAAGCCGTCAAGGACCGCTCGCGTCATGTCCTCGCGGAAGGGTATCGATACCTCGGACATCAGGCCGCCCCCTTGCTGAACGATTCTAGCCCGTTCGTCGCGGACGAACGTGTGCTCCCCCGCCCTTGATCCTTCCCTGCCCCGGACGGGCCGTTTCTGCCCGTTGTCCTCTCGGAATATATCCTTAGGGCGCTCTCGAAAGTGACCTTAGGTCGGAAAGTAAAGCACTTACGGCACTCGTCGCAAGAATCGCCCTGGCACCGCTTTGTCATTACCGGGCAGGCGCTATGTTCTTTCGTGGCGTCCACTAATTTGCAGAGGTCACAGCAGTCGGACCGTATGTTGTCGCTCATGGACGCGACCCCCAGACGATACTAAGGGTCAATGCGGTCATGATACACCAGAAAATAACGGTCTCTACTGTCGCACCTATAATGAGATGGCGCTGGTGAGCGGTCAGCACCTTGATATCTGACGTCACTAGCATACCCCATGGAATGCAGGGCGATGTTAGCAGCCGTCCATCTTCGAGTATATGATAGAAGCGACCCGATACCTACGACATCAGCATCCGATGCAAAAGACATCGTCTCGGGAAAAACAGGAAGCATACCATATGGGGCGAAATTCCCAAATCCCAGTGCCCCCACCTCCTATCTAGCTTAACCTCATTTTGACCTACACACATTTGCACATTGATCAGCTAGGAGGGTGATGTCCTGAGGACATCGGAATTCCCGCCGGAGGATCATCATTTCCTCGGCCCTTTTTGGGTCCGATCTCTTTTTTTATTTATTAGGATCCATCGAATGCTATTATTTGCGCTTCGCCCCCTCCTTGACCGTTAGATCAGGATATAATTATCGGCCCTCCGATGAATGGCGAGCTTTCATTATCACAGGTATCTGGCCCGGCAAAATGCGTCAGCCTTGCCCCCATCCGCTTTGGAAAAATGTCCTGATGTGTCACTTATGGCTGATCATTTCGCGATCGGACATTATAGCGGTCCGTCCAGAGGCTTCTTGCTTTTTGCACGAGGATAATTTATGAATGATATCATGGAAAGAAAGCAATATGGACCTGTTCAGCAAGATCAAGAACGAGCACGTCATGATCCTCCGCACATTGGATGAGCTTGTAGGCAGTGACCCCGAGACCAGAAAAGAGAAGATAAATGATCTGAGCATACAGATAATAGCTCATATGGACGCGGAAGAACGATCAATATATACCGCGTTCGAGGAAGTGGACCCCATAGCGCGGTCATTGGCACTTCGCAGCGGGGAGGAGCATAGCCTGTCCAGATATATGATGAACAGGCTCAGGGAGAAGGGGATAGAGCCGGAATACTGGGCAGCCAGGCTTCAGGTCCTCCAGAACATTGTGAGGAATCACATCGAGGAGGAAGAGAGAACGATGTTCGATATTGCTCTGGACCACTTCAACGAGGAGGAGATCGGTTCGATGACGAAGAAGTTCGAGGACGTCGAGAACGGTCTGCTCAGTGAAAGCCGGATACGGTCGATCAAAAGCGCATGAGATGTTTCCAGCCTGTCCCATTTTAAACAAGCGAGGGAGAAGCTCCTGTAAATAGGATGCGCCAACAATGACAATTAAAATGTACAGGTCAGTTCCATTATCCCTCGTTGCGGGCATGCCAAGGATATGGAAGCCAAGACATATGCATCATCGGATGAAGAGCGAGAACTTCACCTCATCCAGATAATGGTCATTGATGGTAGTATCGATGAACGAATTCGTGACCGTAAAACATACTGATCCATTTCCGGTCGCCGATTTCCATGGACCTTGAACCCCTTCCGACAGAATAGGAGCATGATCGATGAACACAGATTTAGCGCTTGTTGAGAAGGTCACTCGGTCCCGGGCTGAGGAATCGCTGAAAGAGATCCTCAGATATTACCCTAAGGCCGATGTGACCACTGAGCTACGCGGTGACCGAGGCATCATAACTGTCTGCCAGGACCGTTTTGTCCTTAGCAAAGAATTCGTTGAGACAGAACAGAGCCTTTGCTCGCCGCACTGCATGTCCGAATATGGACGGATACTAAGGGGCAAGGCTCGTCTTGTCCTAATAGTACCAAAGGAACGTGCGGTCAAGGTCAGGATGAGATTGTTGGAGTTCAATAATTTCTGGTTGTTCTACTACTTGGTCTTCTTCTATGATGAGGATGGGACCATGAGGAGAATGGACCGGAAGGCCTGGTATGAAATGATAGGGCACCCATATACGCCTCCTCCCCGTGCCCCGGAGATCGTTTGAACACTTATGAGAACATTGACCAAAGAGCGACTAGAACGACGATCGCTGCGACCACAAGAGCCCTGTACTTTGGACGGTCCGCGCTGTGGTCCTGAGTCAAGCTGGGTGATGGACGGTCTAGAATATTGGATGTTCGCTGAAAAATACATCATCAATGAAATTTTCATTAATTATGGTCGGCCTCGAAATAATTAAACCTCATCAGCTCATTGCACGAGACCATCAATTCTGGGGAATGCGACATGACATCATCAACCATGGAGGAACGGAACAAAGTGCTCGATCGATCTGATCGGATCAAGACGAACGGTCCGCAAGTTCAAAAGCGAGATACCTCCAAAGGAACTGATAGAAGAATCCTAATGGCAGGCCTACTTGCTCCCTATGCTCGTTTGATCGTGACCCGAGAGGATTATCGTCGGTTCATAATTATCCCTCGGGAAAGCGAGGTCACCGCTCAAGTGGCTTCGCTGATAAAGAGACGAGGGGCGGCATTGTACGAAGAACTGGAAAATAAGATGAAGACCGATGAGTTCCTAAGAGGTCATGGTAGTCCATACCTTAGCGTTCTAAAGATGACTGGTCAACAAGGACCACCAGGCATAGGAAAGGCCCCATACTACATAGTGGTAGCAGAGCAGAGAGGAGTTCCGGAAGATCGCAGGACTTTCAATAGCTCATTGCATGGAGAACATGTGGCTAAAAGCAACGGCTCTTGACCTTGGGTTCCAGATTCTATCGATCACACATTCTATGGCCGAAGATAAAGAATTCTGTGAACTTATTGGCATTCCTTTTGGTGAGTTTGACATCGATGGCTGCCTAATTGGCTATCCGGACGTTCCTCCATCGCCCTCTAAACGGCTGCCATTGAATGAGGTCACGAAATGGCTTTGAGCATATCTTAGGTTTGCTCGGTTATCTCTACCCGCCTGAAGGGGATCTTCGGGACACTTTTTATCAAGTTACTATGAGCATTCCCTTTAGCATCCCGTAATACTCTTACTCTATCTTTTCGTGCTTGTTCGTTATACTTCAAAATAGATACGTACGTTCCCTTGGCATAATTGTCCAATGTCCTAATAGCTAAGCTACGGTCCATAAGCGACCGCGAACAGATCCATTGACCTGCCATTCCAATTTAACACATCGAATGCACGATATGGTGCGCGCATAGGCAGGATGGCGCTAGAACAATCGACCAGCCTTGACTTTTCAACAGGTTCCCTGTGGCCTGAAGCGGACGAATAGGGAGTGAGATGGTCAAGAACTACCGAATTATCGTACCTGTACCGCCCCTCATTTTGATGGAACATCTTTTCTCTTTATCAACAGTGAGTAGTGCTTATCTTTTATTATCCTCAGCCCGCGGACCACCGCAAGCAGCAAGGGCAATTCGATCAACACAGGTATGATGATAGCTACCTGCACCAATGGTTGACCCGGAAAAAGGCCTACAGCAATGGCTAGGCTAAGAGGTGAGTTCCTTGCTGCAGTAGTGCAGGTCAATAATGCGCATTCCTCATACCTAAGCTTCATCTTGCGGCTAACTAACTGAACAATGAGGAAAGATATCGCGAAAAATAAGATGACCGGAACGAAGATTATCGATAGGGGTCCGATATTGTCGATTATGACACGGGTCTGTCCTGCGAACATGGAAAATATGATCACCATGAGTATGATAAGTTGGATATTCGGAAGGATATTGCTCTTTACTTCGTTCCCCCATTTCTCTGAACGTACCTTCCGCAAGCTCCAGCGGGTGACCCATGCCATCAGGAACGGCAATATTATGAAGATCGCGAGGGTCTCGATAAGGGCCGATATTTGGAATGGAATGATCTTTGCAGTAAAAATGTAAAGATAGATCGGTATGAGCAGTATCTGCAATATAAGATTAGTTGGAAGAAGAGCGAGGCCAAGCGGGACGTCGCCATTCGCCATGGCTGTGAACATCAGGAACCAGTCGGTGCAAGGTGCGATAAGATATAGTATGAAGCCTACAAAGATCGCTGGATATGGCCCAAGGAATATCCAGGCCAGGACGAACGCGATCACGGGGATCACCAGAAAGTTCAGGAACCAGGCGATGGCAAAGAAACGTATATTCTTCATCGAGTGGAATATTTCCCTGAACGATGCGCCTAGCACGAGGCTGAAGATGAGCAGTACCAGCGCCACGTAGATGATTGCGTTGAAAAGACCGGAATACTCTGGAGATAATGCACCGACAAGCAGACCGAAGAATATGGAAGCGATCAGCAGCATAGGACGGATCTTGTCCATTGTCCTGAGCGGCGTTCCAGGCATAATTACCTTAACGACCTTACAGAATAAATATACCTTCATGTTGGTCGATGTCTAGCACCTTATGCGGTGTCCTTTTTTGGAAAATATTATATTTATCATGGGCAAAGCCGAGAGCACGGGCTGCTTGAACGATCAACTAACTGGATCATTTTAGGGTCATTTATTAAAAAACCTTATATTTGATCACCTCCAGATTAGACAAAGATAAATGTGATGCGCACGAAAAGCAGGATACTAATGGGTCACTCTCCTGCTGTGATGAACGCCGATATGCAGGATCCTGTCCGGACTGGAGCATAAAAGCCATCTCTAAGGTCCTGACCAATGTCTATTTAGCCGTAAGCGACGACTGTGAAGTGAACTGTGGCCAGATAAGCGATACCCTCAAGGAATTAATAATTGCTATGGCACTTGAATATATGAAAATGAAAGATCATCTTTCGTCGTTCACTGACCGAGATCTTCCAGGCGCACTAGCTCCGCTCGATAGGGCCGCTGAGCGAATAATAATGGGAAGGACTGTCGACTTATCCGATGAGGACAGGGAACAGATATTATACTGGTTCTTAAGGGTTAGAAATGAATACACAAAAAGAAAAGGCTTTGGACCAAATGGCTATCATCGACCAGATGACATAAATATATTATGATCACCCAATACATGTTCTATCGGTGCCATTGATCAACGCCTATGATGAACTATTTGGATAGGGAATATGACATAGGGTATCTCATTCTCTCATGCAATATGACAAATCTGATCACGATCTTCTCATCTGACAATGACCACAGGTACTTTCGCTTCTTCGCTGACCTTCTGAGATACGCTTCCCATGATGAGCGCTGCTGTCGGCCCACGGCCACGCGTACCTAGGAATATCATCTGTGGGCTGTACTCCGTAGCGAACCGAAGTATCTGTGCGGCAGCATGTCCCTTTCTGAGTACGACCTTAGGCTCTATACCATATATCTTGGCGATCTTGAAGGCGCTTCCTAGAATGACCTGACCGACCTCCTCCATGTTCATATCCTCTGTTTCCGCGATGAGGCTTGGGAATTCTTTGATCTCAAGTACATGAATGAGTGTAACTTCGGACCCCATTCTTTTTGCGATCGTAGAGGCCATTTGGATCGCTTTATCGCTATGTTCCGATCCGTCCACCGCTACAAGTATCCGTTCTATATTCTCTTTCATCCGCTACTCTCCTTTGCTGGGTTGAACCGTTTTTGTGCGATCACCGTGGGAACTATTGCCGTCAATATGACCACAGCTACGAGTATCGAGAACTGCTGAGTGTTGATCACGCCATTGGTCAGACCATACTGCGCAGAGATGATCCCGAATGTCAGTCCAGTGCTCATAAGGAGCGTGATATATGCCGCATCTTTGCGCGCGAACTTCCTGGCGACCGGAAATATGCCGGCGAATTTCGTAACGATCTTTCCCCCGAAAAAGAACAGTACGATGAATATGCCTCCGGCCACAGCAAGAATGGAGACGTTAAGGCCAGCGTTGATGTTGAAGAACGGAGTAAGGAAGGCAAGCGCTACGATACGCACCTTTAGCAATGTGTCTTTCTTTGTTGCGAGCACCGAGGCCGTCATCACGCCAAGGATATACGCTGGCAATGCAGCGACCACACCGGCGAACTCTGCTGCTGCACCCACAGCGACTATCATGAAAAGAAGCAATTTCACCTCAGGCTGCCCTGACTTTCCCTCTAGCTTCGTCAAAGCATACCTCAGAACCTTTGGTATGACGAATATCGAGATCAGGACGGCAACAACAAGCACGATCAACTTCCATGTAGCTGAAGTGAACAACAGGCTAAGAGCAATGGAAAGAAAGAGATTAGTTATGAAGCATGACGATAATATCGTGCTACCGGTCTTTGTCCTACAAACACCGGTCTCGACCAGGACGACATACACCACGGCTACTGAAGTATCCGAAAGCACTATGCCCGCTAGCAAGGATGATGTCCAAGACCATCCGACTACCAGATACGCAAGCAAGAATATACCTATGAATGGAGCAAAGAACGATATGGCACCAATTGTAAGATTGGCCCTCCAGTTCTTCTTCATTACCTCGATATCCATCTCGGCTCCAGCTAGGAACTGTCAATACAACGCTTCCTAGCCCAGCGAGGAACACTAGCCACTCATAATTGCTAGCTTGAAAACTAAAAAAATTCCCAAGTATCACGCCCATCAGGATCTCTATGATAGCTACTGAGATACCGGCCTTAATAGAGATGAGCGAAGCGATCAATGCCAGTAACAGAATTATCGCGAGAGTGCCTGAATCTATCGTGAGCCCACTTCCTACATTCTAGATCAAGTAGAAGCTATCAGCCCTGCACAGGGCGGTTGGAGGTGAGCCTCATCACCTAATGGAAGAGTTGAACACCTCATGGTAGATAAAATTTTACAAAGGGATCGAGGCGGATGAGAGTACATCCTTGTACAGCAAGCTCCTCAACGGAGTGAGCGTAATACCATACGATCCCTGATAGCTAGATATCTTGAGATCAACGTTGTCACATGACCCGCCCTTTCAAAGGTGGGACGAACGGTGACGAATCTATGCATGAAGCTTCGTTCATCTTATTAGATCCATGACTAGCAGGCTTACTACCGACAAGCCGAGCATAGCTCACTATGCTAGCAATGGCTGCAAGGCAGCTAAAACTGAGCCCAGCTGCAAGCCCACGAGCTCATTCGTAAGCAGCTGAATGAAAGATCTTCATTCGACAGGGAATATTCGAAATAAAGAAGAGATTTTTCGTCTAAGGAGTGAGTTCGATCATTCAGTTATGCTTGTGGGAGTGTTCCCCGCCCCTTGCCTTTGCCTCTCTTGGTTGGGCTTCACCGCCCTTATGCCCTATTTCCTTATAGAACTCGGGACCGCGCGCTTCAGAGACCGCTTCACCGCCCTTATGCCCTATTTCCTTATAGAACTCGGGACCGCGCGCTTCAGAGACCGCTTCACCGCCCTTCTTCCCTATGCTCTGGTAGAATTCCTTACCATGCGTTTCAGCGGTCTTCTCGCCACCCTTATGTCCTATCTCTTGGTAGAATTCTCTTCCATGGGTCTCGGATGTCTTTTCTCCTCCCATTCGCCCTGCTTCCTCGGTTGTCATTTCTCTTCCGCGGCCCTTGCCTCCCTTTTCTTCCACTTTTTTGAATCCGTGAGGGCGCTCTACAACCTTTCTTCCAGCTTCGAATGGCTTTTCATGTGTTGTTTTTTGTGCCATATGCTCAACTCATACCCAATTTGGGGATGAGATGCCTTTCTCAATGCATCATATTAGATGATTTACCACCATTTCGTCAGCCTTTGCTAAAAGAAACGCTATAACCATATTGGAAGAACAAAGAGGGCATCAAGCTAACTAGCCAGATTGCCAAAGTATGATGGTCTTAAGCCTGAACGGCTTACATTCAGGAATGGTAGCATCTTTGTTGATCTGTATCTTTACTAGGATCTCAGGGATGATAATATATCTCATTAATGTCCATCACACACAACTAGCATTGTTATTCTCTCGACAGCTTATCTAGCGCGGGATATAGGTCAGCGTCTCTGATACCACCTCACGTTAGGTCGTAGCTTCAGCTTGATCGTCAGCAACTTGCCGTTCATTTTCATGACCTTTCTGCTCTTCCCAATTATGTGCTGGACGAGCAACTTGGCTTATGTACCGCAACCTTTTTCAAACTCATTTGTACATTAACGATTCTCTATGCAGATAGAACACCCCATGATAGAACACCCCATTAGACATAGAGTAAGTGATCTGATCGCTGGAGCTCCTTTTGAAAGAGCTATCAGAAGCGTATACAGCTTAGTATACAGTTTCTATAAACAAGATCCGAACTTTTACTATGACAAACAGACCCGAGCGATCATGTCGCGGATACTAAGCAAAGATTCGAACTGTATAGACGTGGGTGCCAACGAAGGCATCTTCACCAAGGAGATGCTGAAGCATGCACCATCCGGAAAGCACATGGCATTCGAACCGCTACCAGATCTGGCACATGATCTATCCGATAAGTATCCACAAGTAGATGTGCATGGTTGTGCCCTTTCCGATGTCGACGCCCCATCTAAATTCCAGCATGTAACGAATGCTTCAGGGTACAGCGGATTGAGAAAAAGATACTACGACTTCGGCGTCCCACCGGTCATTGAGGAGATCGAAGTAAGAACAAAAACACTTGATGAGCTTTATCCAGACGATAGGCCGTTGCACTTTGTGAAAATAGACGTAGAAGGAGCGGAGTACCTGGTCCTAAAGGGGGGCAAAAAAACATTGTCCAAACATAGGCCATATATTGTTTTTGAGCATGGTCTAGGTGCCGCGGATTTTTACAATGTACGGCCTGAAGCTGTCTATGACCTACTATGCAAGGAGTGCGGACTGAACATTTCCTTGATGGAAGATTGGTTGCAGGATATTGGCCCGCTCTCAAGGGACGAGTTCATCCACCAGTTCGATACAGTTGAGAACTATTACTTCCTTGCATATCCCGACGATCATTGATCTGATGGAACGCCTTACATTTTTTTTCCAAAATGAATAGAATGCATTTGATCCAAATAAGAACAGATATATTAACAGCCTGGTAAGTTTTGATATATCGATGTAATTGGAGAACCTTGAGAATAGCAAAAGTGCAAAACTTCGTTGGATGAATGAACTAGATTATCTTCGAGCCTTTGCTATCATAGGTATCGTTGCGATACATGCTCTTGCGTTCTCTTCTGAGATCAGTTATCCAAATCTTATAACACCGACCACGAACTATCTTATCCATCTTGCCGATTTCTGTGTGCCCTTGTTCTTTTTCATATCCGGTTTTATTCTCAGTTTGAGGTACTTTGATAGGATGGATACTAAAGAGTTCTATAGCCATAGATTGAAGACCATTTTTCTTCCATATGTTTTCTTCTCATTCGGGTACGCAATCTTTAATTGGTTCGTACTGGGTCAGCATTCTGTCACTCAGCAAGTAATAAATTTCCTTTTGTTCAATGGTACAGGGCCCTTCTGGTTCATTGCAGTGATAATAGAGCTCTATCTATTATTCCCGTTCCTGGTCCTAGCATACAAAAAAATCGAGGCAGCTGGCAAGGCCGAGATATTTATGCTTGGACTGCTCGCTTTGTACATTCTATGGTATGGTGTACTGGATGGCACACTGACCAATGCTATGACCGGTTACAGCAGCTCAGCTTCCGATCTGGACATAATCCTTTCGAGATTGTTCTTCCCATTCCTACTCTTCTTCGTCGGGGGAATGTATGCCAGCAGGAACAGAGCGAGGATCATGAATATAGTATCCAAGCTTAGCGGCTGGCCAATGATATTCCCTGCCCTATTCTTGGCTCTAGTACTGCAGTTCCTAGGGTCTGGCTTTTTCTGGTCCCTTGTTCTTCTGCCATTCTCTGCAATTATGGCAGCGCTGCTTTGTCGCCTATCCATTTGGCTGAATGAACATAAGAATATCTTTACAAGTGCTCTTAGGACCATTGGCCTATACTCATTCGGAATATATTTGGTGCACATGCTATCGATATCATTGGTGGCCAACCGTCTGGAAGCAGCGGGGATCGGCATAGATGATCCGCTCTTCTATGTGATCATACTTCCAGGCACGATATTTGTCAGTGTCGTTGTAATATACCTGCTGGGTCGCTTGCCATATGGGAAGTATCTGGCCGGCATCAAGACCGCCCCCTCCAAAGCGGATGGAAATGGCTCATTACGATCGGGACCTAGATATCGTTCTCGCCAATAACGATCGCATATTCATCCACATCTGAAGGTCCGATCATTCCAATGGGTCGTCGGAGGCCATGGATATTATATTAATTGCCAGCATAATTTAGAACCTGGTCATTCCCCCGTTAGCCCTTGCTTATTGTCGATATATTATCTTCTATGGGTCACATATTCATCCATGATGCGAATGGTCCATGTTCCGTCATAACCTAGGATGAGCTCGTCCGAAATAGCATTTTCAATATGCTGACCATGCGCTAAAAATTAACGAAATAATGCTGGCCGTCAAGCTCAGGTCACAGCCTAAGTGAGTGAAGGTACACGATATCCCTCATTATTTAGACTATGCGACCTGGCTGGAAATGTGGTCCCTAAGTTGACGTTGCGGAGCCGATGTAGATGAAAATTTCAGGTAAATAGCAATGGAAATGTTAGCCAGCATGGATCTGGGACCTATGACCATATTTGTGCGGTCATTTGTCAATCATGGTGCAACGCTGAGGTCAACATATCCTCTTTTTCTGGGGCCCGAAGAGGATTTGGCCCAATTTCTTGAATTTTCATCAGGATATCCTCTACAGCCTTAACAAGACGAAAAGCATCATCAGGATCAAGCAATTTGACAGAAAAACGATCGACGTCATAACCGTACTGAATAAGTAGTCTTGAAAGGAGCGACATCCTACTGATGGTCTTGGCATTACCACCGATGTAATGGCAGTGACCTTCAGTTCCGCCAAGAACAAGCACCCCATCAGCGCCCCTTGAGAATGCTCTCAAGATCCATTCCGGGTCCACCCTAGCTGAGCACGGTGTACGTATGACCCTGAACCCTGTGTTCATCTGCAGCCGCATTAGACCAGCTAGATCAGCAGCTGAATAACCACACCAATCACATGCAAAAACCACTACAAGAGGGAAAGGTCGCTTCGAATCAAGAAGACCTTCAGTGGCGGCATCCAACATAGACACCATCTCTTCATTAGAATATACGCTCATATCTAATGCACCAGATGGACATGCGGCTACGCAAGCCCCACAGCCTGTGCATAGTGTTCTGTCCACGGATGCCACGGTCTTTCCGTTATCGATGCTAGTAAGTGAGATAGCACGAGCCCTGCAGACATCCGGGCAGACCCCGCAGCCAGAGCAGATAACAGTATTGACCATAGCAAGAGGGCCGCTTGAGGATGAATGCATTGCGTTGCAGCGCGCTACAGATATCGATATCATGTTCTTAGCCTTAGCAGTGGCGCCGTCCAGGTCCTCAGAATGGATCCAAGCGTTCTGCTCCCTTATATTCGTCATATCGACCAAGTACCGATTCATGCCACCCTTCGATGCCGCTTCCCTGAACTCTTCCAGGTATATGCGGGGTGAACAGGCGGCAATAACGATGCGGTCCAAGCGTTCAGTTCTTGAAGAGCTAGCGATCAGTTCCCTGGAGGCTATAGAGCAGAGGTATCGGTATCTTTGTACCAGAACAACATGCTTTTCCCTCCTCGCATGTTCCTCGAGAGCATCAAGGTCCAGCTGCTTTTCGGTCATCCCTCCGCAATCGCATATGAAGACACCTATCCGCTGCTCATCTTGTACCGGGGTCATCCTTGTCCCTCAATCAGATTACGGTTCATGAGATAGTTATGTTTTAGCACTAAAGATCACTATCATATGTAGGTGAACGCGAGCGATAAGTATCGCAGGATGCTCGCATGGTGCTTCTTTAGTGTCACAGGAAGAGCATGTTCAAGGCTTCAGGCCAGGCTAAAGTAATATATTATCCAGAAATTTTCATGAATGATCATCATAGAGAAAGTTTAATGCCCCTCTCTAAGCTTTCGGATAATCTCGATCTTACATGTAGTATGTGGTCATTGAAGTCACCGACCGCAGACTGTGGGTCTATCTCATATGGCAGAACAAAACATTTTGACACCATTGATACGCTCTCTGAGTGGACCTTAATGCAGATCGATCTAGCGAGCACCTCAACATCGAGATCTTCCTTTGATATCCTTGGCAAATGTAGATCAAAGAATAGCTCAGAACGATCATCAGATAATCGCATATGGTGCTCAGGTATGACATAGTACCTTTCGTCACGTATCATTCATTCCCTTTCCAGATGATAAAGGTGTGATTGAGCACTATTTCAACTATTCGAACGAGGCACCCTGTTTTGCGGAAAAAATTGAATAAGCGGCTGATGAACTGAACAGGATACGATCGCGCCGTATGTTATTATGTAGTAAATCGGTCAGAGACCTAGGACGGATCGATAGGTTCCTTCACACTTTCGTTCATGGACTGAGCTTTGGATGAAACTTCCCAGATACCAGACGCTTCTGTATTCTGCCGATCCTAAAATGGATAGAAGCGGGATGAGCTCCACCGATGACCCGCTAATATCTCATTTGATCGATCCATTGGATCATGCAGATATCCAGCTAACTGATCCGATTATGGTGGAGCTGGTACCGTACATAAGATCGAAGGTCAATGGCTGACCAACAATCGTATCCCCTATTAGGAAATAGTCGTTCGTGGCCACATTTCCGTTCACTTCCAGAGACTTATACGATACGGAAACGGAATTAGGTAGTGGAGCGCTCCATACAAGGGACGGGACCACTTCATTCGTTGATACGGTGATACCAGTTATATCTGCCACGAATATGGTCTGGTTAATGGAAAGTGACAATTGGATATCAGAGTATGGTTCAGGCCCGCTAAGACCTGATATCAAGACCTTTTCGGTATTGGATTGAGCGGAGTATGTCGACGTGGTCAGATCTGCCGCTATGACAGTTGAGGAGCTTTGACCGTACCCAAGTACTATCGCATATGATGATATGATCATCATCACTGTTGTCGCGATCAATATCCCTGTGGCAGCAACATTGGATATGGCTTTACGCGATGTCCTGATCGGTATTTTCATAGTTTGTCATCTCAAGTCGGTCTGATAAGAAAAATGTGGATTTCTTGGGGATAAACGTTTGTTTGACAGCATCATTTTACCAACATGGAATCAAAAGTGATTACAATATTGCCAGATGGCAAAATCGTACTCATAATATGAGGAAATGTCCCGTTTCGCCATCATGCATCCGGGATCATTGTCCGATGCAGGGAGCTCCAACGATGGAGAAATTTTTGTTCAGAGCATACACAATATATTCTTGGATCTTAACCGGCTTATCAGAAATTATCAAGGCCAACGTATCTTAGATATAGTGCCATGAGCACCGTAACAAATATGATGGTCACATCAGAAATAAGGGAGCTCCCCGCCTTTTCGGGCGGAATAGTTCACCTTGGGTCCAGTGATTATTTTGTCGATCTTCATACCAAAAATGATATACCCCCCTATATGTTACATCGATCTCGGAAATAAGGGCGTGACCGGATGAGATTAGTAAGAACAGGCAAGGTCAAGCAGGTCTATGAGGTCAACGATAATACGCTAGAGTTCGTTTTTACGGACAATATCTCCGTATTCGATAAGATAATCCCTTCGCAGGTGCCGTTCAAGGGTGAGACTCTTTGCCGAAGTTCAGCATTTTGGTTCCAATTGCTGAAAAAAACTGGCATTAAGACACATTTCACCGAATTGGTCCCTCCAAACAGAATGAGGGTCAAAAGGGTGGACGTTATACCTGATTACAGTCAGCTCAACACCACGACCAAGAACTACCTGATACCGCTTGAGGTCATATCAAGACACTACGTGGCTGGTTCCCTTTTTGATCGTGTCAAGGCTAATGAGATAAAGCCAGAACAGCTAGGTTTCCCAAGTGACCATACCGTAAAATATGGTGAAAAGTTACCAGATGCTTACAACGAGGTCACCACTAAGCTGGAAAAGGTCGACCGTTTATTGACCCGCGAAGAAGCATTAAAGATATCTGGCCTTACTGAGGATGAGCTAGATAACATATATGATACAGTAGCTAAGATAGACGAGGTAATAGCATCTGAGGTTGAAGATCGGATGCTTATCCATGTAGATGGTAAAAAGGAATTTGCTTTTGATGATCATCGCCGGCTAATGATCGTTGATACATTTGGCACCGCAGATGAGGACCGATGGTGGGATGAGGACTCATATGAAGAAGGTAAATGCGTCGAGCTCAGCAAAGAAGCGGTGCGTCAATATTATCGTTCCATTGGCTATTATGATAAACTGATCGAAGCCAGAAAAAAGATGAAGCCTGAGCCTGCAATACCTCCTCTTCCGGTAGAGAATATCAAAGAGGTCTCAGATCTTTACATCGAGATGTTCGAACGTTTGACCGGTGAAAGCTTCAGGTGAATATTCTCGCTATTCTGATGAGGCTTCTTGCCTCGGCCAATCGGCCTTGCAAAAGGGCTTGACGTATTCGGAGAACGATATGGACAACCCCACACCTAGTGTGGGGTTCCTCGTTCCATTCATACGGCTTGCTACGCATTCGCCGATGCACATAGTGGTCGCTTGTCCAAGGGCATAAGTTCCGCTCGTTCGGACCATACCTTCTGTACCTCCATCTAGAATATCACAAGTTACTACGCGTCCCATCGGTGTCGGCGCGCTTGCTCTTATTCCCCAGCTTGCACAGGGGACCTTCTGCTTGCACGGAGTTAAAGTGGGAACGGAGAAGGGTCCCTACTTCCAATGAAGTGAGACGAGCACGGATATCAGACCGCTCTTGCTCCTCTTGGAAGAATGGAAATGCATACGAGCATTAGGTTTAGGTAGTCTACTTACTCCGGCTTTCACTCCGACCCTCATCTCGGATACGAACTCCTTCACAGCCGCTCTGTCCCCCACTTCTCCTTCTTCGCTTACCAACGATAGGCGATGCAGTGAATATATTCCTATCACAAATGCGATCAGGAAGAAGTATGCCCATCCCTGGAAGAATTCTGCGGTTATTCCTCCGATCAAGGGAGCTATCCCCGCGGCGAGAGCTGCGAACAGGGAAGCTGATGCGAGATAGGAGGTTGCTTTTCCACTAGGCGCCAATTTTAGGCCTATATTGCTTGTTGCTAGGTTAACGCCCGCAGTTGCGATGCCCATCAATACATTTGCTACTATCAGTAGTACGAATATCCATAGCTCCTGATGTATGAAACGTTGTTAGGGCCCACATTGGGAAGGTACAGATCATAAGCGGACCAGATACTCTTAGCACGGACTTATTTGATAGTCTATCTGATAAGGAACCCCATATCCTGAAGAACCCTAGGCTCGTTATCTGGCTCAATGCAGAGAGCAGTACTATTACGCCCATATTAAATCCAAGACTATTGAGCATGTATATCGTGAAGAACGGCGTAGCTAGGTTAACGGCTAGGCTCCACGATGTAAGGAAGATTATCAGGTTCTTGAAGTTCACGTCCTTAAAGGGCTGTCGTATCAGTTCTCCCAATGGAGGGATCTTCTGTGCGGTGACCCTCTCTGGCTCAGGTATTCTCGAGACCACTAGTAGCGATCCAATTATCCCTGATAGGAATCCTCCGACAAAGAGTATGGTATATCCAACGAGGTTCATTGATATGTCGGTGGACGCTGGGAACATTACGTTCCAGTAGTCTATGAAATACCCTGCTGCTAGCGATAATGGTACTCCTACAGCAGCGGCCACTAACATCCGCTTGCTGAAGAACCTGCCCAACGATCCCTTTGGCACCAGGTCATGCATCCACGAGTTCCATGAACATCCACCTATGGCGCTGAGAAGTGAGTTTAGCACCAGTGCTACCATGATAAGTGGCAATGCTACGGTTAGGGGGAATACGAATGGGATGCACGCTATAACTAGCAGAAAACTTCTGCTCAGTGCTGAGGCTAGAACTGTAATGGACTTCCGCTTTCCATACTTCTCCACCAGGTATATTGCGGGTATCTGTATCACGCTAGAAAGCGCTGGTATCGCCGCTAGGAGCCCGATGATCAAATTGGATGCACCTAGAGCTGCAGCGAAGGCCACCAAAAATGTAGACCCGGTCAGGGTCGACATTATCTGAGTGGTGAGCCCGTCATGGATAATGTGGCATAGGCCGCATTTTGCCTCGCCTTCTGACATATCTTGAGTGCATCCCATTTTTCTCGAGTTTTGGAAAAGAACCAGCTTATAAGCACGTTCTTACCTGATTATCACTGATGATCATACTTGACGATCGTCAGATATTGAGGCCAAAAAGATGTGAACTGGCTAGGATGAACCATTATGGCGATGATGCGACAATTATAGTTCAAGATAATGATAATAATGGTTCGTTTTATAAATTGAAAATGACCCGTAAATAAAGCATATGATCATCAAATTATCGGCCCTTTGCCTTTATGATAGCCTTTTGATCACCATGCCCCCTCGAGCATGGTCCTTTGATCCGAATGACCCGCCTGCACGCATAAGGAATTGCATGCATGTCGAGGGCAGGGCCTGCTTGAGCACCGGTCATTTCTACCATGTGCTCCATGGTTCCAAAGGATCAGTGATCAAGCGATATTGTTCGTATATCTGAGCGTGTCCATTCCAGAAAGTGGGTCTCTACCCTGTGGACCATACATGGGAATGCAGAATGCTGATCGCATACCCCTTGGCCAGGTGTATGTTAGCCATCATTTCCAAGCCTGGGCAGAATGTCTTTTCTACCGTCCATGCAAATGATCATTCCGCATTCATTCACATTACTCTCGCACAAGTTAAGTATGAGTTAATTGATTACCTCACTTAGCTTAGAATGGAGGGACAGAAGTTAACCCTCCAGTAGGCTTTCAGACTGAATATGGGACGCCTGCATCAAGAGGAAGTTTGTGTCTTCATCGATCACAACGTTGTCCGTTGTGATCACCGTTTGGTTGGGGTTCGTGGCATGGGGATGCCATTAGTTCAAGGAGGGGGACCGGATGAGGAGCGAGAGGAGGACTTGATGCAGGCGCCCCTTAGATACTGTTGAATGATCTCTGGACCCATACCGGACAATGGATAATTGGTCCACTTACACAGGATCCTCATGGAAAGCGTTCGGGACATGGCTTACCCTTCAAGGAGCCAACAAAGTCTTGTATGTCCGATGGAGAACTATTATCTATCATTTTTCGCAGTATGGCGCTCCCAACGATCGCGCCATCTGCACCAGCCTCAAGCACACTAATGACATGCCTACGTTCTGATATTCCGAACCCTACTGCTATCGGTAGATCACCAGATGCCTTCTTAGCTGATCTCACGAGCGGGCCGATCCCACCTGATAGCTCCTTCCTTGTGCCTGTGGTCCCCAGGGCACTTATGACATAAAGGAAACCAGATGAGCACTTAGCGATCCTGATCATCCTGTCGAACGGTGTGGTAGGGGAAACAAGCTGGACAAGGTCTATACCCGACGCATGACATGACCTTGATAGCGTACCACACTCTTCCATCGGCAGATCTGGGACTATCATGCCATCTACCGAAGCTGCAGCAGCCCCCTCAATGTACTTCTCATCGCCCATCCTGAAGATCGGATTGTAGTAGCCCATCAATACGATAGGGATGTCTGACCGTTCTTTGATTCTCGGACAACATCGAACACTTTCCTAGGTGTCATTCCATTCTCAAGTGCCTTTTTAGATGTTACTTGTATAATGGGGCCATCGGCGACAGGGTCTGTGAAAGGTACCCCTATCTCGATCACGTCCGCCCCACCGTCTACGCATGCCAGGATATACTCGACGCTTCGCTCCTTAGTCGGATAGCCTGCGGTGATATAGCAGACCAGAGCATCGTGGGACCTGAACGCATTTGAAAGATGGCTCATCTTTCTTCCCCCAAAAGCCCGATCACGGTCTCTAGGTCCTTATCCCCTCTTCCGGATACTGTGATGACCACGATATTGTCCCTATCAAGCCTCTTTGCTTGTTCCATGCCTGCATATACTGCATGCGAGGATTCAAGAGCCGGTATTATCCCCTCGACCTCGGACAATGTCCTGAACGCCTTAAGTGCTTGATCATCCGTCACCCCAACGTACTTGGCCCGCCCTATATCCTTAAGCATGGAATGCTCGGGACCGACCCCTGGATAATCAAGACCGGCTGCTATGCTATGTGTCGGTCTTATCATGCCATTATCATCCTGCAAAAGATATGATTTGCATCCATGAAGTACCCCGATCTCACCTTCACAGATGGATGCAGAATGTAACCCGCTATCAAGCCCTTTGCCCGCAGCCTCAGCGCCCAAGAACGCTACGCTCTTGTCCTTGATGAATGGATGGAAAGTTCCTATCGCATTGGACCCTCCCCCAACGCAGGCTACTAGCAGGTCTGGTAAGCGACCTTCCTGTTCTTTCAGTTCTTTTTTTATCTCTTTGCCTATGATGCTTTGGAAATCGCAGACCATTCTCGGGTAAGGGTGTGGACCAGCTGCTGTCCCGAGCATATAATATGTGTCCTCCACGGTTGCAGCCCAATCGCGTAGAGCCTCGTTCATTGCATCTTTCAAGGTCTTAGAACCGCTTTCGACAGCATGGACCTTGGCGCCCATGAGCTGCATCCTGAACACATTCATTTTTTGTCTAGCGATATCTTCCGAACCCATGTATATCTCAGCTTTCAATCCTAGGACAGCCGAGGCCATAGCAGTTGCTGTGCCATGTTGTCCAGCACCTGTCTCTGCGATAACACGTTCCTTGCCCATCCTCTTGCATAGGAGTGCTTGCCCCATGACGTTATTGAACTTGTGCGCTCCGCCATGGCAAAGGTCCTCTCTCTTAAGATATATCTTTGCTCCTCCGCACATTTCCGTAAGGCGGCGAGCAAAGTACAATGGAGTGGGTCTTCCTCCATATTGGTGCATGTACCATTTCAGGTCCTTATCGAAGCTAGGGTCCTTTTTAGCGCTCAGGTAAGCATCCTCTAGCTCCTGCAAAGCATGCATCAAGACCTCTGGCATGTACTGGCCACCATATTCTCCATATCTGGTCCTATCTTTCATGACTTCACGCTCCTTACGATCGTGATCATTTCAGAGATCATGTCACCATCTTTCATCCCGTTCTTTTCAACTCCGGACGAGACATCAACAATTGATGGTCTTACTTTTCTTATTGCCTCACTGACATTGGAGGCGTTAAGGCCTCCAGCTAGTACGATGGGATGCGAATGCGCAAGATCTCGGAGCTCAGCACTTATGTCCCAATCATGTACCTTTCCAGAACCCCCTCCAGCAATGCAACATGTATCAAGGACGATGGCATCAACAAGATGTGAGATATCGAATAATCTTTCAAGTTCTTTACCCGACCCCACAGCTATCGTGGCCCAGATATCACAATCCACGGCCTTTGATATCAAGTTCAGTTCATCTGGGCTTATCGGCGAAGCGATCTGAATGATATCCGGGTCAAGAGCCCCAGTAAGCTCGATTATCCGCTCAGTATCATTATATGTGGTAACGACCACGCATTCTCGGTCGGCCCCATCCATAAGCTGCTTTGCGATCTCGACGGTCAAAGACCTTTTTGTACCGGCCCCAACTACGAAACCTATCAGATCAGCGTTGGACGACAGGATGACATCCTGAGGTCGCATCATACCACATATCTTGATCCTCGTCATCTTGACACCACCATCGATCTGATCGCGTTAAGTGGATCTTTGGCAGAGGAAAGAGCACTTCCTACAAGGACCGCATCTGCTCCGAAGTTCCGAAGTTCTATGATATCCTTTTTTGAGCTGATACCGCTCATTACGATCACTGGTCGTCCTCCCGTATCTATTTTAAGGGACAATATAGAGGATCCTTTATGCTTGTCCATCGTAAGGTCCGACAGATTACGCTGATTTATTCCGATGATGTCTGCCTTTGACCCTAGGGCGATCTTGAACTCCTCAAGATCAGTAACTTCGAGGACAACCTCCATGCCGAGATCATGAGCTAGATCGATATGTCCATCCCGGTCCTCCTTCACAAATCCTCTGGAGAACAAGCTCTGGATCATCAGAACCGCGCTTGCACCCCTTTGTGAACCTGCAATGATCTGCTCTCTCGAGACAATAATATCCTTCATAAGGACCGGAATACCGACGCCCACCGCGGTTGAGAGATACGACACGTCGCCATGGAAAAAGTTCGGCTCAGTAAGCACTGACAATGCAGCTGCTCCCCCCTTTGCATATTGCTTAGCTAGGTCCCCTGGTGAGTGACCTGAGATATTACCTAGCGATGGCGAAGCTAGCTTCACCTCAGCAATGATAGGGAAATCATGGGATCCTTTAAGTGCGGCGGTCATTGACGGCCCGCACTTTTTCTGTTCTTCAGTCCCAGAATAATAACCGGCCCCTACAAGAGCCATTCCGTTATGTGCCAGTTCTTCTAGGAAATCTTTGGTCATGATAATATCCCGGTCCTGCTCATCCTTATGAACATCTGAAGCCGGTCCGATGCTCTTCCAGACGATATGGCTTCGTTAGCCATTGAAATTCCTTTATCGATCGAAGGGGCTTTTCCGAACATATACAGTGCAGAGGCTGCATTAAGGACGACAATATCCTTTCTAGGTCCCTCTTTGCCGGACAGGACCTCTCTCAAAGCATTAGCCGATTCGTTCGGTGGAATGTCCTTTATCTCCGATGGTTGGCACGGTCTAATGCCAAAGTCCTGCGGTTCGATGACATATCTATCTACCGACCCATCGGAAAGTTCGGCGACATAAGTTGGGCCGATTATCGAGACCTCATCCATCCCAGGTGCACCGTGGACGACCATGGCCCGGTCCGCACCTAGGTCCGCAAGGACATGTATGGGATCGTATCTAATAATCGCATGTCATAGACGCCTAACAGCTGACTGTCTCTTTGCTTCCACCGGATTAAGCAGAGGCCCTAGCATATTGAACACGGTTCGTTCTTTTATGGACTTTCGGATGAGGGCCACGTTCTTCATTGCAGGATTATACATTTGAGCGAACAGAAAGACGATGCCTAGTTCATCAAGCATTTTACTGGCATTCTCTGGAGGTATGGCCACATTAGCGCCAAGCGCTTCAATGACATCTGCGCTTCCGCACGGACCCCTGTTAGAACGGTTCCCATGTTTGGCAACGGGCACACCGATAGCTGATACAATGAATGAGGCGGCCGTACTTACGTTGAAAGTCCTGAAAGGGGCTCCCCCTGTTCCACAAAGATCGGCCACGGCCTCGTGCTTGGTACATACAGGTATCGCAGCATCTCTAAAAGCCACGGCCATATCCCTTATTTCATCTATGCTATCACCACGAGCGGCCATCGATATTAGCTCCCTTGAGACAGCATCATGATCAAAAACGCCCCCTATCAGCTCTCTTGCGAGCAGCGAAGCCTCAGATGGGATGTTCATGTTTTGACCTCCCTAAGGAAATTGCCAAGTATCCTGGTGCCGCATGGCGTCAATATCGACTCTGGATGAAATTGAACACCTTCAATGGGGTATTTTTGATGGCGTATACCCATGATAACGCCATCCGCCGTGTGTGCGGCCATAATGAGATCTTTTGGTAATTCTGGATCGACAATGAGCGAGTGGTATCTTCCGCCTATGAAAGGGTTACTTATGCCATCATAAAGCGCCCCGTCATCGTGGTATATCATTGACGCTTTTCCATGCATGAGCGCCTCTGCCCTTCTTACCTTACCACCGAAAATGGAAGCGATACCCTGATGGCCAAGGCATACGCCCAGTGTTGGAATGGAGGTAGAGATGTCTCTAAGGACCGCTCCGCATATACCAAAATCCCTCGGATCTGAAGGGCTTCCGGGGCCTGGGGAGATGATTATTGCATTCGGGTCAAGCTTTTTGATCTCATTGAGGTCGATGCGATCATTACGTACGAACATATATCCTGAGCACCAAGCTCCTCAAGGTCGCATTTAAGGTTATAGACGAAAGAGTCATAATTATCGATGATCAGAACGTCCATTATTCGGCCTCCCTGCATTTTCTCAAAGATGCGGTCACTGCGCCTAGCTTTGATTCAGTCTCTAAGAACTCAGAGTGTGGGTCCGAATCAGCTACGATCCCCGCTCCAGCCTGTATGAAGAGTTTACTTCCAGAAACGAAAGCAGAGCGTATTGTGATCGCAGAATCCAGGTTCCCGTTGAAAGAAATATAGCCTACCCCACCGGCGTATGGTCCACGAGCTTTTTTCTCTATTTCTCCTATGATCTCCATAGCACGTGGCTTAGGTGCTCCAGATACTGTCCCGGCAGGAAATACTGCACTAAGTGCATCTATTGCATCGCGACCTTCCCCCAAGGTCCCTTGTACCTTTGATACAATATGCTGGACGTGTGAGAATTCTTCTACTCTCATGAACTCTGGAACGCCTACGGAACCCCCTTCACAGACCTTTGAGATGTCATTGCGGGCCAGATCGACAAGCATGGCATGTTCTGCTTTTTCTTTCTCATCGCTAAGCAGCTGCTCACGATTGACCTTCTTCTCTTTCATGTTTTTACCTAATGGCCTAGTACCTGCGATCGGAAAGGTCGTGACATCCCTTTCGCGAACCGTAAGCAATGTTTCTGGGCTAGACCCAAGAACGGTCCTCTCGCCAAAGTCAAGGAAATACATATACGGAGAAGGGTTCAGATCACGGAGAGCTGAATATAATACCAAGGGATCGCCCTGAAAATCGCTCCGTAATCGTCTTGATAATACTGTTTGAAAAGTCTCACCAGCAACAATACGTTCTTTTACTGTGCGTATGCCCTCCTCGAACTCTTCTTTAGAGGTTTCCGGCACTGGTACGCTTGCTTTGAACCCTTTATCATTTGGTCTTGGGATAGACCGGATAAGCTCGGATAGCTCGCTTTTTTCACCTGTAGATATTCTATAGACCTGAAAGTTGGAGTGATCATAGACAAGGCACTCATCGTACATGCCAAGCTCAAAATCAGGGAACTCAGAAGGGAGAATCGATAATTGATGAAGGTTCAGAAAATCTTGCGAACTCATACGAGAAATAGCCTACGAGACCACCAATGAACGGGAATTTTTGGGAGGCGATATGAAAATCCCTGGTAACTGCTTTTAGATATGCGAGCGGGTCATCTCTTAAATGCTCCTCCCCTTCGCCTCCCATCACTTTACCATTTTCACATTTTATAACGCTCTTCGGTCCAAAACCCAGGAAGGAGAATGCTACTGTCTTGCTCGAGCCAATGGCGCTTTCAAGTATGAACGATGAGCTGAAGTTGGGCCTAAGACGACGATACATCTCGAATGGTGGAAGTGGGATGTCTAAATGTTCGATCCTGATGTTCTTTCCCTGCATATACCGAACATTAAAATGCACAGATATAAGCATTACTGTACTTTAGTATACATTACATTGATAATGCGAGCATGTATCCGTTCATTGTTCGGCCGTGGCCCGAGCTTGATGGTCAGCGGCTTTCATCATCTGGCCCTCATAAGAGAATTTTGATGAATTAGCTGAGAAGCTCGCCTAGATCGACATATCCAGTTCAGACCTATATTATCCTGGATGCGTAAGCTACAGTTGGAGCTAGCACCTAGCTACGATCGACGATCGGCCTTTCACTGCCCGAAATGTATTTTTACCAATATGCTAGAATATATGATGAATGACCTTCGATGTTGAAGAGATAAGCTCTTTGGACGATCTGATCCGCTTGGAAGATAAATGGAATGATGTTCTACATTCTAGCGGAGAGAGCAGCCTCTTCCTCCGGATGGAATGGCTGAAGGCATGGTGGAAGACGTTCGGGGACGGAAAGGACATGAAGGTCCTCCAAATAAAAGAAGGTCGAGAGACCGTGGGCTTCGCTCCCCTTTTATCCACTACCAGAGGACGTGTCCTACACTGGACGAAGATAGAGCTTATTGGAGCGGGCGCATCAGATAGATGCGCTCTGATGGCCAAAGAAGGAAGGAGCGATGTGCTTAATGAAATGTTCTCATATTTAGAACACAATAATGACTGGGACTGTCTCGAATTAAGGGACATGCTCGATGATGGACCAACAGCTAGCTCAGTGAGAGGACATTTCCGCGCTGGGGAATATGCATCATCCATGTGCCCATATCTGGATCTCGAAGGAAATTATTTGGACTATTTGCATAGGCTTTCTGGTAAAATGCGTGGGAACCTTGTAAAAGGACGTAGAAAATTAGAGGAACAAGGATGTGTTCTTCGCGAGCTGCGGACCCCAGATGAAGTTGTTGAAGGATTAAGGACGCTAAGAATGCTTAGCGATTCGAGATGGGACAGCGAGAACTGTCCTTAGCCTTCCAGGCATGATGGATCTCGTTGAAAATGTGGTCCATGAGCTTGTGCCATCCGGTGAAGTTATTTTTTATGAATTGGATATTCGTGAGAAACCAATAGCCATCGCGATGGGTTTTCAGTACGAAGGAAAATATATGCAGTACTTGACTGGCTTCGATACTGAAAGCTCGAAATTTTCACCTGGAACCATTCTCCTTTCGATGATAATCGAACGTTGTTATGATAAAGGCCTGAAGGAAGTCGACATGCTAAGAGGCCAAGAAGGCTATAAGTATCACTTTGGCGCAGCAGATAGAACACAAATTCATTTCCGTTCTGTCAACCATGGCCTCATAAGGTCAGCACAATATCCATACCGAGAATCCCCACTTAGCTAAGCAGCATTCTAACAACGTCTTTGCCTGGGAGGTATAGGAATGCTTCTGCATAGCCATCAAGTTTAGAAGTTGCAGCTCTAATATTTGTCCATCCCTTCGACCGCACGGATGTAATCTATATCCTTTACTTGGCTCGCATGCTCCTTTATTGATGCCAACTTCCTATCCATTACAGAGCTTACTGGTATGACCAAGTTCGGTATTAATGCTCCCCACACTTCATACATTATCATCATCGGTGGGGACCTGGCCGATTGAACGGCGCGAGCAACAGAACGAAATGCAGTAAGATGATCATCATGATTCTCGAACGGTGATGGCGCGAACACTGCATCGGGCATATACTCGGCAATAGCGTTCGTAACCAACTTATCCGCTTCGTCCGAGGAAGGGAATTCATCGTTCCTAAGGACCTTATCCTTTACTCCGATCTGCTTTAATGATGCTGATATCTCATCAAGCCTGGTCGTTAATAGTATATCTGTCTGTATGGACATATATACGACGCGTACTTCCTTTCCGGCATCGATCAATTTGGCTATTGTTCCCCCACAGCCAATAACATCATCATCCGGGTGTGGGGATATGACCAAGAAACGATCGCCTAATGGTATCTCCATGACCTTTGGGCTCCAGCTTCTACCTTCGAGCCGGTCCTGGGTTGAGAATCGGTTCCGCATTCTTTCCGCGATGTATCTAAGCTCTAACGTTGCTTCTTGGATGACCACAATGAATAATAGGTATGCGCTCCCATAATAATTTTATCGATGAAGTTGGACAAATATGAAAGTAGCTTTACTCTCTTTATATGATTATAATGAGGTGAAAGGCGGCACCGAGGTTTTCGTTGAATATTTGAAAAAGGTATTCTCAGATATGACGCTGATAACCTATTCCGATTGTCAAAAGAAATTGAACCTAAAAATGGATAAATTCAATCTTGAAGAGCCGAGAATGGGTCTCGCGATAAGCAAGCGGTTCAATGAACTTAATCGAAGTGAACATTTTGATCTTGTTATAGCGAACGGAAGTGTAGGATGGTATCTTAGTGTGAGCGGGTGCAAGGTGCCGATGTACTGAACTGTATACCATTATACACTCAAGGGTTTTGCGAACCAGGTTCTTAAAGGTACTCCTGGCTATGTTCCATCAAGATATTTCTGCCCTATGTTCGAGAAGATAACTTCGTTGGGAAAGATGTGCATAGGCGTCAGTCATAAGATAAACAGGGAGCTTAAAGGGCTATACAACATAGATTCTATGGTGATCGAGAACGGCATTCCTCTGGACCGATTCGCTCCTAGATCAAGGGACGATGCAAGGGATGAATTGGGGATAAGATGTGATCAACCGCTTGGTCTTTTCGTAGGAAGGGCTGATGAGACCAAAGGGTTCGACATAGTAAGATCACTATCTAAGTCCAGACACGATCTCAGGTTCATGTGTGTGACCCCATCGCCCATTGATGAACCAGACATGCTAGTTTTCCATAATGTTTCACATGACAAGATGCCAACATATTATGCAGCTGCGGACTTCTTGATATTCCCATCAAGATATGAGTCTGTTGGATATACCGCCTTGGAATCCATGGCCTGTGATGTTCCAGCGATCACATCGAACACTGGCATATTCGAGGATATGGATGGGTCCGAGGCAGGAAAAGTTGTCGATGGATATCTACCGGAATCATACTCGAACGCTATTGACGAAATACTATATGGCCCAAAACTACATCCTAGGATCATAATATCAGAACGTTTTTCAATGGATAGGTTCAGGACGAACTACCAGAACGCTGCCATAAGAGCCATGGCCACCAGATTGGAAAAGAACGATATCAAAGAGGATGTTAAGGCGTTTTGAAATTTTTTCTATGCCCGACAGGACCTATGGTCCTTTTGGTCTTGAACGATTGCCAGCGGATTCACCCAGGACCAGTGCAGATGCAATTCTGGCAGGGTCCGGACGGTCATTGAAAAATCCGTCTGTCCAACCTTTAAAAAGACCTGTCGATTCGACACGACCGTCGATCATACTGAATCGGAAGCTGGGATCTCCCCCGCCTGTTTAACCACCTGTGCTTCTTCATACCTCTCTTCATCGGGTATCCTTCTCTGTATAAAACCATTCAAACAGTGGTTAATATAGTGGCCGAACTGAACATTCCCTCTGAAGTGCTTGTGGACAAGATATGAGTTATTTCGTCCCCATAGATATCGTAGCCTAAGGTACCATTGTATCCGGTCCTTCCTGTACGAACCCTCACACCACTCATGACGGACTGCCGCCGACTCAGCGTAGGTAATATGATATTTTAAGGAAAGTATAGCAAGGCAAGCATCAGTCTCATCTTGATGAAAACGGAAATATGGATCAAAGCCGCCTGTCTCTTGAAGAGCTGATTTACGGAATGACATGTTACAGCCCACCATGACAGGGAACAATCCATCAGTGGATTGCTTTCTGAACTCATCGTACCATGTACCCATCTCAGAAACGGCGTTCCTGCCCATGCATATGATCCCCGTTCATATTCAGGACCGGGCCGCCGACACCGCCAATACTTTCATCAGCATATGATGCTATGATAGCAGATAGCCAGCCTGGTTGCACGACCGCATCGTCATCCACAAAACATATCAACTCTCCTTTGGCAGCCTTCCAACCAAGATTCCTGGCCGATGATATTCCGGCCAGTTTGGATTGATGGACAACTCTGAATCCGCCCCTTCGCCTCCATCTCGGAAAGAAACTCATCAGTCCCATCCGTCGATGGGCCGTCAACCACTATGACCTCATCAGGTAATGGGGTCTGTTCAAAGATAGCAGTTAAACATCGGCGCAGCCAGGGTAGTCTATTATATGTGCATATTACCACAGTTGTCATAGGTTCGGGCATCATCGACCCTCCATGAAATCGAACTGTTCTTTGATATGGATAATAATGAATGAATCGATACTAATCTGCATAAAAAATACTATTCTATCTGCTATTATAAGCCAACTATGTTTATTTTAGGGGACCAAAAAGAGGGTGATGGCAAGTGACAAAGATAAGTCTAGCTGCTTCTGATCATTGAGCTGATCTAGCTTGATCCAACCGAGATATTTGGTCAGGCTCTCTCAAGATACACTTATTGGCATCCATAGTTCCAATGAGCCACTTGAACTGTTCAGGATCAGATATACTGTGTAGGAACCTGATTTCGTTATGACGGCTGATATCGTAGTGTTCAGTTCTCCCCCATTCTGTACGGTGAAACGTTACGGTTTTGCCGACCGAAGCTGGAAGAGTTACCGTTTGGCCCAGACTGAACCCTGAGGTGGAAGTATAATTGCCAATATTGTCGGTGGAGATGGTCAGTGTATAATTCATCGGTTCGTTCTCATGGTTCGCAACTATCAGGTCGAATGAGAACGGTTGGGACGCTGATACATTGGATGGAAGACCATCAAGTGTGCCATTGGTGCCTAGGGTATAGAACTCAGTGTAGCTCTCCACCGAGGGGGATGCTGTAATGTTCTGTACCGCCACAACGACCATTACCACAGCAGATGCAACAACTATCAAGGCGACTATCTTCTCTGCACCCGTCCATCGTTCTTTTGGTCGATGTTTCAATGGCCTGGCCTCAGAGCGTACACCTCCGGCGACCTGATAGCGCCTGAATATCGCGATCCCGCTTGGTATGAATGTAAGCACTGCGACCCCTATGATCACATTCAATGATGTCAGACCGAACGGCCCTCTTGAAAGTAATGCGCCCACCAGACCGACCGTGGCAATGCTTATAACAACAGCTAGTACGACCCTCTCTATGGCCGTGATCCTTTTGACGTTATTGTCCAGTTTGTATAGGAACGATGGGGCTGCTACCTCGTCACCTCTTGGCAGTAAAGCAGAGACTATTGCATGCCCCGGTATGAAGAACACTGCTGGTACGGCAAGTATTGTAGCAGGCAAAGAGCCCGGAAAATAGATCGAGACCAGAACCGCTGCGATCAGCACCAGGTCTATGGCTATGATATCATACGGTCCCCTTATTCCGATCGAATCGCTCCTTGCCTTTTGCGCCATGTCCCTTCCCCGGTTAGGATGCTTTTGTAATAAGTAAGCTAAGTACGTATCGGTCTGCTATTCATTTGGTCATCTAGATAATTTTTCAATTGTGGACCAACGCTTGCCCATGAATAATGGTCGATCATCAGCTCACTGTCCGCCCTCCGCGATGCGGTCGCACAATGCTTGATCGTTGAGCAGCCGATCGACCTCCTGTACGAACGAAGCAGGATCCTTTCCGATCAAGCAGTTCTGTCCGTGGACAAGCTCCGGTATCCCATCTGTAGCAAGAGGACTTACGACCGTTGGTCTACCAGCTGCCATCATATCTATGACCTTCGTTAAAATGCCAACTCCCTTCCACATTGGTGAGATGCATATGTCCGCAGCGGATATCCATAATTGAATGTCAGGGACGAATCCAAGGAAATGGATATTGCCAAGATCCTTGCGTCCATCCCATCCTGCTCCAGCTATGTACATCTTGGCCTCTGGATGGTCCTTCATCAATGCAGGGGAAAGTTCATCTATTATGAACTTTACCGCATCCATATTAGGGGCATAGCGAAGCGTACCAAAGAACAATATGACTTTTGTGTCCTGAGGGATGTTGAGCATTTTTTTTGCTTCAGAGCGAGTATGCATGTGCTCATCGATATACTCCGTGTCCGCACTTGTAGGTATTACAACCAGTTTATCGGTATTGAACCCCAATCCACCATACGCTTTCCTATCATTCTCCGAGACAAGTAACACCATGGATGATATTGCTAGCAACTGACGTTCAATGGCCATATTTACGCTTAGGAAAAATCCCTTCCTGTCGATCGCGTCCGATAGCCCTTTTATGTTCCCATGGTTATCCCAAACGATCGGGATGGACAATATCTTTGCAGCCATGCCGCCGGCCAATGAATAATATGTTCCTTCAGAGAAAATAAGTTTCGAGCTCGAGCGACGTGAAATGATCAGCGCCCTGAGAAAGAGATCTATCTCGTCCAGCATGAACAATGAGTAACGTAAAAATCTCGGTCTGGACTGGTCGAAAACTACACGATCTAGCCACCCTGGCCTAATCGCTTTAATATCATACCATTGCGACAGCATACGAAGCATGCTTGGGGTCCTTTCACTTTTACCGCGTTCGGTCCGCACGAATGGAAGGAATGTTATCCTTGAACCGTCAGGCATTGCACACCTCATATGCCGATATCAGTCTATCCGCGACCCCTGAGATATCGAACTCATCGACCGCCAAAGACCTGGACCTATGCTCCATGCGAGACCTCCAATGTGTATCGTTGAGAACATCCAGAGAGTCCATTGCCATACCTTGTGGCTCCTCACGGACCATTGAACCTGCCCCTTTTTCAACTATGTCAGAACGCAAGCCTCGTCCAAATGATGTGATTATTGGGATCCCGCACGAGATGGATTCTATCGCGGTGAATGGAAAAAGATCTGTACGACTTGTTATAGCCATCAGGTCCGCACAATTATACAATGACACCATATCGTCCCTGGAAAGGTGCTCAGTGACGATCCTGACGCTACCCTGTAGGTCAAGCTTAGCTATCAAGGACCTAAGCTCTAGCTCTTGTGGTCCGTTCCCCTTTATCAATAGATGAGCGGCAGGATCTTCTTTATGGATGTAATGGAACGCATGGATGAGCTGATCCATTCCTTTATTCTCATGCAGTCTCCCTGCAGATATGATAATGTGCGCCTCATTGTCCAATCCGAAACTTCTCTGCATGACCCCTTATTCAACGGATGGAATATCTGAGTATCTATTCCCGTATGAACGACATCCGATATTTTATTCTCGGGTATCCCATTACTTATAAGATGCTGCTTAGCTGACATGGAACGCGGAACGATGGCAGTACATCCCTTCACCATGCTTCGGCCCAATGTGCGATAGAAATCCCTCTGTAACCTACCCATGGTGCCGTGCATAAGGACGTCCAGTTCTTGCCATATAAAGAAATCAAGCCCATATCTTCTTGAAGCCCTCCAAGCTATCAAAGAACCAGGTTGGAATATCTCACCCGATTGAACGACGTCTAACTTTTCCCTACCTATCGCCCGGTAAAGGGCTGGAGTGAACGGTGCAATAGATGGAGGAAATACGATCTTTGCTCTCGTAGGCAGATATTCGACCAGCCCCCGGCTCTGCTCTGATAATGGGCGATATACATCGGAAACAAAGATCTTTAGATCATGGCCCTTTTCTACCATACGTCTGCTAAGCTCAACAATATTGATCTCTTTATCTGATTCTGGTGGACGAGGTGCAGACATTACAGATGACATGTTGCTGGACACATCAGCTGTCTTGGTCATAAGGTTCACAAGGCCTATTCTCATCCATTGGACCCCCGGACCATGTATATTGAATATATTCCATTATCGTAAACCTTGTATTCATTAGCTGTTTCTGATAGGTACATATTATACATATTGCTGATCCCGTACTGTGTATACCAGTTCGCCGAGGTATTATCAAAGATGAATTCCCCCGTACCCAATATCGTCGTTAGGTTCGACATACTTTGCGGGAATACCGAACTGAACGAAAGGAGCTCATATTGTGCTATCTGATTACTCCAGACGTCACTCGGTATGTATCCTGCAACGACGTACGTCGAGGAATGGTCATTGACAAATGTTGAAGCTGATATGGCTTCTTCGCTAACAGTATATAACGATTGTTGATAGTACATGGTCGAAGCGCACAGTACTACTAGGATGGTCACCGATACGAGTAAGATGGGGCGTAGTAGGTGGTTCGCGCGCAATATTAGTAAAGGCACAAAGAACAACGGCACCACGATCATGATGAACAATAACCCACGGTCATACAGCTGCCCGTTGAAGAACAATGTATCAAGTGGGATCATTATGAATGAGATGGCCAATAAAGCAAGCAAGTTCTTTGGAAAGGGAACCGGTCTTTTCCTTCCGATATACCAAATAGACTATTATCGCTATTATGGCCAATAGGATGAACACCACGAGGGTGAGCGTTCGGATATCAGATGCGAACGCACCGAAAATATTACCAGCACTGCGAGTCTGGATAGTACTTGAAACGGATGTACCTATGCTGAAGAAATCACCCAGTCGGGCCTCGAAGAACGATATAAGACTGCCCGAATAAGATATCGCGCCCGTGAAATACCATCCAAGCCATATGAGTAAAAGGTAACCGATAGGCCATGGCTTATCCAATGCTTCGGGCCGCTTATTTTTAGATAAGTATCTCCACGATCGCCCTATTACTTCTTTCAATACTACGGCCCCCAGTATGAATATAACGGTGGTCGGATGGGCGACCACTATGAATGCGAATAACAATAGGGCCATAGCTCGCCAGTTGATCCCTTCACGCTCGAGGCATACCAATATCAATAATCCAACGGCGAACCCAATTGATTGAGGAGATACATTGAATTGGAACCAAACGTTCGCGAAGGCAGCGATCAGGAACGCTTCACGATAACCTATCTTCGGGATGTAGGTCCTTACAAATAAGTAGATCGCTGAGATAGTTAACGCTGCGGCGAATAGGGGGTATAACTTCAATACCAGCAAAGCAGAAGGTTGTGCCATCACGATGAACGAAGCAATAAGGGCGTAATATCCTGGGTAGTTGAACGAGTATGCGAAGGTAGAGCTACTGGAAACGAACCCCGAGAGTGCGATCTGTTCTGAATAATAATAATGTGTATAATTATCCCATACAGGCGGGATCTGCTGGAACAGCGATGAAGCGCCCCAAAGCGCAACGAATATCAACAGTGCTTGGACAAGGAATAGCCCTTCTGAGCGGTTCTTCATCCCAAAGCCTAAGGATATGAGCATTATTGCAAGGCCCGCCCAATATCCGATCGGCAGCAGATTGAAAAGACCTAGCGGGAGGTCAACGGGGATCGATTCTATGTTAGAACCGATCGACGAAAAAATGACCGTCGCAAACCCTATGAACGAAAGTAAATACAAGAATATAGGACGAATTCTCTGTTCATGACCTGACATTTATCCCCCACCGATCTCTATAAGATGATCTAATGTCACCGACCCCTTTATCTTCTTTTCTAGCGGTCAATGATCTCTTCGGACTGTGACGATAGCACTATGATCACATTAGGACGCCTTACCTAAGATCTAAGATCTGGCCTACAGCAGGATAACCATTCTATATACTCGAAAAATATAATGATGCGTAAGAAGAATTGAATTAATTATAACGCCCATATAAAACTTAACAGGCATAGCGCAAGAACATGTCCCTATTTTATTTTCAAGGATCCACCCTATCTGAGCAATGGTACATCTGAAGACAAGTACGCTAGGCCATTGATCACTCTTTTATTGAGATCATAATATAACCAACCACCCCGACATTCTTTGAACTTTACTTGAGATCATCGTGCTCGAAATATCAGATCTTCCGAGATTTATCCTAAGATCACGAACGATATAGCCGCCCAAGTAGCCTTTCGCTCACAAAGATTAAGTATCGGTGGATCAAGAGCTATCCTTTCGCATTGACCAATTCGGTAATGCATGGACCGCTCAAGCCTTTTGAACGGCTCCATATGGTCAAAAAATGGACGATGGGTGGTATGATGGATAGCGAAAGCGCTAGAATTCGAGGTGAAGCCGATGTCCTTCAATAAGGTCGTGATCAATGATCCCGGCCTTGAACGAAGAGGACAGCATTGGAGAAGTGATCGAAAACGTTCCCATAGATGACTTGATCTTAATGGGCTATGACCCTCGTATAGCGGTCGTAGATGGCAGATCAACGGATCGTACACTTGAAATAGCCCGCGAGAAGGGAGCGAATATAATCATACAGAGAGGTAAGGGTAAAGGGGTCGGAGTCAGACAAGCACTTTCGCTCTGCAATCCACAGGTTGTCGTACCTGCTGCGTTGTCATTGGCCCTTGACCCAAATTGCTCAGTGCAGGACCTGACAGTACTTTTGGATTGCAAATATGTCGTAATGATGGATGCTGATGGCACATATCCACCTAAGCATATCATCGATATAGTACAGCAACTTGAGAACGGGGCCGAGGTAGTAATGGGCTCACGGTTCAAAGGAGATATCGAGGACGGAGCCATGACACCTTTGAACCATCTAGGGAATGTAGTTCTTAGTGGGATCGCGTCCATATTATATTTTCATGGTTGTAGTGATCTATGTACTGGCATGTGGGGATTTTCATCCCGAGCCATTGATATGATGGACCTTGATTCTAACCGTTTTGAGCTTGAAGCAGAAATGTTCGCAGAGTCTGTTAAAAATAAACTTAAGATAGCAGAGGTGCCGATAGAATATAAGTTACGGGCCGGTGATACAAAACTTTCACCGCTCTTGGCTGGGACAGCGATCCTTGGCAAGCTGGTCGAGAGAAGATTCTGGAATGCCACTGGAAAGTTTGAGTTCCGTCAGAGTAAAAGTAAAAGAAGCGGGGCCCCGAACAGCATTTCCAACTTTATGCAGTGAGACTATGAAAATAGCTATGGTCACACCGGAATATCTTAATTGGGGAGGAGTAGGAAGTTACGTCATTCAGTTAGCAAAGAATTTACCGTCAGAATATGAAGTTCATTTGATATGCCTGGGCCCAAAGAGCGAGACCATATCTCCAGAGGTGAGCAATATTCATATACATACCATCGGCACAGCAAAGGATACTTTCCTATACAACAACCAATTCCAGATATCATTATGGAGGTCATTCAAGGACCTCCGTTCAAAATATGGTTTTGATATCCTTCACGCAAATCATGCCCAGATGTCTGATCTTCTATTGAAAGTACTTGGGGACGAGATCCCCTCCATAACAACGGTCCATTCCACTATCGGATCACAGAGACTTGGTACAAAGAACAGCGAGATACCCATCAGCGATCTCGAAATGTCCGAGAAGATGACATATCTCCTGCTACCTTTCCTTTCGACGGCTGAAAGGATGTACATGCATCATTGTTCCTCTGTCATTTATGTTTCGGAATATATCCGTCAATGGTGTCAACGCTCTTTTGGCATGGATTGCCACAATAAGGTCATACATAATGGAATAGATACTGACATGTTCCATCCCAGGGATGAATCAACATGCCTTGAAAAATTCCCTGAGCTGCAAGGAGTAGACAATATCGTTCTGTTCTCTGGGCGTATGATCGCTTTGAAGGGCATAGGTATCGCGATAAAGGCATGTTCTCTTATGAATAAGGACCTTGATGCTCACTTTGTATTTGCTGGAAACGGAAGCTCGGAGCAATGGAAGAGAATGACAAGAGAGCTTGGGATCGGCCCTAGCAGATGTACATTCCTGGACCCAGTTCCATATCACGATATGCCATACCTATACCCGCTTGCTTCGGTCTTTATGTTGCCGTCACATTCTGAAAGCTTCCCTTTGACATTGCTTGAAGCAATGGCTTCTGGTATACCCGTCGTTGCCTCTTCTGTAGGTGGCGTACCCGAGATGATAGATGCTCCAAGGGATGGGCTGTTGGTCCCTCCGAACGATCCGAAGGCCTTATGCGGATCGATATCTTCGATCCTTAGGGATAAGGGGCTTGCAGACTCATTGTCCATGCATGCAAAGGAGAAGGTGCAGAAAGAGTTCAGCGCCCGATCTATGGCTATAAGGACTGCTGAGATGTATAAGGAAACAGTGGAGGGAGTTATATGAAAGTACTTCTTGTGAACCCACCACGTTTTTGAAGGTATACCTGTGATAAGAGAGGAAAGATGCGAGGTCACTGAAAGATATTCGGTTCCCGAACCATACAGTCTTCTTCAGATAGGTGCCCTTCTACGAAATGATGGCAATGATGTTGGGCTACTAGATATGAACGGCTTTGATCTTGAGTACCAGGACCTCAGCGATACGATAAGATCAACTCATCCCGACGCCGTGATATTCAGATTCACCCCAACGACGTTCGATCACGACATGCGAACAGCCTCGTTAGCAAAGGAAATGGATGGTGGGATCAAGACCATTGGAATATGCTGGACACTTCATACTTTATCGGGTCAGGTAATGAGGGAGGCTCAGAACTTAGATGTGTACGCGATGCAGGATTATGAGGTCGTAATTCCCTCACTTGTCGATGAGCTCAACTCCGATGGAGACCTTTCTAGTGTACGCGGGATCGCATACCGCAACGGCGATAAGGTCGTGATCAATGAACTAGCTGTTCCATTGAAGGACTACAACTCCTTGCCAATGCCAGCATATGACCTGTTACCTTCGCTAGATCCTTATTTTGTGACAGCTCCAGCAGGAAAACCCTTCAGCATATTATACACTAGCAAAGGCTGTCCGTTCAAGTGCTCTTTCTGTACGGTATCCGGTACTCCTTGGAAAATGAGATCGTCCGATAATATCGTTCGGGAGCTAAGATATCTGAAGGATAGATATGGCTTGCGGACCGCTTCGTTCTTCGATGAGACTTTCACATTCGACCGCGGACGTGTTGAGGTACTGTGCAAAGCACTGCTGGAGGAGGACCTTGACATAAAATGGTACTGTAACACAAGAGCCCACCTCGTTGATGAAAAGCTGTTAGCTTTAATGAAAATGGCCGGATGCAGAGGAATATCTTTTGGAATAGAATCTGGCAGTCAGAAGATACTTGACGGAGTGGAGAAGCATGTCAAGGTCGAGCAAGCAAAACAGGCAGTCAATTGGTCAAAGAAAGCTGGGATCAAGACCTTTTGCTCTTTCATCCTCGGTCTACCTGGAGAGGATAAGAGCACTATCCAAGAGACTTTATCTTTTGTTAGAGAGACACTTCCGACCTCTGCGCAGTTCAATGTAGCTGTCCCATATCCAGGTACTAAACTTTATGACCAGGTGCACGGGAAAGATACCAACGAGCTGGATTTCAGAAAGATGTATCAGGATGATGCGATAATAGGAACGGCATCGTTGACACCCGAAGAATTGAACAGAGCTCGAGAAGAGGCATACAGGGCGTTATATTTCTCAACAAAATGGTGGCAATCTAACATAACGCACGTTCTGAAAGAACCGGATGATCTGAACCTTGCGATCAGGTATGCGTTTAAGATAGCCAATAATTATCTAATGCATGGAATGAAACATGCACATTAGGTGATAAAATGGAAACTGAACGTATCGTGATGACCTCCACATTTTATCCACCATACCATTTAGGCGGTGATGCGATGCATGTAAAATATCTCGCAGATGAGCTCACTAAGCTTGGGCACGAGGTACATGTTATCCACAGTATCGATGCATATGAGCTGAAAGTGCATGAAAAGAACCCACCTCCGCTCAGCGACGAGGCAAATGTTCACAGCATACACTCAACGATGGGATCTGCGTCAGCGGCATTGTCGTTCATTACAGGGAAGAACAGGGCGGCTGAAAGGATGCTTGAAAGCGTCGTAAAGGACGTTCATCCCGATTGGGTGCACCATCACAATATATCTCTGCTTGGGATAAATATGATGGACATCGCCAAATGTCCTCAGATATATACCGCGCATGATCACTGGCTTGTTTGCCAAAGGAACGACCTGATGTATTGTGGTAAATATGCTTGTACTTCGAACAAGTGCTTTTCGTGCTCCCTAAGGTCGAGGCGCCCTCCGCAGACATGGCGGTCGTCCCTCATTGATCACTTAAAAAGAATGTCTATTGTGATCGCGCCATCTAATTATCTGGCCGACGTGCCGAAGGAACGAATAGAGATAGATCAGTGGCTCTCCCTAATTTCGTTCCGAGACCGACGAAGCCGAGTGACATTGATATGCCACCGCATTTTGTATATGTAGGTGTTTTGGAAAAACATAAAGGACTCGCTCCTTTGCTGGATGCGTTCAAAGAAGCGGACCTTGACATTGAGCTACATGTACTAGGAAGAGGATCGATGGCCCAGGATGTAAAAAGGTTCGAGATAAGCACGGATGGAAAGGTAGTAGGACGCGGTCATCTGAGCAGGGATGAAGTGATCCCGGAGGTCGCTTCGGCCACAGCATTGATAGCCCCATCGATATGCCAGGAGAATTCTCCCCTATCATGCATAGAAGCATTGGCATTAGGGGTCCCTCTGATAGTATCATCACGTGGAGGATTGCCGGAGATGGTCTCAGATAATAATGGTATAGCGGTTGAACCGACCGCAAAGAATATAGCAGGCGCGATGAGGTCGATAGCTTTGGATAATGACCTAAGAACTGTCCTTATCAAAGTCCGCTTTTCGGTCCTATGATCTTCACCATAGCCCGGAGCAGTACCTAAAAGAATATCTACGAATGGCAGAGGGGTGCACATGAAAGTACTTCTTACGAATGTTGGGTTTATGCCAAGCGAAAAAGGTCTCAGACCATGTCCTCCTTTTGGCATAATGTACGTCGGGGCTTATCTCAGATCGATGGGCTACACTGTTAAATTGTTGGATGTGAGCGGTGAGGATATTAATGATCGCGTAAAACAAGAGATCATTAAGTTCGCTCCAGATGTTCTTGGCGTACATGTTAAGGTGACCTCCGCGATCGAGCGAGCGACCACAGTGTCCAACTGGGGTAAGGAGGTCGGCGCTAAGGTGATGTGGGGCGGTCCAGGGACATCTGTGCTTCCTGAGCTTATGCTAAAGGAAGCACCAGTGGATGCGATGGTCATCGGCGAGGGTGAGAAGAGTGCGAACGAACTATGCAATGCATGGGAGAATGGCTCCGACCTAGGATCTGTGCATGGTATAGCTTTCATGAAGAACGGATCAATGGTAAGGACCCCGCCAAGTGAGAGGCTAGACGATCTTGATACCCTTCCACGGCCGCTATGGAAGGACCTTGGGGACCTTTCAAAGTACTATGTGCCGTTCCGTGGCCGGAACGCCGTTTCTCTGATAACAAGCAGGGGATGCCCGGGCAATTGTGGGTTCTGCTACACAAAAGCGATGTGGGGATATCGCTGGACCGCACATTCGGCCGAGTGGGTCGTTGACGAGATGGAACGTATCATGACGATAGATAAGGGCGTTGGAGGGTTCATTATTATCGACGATCTGTTCGCCGGCGACATAGCACGAGTTAACGACATGTGCAAGGCCGTGCGTGAAAGGGACCTGGATATCAGATGGAATTGTGAAATAAGGGCGGACATGATAGAGAAACAAACCGTCAAGGCCATGAGAGAAGCAGGCTGCAGAGAGATCCTTATCGGCGTTGAAACTGGGTCACCTAGGCTTCTGGAGCTGATAGGTAAAGGGATCACTGTCGATGACATCAGGAATGCGGCCAAGACGCTCCATGATGAAAAGATCGACCTATATGCTATGATCATGAGCGGAATACCAACAGAAACGCTCACTGATGTCGACGATACAGAGAAGCTGCTTAAGGAGATCAAACCTGAGTTCACTGATGTAATGGCATATACTCCATACCCTGGAACTGCCATGTATGACCTTGCGATGAAGAATGGGTTCGTTCCCCCAGCGACATTGGCCGGTTGGGCGAATATTGGGACCTATGAACTTTCCACGATCGATAAGAAAGGGATGGGGATCGGGGTCCAGGAGGATTATGAGAGACTTTCTCGTAAGATGGGTAGACGCGCCAGGCTCCATAATTATTTTCAAGAGGTAAGGAAAGAGCCTCTCTCGGCACCCCTCCGAGGCATCAGGTACTTCATTCTTAGAAAAGAGAATAATGATCCTCCTCGTAAGAAGGTGATATGATGATGGAGACCCATCCAACGAGCGGCAAGCTGATCTTAAGGTCCGGACAAGACGTTCTATCGAGGACTTCACAGATATAAGAAGCGAATGGGAAAGTCTCAGAAAAAGGACTGGCGGGTCCATCTTCTTATCTCATGAATGGAGCTCCGAATGGTTAAATCATTTCAAAGATGTAGCATCCCCGAATATCGTCCTAGCCGAGGAGCGAGGGGAACTGGTGGGAGCTGCGCCTTTCGTCCTGACGGACCATAAGGCATCTGGCATCCATATCAAAAAATTATCATTGATAGGGAATGGCAGTGGGATAGCACAATTGTATGATCTATCAATATTAGTTGCCGATCAAAGGCCGGATATACTTACGGCAATGGTCCATGAGATGGAGAAGATCGATTGGAACTGTGCTGCACCTCGATGAGATGAGGATGGACGGCATGACCGAACTTCTATACAATGAAGCTTCGAAAAGATGGAACTGTTGACCCAATAGTGCAAATGGAATGTCCTCGGGTGGATATCTCAAGCGAGGGGGACATAATGAGCGCGGTATCCTCTCGTACAAAGAGAACGATAGTGAAGATCTCAAAAGAACTTGAACACGAGGACAGGGTCAATTATAGAACTATCGATCTTCCAAATGACTGTATCAAGTGCATTGGATGTTTATGCTCTCCAGCATATGGAACGCTGGAAAGAAAAAGGTGGCAGCATTTTCTCTGATGATAGCATGATAAGTTTTATGAAGAACGCAGTGATCGGCTCAGCGCTCTCAGGTAAGGCTGCCATTCATGAACTGTGGATCGATGGGTCCCTTGCATCGCAGATGATATGCTTAGAGGATGGTGACATAATGCGAGGTTATCGGATAGGGATGAGCGATAAATTTGCTGAATATTCTCCCGGTAATCTCATCTCCATATATGCGATGTCAAGAGCAAAAAAGGAAGGTTTCATTGTATTCGATTTTGGCCTGGGCCCGGAAGAATACAAGTATAGGCTTGGCGCAAAGGACCGTCCATTGGTCAGGATCCAAGCAAAGCGGGGAATGATAAGTGCGTTCGCAAAGATGTCATCGCTCCCGCTGGTCAATAAGGTCATTGATAGGACTGGTATGAAGTCACAGGCATTGAGAGCAATGCATGAATGATCATGCATTGCTCATCTTCCTAACTGAGGTTAGTAATTCTCAGCACCTGCGTGGACCTCTATCCCTTTTGATGTTATGGTATAGGGTTTTACCCTTCTTGAGTGCTGGATCCTTCGCATCTTCAATACTCTGATCGTTAACCGGATCTCACCTTTCTCTATCGATTCGTCATAACGAAGGGCTATCACACCATCGACCGCATATTCTATCAGACCATCGCGAGAGGCGTTCGGATTGTCATCCTTGACCTCAGCTGTCATAAGGCAAGTTGCACCTGTCTTCTTGATCATCTGGATCAATGTGAACAGGTTCGAACGCTTATCATGGTCCGTTTCGAACATCATATTCAACAAAGAGACCGAATCGAGCACTATACGCGCTGCACCGAACCGATTGATAAAATCAGGGAGCTCGCTCTTTACTCGACTGATCGTGGTCTTTGCATCGTTCGGTTCCAGTTTTACCAATGAGAACAGTTGCTTGTCCATGAACGGCTTTAGCTCCCAACCATACGACATCGCATTGGCAAGGATCGATTCCTTGATCCTCTTCTAGGCTTATGAATATCACTTTCTCTCCTTGCTTAAGACCTTGATAAACGAACTGCAACCCCAAGGTAGTTTTTCCTGTACCGAAAGAACCCATGACCACGACAGCTTGTCCTTTTGGAAGGCCTCCCTCCAACATCTCATCAAGACCATCGATGCCCGTCTTAACTCGTTCCATCTGATCACCCGACCCTTTCTGTGTCGATGACGACCAGGCCGCTCTGCGCTGTGACAACGGTCGCGAATCTTGCGATCCGTTCTTTATCAAGATGAGGAAGGATAGAGATGAATTTCTCAAACGTAGATGTATCTCTGCCTTTTTGATGTATTGGCGAATTTGCTCCATTCGAACACCAGCGCTCCATCCACAGAGTCCATTATCATGCGCTGTTTTCTATCCTCAAGTATGTCATTTGTCAGAACCAGATAGATTAGGCCGTTCCATTTCTTAGCTACACGTTGCATGCCTCTTAGAACTGCGACCAGATCTGCTATCTCGATGTTGGCTGATACTACTAGATCAGTCAGCGAATCCACGATGATGATCGAGTCGGGAGCGTTGGCGTCCAGATAGTTCACGAACTCTTCCAGCACGTTGTCGCTTGTGCTTGAAGAGAAAATGGATGCGCTCTCCCCTGCCCATGCTCTTGGCACTACGGTCTTGCGGAAATATGCATCGGAGAAATCCTTGAACTCAACGTTTCTCTGGAATGCTTCATAGAACTCTTCATTGAACGCATTCTCTATCTCCTGAAGAACTTCGATCTTGGAACGCGTGAATGTAATGTAGCATATTTTGCTCGGTAAATGAGAATCCTTTCCTCGTCCCAATAAAAAATCCGCCGACTCAGGATGTTCCTTGACCAACGAGAGCTTAGCAGCGGATGTCAGTACGAACTCGGTCTGACCAGCACCGAGCTCCCCTATTAGTAGCACGACAGACCCGGCTGGAAAGCCGCCTTTTATAATTGAGTCAAAATCAGCCACACCTGTCGGTATTCGATTCACTGATGCACCCATCCCTTACACCCGTTGATGTGCAGTATAAGGAGGCGAGATAAAAAACCTTGTTGATCAAGCATATTTGTTCTGTTGGCATGTCTGACCGCCGATGGCCATCTTACTGCATCTTTCATGATTGATACACAATGTTCGATATATGTCCAAAGCGAGGGTTAGGCGGAATGAGATATCGCCACAGTGTGAGGCGATCAGATATGCCGTCAGAACGAGCATATCCGAAATGAATAAGCAGGATTATGAACAAAAGTAGCCCCGGGCAGATTCGAACTGCCGTCGCAAGATCCAGAGTCTCGCATGATTGACCGCTACACTACGGGGCTATATGACTGTGGGAAATGTTCAATAGCTTTAAATGTTTTGCTTGATAAATTGGGTCGCCGGGAAAGACCACAAGATCTTTTTTCTTATAATGATCAGGTCATTGATCCCGGTCTATTCTTTTTCAAAGTAATTGGTCGTTCTGTAGGTGCGAGATCGCGCCTACAGAATATACCTACTACCTACTTGCTTGGGCCCTTCTTTATGGAGGAGATGATCCGATTAAAAACAGCATCTATCCCACCCATGCCATCCACGTTTATCAGGATGCCACGGTCACCATACATCTTTGTTAGAGGTAAGGTATGCTCCTTGTATACTCTTAAACGCTCCCGGACGACCTTCTCAGTATCATCCGTCCTCTGGTAAAGTTCCCCTCCACACTTGTCGCATACGTTGGCTTTCTTGGGCGGTCTGTTATCCAGATGATAGACCTCATTGCATTGTTTGCAGATCCTTCGCTTTGTTATGCGGTCAACGATAACATCCTCGTCCACATTCAGATCGATCGCAAGTGATATATCAGCGATCTTATCCAACATCTTGGCTTGTTCTAGATTCCTTGGAAAACCATCCAACAAGAACCCGCCATTCAGGCCTTTGACCTTCTCTTTGATCAGGCCAATCAGCGAGATCGTCCGGGACAAGCTTACCAGCATCCATATAGCTCTTGGCTTTAATTCCCAGAGGCGTTCCTTTTCTGACCGCTTCCCTCAACAGGTCCCCGGTCGATATCAATGCGATACCCAGCTCATCACAAAGACGCTTAGCCTGGGTCCCTTTCCCAGAACCTGGCGCGCCAAGGAGAACTATCTTAGCATCCATAGCCGCTCATATATTCTCATTACTTAAGTTATTTTTGACCGAGTTCTTCGGGATGGGGGCGTCATATGACGGGCGTGCTAGATCGATATCATCTTTTTTATTGATCAGAGCTCGATCGGCAGGTCGCTTCTTTCCTTGCCTTGTCGATGATCAGCATCGGTGTTCTGACCGGTCAGTTGTCAGCTAGGATGCGGTATGTAAGACGATGAATGTGTGGCTTCGCCTATGCAAGCGCTCGTGAATTGCCACTCTAAAAGGCAAGATGACAAGATAGTTAGCTTCTGGCTAGTTCACTAAGCTTATAAGCTCGGGGAAATGCTTAACTAGTGGTGCATTTATGAGTTGGGTTAAGCAGGTGCATTATGACTGAAGAAGGCAGTGCCAACACCGCCCGTCTGCCTGATGTCGACGAATGGATCGAAAAGCAGACGTTCCAAACAACGGCGGATATCAAAATTCCTGATAAGCTAGCTGATCAGGTCATAGGTCAAGACTCAGCGGTAGAAGTCGTGAAAAAAGCAGCTGAGCAAAAGAGACATGTGATGCTGATAGGCGACCCTGGTACCGGGAAATCGATGCTCGCCAAATCTATGACGGAGTACCTGCCAAAGGGTGAACTTCAAGATGTCATAGCGTATCACAACCCTGACGATTCCAACGAGCCTAAGATCAGGATCGTCCCAGCGGGAAAGGGGAAAGAGATAGTCGCAGCTCAGAAAAAAGAAGCTATGGCTAAGAAATCTCAAAAAGCATCGATAATCGCTTTCATTATTTTTGCGGTATTGATGATAACGATCCTTCTCTATATCGAGACGGGTGATTCAAGTATCATATTGATAGGCCTAGTAGCGGCAGCATTGATATTCTTTGCTGGACGCTATCCAGGAGTTCGTTCTGAGACCTATATGGTCCCGAAGCTCTTGGTCGGCCATGATGAGCACGACTCTCCACCGTTCATAGACGCAACAGGGGCTCATGCGGGTTCCCTGCTAGGCGATGTTAAGCACGACCCATTCCAGAGTGGAGGTCTAGAGACCCCCGCCCATGAAAGGCTAGAGGTCGGTGCCATACACAAAGCGTCTAAGGGAGTCCTATTCATAGATGAGATAAATATGCTTAGGCCCGAATCTCAGCAGAGCCTCCTGACCGCACTTCAAGAAGGGAAGTTCTCGATAACAGGCCAAAGCGAAAGATCATCCGGTGCAATGGTCAAGTCCGAAGCGGTACCTTGTGACTTCATATTGGTATGTGCTGGAAATATGGATGCCGTCCAAGGCATGCACCCAGCTCTGCGCTCACGTATACGTGGGTACGGGTATGAGGTCTACATGCGGTCCAGCATGGACGATACCGAGGAGAATAGACAGAAGCTTGTCCGTTTCATAGCACAGGAAGTATCCAAGGATAAAAAAATACCTCACTTTGAGAGGAAAGCTGTCGGTGAGATAATAAAAGAAGCTCAGCGCAGAGCAGGGCGTCATGGGCGATTGACCCTGAGGCTAAGAGAGCTAGGTGGGCTCATTAGAGTCGCTGGCGATATAGCGAGAGAAAAGCAGAAGCCTATCGTCACCGCTGAGAACGTGTTCGAAGCAAAGAAGATAGCACGCAGCCTTGAGCAGCAGATAGCCGATCGTTATCTAGAGGCAAGAAAAGAGTACAAGACCTTTCAAGTGGAAGGAGGGGCGATCGGAACGGTCAATGGGCTCGCAGCACTTAACACTGAGAGTTCAATGTCGGAGTACTCTGGAATAGTGCTACCTATAGTAGCAGAAGTGACCGCAGCACAGACCAAGGCTGGCGGAAGGATAATCGCGACTGGGAAGCTTGGTGAGATCGCAAAGGAAGCTGTCCAGAATGTGTCAGCAATTGTGAAGAAGTACACAGGTGAGGACATAGCCAACCATGATGTCCATATACAATTCGTTGGGACATACGAGGGTGTGGAAGGCGACTCCGCTTCAGTTTCTGTGGCGACCGCAGTCATATCAGCCTTTGAGGATGTGCCTATAGATCAGACCATGGCAATGACAGGGTCCCTATCAGTCCGTGGCCAAGTACTTCCGGTCGGGGGAGTTACTGCAAAGATCGAAGCGGCCGCGGATTCCGGTATAAAACGGGTCATAATCCCCCGTTCGAACTTGGGCGATGTGGTCCTTGAAGAGAGATACCAAGGAAAGATCGAGATAATCCCTGTGGATACCATGGATGAGGTTCTCGAGAATGCGTTGGTCGGGGGGATAAAAAAAGAGAATCTACTTAAGAAACTCTCCGCCCTCGTCGAAAAAAGAAAGACACCTCAGCAGGTAGTACCTCTTCGTCCTGCGGTATAATTAGAAGTTCGCATGACCAAAACCATTTTATTTTTTAATTTTTACTTATTGTGCATCCTTCATCCCCTCTGCGAGAAAAATTCTATTCACAGACCTAACGCGGCAACCTTGAACAAATACTCTCAAATCAGTTGGACACTTCTTTCATAGAGGACCCATTACAGAAATATTTCAATACTAACTAAGCTTTTAATGTCAGGAGGGGCTCATTTGAGAAATAAGGAGCTAACTGCTCTTCTGATCGGACGTTTTCAACCATTCCACAATGGACATCTTGAGGTCGTAAAGACCATTTCAAAGAAATGTGACAGGATGATCATTGGTATTGGCAGCGCACAGCTTTCACATACGTTCGAGAACCCCTTCACGGCGGGGGAAAGGCATCTCATCGATCTCGCAGGCGTTGCAGGATATAGGATTGCATAATTACTTCCTTGTGCCGATCATGGATATCAACAGATATGCGATCTGGGTCGCTCATGTATCATCATTAGTACCACCATTCCAAGAGGTATATACCAACAATTCCCTGACCAAACGTCTATTCGAGGAGTCAGGGTACAAGGTTAGAGAAGCGCCGTTGTTCGATAGGGATATATACTCAGGTACAGAGATCAGAAGAAGGATAGTCCATGGGGAAGCGTGGGAAAAGCTTGTCCCAACAGCCGTCTCAGAGATCATACATGAGATAGATGGGGACCAACGTCTCAGGGACCTGATGAAAAGCGCCCCGTCTGAGGTCACCATATGAGCCTGGGGGCCCAGCTCGCGGCATTATTGAATAAGAATGGGCTAAAGTTAGCAGTGGCAGAGTCGTGCACAGGCGGCATGGTGTCATCACAAATAGTGGACATCCCAGGAAGTTCGCGATATTTCATTGCAGGATTGGTCACATATAGCAACGGGTCCAAGGTAAGATTGCTTGGTGTAAATGAACGAACACTAGAAAAGTATGGTGCCGTAAGTGAAGAGACCGCTATGGAAATGGCATCAGGTGTGGTCAGAGCGACAGATGCGGACATTGGCCTTGCCATAACGGGCATCGCTGGCCCGGGTGGAGCGACCCCCCAAAAGCCAGTGGGACTGGTATATTTTGCGATAGATGGGAAGTTCAAGTTCTCAGAGCTTTGCTATTTTGCAGGTGATCGTACAAAGATAAGAAATGATTCTTCTGAGCATGCGATCAAGCTTCTATATGACTGTGATACTTTCGAACACCGGCTCCAAATGATGGCCCATAGGCAGTGAGAAAGACGCCATAGATGATCTCGGAGCTAACGACATCAGTTGACTTCTGAATGTAAGAAAATATGTAGGCCCATTATCTAGGTTCTTGTCCTTTATCCGAGCTGACCCGTATGATCACTATATTGAAAAGAGTATTCGGGGGATATTTTTCGTAAAGCCCCTGCCCATCGAGCTCTGATGGAACTACAGCATATGAAAAAGATTATAGTTAGTAATAATATTGACTGTAGTATGCTTTGTCCAACATGCAAGGGCGAGATGGAAGAAGGTTTCGTCCAGAGTGATTCATTCATCTACTGGATACCCAAATGTGAGGGTGAGGTAGTTGGCACCAAGGGCGAAGTGCTTTTCACTGCTGGAGGGGCTGCTTTGATCAAAGCGTGTCGATGCCTATCATGTAGAACGGTCATCTTCAATTACTCAAGATAGGCCGGAGTACCTGGATAGTTCAGGATCATTCACCAGAGCGGAAGGGGTGGACCCCATGCTTCCGCAAGTGGCTTCTCTCTTTCAATAGGTGAACAAGTGGCAATGTCCTTGATAAACCGCACTGTGGTCAAATATTATGATACCAGCTTATCATAGTAATGTGCCACTACGCATATTTCCGAACATTTTCCACAATTGTTGCATTTTCGCTCGTCTATGATGATCCCGTTGTCGATACGGATAGCATGTGGCCTGCAACTCTTAACACAAATGCCACATCCTGTACACATCTGGGACCGTAGGAGCGCCTTTGCTCCATCCTCAAATGCATCTTTTGCTTTATCGGCAGTAGGTGCTATTGCGACTATCTGACCGCCTCCGAATATCTTAAGCGAAAAGTCCTTTCCTTTCACTAAGGCGATCTCATAATCCTTTGAATATTTCACTTGGCCAACAGTCTTTAGTGCTTCTGCTAACGTTGGAGAAATCCCTTTTTCTCGGTACTGTAAGTATACCCTCAGCCGAGTATCCCCCGAGATTGCATTGGGACACCCCTTTGACCCAGTTCAATGACAATCTGTCCGTGCGCATTTCTGGTATCTTAAGATGCATTTCTTGTGATAACTGCATCATCTTCCTTGGGAACACTTTCCAGCGCCAGAAACCATATTTTATGAACTCATCTGATGATCCGTTAGCCTTTGCCCAGCCTTTCAGATGATCGTCCCATCTTTTGTATAACTGAGGATAAAGCCGTTTGGTGTTCTTCCATTCGCTTTCAAGACATGAAGGACAAAGGTAGCATCCTACGCGCTCAAAATCCTCATCATATAATGAGTTGTACTCAAGTCCTCTCCAGTTAATGTATCCCCAAACATCGACGGCCCTCCAATCCAGTATTGGGTTCAGTGTGATCTGGTTGGGAACAAATGGGTTCTTTTCTACGAACTCGGTCCTCGATCTTGCATATGATTCATAGCCGCGATTCCCCTCAATGGTTATAGTCCCCGCTGGGAAATTCCTTTCGATAATATCCGTAAGAGGCGCAAGCTTGCAGACCTTGCAGCACCATCTGAAGTCCTTGGCCGGTGGCCCGAATGTTTTGACGTGGTCCCAAAAAGCGTTACCAGCATCAGCGATAATAATGCGTTGATGATGCTTTTTGGCGAACGATCGAACATACTCCACAGTTCTTGGGAACTCCAATCCTGTATCCACAAAAAGAAGAACAAAAGAATTCGATGCTCTAGAAAGCAGGCCAAAACAAGCTAGTGAGTCCTTTCCTCCAGAAAATGACAGAGTTATTGGGAGCCTATTGTTACCAATATATGACCTGAGATCAGATATTCCCTTTGATTCAATGGACCTAAGATAAGCGGTATTGGAACTGACAAAAGATGCCATCGACGAGCGTTCAACAGATATCTTGAGGTCGCCCTCTTTTCCAACATCCCGAATGCCTATGGCTTTCTCTGACCCACTAACCTCTATGCTTGGCACCTTAGCCACTCCACAGCATACTAGGCTCCCAGACTGTACGATAAGAGGGTCCCCAGCAGAGAATTCGCCTCGGATCTCTGTACCGATGAACCAGGCAAGGTCTTTCCTTTCAGGTGCCCGCTAGAATGGTGTAGGATCACGATACCTTTTGTGGCATAGGAGGATAACAGCAACGCCCCATCCAGTCGAAGGTCCAATGCGAAATCATTCGTTCGAAGGTCGAACCTTAGCACGCCGATGGTCGTGCCTTGGAATATTATCTCATCAGTTCGGTCCTCTCCTGCGACCTTATTGAGGAAAAGTAATTTTCCCTTGAAAAGATCGGAGAAGCCGAAATATTTTTGGAAGAGATGAAGCAAAAGCTCATGGCTCTTTCCAAAAGCAGGTCGAAGGTCTCCTGGATTAGACACCTCAAAATATCTGCCTTTGCCTGAGCAAACGTCACATTGATGGCCCAATATGAGCGTGCCGCATTTATCGCACCATCTGAAGCCGGTCTTGCCGTGCTCGAAGTGGGTCATGTAGACCACGACGATGATCTATTACATACCTTTTACGGTTTAACATGCTTCATATCAGGAGGAATACCAGGACCAAGAATAGCATATAGAACGCACCGCCGATCATTAGCCAGGAGGCTTTTATCTCATCATATTTTGATCGGTATAATAATAAAAGGCCAGATGTGAGCGCGATCAATATAGTAGCCGCCTCAAGCACCTGTGTCGGACCACCAGTTATGTCAATATGCCAGTTTGTTAGTAGCAGACCTATCGTAACAGGTATGCATGATTGGAAGACCATTGCTCCAGTAATATTCCCTATGGCATAAGTATCCTTTTTTTCATGTATCCACAGCATGCTATTGAACTTCTCGGGAAGTTCTGTTGCAATAGGAGAAACAAGCAACGCCAGGACAACAGGATCCAAGTTGATCGATTCTGATATTGTCTGGACCTGTATCACAAAAAGGTACGCCCCGCCTATTATACCAGCTAAACCGATGCAACGTTTGGAATACTATCAGCCATGTGCGGGGTTCTCCCTTCTCCTTTCTTGATGACCATTTTCGGATATATAGGTCCTTCAGCTCCTCCTCACACTGTCCTCCGCACTTGACCGTATACCATAGATACACTCCATATAATGGGATAAGGAATAGTCCAAGGACCAATCTGAACCAATTGAAGCTAGTGGGCAAGAACGCCGCAACAGCTGCTAGAGAATATGCCAGCAGGAAGAAGGCGATGTCCTTTCTGACAAAGAACTTATTGATCCTGAGGACATTTCCTGTGCCCCTGCGTTTCCTGAACGCTATGACAGATATGCCACAAACAAAAAGAGCTAGGGTCGCCAACATGAACGGGGCACCAAGGATGGCACCAGTGCCTATCTGCGAGCCAGTAGACCCGCCTAGGAACAATATTGCGATAAGTGGGATCAGCGTTTCCGGTAGAGCTGTTCCAACGGCAGCCAGAACACTTCCTATCGTCCCCTCTGAAAGTTCGAACCGTCGGCCTATCCATTCGACACCGTTGGTGAAAAGCTCACAGGCGGCCAGAATAATGATAAAGCTCAGTATGAACAGGACTATGTTCTCTATGCCCATTGAGGTCTAGGATAAAATCAGATATCAGATTTAAAGATGTCTCATTGAAAGGGTTCTTTTTGGAGTCGCTTATAAGAATGATCCAAATAGCTGATCTAGTTCGAGATCAACGAGCGGGAGGATCCCTGGCCCCAGTTATGGAACTAGAATGAACGCATGAGCGGTCGAAAAAGTTGACGGCCCATTAGATCATCTCGCCTCCGAGCTTTGCAATGGAGCCTATGGTCGTCTGAACTGTAGCTATCATGACCGGAACGAAAAATCACTTCGGTCAAGTGAGTTCTGAGAAAACCATTCGATCAATGGCGGGAACGATCTGGATCTAAAGTTTGCGGACATGCGGTTCCTAGATGCATGCTTGGGCGAAATGCAAGTGCTCCGGATCAGGTTGGGACCTCACAGAAAGGAGGCGGTCCACGAACTATTCTTTGAGCAGTAGGCGATCCTTTCGAAAATTTCGAGCCTCGAGAGCTAAGCTTTATGAGGTTGCTATTTATTTGACGTTTTTAAGATGTACGATCAAAACACTGTAGTTATTCCGAATGATTACGGTAAAGTCCGTTTTAGCAAGGCCGAGCTAAGGCATATCGCAATGGCTGTGGGTATGCTTACCTTGGCATTCACAATAGTGTTAACAATATACCATAGCGACTATGGTTTAAGCGGGGGTATCGGATGGGTATTCCTATATGCTATCATCATCTCATTGATAGCGGTCCTCACTGGCTTCATGCTTCATGAGCTTGCGCACAAAGTGGTTGCGCAAAGGTTCGGTGCTTGGGCTGAGTTCAGAGCATGGCCGTTCGGCCTCTTGATAGCACTGGTATTTTCATTCCTTGGGTTCATTTTTGCAGCACCTGGAGCGGTATATATCCAGGGTATGATCAGCAGGAGGCAGAATGGTGAGATCAGCCTTGCAGGTCCCATGACAAATCTTGCCATTGGAGCCGTATTCCTGACACTTTCTGTACTGATGCCCACTGGCCTGATAGGCTTTGCATTACTATGGATAGCGGAGATCAATATCATGCTATCCCTGTTCAATCTGCTGCCTCTCCCACCTCTGGATGGATATAAGGTAATAAAGTGGAATGTTGGGGTTTACCTAGCGGTATTCATGACCTCGCTCGTGCTGGTCGTAATAATATGGACGGGGCTCTTAATCTGAGCCATCCTGATAATCTTTGCATGGATACCGGAGGTGCTGCAGTATGCAGCCTTCCCATTCCATGGCCTTCCCAGGGTTCATGATATTATTGGGGTCAATGGCTTTCTTGATAGCTAGCATCACCGTCGACTGCCCCACCACGTTCTTTCTGGAAATATGGTGCCTTAGATATCCCAACACCATGCTCCCCTGTAACGGTCCCACCAAGGGCAATGCATACATCAAATATCTCTGCAACCGCTTTTTCGCCATTTTTCCAAGCCTCAGGGGATTCCGGGTCCAGGAGCATCTTTGTATGCAGATTCCCATCAGCAGCATGGCCATATGTGCCGATGACCACATGATTCTTAGAAGCGATCCTTCCGAACGCTACGACTGCTTCTGGGATCTTAGATATCGGGACGGCCATATCATCAGCGAGTGATACAGAGACCGAGCCCTTGCCATATCTTGAGAGGGCGGACATCACGCTTTTTCTAGCATTGGTCCATTTTGCCATTTGGACAGGGTCATCGCTCTGCTGAAGTCCGATGGCCCCGATGGATTGTGCGACCTTTACCACTTCTACAAGTTCATCGGCGATGACTTTCGGATCGCCATCGACCTCGATCATGCATAATGCCTCTACATCTGGGAGACTGGCATTGATAGCTTTGTTAACAGCCCTTATACAAGTAGTGTCCATCAGCTCTACGGCGGACGGCAGTAATGGTTTGGCTATCAGAGCAGATACACATTTGCCTGCTTTTTCAAGGTCATCAAAACCGGCCAACACCATTGCTGCTTTCTTTGGTTTCGGTGCTATCTTCAGAGTGATCTCTGTGATAACTCCCAACGTGCCCTCGCTTCCGGTGAATAATCGTTCAAGTTGATAACCGGAAGCGTTCTTTAAGGTCCTTGTACCAATGCGTATGATCTCTCCGCTAGGAAGGACCACCTCTAGTCCTAATACATAGTCCCTGGTGCCACCATACTTAACTGCCCTCATTCCAGATGCGTTGGTAGCGACCATTCCACCGATAGTGCACGCCTCAGCGCTTCCTGGCGCTGGAGGGAATGAGAACTTGGACTTCCCAAGCTCCTTGTTAAGCTGATCATACACCACACCAGCCTCACAAACACAGAGCAGGTCCTCAACGCGTATCTCTTTTATTTTATTCATGCGGCACATATCAATGACGATGCCACCTTTCAACGGTACCGCGGCACCGCAAAGACCTGTGCCAGCACCTCGTGGTATCACAGGTATCTTAAGTTGATTAGCTAACTTTAGGATCTGTGATACTTGCTCAGTGGACCTGGGCTGAACGACGACATCAGGGGTCTTATGATGTATAGATGCATCGAACCCATACACATACAGGTCTGCTGTCCGTGTAGAGCAGTTCTTCTCCCCAACGATATCGCCTAGATGAGATATTACGTCCTGGTCCATGGAATCACTATGCAGGCCATTGTGCAACCCAATAAAAAAGATAGCGCTATCTCCTGCTTGCCTCTCATGGCGAATTGATCGGATCCGTATAAAAAATGCTGTTCTCGTATGAAGAATGACCATTTTTCATTTGGTCGACGACCTTGTGCCCATCTCAACTACCCTAGCGAACACTTTCCCCCCATAGCTACGGTCAAGTTTTATGGCTTTTTGAGGGCACATTTCATGGCAGCAATAACATCTTATGCAATCATGATATTTTATGTGCGCTTTTTTGCGTACTATCCTGATCGTGCTCACAGGACATGCGCGTTCACATTGGCCGCAACCAATGCAAGAGCCGATCATGACCTTTGGACGTAAAGCATAGGACCTGACTACGATATGGAACGGACGCATGACGGCACTTTTCTGGAGCCACATCATTGTATTTGTTGTGGATGGATGTTTGAAATCAGGCAATATCAGTTCCTTCAGATCATCCCCTACTATTTCTCATCTCAGAAAGATCAGGGGGAATCAAACCCCTGGACACAGCGGCATTGATCGTGCTGATCTTCAACGGATCAAATGCCATGATACGTGCGAAGGTGACTGTCCAGAGCAGTGTAATCGGCGCTGGTAATGATCGCACCTATTTTCCGAGGCGAACCTCCGCTAGGACCATCTCCCTCCATTCCTATCACAGCATCCATGACATGAAGTGTAGGTTTCATTAATTCATCAAGATCTATCAGCATATCTGCAAAACGTGCCGGGTCCCTGGATCTTGAATGGAATGAAGGTTTCTCGATACCAGGCAGGACGCCGAACATATTCTTTGCGGCCCCTGTCATCGAGGTCATGACATGCGTCTTTGCTTTTGGTAATGATATGATCACGTCAGCTTCCAGAGCTGGAGATATGATCTGGAACATTTTAACGGCCTTACCGTTAGGAGATGGGACCTCTCTATAGCTGATATCATAGTTCAGCTCGATCCCTAGCTCCTCCGCTATAACATCATAGCCATTTGCAGAATATGCCTTTCTCAAGGTTGACGTGTTGTATAAAAGTCCAGATCCTGGTGAGTCCGCTAACAAGACCTTGCATCCCTTGTTGACCAGTAGCTCAGCTACGGCCCTCACTATTTCTGGATGCGTGGTCACACAGTCATCCGGATGTGCGATCTGAAGGATATTCGGCTTCAAAAGCACTTTTTGGCCAGGCTTTACGAACTTCTCAATGCCACCGATATTATCGATCGCCCGCTGGACCGCGATATTGACATTATTCCTGGAATAATCTGCACATCGGACCAAAGATACTAACTTTTTTTCCAGCATGATCTGTCCAAGGAACGAAGTTAGCGTTTATTTATTTATGCGAGCAAGAAAACCCCTTTTCGAAAGTTGAGGTATGTGAGCGGGCACGCGATCGATCAATTGAGCAAGCCCTGCAGGATCGGGAACAAAATGTGAGATGCGAACTACGCTTTCGTTTATTTATGTTCACATAGATGCGGGAACATGGGCGTGATTCCCGATCATGAGATAAAGGAACGGATGAGTTCCGGTTCTTTGAGAATTGATAATTATTTTGACGGGTCCCTGACACCGAATGGGTATGATCTCAGGATATCAGAGGTCTCGATCCAGGGAAATAATGAAAAGATCTCCTCAGGAACAGTGATCATACCTCCAAAGAGCATGTTCTATGTTTCTACGATGGAGAGAGTGGCGCTTCCATCAGATATTTGCGCTCAACTTTGGCTAAGGACCAGCTGGATGCGGAAAGGGATATTGGCCAGCCTTGGCAAGGTAGATGCTGGATTTGATGGCACCCTTACCTTAATGGGCTATAATATGTCTGATAAGAACGTTGAATTGCCGATCGGAAGCCGGTTCGTACAAATAGTTTTCGAAAAGATGGAATCAGCTGCCGAGCTTACATATGAGAAACGGTCCGGGCACTACCAGGGTGAAAAAGGGGTAACGCTAGCGCCATGTAGTTCAGAGGGGCCTCTTGAAAAAATCCGGAATGAGAATAGCAGATAATAGTAAAGAAACTCTGACCTATCGGCTTCATATATGGCCCAAAGTGGTATGATCAGATCAATCATCCAGTGATAACTTCAATGACCCCATGATGGCTGACGACCTCAAATGGCGTTCAAACCACAGCTCATCTATGGTCCAGCAGATCAGCGATGATCCAGAGGGAAAATATCCTATTTAGAACGCCCATCGGTAGAGGACATGTATCATGCAAAGAGCGAGAGCATATCACGCAGTTCGTCATTAATGGGCTCTAGCATCCAAAGTCCGAAAATATAATATACTCTATCCATTATTACATAATGTTGGATATATCATCCAACTATATCTAGCACACCCAACTGGGACGGTGGATTCAACGGATTGCGCCATGGAAAAACACATAGAATTATTCTATGTAGGTCAGCAGTTCGCTCTGTCCCTGTCGAATGAACAGTTGAGCGAAGCCAATATCAGAGATCATATGGCCTTGAAGAACGGGTGCTACCGCCAGTCATCACACACTCTCAGGTCTCCTCCTAAAGTCAAAGGACGGAGCACCGTTCTAAGCCTAATATTAACTTTCATCGTTCGTTGGATGGCGATACATATCTCATATATTCTTCAGATAGTGCGAGGTAGAAGGTCATGTTCTATTTTATTTATATAAAAAGATCTGGACCTGTAGAGAGGATGATCAAAGACATGGCCATATGGGTCATGAGGATATCGAAGTGCCGCACTTCCCTTTTTATCATTCCATCCGTGATCGAGGAGCCAAGAAGCTCAGGAAAGTCATACGGAACAAAAGCCTAGGATTACTTGCTGGAGAGATATTATGGAATTGAACGACTTGGTAAGGCCCGAGATAAGAGCGATGACGAAGCCTAAGCATGGGGGGGACATTTGGCAATATGAAAAGATCCTTGATTATAGTTCGAACGTGAACCCACTAGGTCCCCCGTCCGTTCTGATGACATATATCGCTGAGTCCAGTGGGAAATTATCTAATTATCCTGATGATAGTGCGCTGGGTCTAAGGACCGCGATCGCCGATAAATATAGGGTCAGTCCTGAGAATGTTATCGTTGGCGCTGGGTCAGCAGAATTGATCCGTTTGTTCCCTGAGGTGTTCATGTCTCCTGGCGATAAGGTCCTTATGCCAACACCGACCTTCTCAGAATATGGTTTTGCATGCGAGCTGATGGGAGCAAAGCTCAAATTCATGCCTCTTCCAAGAGATGAGGACTTTGCTCTGAATGCTGATCAATTGTTGGATGCTGCAAAAGGGGACATAAAGGCGATTTATCTCTGCAACCCGAACAATCCAACATCTAAGTTGGTCCCCAAGAGAGATATATTGCGGATAGCGGAACAATGTACGATATCGGGCAAGCTACTTTTTCTGGATGAGACGTTGATGGACCTATGCGGATGTACTTCAGATTCAAGCTGTGTAAGAAGTATAATCAGTTCGGATAATGTTTTCTTGATAAGATCATTTACAAAATCATTCGCTATACCAGGATTACGAATAGGATATGGTTTTGGTAGCGAACGAATGATAGAGTCCATGGAAAAGGGCAAATTATCATGGAATCTTGGGACGATCGAACAAACAGTAGCGACGAGGCTTACACTTAATGATGAAGGTCATGTTCGCAAGGCTGTAATGATGTTATCCAACGAAAAGCAAAGGATGCATCAAAAGGTGGAACAGATCACTGGGTTAAGAGTACCATATCCTGATTCTTGTTTCTTTTTCATGAATATCAGCGAGCTGAACATGGATAGCAAACAGTTCAAGGAAGCCATGCTAAAACATGATGTCCTCGTAAGGGACTGTTCATCCTTCGGCCCGCCATGCGATAAATATACTCGGTTTTGTATAAGAACCCCCCGGAAATGAATGACATATTCCTTTCAGCCCTTGGATCAGTAATGAGCGAAAAAGGGGGACACTGATCCATTGGACATAATGATCGGCTTAGCTTTGGACGCAGCCATAATAGCGGTCCTAGCTCTTGCCATCGACCTGATATTCAGTCCGGAACCGCGAACCAATTACATCCAGTTGTATGGATGGGTAAGCTTATAGGCCTACTTGACAAACATGTGAAAAGGGATGACCCTCGTCATGAGAAGCGAATGGGCGTACTGGTCTGCCTTATCCCGATATTGGTCTTCGTTATCGGGTTTACATTTTTGCTTGCCGTTATCCATCAATATCTAGGTGCAATAGTATGGGTGGTCGCATGTGCGATCGTATTAAAATTAATGTTCGCGATCAAGGCGTTGGAAACACACACAAAACCAATCAAAATTAAATACTGTAACAATGGGGATACAGATGCTGCAAGGTACAAAGCGTCAAGAGTTGTCAGCAGGGACGTTAGCAAGCTTGACCGGCCGCACCTAATCTCGTGTGCAGCAGAGACGGTCTCGGAGAACCTGGTCGATTCTGTACTCTCTCCTATGTTCTATTGCGGTATTTTTGGAGTTCCAGGCGCCATTTTCCTTCGGGTCTCCAATACTAAGGATGGAATGGTCGGATATCTATCTGAGAAACATAAGTATGTTGGCTGGTGCTCTGCAAAGCCAGATGACTGTACGCACTATCTAGTAGCGCGCCTTTGGTACCATTCATTCTTCTGTCATTAGCTATACTTGGTAAAGATTGGAGAAGTGCTTGGCATGTGGCTAAGAGAGATCATGTCCGACAGCATCCCCAAATAAGGGATGGCCAATGGCAACTATTGCTGGCGGACTTGGAGTAAAATTTGAGAAGATAGGGTATTATTCACTTGGCGATGGACAGTTATCGAATGATCCTGAGACCATACGCGATACGATAAATGTTATGAAACTAACGGCGATCCTTTTCTTTTTGATAGTGATGCTACCTTTGTTCATGTTCATTGGGATAGTTCTTCAAACAGCATTAGAGAATGCATTGATAGCTTTGCTATAAGGTGAGACGATGTCGGTCAGCGGGGTGAGCATAGGTGTACATGATCCTATTTCCGGAAAGAATGGGATTTCCGAATATATGCGCTACAAAGAAATCTTACCAGCGAATATTAATGCCCGAGTCGCCATCGTGAGCTATATCATAGCTGCACTTGTCGGTGGAGCAACTTCAAGGATGAAAGACCAACGAACGGGGGGAGCAAGATCGGTTTAAAAAGCGCTTTGAGAACACAGTTCTCAATGTTCACGATCATCCCCGTCAATGCTTCTGAAGAAGACGTTGATTATTTTTCAAAGCATTTTTGGCTCACTCCATTGATCGGCATATTCTTCGGCATAATCGCAGGGGTATCGTTCTTCCTGCTCAGGGAAATTTATGATGGATTCATATCCGCGATAATAACGATCTTTATTCTCCATGCGCTTAATCGATTCTTGCATTTCGACGGTATGATAGACATCGGTGATGGTCTCATCGCTGTTGGGAAAAAAGAAAAGAAGATAGCTGCCATGAAGGACAGCCGAGTAGGGGCAGGGGGAGTATCGTTCGGGATACTTTTCTCATTGCTGCTCATTTCTGCTCTGGCAGCCATTCCCACGATCCTGTTCTTCGCTCCCTTCGCTATGGAAATATGCGCCAAGAACTCTTTAATGGCATCAGCCGCCTTTGGTGAGGAGAGGGAGGGTCTGGGAAGTCCGTTCGTTAAGAACTCGCATCCAAAGGACGCCTTTTTCTCAGCGGCGCTATGTTTGCTTATCCTGATCCCGTTCGCGTTGGTTTTCGCAATGCCTACGATAGGTCTTATCCAGACGATCATCCTAGTGATATCGATAGTTGTAGCATCGAGCTTACTTGGATATATTATGTCATTGATCGCAAGTAAGCATTTTGGTTCTGTTAACGGGGATGTTCTTGGCGCTACGAACGAGTTCGGAAAGACCAGCATTATTGATCATTCTGGCGATGATATGACTGTACTGTTGACGCTGTTGTGACTGCCGGTGGGATGGGTACCCGTCTTAAAGGACAATATGCTGAAAAGCCAATGGTAACGGTTCTAGGCATACCTATGATCGACAGAGTAGTGGATGCCGTAAGTGGCTGCGATCAGATCGATGAGGTCTACGTTCCGTTAGCGCCTTTACACCTATGACCCGGGAGCATCTGATATCTAGAGGAATAAAAGTAATAGATACTTCTGGAAGCGGCTATGTTCATGACCTGAGCAAAGCAATGACGGTACCTAAGGCTGAAAAGGTATTCGTTTGTCCTGCAGATATGCCGCTTATGACCGCTGCAGGGGTCGGTAACGTAGTTAGTAGCTATCGTTCATCCAGCGTAGCCTCTTTCTCCATAGCTGTTCCTGAAGCGATCTTGAAAAAAATAGGTCTCGTGCCGACCTATACAATGAACATCGAGAATGTACCCGCTGTTCTTTGTGGGGTGTCAGTCGTGGATAGGCAACAAATGATATCTCTAGAGTATCTAGAACAGGGCTTTTTATTAACTGATAGAAGTGATTTCATCGTCAATGTCAACACGGTCGAAGAACTGAATATTGCAGAAAAAATATTAATTGAAAGGGAAGTAGGGGCGTCCTACTTCGTTAGCTCATCTTCTTGATACAAGTCTGGCATAGTTCTTCTCTATCTCATCGAGCATAGAGTGCATTGTTATCTTCCCCTGGCTTTGAGCCACAGCAGCTATGACAGACCCTCCTGCGCCCACTCCTTCTTTTACCAGGCCGGTCTCATAGATCTTAAGGCCATCATACCTCGATGTTGAAAAGTTAAGGTTCGCCGCAAGGACCGGGATCTTGCCGATCTTGGATACTAGGTACCTTATATCGGATGTTTGGTCCTTTGCTATCCATCTTGTAGTACCCAGCGCTAGGTTATCGAGAACAGAATCATCCATCCCTTTTATGATCGCCATAACTGCTGCCATCTGGGTTCCTCCAGCCAATAGCACAGGAATGCTTTGAGCAGCTCCTGCAATAAGACCGGCTGCAGCTGGCATCATAGGATCTCCAACCGCTTGTATGCAAGCCATCGGGTCCTTCTTCAATGCCTCCCTGCTCATCCCGCAAGCGTTCAGTCCTTCAGCGACGACCTTATTCTTAAGGTCATGAGGATTATCCGGAAGGGTCGAGGAGACCTTTCCATTAGCTTCATAGCCAAGCGCCGTTAGTACACCAAGGGCCGTAGTGGTCCCACCTGGTAACGACTCACCAACCACCAGATAATCAGATAATCTGGCTAAGCTCTTTCCAGCTAAGAATGCATTATCGTATACGACCTCAGGGTTCTTAACTGAGGCGCCGGTCCTGATATCATCGCCGGGTGAACCTTCGACCTCAAAGTATGGGATGTGTGGTTTTACCCTTAGACCGCCATTAACAACGAAGAAAGGCATGTTCGATAATTTGATGGCGGACATAGTGATAAGCCCTGGTGTTGGTATCCCATTAGGTGTAACAGGCACTCCATCTATGCATTTACATTTGCCATAGAAAAGAAGTTCAACATCGGCCGGTGGTGTGAAATCAGTTGCTGCAGGGTTTGCCCCAGCGGCCGAAAGGCCTGGTATTTTAGCCGTTTCTGTGTTACCTATCACACACACGAATGATGGCCTTTTGCCCCATATTTGTTCCAAGAATTTTTTCCCGCGCTCATCTTCTGAGCAGAACGAAATATCGTCTGAGAATTTTATCGACATCGAACGCACCAGCTCATCCAAGCACATTGGATGTTACATCCAACTGTATACATTAGAACTATTTAACTTAGGCGAGCAATGGTCACCACAAGCAAGCTGGAGACCGTTCCGATCCTAGGATATCCATCACTGGTGCCTCACACTAAGAACGGTGTCGAGCGACCACAACGATCGAGATCGTTAATGGGCGTTAAGACAGCCAGCTAGCTTTCTCAGATGTACATCAAGCTTTTCGGAGCGCCAGTAGTTCTTATGGAACATGTAAGCTCAGCCGAAGAGCGAATCGGTGTGGCTACATGAACAATGACATCTTTTAACCATTCGAGCTAGATGCAGGCTGCTGGAAAAGAACAAATAACCAACGTACAATGGAATGCTGATGAGGATAATCATCAAAGGGACCGTACAGGGTGTAGGTTTCCGTCCGACAGTGCATAGAATAGCAACGTCGATGCATTTGCATGGCTTCGTTCAAAATAACGGTTCGGATGTATTGATCGCGGTAGATGCAAAAGGGGACGAACTTATTGAAAGACTTAAGGTGGAGCTCCCTCCTCTTGCTAGAATGGATTCGATCCAGACAGTGAATAATATGCCCGAGGACCTTGGTGATTCATTCCATATCGCACCAAGCTCAGGAGGTGGGCATGGTGTCGGTATACCGAACGATACAGCGATATGCAGCGATTGCCTGCATGACCTCTTCGACCCTCGTAATCGGCGCTATCTCTACCCTTTTGTTAGTTGTACAAATTGTGGTGAAAGGTTCACGGTCCTTGAGGGGTTGCCTTACGATCGTGCAAAAACTTCCATGGATGATTTTAAGTTATGCGATCAATGCGAAGAAGAATACAGGAATCCCGCGGACCGTCGGTTCCATCATCAGACCATTTCCTGCCGGGAGTGTGGTCCGAGATATTATATGATAAATGGAAATAAAAAAGTATCGGTCGATGATCCATTCGCAGGGTTCGCGGACGCTTTACACGATGGCGCGATAGGTATAGCAAAGAGCTGGGGAGGCATGCATATATGCTGTACGTTAGCAACGTTGCCAAGGCTGAGGAAATGGTACGGGCGGCAGCAGAAGCCCTTTGCGATAATGGTAAAGAACCTGGAGGCCGCGAAACGTTATTGCGAACCCACGATCTTTGAACAGCAGCTTCTTTCGTCACAACATCGCCCTGTGGTCCTGATCAAAAAGAAGGACGTTCCTGTGAATGAGACGATATCACCCGGCCTTAGCAATATAGGAGTATTCCTTCCTTATTCGGCTATGCATCATCTCATGTTCCATTCACTTGAGGAGGATGCTCTCGTAATGACCTCTGCAAATATGCCGGGGGAACCAATGGTCCTTACTGAAAAGGATGCATTGGACCTGAAGGCCGACGTTTATCTTCTACATAACAGGCGGATAATCAACAGGTGTGACGATTCAGTTCTGAGGGCTTTTGGCGATCGAACCTTCTTTCTTAGAAAGTCCCGCGGCCATATTCCATCTTACATGGATGTTGGTATGGAAGGCAATGTTATCGGACTGGGCGGGCAGGAGAACTTATGCGGTGCGGTCACCAATGATGGGCGGCTATATCCTACACAATACATTGGCGATGGGGACTCCCCTAACGTTATTGATTTCCTGAGCTCATCCATTTCTTATCTAAGGAATATGCTGGATATCCGGAGGATCGATACAGTATGCATCGATCTTCACCCAAGATATACGAATAGGGGGCTTGGGAAGGAAATGGCAGAAAACGAGAATGCCGAGCTGATGGAGATCCAGCATCATTGGGCTCATGCGGCTGCCCTAATGGTCGATGTGGGAGTAGATGAGATGGTAGCTCTTACCTTGGACGGTACTGGGTACGGTCCTGATGGGAGTGCATGGGGTGGTGAGGTACTGCGTGCTCGATGTAGGTTCATTCGATCGGATAGCTCATCTTCAAGAAGTACCTCTTCTTGGGGGAGAGGCAGCGGTCCGCGACCCTAGAAGAATGGTCCTTGCACTCTCTGAAATGGCAGGTAAGCAATGTGCATTATTCCCAGACAATGAGCTTAATGTACTGCGAAAATTGATGACGACCAGTCCAAGAACATCATCCTTTGGAAGAGTATTGGATGCTGTCTCTTGTTATTTTGGGGTCTGCATGAAAAGGTCCTATGATGGAGAACCTGCAATGAGATTAGAGAGATCACTGGAACATGGTAGGATAATAGATGGGCTCCACGCTAAGCGCATCGGAGATACCATAATGACGGCCCCCCTTTTTGCTGAGGTCGTGGAGACCGCAGGAAGGAAAGATGATATGGCCCTGTCCTTTGTAAGTGCTCTCTTGGATGGCCTGGTCGATGCTGCGTCCGAGAAAGCACAGAGCAGCGGTATCAGTACGATCGGCCTTACCGGTGGTGTTAGCTATAATTATACTATTACGAACCTTGTGAAGGAAAAAGTAGAGGCGCATGGCTTGGTCTTCGCCTGCCATGATCGGATACCGAACGGTGATGGCGGAGTATCTAGTGGCCAATGCGCAATTGCACTGAATGGTATAAAATAAAAGATCACTTGGTGTGATTCATCTAGATCCATCGACAAGAAGCGGAAGAGGTCTTTCGAACCACTTTTTAATACCAAGTTCTTTCACGCATTTTCCTAGACTGTTCCCTTCCTTAGGTGAAGATGCGACAGCCCATTTCTCATCCTCTCTCTGGATCCAGAGCGTAGCACCGGGGAACCCTTTCTCGGGGACCCATCTTTCAGCTATTACTCTCTCTTCCTCTTCGTCCCTAGACTCATTGAGCAATGTAGTGACAGTCTCTAATAGTCCCCTTAGTTCGCTCTCGTTCTGCTGGACATATTGAAGGTCCAAGATGAAATCATAAAGCTGTCTTAATCTCACTCCATCTTGGATCTTGAATGAACCCTTCCTAACATCATCAAATAATAATTGCGTTGAGCTCCCAAGAGCTTGATATTTTCTGGCTAGCACGATGAATTCGTCAATAGATATGCTCATCTGTTCTCCATCCCTATAATCGCTAACCGTCCATTATCATTTAATTACGTTAGCTCCTGATTATCAACACCGACGTCGGCAAATTCCATTATGATGCTTATTGATTTAGATTGGAATATACATATATAAACAAAACCCGATTATGGATCTCGTTGAAAATCACATGCCAGATAGCAAATGATCGATGATCATATTATTTCTGGGGATCGGCAGGGCGGGACAATTTCTAGAATCGTGACAAGGGGATACGCCGCCTCGCCGACCCTTACCAGTGCATATTGGTGAATTCACAAGGGAACTTAGTAGCTATGCTCGAAGTGATATGTTGATGTTGGGCATGAGGATCATGCCCAACAAGTGAACATCTTGGACGAACGATCTCAGCTAGGTAACCTTTGAGCTCACGCTCTTCTTCTTTTCTGTATCCCCTTGTTGTCCCATTATGCTCTATTATTTTATCAATCTTTGCAATACTATGGCCATAACTTTCCCGATAACACCGCCCTGAATCGTCTTGGACATACTATTCCTAGGGCATGATCGAATGAACTTCAATCCAAGATGCTGTTCATTAGGTCGTTGAGGGGAATGTATTTCTGGGCTTTTTCACAGAACCTTATGATCGGTCCATTTTCTTCAGTGACCTCTCCTGATGCAAAGGGCGTCTTCATAAGAATATGCTGCCCAGTAATGGACGATGTCCCGTGATCTATAACGAATGCTACTCGATATCCGAGCAGTCGGTCCATGTTCTCCATGAGCAGATCATCGACCTCATGAAGAAGAGAGTTTCTCTTTTGGAGATCTACAATGGCTTATATCGTCTGTTTCCTCTACATGCATGAAAACATTGGATGTATGAAGTAATCTAAATGATTCTTGGAAGCCGCTCCACATATTATCTACCTGTACACGGCGCATTCCAAGAACGCCCCCGACCCCCAATGCAGAAGGGCTCTTTGAGACGACCGCCATACCTCTTGCCTTAGGGGTGGCCTTTGAATTCCCTACCATGTTCAAGGAACCCCCTCCCCAGGGAAGAATGGTCGTTCCATCCAGGTCTTTAGCCACGGTCCTAATGAATTTTTCGAAAGCGCCAAGCTCCAATCCTCCACTTAGTACAGGTGCGGGCGGGGATGGGAAATCATGGATCAGTTCAGTGTTAAGCGTCAATACGCCTCTACCATCATCATAGAAGTATAGTCGAGGCTTGAGATCGTCAAGAAGTTCAAGATTCTCGATCATACATTTCCTTAGCTCATCATTTTCTTTGAGCGATACGCGGTAAAGCCATTCAACAACCCCATCTTTCATGCTCACCGGAGAAAAGCGATATGCCGTCTGATGTGATTCAACTGGTACGCCAAGGCCAATAGCTTCTACCAGGCCTCGGGGGACATCCAAAGCTGTGCCTGAGAAGAATTGCAATAAGAATAGGTGAGTATACTCACTGTCCATCGGTCAATCCAAAATCACCATGGGACGCGATACCGTCAATGAAATCTTTATGCAGATATTCTAACGGTGTCTTATTACCGAACTCAGGTATCTTGTCATCCGCTGCTCCATCTAGGAGCACGACCAGTGTATTCATTTTACTTCACGACCATTCTCCAACAGCTTTGGTCCGAAATGCCAAGCCTGAATAATAAGACTTCCTGAACTTTTTTAGATAAATATCCATCATATCCTCGATCGAGGTAATGTCACGAGCGTAGGTGCTAGGAAGTCCGCGCTCTCACGTTGAAAAGATCGCCCTTTCTGCCGCCCAAAGGATTCATAACACGTTCAAATATCTTTTTCTCTGACTTTCACTAACCTCACTATACCATTGTCCCCCTAGTTATGGTCACAGCCGTTACCACAACGACCCGTTAGTTTCATCCATGGCTATGTAGGATACGACCGGAAATAAAGCTCATCGACGAGTGACATGCGAACACCCTTGGACATCACGCTAGTAGCTCGAATTAAGCGAAAAGCTCTGCCTGGGAGGGTAGTATGAATGCAGTAAGCTCGGGAAACATCTAAAAATAGATGGTCGGCATTACCAAAAAAAGCTGGCGAAAGCATGAATATAGATATACACAAGGTGCGAAATAGCCGGATCGGGACGGTCGATTTTGACCATCTTATGTTCGGTGAGACATTCTCCGATCATATGTTCCAGATGGACTATACGGATGGGTCATGGCAGATGCCAAAAATCGCACCTTTCAGGGCAAGATCGAGATTCTTCCATCATTATCCACCTTACATTATGGGCAAAGCATATTTGAAGGGTTGAAGGCGTTCCATGCCACTAATGGAAAGA
>CAVSDP010000041.1:0-10059 GCA_963726655.1 Methanomassiliicoccaceae archaeon
CAATGTCCAATATCGGTATGGTGTGCAGCTTTTGCTGTAGCGCTGCTCGTCGCCTCTATCACCATACCCCGGAACGTTGCTTTCGAGATATTCCTGGGCACCGGTTTCAATCTCAGCAGCTCCCTGGCCGCCTCCTTTGTGGATGGTATGCATGCAGCGCTATTGACCTCGGTGGGACTGCTCGTCGTGGCGTTCGCATTGTCTATCCTTCGGGGAAAAGAGGCACGGACCACCGGTCATGAGGAAAAAGCAGGGAAATAAGTTCACTATATCTGCATCAGGTAAGGCTACCAAATATCAATGCTAAGCCTATGCAGAACTCTTTTCACCCTTGGCCACTCGCTTCTTGGCACGATGGGCTATGTCATTGTTCAGGTCTTGTTCAATAACTGCATGACCTTTTCGGTCTGGGAGCGATTACCAAGCTCTTTGAACAAAGAGAACGACCTTTGCAGGTTCGAACGGCCCTCTTTCATACCTAGCTTCAACAAGGTCTCCCCATAACAGGCACTTGCGAACGCCTCGAAATAGTATTTGAGACACGAACAACGAAAGCTCTCGATCGATCGTTGGAACTTCTCTTCGCTCATCGCTTGTTCTGACATTAAAGCATGAAGTTCAGAATCTACCAAAAGGGTCATGCCTAGTTTGGAGGTGCCCTTTCCATAAGGAACATTTTGGACCAGCTGTAAGGCCTCGTTCTCCAGGGAGGTCGCCTCCGTGATCTGGCCACTTCTGATCAACAGATGCGCCATGAAGGCGGTCGACCCAGCATTCATCAGCGGCAGACCGATCTCTTTCGCGATGTCACGCCCCTGTTCAAGCTCGGCCGCTGCCATGCAAGGTTCCCCATGCCTTTCATAGACCAAAGCAAGGTAGAAACGACCACGGGCTAGTTGTTCTAGATGATCTGAGCGCTCAGAGATATCTATATATTTGGTCAGGTACGAATGTGCTTCCTCCTCTCGGCCGGCACAGAGAATCACCAGGCCCTTTTGGAATAGTAGCCTCGCCTCATGTTCCCGGTCATAGCTCTCCTTCAGCACAGTTCGTGGCCATATCGACGTCCCTGATCGCCTTTGGGACCTGCCCCAGGCAAATATGAACGTTGCCCTTGGATAGAATGATCTCCATCAGCATCCCTTTTTCTTCCTTGGTAATGAGCAACCTCTCTGCCTTAATGAGGAGGGCCTCGGCGTCCGCCATCTGACCTAGGGATATGAGCTTCCTTGCGTTCGTATATTCTTTCTCGGCCAGACTAAGATCGTTCGTTCCCATTTTACCACCATATCGGTCGTTCGCTTAGGTACCGTTCATGGGCCCTAATTCGGATATATCAATTGTCAGTCCGACCTCTAATAACCGTAACCTTCATTCTGCACGGTTGCCTGAAAATGCCCGGATCTTTAGGCCGTCTCAGATATCGATCGTTGCGAGCGGCTCGATGACAGAATATAATATGGTTCAATGCGCAACGAAGATTTGATATGATATCCTAAATACGTTGTCCGATTGTAATGGTGCGGCCTCATATGACAACAACAAATGAATCAATCGAAGGCAATAAGGCACCTGATTTCTGCCTACCCGAGGCATCGGAGAAGGTGGTCGCCCTATCTGAAGAAGTTAAAAGGGGAACGGTCGTGCTTCTCTTTTATCCTACAGATTTCGGGATCACATGTACAATCGAGTTCAAAAAGTTCCAGGAGATGTTGGGTGATTTTTCGAAGGCTGGAGGGAGCCTTTTTGGGGTGAGCGTAAGCAGTACGCGTAGTCATCGTGCATGGAAGGAGAACCTGGGCATCGATTTCCCCCTCCTGAGCGACTTCGATGCTAAAGTGACCAAGATGTACGATGTGATGATGTCTGAGGATAGCTTGTTAAAGGGGCATTCCAATCGTGCCATCTTTATGATCGATAAAGACCAGGTCATCCGGTTCAGATGGATCCCCGTCGACCACCATGCGCAGCCAGACTATGACATGATCCTAAGAAAGGTACAGGAGATAAGTATAGGCCGATCATGAAGGCGATAGACTTTGTCATAAATTCTGCTAGCGTTGTTATGTGAGATTGCGTATATGAGGCATCAAGGAATGCATCAAAACTGGGAGGCTGGTATACAGGCATGTCTGACCTGGATCATGACCAAGATGTTGAAGATATTTCAAGTATCTTATTATATAAGTGGTGGGTTGGTTGCTTCTTGGACGTTTTAATGTCTAAATAATTAGCGGTTGCGTTCTTATGGCCGGGCGAAAGGATGATTTGTCAATATTGAAGGATAAGGGTTTTTTACAACAGAGACAAGATAACATGCTCTCTATGCGCCTTAAGGTCGTTGGTGGAAAGGTAGACGCCAAGACGCTGAGGATGATAGCCGATGCCTCAGAGAAATATGGGTCTGGTTATATCCATCTTACCACAAGACAACAGATAGAGATCCCGTTCGTCAAGCTTGAGGATGCAGAGGTCGTAAGTAAGGATCTGGAAGGACAAGATGTATATGGGGGCTCTTCTGGGAAAAAGGTCAGGGCCATTGTTGCCTGTCAAGGGAACAGTGTTTGCAAGCATGGACTTATCGACTGCCAGGGACTTGCGATCAAGATAGATGGAATGTATTTTGGAAAACCCGTCCCGAAGAAGTTGAAGATAGCTATAACTGGATGCCCATCCGCTTGTGCGAAACCTCAGGATAATGATCTCGGGATAATGGGCATCAGGAAGCCTGAACAGGTCTTAGAAAATTGTGTAGGTTGCGGGCTATGTGCTAAGGCTTGTAAGGTGGGATCGATCAGCATCCATGACGGGCGATCCAAGATAGATAATGAGATATGTGTGCTTTGTGGGGCATGCATCGACGTATGCAGGAAACATGCGCTCAGGGCGGAAAGAACAGGATATACTATCTTTGTTGGGGGCAGTATGGGGCGCAGGCCTAAACTTGGCATAAGACTGGTCGAGTTAGTAGATGAAGAACAGCTTTTCTCGATACTGCAGAGGACCTTTGAATATTACACTAAGGAAGGATTAGATGGCGAGAGATTGGGTGAGCTCATAGAACGGAAAGGACAAGAAACATTCAGGGAATATGTGATCAGATAAACCCCTAATGAACCCCTTCCATCGATGCGGCCCTCTCGATCGAAGGAGGGGGGATGATCAGTTAGTGCCCTGAAGTGCTTCACCCTTGACATGATGAACAGGTTCGATTTAATCGGCTAAAATAAGAAAAGTTTCATGTGATAAATGTATTAGAAGGGTATTTTCTATCCCTCCTATGTCCATTCAAGGATTTTGTTCAGTGCCGTAAGAATGATCTGCGGTTGTACCATTTTCGATGGGGCCGGCCCCGAAAAAATTTATGATCAAGCGACCCTTAGGTCGCCCGATGATGCAAACGATTATCGATCTCCTCTAGCTCTCGTTGCTTCTGAGAACGTTCATTGACCAGCTTCAGGAGCGCTCGGTCCCTCGCCTTCTTATCGTCCGAATATGTCCTCTTTTCCTTTTTGTTAAGTCTACGCAAGCGATTAGTTATTATGATGAAAAATATCCCTACAATTATTAGTCCCAGCGTCCCGATGATCAAAAGTGCAGGTCCCTTTCCGAAATTGAAGATAGATGAGGCTAAGGCGGTAGAATTACCATTTGATGATTGTTTAGATGAGGATGACATATTTTGCGGGACCGAATAAGTGATGTTAGCACCGTTCATTGGAATGTTCCCAGTGGTGAGGTATTCTTTTTCTAGCGCACATATCTCAGAAGAGTTAAGAGCCGCTCAGGACCGGATTAGAAGAGGTTAAATTGAAGAGCAGATCTTCAAAGTTGGATGCATCTTTTGAGAGATTGCCGCTCAATCCCATCGTTCCGTTAAAACCACCCACAGGCGTTAATGGAGGTAAATAGAATGAGCCAACCCCAGAACATGTTCCATTGATTATGTCGATCTTTTCCCAGGAGCCAGTATTGTAATAATAATAGTTTATTACGGTTGTAGTGTTATTGTAATAAACCGTACTGGCACCTGTATTGTTCGTGGACGGCTCCTCTGCTGAGACCGGATAGGATATAAAAAGCACCATTGCCAAAAGAAATACCGATATCACTATAGCTACCGCTGATCTGTTCCTCATTTTTACCCCCTATAAAATATATAATTTCATATATTTAAATATATCCTATTTACGTAGAAAAATGGGCGATATGATCCCGTTCATGCAACATAACGATCTCAAAGAATATGTATCTTGTTATCAAACCAGATTATCATTCAAGATACTGATAATAAGCATCACACCCTCGTCGTCCTTGACCTAGGGAACGAGAGTTCCCTCGTTATATCATAGGCATGTTGCAAGCGCATTTGACCTTGAACTTAGCCTATTTTCAGATAGTCCCCTCGGATAGATATCGTTCAGATAAGACCTAAAGGACGTTCGAGGTCATTTGCTGATCATCTCATCCCTAAGTCCATCGATCACAATGGTCCGATGCACGAATGGGCAGCTATCGCATGGGATCGATACAGAGCACTTATGTCCAGTCGCTATCCCTTTCAGGGAACAAATAATGGCAAGGTCTACAGGCCTCCATGGCGCTTTTCGTCCATTGGTCATCAATGGAATTGCTTCTTCAAGAGATAGCTTGGGTTCGAAGCAGCATCCGCTCTGCACATGCTCAATGCAGCGATCATAATCCTCTTTGGAACATCCATCGCACCGTGTTCCTACTTTTGAAAGTGGGCCAAAGAGATTGGCAAGGGGGTCGATGACGAACAGCTTTCCGTCGTGACCTAAAGTGATGAAAATGGAACTGGGTGAGACCGGGACGATAAGTTCCATCCTTGTACCCCGTATCTTCCTTTCCTCAGCTACTTTCCAGAAACCGATGAGCTGATGTCCTAGTTGATATACAAGCTGATGGTAGCCTATTCCTGCCTTATCTGCTATATCCTGCTTAGAGACTGGATGGTCCAGAGCCATTGAGTATAGTGAATGCAGTATGACCTTTCTCATATCGTGATTGACAATGGCAGTATAGATCTCAGGATCGATGTATGTCATCTCTATGCAACAGCTGCAGCCCATGATCCAATGGAACGGGACTCAAATATTTAACTAAGCGAGCAAGAAGCCTCTGCACATGCTCAGAAAGCAAGTGAGTATGCGTCATGGTCAAACGAACAGTTCACTTTTTGGATCATTCATATGGCTACCTGTGCAAGGATCGGTTTTTTCGCCCAACTCACAGGCCCCGTTCTCTATGACACCTGTGACCTATCACCGAACATCCAAAAGCAAGCTTGCCCCAATGAGCTCAGATGTGTGCCTTGTTCTGACGGAGTTTTACTACGCTCCGGAAGATGTCATTTAGGACATCGCAAAAGGCCCTTCCAAGATCGGGGGCATGGCACCCTTATTCTATCAAAATCATGGTTGAAGGGTCAGATCTAGATCCTTCCTTGTTCTGATGCGATCTTAGCCTTACCGATAACTTCCATTAGCTTATCTAAGGTTGGCACTCCACCATATAGAGTAAGCTTCTCATTGATGAACAATGCTGGGGTTACCGATGGACCATACTTGTGCAGCATTGGGAATATCTCAGCCATGAACATATAGCGCATGGACATCTGCGCTTCAGTGGCATGGACCAGTGAGATATCCGCTTCCACACCTGAGGTATTGAGCGCTTCCCGTAATCTATCCGCATACTGTTGGTCGTAGATGGCAAGCCGGGGATTGCAGCATGCGAAGGACAATATCATTATACGCAGTTTAATGACCAAACAGGGCGCCTCCGACCTTTCGCAAAGTCTCTAGCCCGTAGATATCGCTATCAAAAAGAGGTACTTCTAGATGGGATATGCCCTTGAACCTGCTGTCTATCTCCTTTAGATATCGGTCCTGGGTAGCTCTTCGTCTTTCCAGGAACCTGTTGCCATCTATTGTTTCAAGGGGGATGACCTCATTGACGATCATGGAGCGCACATTTATCCCGAATTTACCAAGATCTGTAACAGCCCGCTCAGTCTCATCGATGGGCATTTTTTCAGGGAGAAGGACAAGAATGAACGACGATACGGTCTCATCAGATAGAGCTCTTATGGCAGCATCGTACCTTTCTTTCTCCTCTTTGAGATCGGCTATCATATTCTCGTCATAGATGTAACCGAGCGTTTCTGAGAGCTCCTTGCGATGGGTGATCTGGTTCGAGATATAGCCGGACCAATCAAATGGCATTGACAGTTCGCGGAGGGTATGGCCGGTCGGAGCGGTATCGAATACCACCTTGTCGTGGTCAGTGTCACCCATAAAACTTACGAACTGGTCAAATGCCGCGATCTCCTCGGTACATGGAGTACTCAAAAGATCTGAGCCAAAAATTGTTGAGAATCCATCGATCATTGAGTTCATCCGGGTCTGGAAAACACCTACGGCCTTACGAGGGTTGATACTTAGCCCGGATAGTTTCTTCTGGTCCCCAATGCGGGTGATCGTTGTTTCACCTATTTTCTGCTCGAATATCGAAGACAAACTGACAGTTGGGTCCGTAGCCACCACTAATGTATCATATCCATGATCAGAGAGCCAAACAGCTGTAGCCGCTGCCATGGTGGTCTTCCCAACGCCACCTTTTCCTCCGAAAAATAGATATTTCTTATCTTTCACTAGGCTCCCAATATCTGATCCTTGCATATCTGGTCCCGATCATTATATGCCTTGGTGGATGATTAATGTTTCTATCCGGTGCCAGAGAATAATATGGTTTTCATTGGCAGCTGTCATTAGGGGGCCGGAACGGATCTATGCACTTGTTATGCGGTCGCTAAGCTGGCTTGATGACATAGCCTCAGGCATAGCAGTTCTCCCAAGTAATATTCATATAATAGACCAATATGAAAAGGTCCTGAGTTTTGTAATGCGACCGGATGTAAAGGATTTAGTCCCACTTCGCGATCTAGAGCTAAATGATGCATCCTTTAGAGAAGCTCAAATTAACTATAGCTCGTCGCAAGCTCTCCTCTCTTAAGATCAGCGAAGGGACAGATAATGCGTTAGAGGAATGGATCCATAATAAGATCAGAGCTGAGTTCAAAGCATCGAATGATCTTCAAAAGACCATCGGAAGAAAAGAGCTAGGAAAGATAGAGCGGCAGGATGTTAGGGAATATCAACTTCATAAGCTACGTAAGATGTTAGAATATGTTAACGAGAATTCGATCTATTATCATCAGAAATTTCAAGAACTTGGTATAAAACCTTCGGACATAATGACATGGGACGACCTGGAAAAACTGCCCATAACGGACCCAGCGGACCTGGCAAAAGAACCATTCCATTTTCTATGTGTGTCCCAGAGCAAGGTCATGCGCGCCTTCACTACATCTGGGACCTCAGGAACAAGGAAGCGTTTGTTCTACACCAGGGATGACATCCTTAACATCATCGATTCGATCTCTGCAGCTCTCAAGGCAGTGGGTATGACCGAGGAGGATACCTTACAGATAATGTTCCCTGCTGTCGCCGCTTGGGACCCGGGCCTTATGCTCGATGGGGCTTGCAAGATCTCCGGGATGCGCTCGGTCGTGGCAAGCATGGCGGAAATAGACCAGCAGATCGATATCATGAAGAAGAACCATACTACTATGATGATCGGGCTGACATCCTTCATCTACCGCATCACTGCCCTTGCGAAGGACAAGTATTATTTCCGATCATTCGGCATCAAAGCGATCATATGCTCGGCCGAACCCCTTCCCGAGGCTATACGCAAAAAACTGACCGAAGCATGGGGATGCAAAGTGCTCTCTCAGTTCGGGATGACCGAGATGGGGCTGGCCAGTTCGATCGAGTGTGAGGTTTTCGACGGGCTTCATATAAATGATGCGGACTTCATTGTTGAGGTCGTTGATGGATCCGGCAAGCACTTAAAGGACAGAGAGGAGGGAGAAATGTTATGGACTTCCATATCAATGGAAGGAACCCCCCTGATACGTTATCGAACTAGGGACCTGAGCTATATGATCGAACCGCCATGCAAATGCGAGTCCAGGACGATAGGGAGGATAGGCAAAGTAAGGGGGAGGACAGATGCCCAGACAAAGATCGGTTATGGTCAGAAGATATATCCATTGCTTTTTGATGAAGCCCTGCTCTCGATCCCGGGTATCCTGAGCTATGATCTTACACTGGACCGGGATAATTATCGCGACATACTGACATTCAGAGTGGAGTTCAAGGGGGAGAAGGAGGAAGGGAAGATGCAAGTAGCTAGAGCTTTGGAGAGCTTGGACGAGATCCGAGATGCTCTAGATAACGACCTCATTGCTCCACCGGTGATAAACATCCTTGATGTTGGATGCGTTCCCTTTACCCCAAAACATCAGGTGATCATAGACAGGAGGGGGCAATACGATGTTCCTAACAAGAACCTGGACAAAAGAGAACTATTGCATGGAACCGCGCCCTGAGATAAGGACCGATAAGATGGATCTTATCCATATACGGTCCAGGAACAAGCCTAATAAATGAAAGGGCGAAGGAATAGCTCGAACCGTATAAGTTCAAAAAGCATGAACGATCGAATATGATCGTATGGCATAGATAATCTGAGTAAAAGATCTTGGTAAGGACAATAGCGTTCACCTCCCCACCATCAAGGACTGACAGTCGGCCAGCATGCGGTCGCCGCCATGCGTTCAATATGTGGGACGGGAACGTTGGGCCAGGGCATATTCATGGGTCGCCAATGAATAAATGCTGCCCATATCTACAAAGAAAAAGAAAGATATCGTGGCGTCTATTGCTATATGTTTCCCCGGGTGTGAGGCAAGCTTGGTCGACCAAAGAAACGCTTCACCAAAGTACTGGGGCGTTCACTCATTCTCTATAGTAATGTATCTGATGATGATCTATCGATCAAGAGAAATGAAAAAATAAGAAAATATAAATATATGATTTAAAAACAAGGTGTACCTTCTAGCAAGAAGTTCTTATCATTGATCGTAATTATGTGCTCTCAATAATCCTTCTAACAGAGGAAAGGAGGGGAGAAAGAAATGACAACCGAAACATTGGACAAACTAGCAGAAGTAGTAGTTACCGGAAAGATCAAGGAAGCAAAGCCGCTCGCGATACAGGCGCTTAATGAAGGTGCCGATCCGAGGGTGATCATCTTTGATTACCTGAACAAGGCCATGGCCATCGTTGGGCAGAAATATGAGACAAAGCAGTACTATCTACCGCAGGTCTTATTGTCCGCTCAAACAATGTATCAGGTTCTAGATGTGGTCCTTCCGAAAATGAAGGTTGATGCAAAAGGTGTCCAACCTGCAAAGATCGTTATGGGCGTTGTCGAGGGAGATGTCCACGACATAGGCAAGAACATAGTAAAGGCTATGTTGACCGGCGCCGGCATGGTAATCTTCCATTAGGTAAGGACATTCCAGTGAAACAGATAATTGAAAAGGCACGAGCGGAGAATGCACAGATCATAGCTACATCCACGCTTATGACCCCAACACTGGCAGGAATGAAGGACGTCGAAACGATGCTCAAAGAGGCTAACCTGAAAGGGAAAATCAAAACGATCATCGGAGGAGGCGCCAGTTCCCAGGAATTTGCTAGCCGGATAGGCGCAGATGCTTGGGCAGCTGATGCAGTGGAAGCAATAAAGGTCATCGAAAATCTGATGAAATAAGATATCCATGAAGGAGCATAGCTCCTTCCATATTTTTTTATCAATAAATTTAGGGTTTCCACAGCTTGCGCATGTGGGCCATCGCTCGTTCATAGACTATCTATTTTCATTTGTGACTCATATTTGAAATACATCAACGGCCATGCCACTGTGATAGGTTGGATCAAGGATGTCGGTCGATCTTACTGCTATACGTGTTGATAAGCTGGCGGACAAGGTCGCTTCAAGTGTGTCTTTCTAAAAGTGACCAATATTGATGTGATAAATATAAAGGTCGATAGGGCAGGATTGAACGTAAGAGTTCCTTTCTGTGCCCTTAGATGCGCCTATTGTGCAGTGCCTGGAGACAAA
>CAVSDP010000042.1:0-63328 GCA_963726655.1 Methanomassiliicoccaceae archaeon
TTTTTTTTACGCGTTCGTTCCATATTGTTATTTGACTTTTACCGAAAACCTCGTCCTCTCACGAAAAGAATATCGGATCATCTACGCGGATCAAGAATTGTCATAGGTGACTGTGCGTATTATTCCGAACTGACAAGTTCATTTAAAAAGAATATAGATGTCAGTTGGTGATCCACTCACAAAAAAGATAATCGAACACAGCGCTCCCCTCTTCGAAATGGTGTGAAAATGCTATTAGGCGAACATATCGGACTTAGGCCTTTGCAATCCGAGGATATAGTATTGCTATACAGATGGTTCAACGACCCTAGGATACTCGATGGTTTAGGCGATAAGCAGACCTTATTCTATGTTTCCATGGAAGAGGAACGAAAGAGACTGGACTGCCGTATATCATCATCAACCGACCGCAGTTTCATAATTGTAAGACTTGATGAGGATATCGCTATTGGCATGGTCACATTGCTTGGTATCGATCAACGCAACGCCTCATCGGAGATACAGATCCTTCTTGAGGGTGATGAACGGTGGTCTGATGGCAGTGCGGCAGAGACGCTTCGGATGATCGATCGATATACATTCGATGTGCTTAACCTTCATAAGATATGGGCCAGGATACCTGAGAGGAACATTCTAGCGATAAATTGCCTAAAGAGATATGGCTTTCAGACAGATGGATCCCTTAGGGATGACCACTACCATCAGGGTCGATATATGTCATCATTGCTGATGAGCTTGATCAAGGAAGAGAGGAAGGGTATATGATCGAGGGTTCAACGGTCCATCTTCGAATGGCAGAGATGGGGACCTTCCAATATTCACAAAATGGCTTAATGATCCAGAGGTAACTGAGCATCTTCCGGTATCACCGCCCCGAACACTGGATGAAGAAGAGAAATGGTACGACTCAGCGATCATGTGTAATGATGATGTTCTAGCTATCGAGACGAAAGATGGTCGATTGATAGGCAGTATATCCCTTATGGACATGGACTACATTGATAGGAAAGTGGAGATCGGAATATTGATCGGGGAAAAGGATTTGTGGTCCAAAGGCTACGGCACTGATTCATTGAACACTATTCTAACATATCTCTTCAATGAGCTGAACATGAACAGGGTCAGCTTATATGTGGATGTAAGCAACCTTGCAGCTGTCCACTGCTATGAGAAATGTGGTTTCAGAAAAGAAGGTACATTAAGGGAATACCGGTTCAAGAATGGGGGCTTCAAAGACTGTTATATAATGTCCACCCTTCGCAGCGATCATCCTCAGCTCGAACCTGAGGCCACTCTGGACAACGGTAGATGATAAGATGCTAGAAGGGCCTCGTATCCGTCTAAGAGCTGTTGAGTGGGATGATCTTCCATACATCGTTCAATGGCTTAATGATCCTAGCGTTACAGAGCATCTTCTATCGAGCCAAATGGAGGGCCTCAGTGAGCAGGAGATGTGGTATGAGAGCATCCAGAACGGAAAGGACCGGGTCATGAGCATAGAAACAAAGGATTGCATCCTGATAGGTGACTGCGGCATAAACCGTCTTGAGTGGGAAGACCGCAGAGTGAATATCTGGCTAATGATCGGGAATAAGGAATACTGGGATAAAGGATATGGAACGGAAGTGGTCCAGATAATGCTGGATTATATTTTTGGCGAGCTGAACATGGACAGGATATCGCTGAACTGTCGCAGAGGACAATGATAGAGCGTTGCACGTGTACGAGAAATGCGGTTTTCAAAAGGAGGGTGTGATGCGGTGCAGCCGCTTTAAGAATGGAACAAAACACAATGATGTCCTGATGTCGGTTCTGCATGAGGATTGGTCTGGAAGGAGGGACCGACCATCAAGATAATGTTATGTCCTGCGAGCTCAGGACCGCATCTGGACCTGATGCAAAAATATCTTAAGAAGGAAGGGGGCCATGTACGGCAGATATCATGGTTCGGTAAGCAGACCGCCCTAAGTATGGCTGAGCTTATCTCACTGCGTGGGGCTGGATATAGGGTCCTGAATATTAACTGGATGCCATTCAATAATTTATGGCAGATGCATATGGTCAGGAAGACCTGTGATGTTCTTGGGATAAAAGTAGTATGGACAGTCCATAATCTCCGTCCTCATGAACCCCAATTCGGGTCAATAGAGCTTGATGAAGAGGCCATGAAGTACATGTCAGCATGGGCTAAGGCTGCGGTGGTACATTCAGAACGGACCGCAATAGAGTTCCGGGATAAGTACGGAAGTTCTATCCCGATAACGGTCGTACCATTAGCCAATTATTCAGATGTCATCAGGTCATCTGACGTCACGGCATCAAGGAAAAAGTTCGGGTTCCGAGATGACCGGATAATGGTCCTCATGCTTGGACCATCCCGTTGGAATAAGGGCATACGCAGTTTCTTGAACGTATTAGAATCCCTATCAGAGGATTATGTTGGTGTATTGGTCGGCGGCTGCAAGGACAATGGGATACGAGATCTTATCTATGAACATAAGAGATCGTTCCCGGATAAGTACGTGGTCCGTCTAGAACATCTCACTGATGAAGAAGCCGCGGATTATTATGCAGCAAGTGATATAGTTTTTATGCCATTTGAGTACATAACCACCTCAGGTAGCATCATGGATGCTCTCAGTCATGGAAAAGCAATAGTAACAACGGACATGGGCAACCTAGATATGCTAGTGAAGGACGGTATCAATGGGTATCTGGTCCATAGTGAGGAGGAGGCCATATTGCGACTGAAAAATATGGACAGACACATATCTCGTGAAATGGGGGAACAGAGCCTCAACATTTCCAAGCTATTTGATTGGAAGGATACGGCCCATTGTTATCTTAATATTTACAGATCAGTTCTGGGCTAAGGGCATGACCCAGTATCGGGCCAAAGACCAACGATATTCCAGGCGCCCATCGCCAGTGTAGTTAACCTTTTATTATTACTTATATGATCCCTCAGCATGAAGTGGAGGCTCCTAGATTCTGGTCTTGTTGCCCCTGGACTGGGCACGGCCATCGACGAAGCCATACTCGACACCAAACAGACATGCTCAGTCCCGGATACGATACACCTTTACGTTAGGAACGCGCCGACCGTTTCATTGGGATATTTCCAGCCATTGAATGATTCCGTGAACATGAGCTCTGTCGTGGATATGCATGCCCATATAGTACGCAGGATAACTGGTGGTGGTAGTATATATACGGACAATGGTCAGGTGATCTATTCAGCGATATTCGATAGGCGCCACTTCATATGTCCTTCATCAGAACTGTCCCCCATGATCTCAGGGGGGTCGTAAAGGCGCTCAGCTTTCTTGGTATCGAAGGTGAATTCGAACCGCCTAATGATGTGACCGTGAATGGTAGGAAGATATCAGGTAGCGCCCGGATCAGAAGAACGTGACCTGATCGATGCAGCAGGGAACACTTATCGTAGATCCAGACATCATATCGATGTTCAGATCGTTGCGTTCGAGTAAGAGGCTGCCAGAGGGTATTACTTCAATTAGGGAGGAGCTCGGTTGTTCGCCTTCGATGGAGATCGTAAAGAAAGCAATGGTGAACGGTTTCGCATCCGCTTTAGGGTGCGATATGTGCTTAGGACAGCTTACTTCAGAAGAAAGACAACTGTCCGAGACGCTTATGAATAAAAAAGTATGCACATGTCCCGTGATCTAGTATCGATTATCCATTTCGTTCATCTAGAAACTTTCCTGCGTAAGCTATGGGGCGAACTTTCTGCAGTTCGAAATCCAACGCTCTCTCCCTAGCTTGTGATATTCACATAATGAGGTACGGGGCATTGGACTCTATGCTCACCTGCAAGTTGCGTATCTGTACTGACGATCAGGAACATCGGAAGGTATTCTGGGAACGTCCCTTATAAGAACGCCGACCAGCGTCCGGTGGGAGGTTCTGATATGGCAATATGTCTGAACACTGTGACATATCATTCAATGTTCAATTGAACTCGTTGAGATCGAGATAAGCTATTTTCCGGTCTTCACCTAGAAACCCTAGCTTTTTATGGAGCAACAAGGACATGGTGTTGTCAGGCGATATGGATGAATGGACCACCTGAGCTCCTTTCGCCTTACCTTCTAGGGCCAAATGCCGCAACATATCATAAGCAATGCCCATCCTGCGGAACTCATTATCAACGCCTATGTTCTCTACCCAGATCACTTTATCGATCCCATCGATATGTTGGATCATCTGCGCAAAGATAAATCCGACCACTTTGTCGCCTTCCTTGGCAATGAAGCTTAGTCCTGAGTCCTTATAGAACTGAAAAGAACCTGTAGCAGAGGCCCCCAGCTTTTGCCTGACCTCGTCCGGGAAATCTTCCCATTTTTTCTTCATTACCGTTTCTACATATTCTCTGATGCACTTCAGTTCAAGCACGCGCACCGAGACCCTGTCCTCGTCAGATAGAGGCATGATCTTCATACTTACATCTCCTCCGGGGAGCCTAGGCCTAACGTGTCCAGAACACTGGTCAGTACTAGTCTAGATGATTCAACCAACGCTAAGCGTGCATCGCGGTTCTCCTCTCCTTTAAGGACAGGCACATATGTGTAGAATTGATTGAAAGCCGACGCGAGCTCATGTCCATATGCAGGAAGGATATGGACACGGGCCTTGTCTCCGGCCTCCTTTATTACTGAAGGATAACGAGCTAACGCCTTTATGAGACGCACCTCGTAATCACTATTGAGCACGGTCATATCCACGGACTTATCGAAAGTCCCTGCCTTGCGAAGAATGCTGCATGCTCTGGCATGAGCATACTGCACAAATGGTGCTGAGTTCCCTTCGAAGTTCAGCGCATCCTCCCATTTGAAGACCAGGGGCTTCTCGGCCTGTACCCTTACGATATTAAATCGAACAGCCCCGCGACCGATAGAACGCGCGATCGCCCTCATCCTTTCCTCAGAAAGGTCTGTTCTCCGTTTCTTTACCTCCTCATAAGCACGTTGCTCTGCTTCTTCAATAAGATCGTCCAAGTAAACGACCACGCCTTTCCTGGTGGACATCCGTCCTTCGGGAAGTGAAACGAATGAGTAATAAACGCATTCAGGAGCTCTTTCCTCTCCGAGTACCTTAAGGGCTATCGCCAGGTATGTCTGACCAAGCTTTTGGTCCTCGCCTAGGATATTTATCAGACGGTCAGCTCGCTTGAACTTGTCAAGGTGATATGCCATATCACGGGTTGTGTACAGTGTGGTACCGTCGGCCCGTGTAAAAAAGAATTTCGTATCTCGCCCATGTATCCCGAAACCTTCCAGATCGAGATAGAAAGCCCCCTTGTCCTCTTTGCAATACTTTGAGGCTTTAAGTTCGTCCACGACTTTCCTGGCTGAGCCGTCCTTTATGAATTGATCTTCCCACGTGAATTGATCTATCTGTACATTTATGCTGTCCAAGCTTTGCACGATGCCTTCGAGCATCATCTTGGCAGTTTTTCTGACCTCGGCGATGATCATCTCATCTCCGTCCTCAAAATGGCGGGTCATCTCAAGGACCTGTTTTTCAATGCTCTGATCATGCTCCATCAGTTCGTTGGCCTTTTGGTAATAGACCACCAAACGGTGGTCGGCCTTATCGCTCTCTACCTTAGTGACATTTTCCGGATCGATATGCCCTAATCCCCATGCCAATAAGACCACTTGCTTACCAACGTCATTAACATAATATTCTGTTCTTACAGAGTAGCCGCATGCCCTCATGCACCTAGCTAATGTATCTCCGATGATCGGGTTTCTCGCATGTCCCACATGGATGGGGCCGGTCGGGTTCACAGAGGTATGTTCCAGCAAGACCTTGTTGCCTATCCCGTAGCTCTTTCCATAGTGTTCCTTCTGCTCAATGACTCTCCTTGAGCGTCCATGATGCTAACTTCTTGCGGTCTAGCTCAAAGTTAAGATACCCTTTCTCTGCCCAAACGCGAGCTACGAGCGTCATTGTTGGCATACTTGCAGCCAGTTCTTCTGCTATTGCAACTGGTGCCTTCTTTAATACTTTCGAGAATGAAAAGCACGGTATCGCAAAATCCGCTATCCCAGTGGATGGCACTTCTAGCTCAACGGAGATCTGATCGATGCCTAATCCCTTGAGCGCTGACCTAGCCGCATTCACATTTCCCGGTAGACGGTCCAATGGGTCCATCACATCACTCCGATACTGAACCTCAGAATGGCTGCTATCCCACCGAACACCTTAAAGAGCATCTCCCTTCTTCCGACTCTGCAGAGAGCAGCTCGACCTTGGCCCCCGTCTTTTCAGCTTCTTCGTAAGATCATCAACGAAGTCAACGCTACTGATTACCGTTGGAGAAACGGACCCGCACTTGGGGCATTTCGCATCCTCTTCTTTTGCAGCTGTAACTTTTCCTTCAAAACCACATGAGGGACATTTGATAGTGACACGTCTCAGTCTTAACCCTTCTGAGATTGAGGAGCGTGTCCACAGCACCTAATGACATCGCATGCCTGACAAGGTCTTCACCATATGTCGCCAGTCCGCCATCAGATTTCCGTATCTCCTCTAGAAGCCTTTGCATCAGCTTCTTCTCTCTCATCAGGTCCAGGTCCATCAGGCTGTCCTTGGCTCTTTCTACAAGTTCCTTTAGCCCGTATTCGTCAGTGTACCCAACATCATAAGTATCGATGATCTTCTTTCTCAATTCATGATGTAGATATTCTTCTTTAACGAAGAATTCCTTAGTGGGACCAGGTCCACCGATAAGGACACCTTGGAGGTCTGGCTGAGATAGGAAAGCCTCATTCGCCGTCTCTGAGACCTTTTTATAGAATTCATGCGCCGCTATCTCGATAAGCCTCTCGAAACGAAGGGCTGATTGGCCGCCACAGTCCATGCTTTGAAGGGACAAGCGATTGTATGTTCTTTATCGGTACAACACGCTTACCTTTTAGGACACCTATGGTCGCTTCGCTTCTGTCAATGACCAGCAGACCATATGTCTTCTTCTCGGCCAACATGTCCCAGAGCTTTTCTGTGTAGAACTCTGAGTCGCATCTATACAGGAATGTGGTGATCGCCTCAGGTGGAATGAGGGTGTATTGCACTTGCCTTGTCTGGTCACCTGTTGTTGGTACCTCACCCACAAAGAATATGACACCATTTTCTGGGGGCTGTCTGAAGTACTTCAACTTTGCCAGTATTGATTCAAGGGCACCTGTGACCGCCTTATTCGTGCGTTTGGACTTGATATTCGTTGATTGTGAATATTCGCTTCTAAGATAATTCGCTACATCAGATATCTGCTTATCAGGTGGGACGTAGACTGATACCAGCTCAGTCCCACGTCCATGAATATTCTTTATATCCTCTAATGCTCGTTTGAAATCGTATTTGCGTTTTTCTAATACGCTCTCATCCTCGGCTGCTTCTGGAGCCATATTTTTACGACCTTGTTTGCCAACACTAAATCAAGGGCAATATTAAACCTTTCCCCGTTCTGGGACCAATATGGTGGGTATATATGCTCCATGGTAACCAGATAAATAAATCACTGAGCAATAATTCTGTATACCAGTTATCAACCATATCATAAGTACCAAAAGATTATCAAGGACTAACATATAGCGCGGAAATATGGAAAAGGTCGTCATCTCGCTTGGAGGCTCGATAATAAACTCCGAGGATAACGATGGGGCTTTCCTTCAAGGGCTGGCATCGATCCTAGCAGATCTCTCTCAAGACCGTGAGCTGTTCATCGTTTGTGGGGGAGGAAAGGTTGCCAGATATTATATCTCAACCGGCAGGCATCTCGGCTCTTCCGAAGAAGACCTTGACCGTATGGGAATAGACGTGACCCGATTGAACGCACGCCTACTACAATTAGCATTGAAAGAAAATGCCGTAGAGAATATGCCCCGCTCTGTTGAGGAAGCGGCAAATATCAGCCCTGGGAAGATCGTGGTCATGGGCGGAACGACCCCGGGCCATACTACCGATGGCGTATCTGCTCAACTAGCAGAAATAATAAAAGCGGATAGGATAGTGAACGCTACATCAGTGGACGGCGTATATGACCGCGACCCTAGAAAGTTCAAGGACGCTAAAAAGTATGACAAGATATCCTTCAAGCGTCTGGATGAGCTGATGAATAAGAAACATGGCGCTGGGAACTCAGGCATATTCGACCCTATGGGCGCAGAGATCGTGATGCGTTGCAGGATACCCATAATCGTAGTCTCTGGAAGAGATCTCTTAGAGATGGGGAAGGCCATACGCGGGGAACGCGTCAATGGTACGATCATTGGTGATTGAAGGCGTAGCCCCTACATATGTTGGTAGCTGGTCACGCCAGGTATCTGCATATATCCTATATTCCCGACCGCCCAAGGTACACAATATCGCGAGCGCAGGCGAGGCCACCCATCTGTTCGTGGCACACATACCACATCCTAGATGACAACCGACCACTTCAGAATAGCAATGCTGATACCGACAATGTGTGAATACATCTCGTTGAAGAGAATAACGGAAGGGCTAATGGCGGATCTCCCTTGTCGTGAACTCGTGCATGCCTAACATGCGTATATCTGACTCAGCCCTGAGGTTTCAAGATGACTATGGAAAAAGCAAGGGCGGCCATCGACCACCCTAAGGCTGTCCACCATATCTAGAATGTCAGAAGTTAGAGCGATAAACCTGCGATCTTGACCATGGGATACCGACTTGCTGATCCATGACCTTGAGTTTTGGGGATAACATTATCTCTTCATCCAAGAATATTGATCTTAGAGAACGAGGAGTTGAAATCATGACAGACAAAGAACAAAAATGCCGAGCAAGCAAGAACCTGAAGGATGACAGTTAACGCGGACGATGCTGTTGAAGAGATGGGATGCAGGATGGGGGGCTATGTGCCTAAGGCATTAGACCATATCCGTGAGCATAACCCGGACCTAGCTGTAGCGATAAAAGAACTTGACCAGGTACTAATGGAGGACGGGGCCCTAGATCGGAAGACCAAGAGACTGATCGCTCTCGCATGTGTCTCTGTCAGGATGTGTGAGGATTGTGTTTATCCACAGGCACGTGTAGCAGTTAACTACGGCGCAACAAAAGAAGAGATCGTTGAAGCGATGCACGTGGCGGTCGTCGTCGGAGGGGTACCAACCTGGTCTGTCGCAAAGAAAGGGCTTACTCAGGTTTTCAACGAGATCGAGGAAGAGAAAAGAAAGAAAAGCGAAGGTACTCAAAACAAGGGACCCTAGAAAGACATTGCATGATCTCAGCTAGAGGGGGTCTAGGTCGCAGCCTCGTATGACCTCGGCCCCAAGGTCCTTTACGATCTTTTCGATGTTGGCCTCTTCGGCCTCACTAATGGACCCCTTATGAACATATGCTAAGGATGAACCACTTTTCTCCAGCGCCATGGAGATCATTTCATATGTCGATATCGCACCGCTGCAACCCATGGCATAGTTCGGCATCATATGTCCGAATGACACCTTTTTTGATAAAGCCATATCAGTATATCTTGGAGCATAATGTCCGCCCCCTATCCCGATAACATGCGGGTAGCATTGTATATCTGGGCAGATCAAACTCTTTGCCAATACATTTGCAGCGTCCATGTTCTCCCACATACTTTCGTCACTCCCTATCTCTATGAACAAAGCAGGGGTCTTGATATATGGACCGTGATGCGTAACCTCGAACGTAACCTCGAATGGAATATTCCTTGCTTGAACTTTCATCTTTCTGAGCAATGATGTCATAATATCTGGGGCGGCGTTCACTAGGTTACCATCTCTTCCACCAAGTGCTGCTATCCCCCAATTGCCTATTGGATGAACAGTAAGGGATGGTCTTCGGGATGCTGCCCTGTGCCTGGAAAGGAATATCACATCATCCAGCCGCCGACCGATAATATCTGCGACCAGGTCATCGATGCCATCAGCGGATATGTTAGGACCCTGAATGGTCACCATGATCATGTCGCCCATCCTAAAGGCCGGAAGCCCGCAGATCTCATCTGACCTGGTCCATTTCCCCTCTGACAGCAATGCATCCTTGATATTGATGCTAGCCCGGTCCTCCAAACTACAGACCAATAATCGCATATATCGACATCAACTGCCTATCAGTGAACTACCCTGCTCTTTCGGGGTTTATTGCTTCATCCTGTCGGCTTGCGGACCGTTCACAGACGGCTCGTAGCGAACGGCTATCCACAAGTGTTACTTCCAGTCATTCCTTCTTAAGTTGGGTCAGGAACCTGAACATGACAAAGTGATCCGTGAGGCCCATATCGTACTCCTCAAACGATCTATCGTATACCAACCTGCATAGGCTCATTGCGTGCTTGAGCTTTAGCTCCCACTCGTAGCACTGGGTTGAGGCGGAGCTTGAAGGCCAGCATATTATTTTCAGGAACGATATCAGAATATTTAGAGGTTGGCCTTGCCTCATGAAGATGATGCAATTGTTAGGCACCATCGATCCCAAGCTTATGTATGGGAACCACTCGCTCATGCAAAAGATGAATGTCATCCCATGTTCAAATAACTGAAAAACATTATATAAATGGACCTAAATAATTTGGAAATAACACTCAGCTAGATCAGCGATCTACAGCTCAGTGAGCACCATTCTGTTAGCGCCGATAGCTGGATCTCCTTATCATATTTTAGATCGATGACCTTCAGGCATATCCCTTAGGTACTTCCTTATCGTTTTTCTTAGGGTCAAGCCTTTCCTCGATAAGTTTCTGCCTGTCACCTTCGCTCATCTTTTGAGCGTCCTCAAGCGCCTGAGCAAAAAGCTGATCGCATGCGCTGGCTAGACTGTCTGCAGTTATGTTCGACTCATCTGGTCTTTTCTCCTCAACACCTTTGCCAAATGACCTCAGACGGTCCCCCGCATAGCTATCTAACGCCCTTGTGATGTAGTATACCGTCACAGGATTTGCCTTTGACGTATGCAATGAATCGATCAATTCGTTCACCAGCCTTGTCAATGCAAGGAACTTGTCCTTATCCATCTTTATGGCGCTATCGACGAAAGCCAAGGATTCATAGTTCTGGGCGAGTGCCGTATCATTGATTTCTTCAGACATTCTATCACTAGGGAAAAGTGGTCGTTATTACATCATAGATAAACGTTACGATATTTCCTTTTCATATAACGAAGGGGGAGTTTGACCTAGGTGTGAGATACCCTCCGCAAGCTTTGGAAAGACCACTATATCGAAAGACATGCGGTTCATCTTCGGCCATCCCAGTGAATATTGCCCAATATTTCCTTTTCCAAGCTTGTGACCATCCCCATTATTAGGCTCGACTATGAGATGGCAGACTTTTCCTAAGCACCTTCGATGCAAAAGGAGGAAAAAAGCTCAAGATCTCACATCAATGAACATCACTTCATTGAAGACAGAACGACAGCTTATGATAATATTTAGATAGAAAAATGGAACATTTTTTTACCGTGTTAACGATCATTAGGGAAGTTTATTAGCCATTTCGCCATGTCCCTATTGGCTTGGGATTAATGTGTCCGCATCTTTGACCGTTGGAGAGCGAATAATAATTCATCTGTATCAATATTCAAAGTTCATTGACACATACGAAGTGCCAATAGACATAAGCCAAGATGGTATTGCTGCGGCCCTCAGGATATCCAGGGCACATGCCGCTCTTGAACTGAAGAAATTGAAAGATTCTAAATTAGTGAGCGAACGGCTATCACATATCAAGAAAGGAAGGACAAAGCGTAAAGTATACTTTCTTACACTGAATGGTGAGTCACGAAGCAAAGAGATACATTTTTTTGCAAAGGACAACGATATCGATCTTACTCAGTTCCAGGACATTAGAAAGTGCAAGGGTCCAGAACTCTGGAACACATTAGATGAAAAATTCAAACCTGTCGTAGCAATGTCCTGCGTTTTCAGGAAGCCGTTCAAGAGGGATGTGCTGCCTGATATCAGCGTTTCTCTTCTCCCGGTCGATGAAAGAGGCATGGTCGACCTTCCAAAAGAGCTGAAGGATTATGTCATATCGGTCACCGACGAAGAAAAGGTGAAGGATTACCACTCGTTCGCTGCTGATTATTGGATGCACTGGAACGACCTGAAGGAAGAATTATATCACCTTGTCATGGCCAGACGGTTCTGTGATGCTGAGCTCCTTGTCTATGCTCATTCCAAGGAGCTATTGTTGAACCCGGACGAAGATCTTCTAGTTGCTGTCTCGAACATCCGTGATGTGACACGGGGTTATAGTGGGGTCATACATTATGTCCAGGCTGAAGTGGCTCGGCGCGTAGGCAAACAAGAGTATTGTCTCATCCTTACAAAGGTGATGGAGGCCTCGAGCATTCCCTCGGAAAAATATGATGGGTACATCATAGAGGGCATGCTACACATGGACCGAAAAGAGTTCCAATATGCATATCGATCGTTCATAAGGGCAAGAGGCGTTTTTGATGATAGGTTCAACAGTCAACTAGAATGTAACATCGCGGAATCCCTCATCCGCACTGACGATTACCACGAGGCAAGGGAATTACTGGGAAGGCTGGTCTCTAGAGGAATAGATAACCCGGAAGATGAGGCAAGGGCCCTATACCTTCTTGGTGTCATAGCGTTCAAGACAGGAGAGGAAGAAACAGCTTTCAATATGTTCTTCAAGAGCCGTATGGCCATGAAGAATACTCAGGTAGAGCTTTTGAACACCTTGTCCCAAATGTACGCTAATACAGGTAACATGGAAAAATGCCTTGAATGCTCGTTGAAGGCGAGCAGACTTAAAGGATGGGACTTTGCCTGAGCATATCTACATCGCTTACATACAAGTCCCTTACGTCCTGAAGCCCCCATCTCATTATAGCGAGCCTTTCGAACCCGAAACCCCACGCCAAGACAGGACATTTTATACCGAACGGAGCAGTGACCTCAGGCCTGAATACCCCTGCGCCACCTAATTCCATCCAAGAACCTTTGAACTCAACCTCGATCTCAAGCGATGGCTCTACATATGGGAAATATCCTGGGCGGAAACGTATGTTCTGGAAACCCATTCGTTTATAGAATTCTTTTATGATCCCACAAAGCATATCGAAATTGGCATCTTTCTCCATTACAATGCCTTCTATCTGAGTGAACTCCGGCAGATGTGTTGCATCAATGGCTTCGTTCCTGAAGACCTTGCTTAAGGTGAACATCTTGACAGGCGGTTCCGGATGCTTCCAGAGGTACCTTATCGAGTTCACCGTAGTATGTGTCCTGAGCAAAGCCCTTTCGGATTCATCCCTGCACCATTTGTATCGCCAACCGCAAGAGCCCGTATCCCCGCCGCTCTCATGGACCTCGCAAACTTTCCTTACTATATCATCATCCTCAAGAACGACCTTTGACGGATGTTTAAGATAGAATGTATCCTGAAGCTCCCTTGCTGGATGATCCTGCGGTGTGAAGAGAGCATCCATGTTCCAGAAAGCTGGCTGAACGAACTCATCATCAACTTCCGTAAAGCCCATGCCAATGAAGATGCGCCTTATATCATCCGCGATCCTGCTGAGAGGGTGCTTCTTGCCAGGGAGTGCAGCAGGGGCAAAAGTATGCACATCATATTTCCTGATGGACACACTTTTCCAGCCACCGCTCTGTATCATCTCGGGAGTGAGCTGTGCTACCTCTTCCTTCACTTGAAGACCGAGAGATATTATCTCAGTACCGAGGTCTGTTATAGTCATTGTCCTGTCGATCGCCAGCCGTTCAGATATCAATTCCTGCCTTGTCCTTAGCTGGTTCACCGCATCCGTATCCAAGGCTGTTTCTTCTGTTTCTCCACTAGCCAATCTTTCCAGGACCTTTTCATCAGGGGTCTTTTCCACGAGCGTTTCCTGCCCCTTCTGGGTGATATTGATCAGCGTCCCTGACGGACCCTTCTTGATCTCAGCAAGACCTTTCTTCCTAAGCCATCCAAGAGCAATGGAGACCTCATCCTTATCAACCGCATTTGACAGCTCATTGATGCCGATCGACCCACCGTTGGAGCTGATGTATGCTAATGCCCTGCGTTCAGGTAGTCCTCTTTCAATAACATCTTTGGATCGCAAAGTAAAGATCTTCCTTGCAACCTCAGATATCTGCACCAATCCCTTCGATTGAAGCCAAGAGCCTGCATTCATCACCTCAACAAGCTGTCCGAACTCGCCAGTCTTAAAGATCTGCTCCGGGGTAGCTTTCCCATCTAACCGGTTCAGGGCGAGCAGAAGCTTTGTCTCGTTCGCGCTCAGCCCCTCAATGATCTCTGAGGCTCCCATGATCGCCGCTAGAACTTATGCAGTATTTTGTATTTTCGATACCCAGACCTTCCCGTCAATCCCTCAATATAAAATCATTTATTCGTTCCTTTGCAGCCTCACGGCGTTCTTGATGTTCTTCAAGGAATCTGACCACAGAATCTGCTAGGGTCTTTTTGCACTCCCCACAGAGAATGCCACCACCCTTGCACATCTCATGGAGCTCGTCCATCTTGCGGTCGTCGTTCTCAAAAAGATAGAGCTTATACTTGAAAACAGAACATACCTCTGGATGTCCACCAGTACGCCTCTGCTCCTCCACTGTGGCCGCCCCGCCAGTGAAAGCTGACATGATCTTCTTGCGAACGAGCTTAGGGGGGTCCGTTGTATACACTGTACTATTGGGCTGCGATGAGGACATCTTATCCGTTCCCTGCAGCCCGGGGAACATCTTGTTATGCATAAGCGCGGGCTTATAATACCCAAGTAGCGGAGCTATATCGCGAGTGACCCTGAAATGGGGGTCTTGGTCTATCCCACATGGGATCAGACATGGAACGTTCTTCCCTGCAAGTTCCGATCCCAGGAATGCGGGTGCTGTCTGCATCGCAGTGTAAAAGATACTTCCTATGTTGGTAGAGTTGTCGAACCCGAACACTGCTTTAGCTGTTGAGAATGTCACCCTTTTTGCTGCCTTGATAGCCAATGGGTAAAGGTTGTGGACATATTCCGTATCAAGGAATATCTTTGTTAGTTTTGGGTCGAACCCTACAGCGATTATGTCGAGAAGGTTCTCATATGCCGCCTTGTGTGTATCTTTTAGTTCAAGTGATTCGTTGAAAAGGAACTTTTCATCATCCGTCAGCTGAAAGTACAGTGGCGCATGGAACGTCTCTTGGAGATATTTGGTGAACAACCAAGGCATGAGATGACCAAGGTGAGTATTTCCAGATGGCCCCCTACCAGTGTAAAGGTAGAATGGCTCACCCGAATCATAACGATCAAGGATCCATTCCAGGTCCCTGTGCGAGTACACAACGCCCCGCCGTAGCAGTGGATGGATAGGACCGTAGCTGGCCATACGGCTCATCAACGCATCGCCTATCCGCTTAGTCCCGAATTTTTCCACTAGCAGATCGTAGTCTATCTCTCCTGTGACCTCCCAGGGGGTTACATTGAACTCGCCGTTCATGGTTCCGGCCTCAAGAACGCTTCTGTCTCTAAAATACTTGTCCCACGCCCGCCTGGTGATACTATTTCATATTGGCCATGGTCTGTGAGCCGTCCTTCATTACATGGCTTTCTTTTTGTTTCATTCGGGCCCGGCCCATATACCACTAGCTAGTATGTGCAGAGTTCACTGCGAGAGAAGATCTCCATTCTTACCCATTGCATATTTATCCATTCTCAAAAGCATGCTTGCCCTTACCAAAGGAAAGAAAGATGATCATACCCATATGGCATGACGACGACGCAAGGATGCTTCGGTCTGTCCCTGCTTTTCCATGATCAATGGCACTAGAGAGTCAAAGAGCACAAGCGCAGAGTCCTCGAATATCGTCCCCAAGGGGGCGTACTTCTTCTTTTGATCATCTCTGCTCTGACCTACGAGAAGAACCAAACTTGACGCATGAGCGAGCTTAGAATTGCTATTCAACGTCACGGCGATCACCTTCGCACCCACGCGTCTTACTATGTTAGCGGTCTGGACAGCTGACATCGTCTCACCAGTATTCGAGACGATTATTACGAGGTCGTTCTCCTCGACAAAGGGTGTGGTCATATCACCGACGAAATGTACATCGAACCCCATCTGGACAAGACGTACAGCGAATGCTTGGCCAATGAGGCCTGATCGCCCGACCCCATAAATAAATATCTTTTTTGAGCGCATGATCAGCCCGATAGAGCTGTCCACTGTCGACGGGTCTACGCGTTCTAGGCCACTTTGTACCTCATTGATGATATAATGGAGGGGTTCCTGCATCTTTACCTCTTCTTGGAAGATCTTGATGAAGAGGGTTTCTGCTCAGACCTGCTTGGTCTTACATCTTCTTTCTGCCCTTCATCCTCTTTCTCATTTTTTGAGGATGGCTCCTTGTTCTTTCCATCCTTTGGGGGAACATGCTTGATCGGCTTTCCCATTTTGGTAGCTGGACTCTTGATCAAGGGACGTTCTGAAGGGCCGCTCTCTTCTTCGATCTCATATCCGCTTACTTGGTCCTGGTCCTTTTCCTCATCCTCTTCTTCCATCTCAGCCTTAGATTTATCAGACCGCTCGGGCTTCTTTGACTTAGATTCCTTTGCTACCCTCTTGGTCAGCATACGCTCGTATATGACCTTCATATACATCGCATCATGCTCCAATAAAGGCGAGGAGGATATTACAGTAATATCTGGGTTCTCCTCAGAAAGATAATCAGCTAGCGGTTCGAACTTGAGATCACCTTTCTTGATAGGCGTGATCTCTTTTCATTCCCGCCTTCATGCTCCACTCCGGAGAAATGAGTATAAAAATGACCATTTACGCGGGACCTTACTTTATCCAGTAATGTACCGAAATCCTGTGGTTCCCTTAAGGTACCGCCCTCTCTTGCATGTATGTGGGCAAAGTTGATGACGGGGACAATGCCCTCTACCTTGTCGCAAAGCTCCATAAGCTCATCGAGCGAGCCAAAGACCTCTTGTCGCCCAGATGATTCAAGGCCGAGCATAGGCTTGATGCCATTCTCTTTCCACCATTCCATTATCTCGGCAACATTATCACTGATATTCTCTTTGGCCTGCTTTAAGGGCACGTCCCCATAGAGACCAAGATGCGTTACAACGAGATTTCCTTCCATCTGGTCGGTCATCATCCCTGCCCAACGTATCGAGTCCTTGCATCTCTGCGTCAGATCAGAGTTAGATGATAGGTCCATATAATACGGGGTATGCATTGAAAGCTGAACATCCAGCTCTTTTCCCATCTTTCCAAGTTCCTTTAGTTCCTTGAAATTCTGAGCAAGCCCAGATGCCAAAGTTATAAGAGAATCCCCTTCCTTGATCTTCTCAGAAGTCTGAGTGATCCAGGATCTCTTTCTTACCTTTTGTACGCACGATCTCCATAATGAGATCGCTCTCGACGTCCATGGGCGTAAGTCCTATCTCCTCTTCATCAGGGATCCGGTCTATGACATTTACCCTGACCATCTGGACTTCCATGGCGTTCAGGCCAAGCCCATGCACATCCTCGATCCCATCGCGTAGGGTCCTGCCCTTACAAGAAAGTGGAATACCAGCCGGCCCAAAACGGATCATTGCATCACCATCAACCTAGAAACGATCTAAGCTAATCTCATTATGATAGATGATGTATATATGTGCTGTCCATGATTTTTCGGTTCTGGAATGAGGAACTTATCATATTGAAGGATCCACCCGCAAGTATCTTGAAAGCATACGACATTCCGGTATCGGGATGATGAGATGACCTCTGATGTACTTCCAGCACAAGCAAGATTGGATGCTTGGCGTGATAAGTTGATAGATACCTCCTTCAAGAACCGCCTATTGAACTTTAAGGAGACACGAGGTGGCTGTGTCCATATTGTTGACCCAGAGCCTTCAAGATTACTAGAGCGGTTCGCTATTGGACATTTACCTTCTGAGATAGTGTGCTCATCCCAAATAGCCGCTCCTAAGCGTAATCGCATCTTCTCTGACCTTACGCTTGAGCAGTTCGAGAAGACCATGATACAGATAAGAACCAAAGCACGCTCATCGATACAGGAACAGGGCGTGAACATCCTCTTCTTAGCCATCGGAATGATATATTGGAAAGAGAGCGAGAAAATCGAGGACATTATCAGATCGCCGCTCATTCTTATACCTGTAACACTCCAAAGATCGAGCCCTATATCTGAGTACATGCTCGAGCGCATCGAAGAACCAGCATCAGGAAATATTACATTACAAAGAAAGCTATTATCTGATCTAAGCATTCATCTTCCTGACCTTGAGGCAAACATGGGCCTCGATGAATATATCGATTCTATAAAGAATTCCATCAAGGACATTGCTAGCACCAGTAGCTGGGAGATAAAGGAGGAGTCGTATCTTGGATTATTCTCATTCGCTAAGATAAGTATGTTCGACGAGCTTGGACCTGCTAAAGATAAAGCGATATCCAACCCGATCATCAGATCGATCGCTGGAGACCCCTCTGCCCCATCGCTCACTGGTGCGCCACTACCAGCCGGGAATATGGATGATTGGATGCTACCGGCCCAGACCCATCAAGTACTGGACGCGGATTCCAGCCAACAAGAAGCTATAGCGCTCTCTAAACAAGGCGCCAGCTTCGTTCTCCAAGGCCCGCCTGGCACAGGAAAGAGCCAAACGATAGCGAACATTATCGGTGAGGCACTTTGGGATGGAAGGAAGGTACTTTTCGTTTCTGAGAAGATGGCGGCCCTGGAGGTAGTAAAAGGACGCCTTGATGAGTGTGGACTAGGGGACTATTGTCTTGAATTACATAGTTATAAATCTACGCCATCCACGATAATCCAGGAGCTGGCTAGATGTATGTCACTTCCATTGATCGGGCCGTTCGACACCGTCGGAAGGTCCCAACAGCTGATATCCATCAGGAATGGGCTGAACGACCATGTCAAAGCCCTTCATGAGCCAAGGGCGGTCATTGGCATGTCCGTCTTTAGGATATATGGAGAACTGGCGTCGGTAGCGGGAGCGACAGACATCCCGGTCGAGATACCGGACATAGAACATATGGGCCCAGAACAGTTGGTCGAGGCTGAAAGATTGGTCAAAAGGATAATGATCGACCTGTCAGATATAGCTGGATACGATGTCCATCCATGGAACGATTGCATTATATCATCCTGGGAAGCAAGCGTTCAAGCAGAGATACTGGATAAACTTAGGCGCATAAGGGCTGCTGCCTTTGACCTTAAAGTAAGCATATCCTCGGCGACCGGGATCTTTGGAGGGAATGCTTCTACGCTATTGGACGTCAGACACAATGGAGAGCATTATCAAAAGCTCGATCAACTCTCCGAGGCCGCCGCGCGAATGGTTCGTAAAAGGGACATTGGATATCATCGATGAGCTGGTCGCTCAACTTATCCCTGCATATCAAACCAGAGCGAAATATATGGAATGGTTGGGCCCAAGATATAATGAAGGCATCCTATCCATCGATGCAAAAGGCATGGCAGACCGCTTTGATAACGAATATATTGGGCTGTTCAAGGCGTTCAACCCGAGCTACAAGGTAGATATGGCAACGGTTCGGTCGTTCAGCAGGGCGGACCACCGGAAAAATTTCCAAGAAGTCCGAGCTGACCTCAATGTGCTGATCGACCTGCAGAGCTCATTGGCTAAGATCAAGGGCTATGAACAGAGATGCGGTCCATTGCTTGGCGATAGATATTTTGGCAAAGATACTGATTGGAATATGGTCATCGAACAGATAAAGTGGGTAAGGATCTTCCTTAAGGAACACGGCGAACCACTGCCTGGGATAATCAGCCTGATCTGCGAAGGAGAGCAGAAAGAAGAGGCAAGATCATTGATCACCATGATGGATGCTGGGTCTGTTGCCTTGAACGATGCTATCCTATCCATAAAAGATAGGTTCTTGCCCGATCGCTTGATGCATGGAAAGACCCAGATGAAAGAGCTACTGCTTGATGAGATAATATCTTGGGCAGATGAACATCTTGATCATGCTTCATCCTTGCAAGAATGGGCACAAATATCTGGACTTGAAAAAGAGTGCCGTCTTGCTCGGCTTGGACCAATGTTCGATCTTGCACGCCAAGGTCGCATACCTCAGGTCGACATTTTAGCATCATTCCATAAACGGTATTATACACTATGGCTGGACGCAATAACTCGATCAGATGTCCGACTTAGGGGATTCAACAGCGTAAGCCAGGAAGAAACGATAAAGCTATTCTGTGAACTGGATAAGGAACAGATGATACTTGCTAGGAAAAACATCGTAATTGCATTGGATAAAAGGAAACAGATAGTGTTAGAACAAGAACCGATCAAAGGGAGCGAGATATGGGTCCTACGGCATGAGACTCAAAAAAAGAAGCGACTTAAACCGATAAGGATGCTGTTCTCCGAAGCTGCAGGTACCATACAGGGCATCAAGCCATGCTTGCTTATGAGCCCATTATCGGTAAGCAAGTTCCTTGACCCAGATAAAGTCCACTTCGACCTTGTGATATTCGATGAAGCGTCCCAAATGCGCCCAGAGGATGCCATCGGCTCCATCATGCGAGGAAGTCAGCTCATCGTTGTCGGTGATAGGAAACAGCTGCCTCCTACTGACTTCTTCCAGCTAGAGATGGATGAGAATGAGGACGACGACGGACAGGAAGATCTTGAAAGCATATTGGATGAATGCTCTACTGTAATGACCAGAAAGATGCTGTTATGGCATTACCGCAGCTTGGATGAATCCCTGATAGCTTTCTCCAACTATCATTTCTATGATGGACAGCTCAACACATTTCCGTCATCACTTAACGATGGCTACCATGGAGTGGAGCTTATTCAAGTGCCTGATGGCGTCTATGATCGCGGCAAAAGTCGAAGGAACGTAAAGGAAGCGAATAAGGTCATTGATCTGGCCTTCAAGCATTATCGGGAACACCCATCGTTGTCATTGGGCATTGTGGCATTCTCAGAGGCACAACAGACAGCAATAGAGGAGGCGCTCGAACACCAACTTAAAGAAGAGCCAGAGATGGAAAGTTTCTTCAAAGAGGGAAATAAGGAAGAATTTTTCATAAAGAACCTGGAGAGCGTACAAGGTGATGAGCGGGACGTGATGATCTTCAGTGTGGGATATGGCAAGGACGCCTCTGGAAAGCTCAGCATGAACTTTGGGCCATTGAACCGCTCTGGAGGTGAAAGGAGATTGAACGTAGCCATAACTAGGGCCAGAAGAAAAATTCAACTCGTGACCTCGATCTCCCCAGATGATATAAGCAAGACAACGAGCACAGGGGCGGCCCTCCTATGTGAGTACATGCGTTTCGCTGCATCGCACGGCGACGTTGGAACATTAGCATCGATCGGAAAGAATATAGTGAACGAAGATTCAGAGTCGCCGTTCGAAGAGGAAGTCTATCGTGCCCTTACAGAAAAAGGCCTAGAACTTCGCAAGCAAGTAGGGTGCTCAGGATATCGTATCGATATGGCGGTGGTAGATCCAGAAAAACCTGGCAGATACGTTCTAGGCATAGAGTGCGATGGCGCATCATATCACTCTGCGAGGACGGCAAGGGACCGGGACAGATTGAGGGAAGAAAGGCTTAAGACGCTTGGCTGGAAGATCTACCACATATGGTCACGCGATTGGATCGCTGACCCAAATAAAGAGATAGATAAGGTCATCTCCGCTGTAGGGATGGCCGGGATGACGACCAAGCATGTTAATGATATGCCAGTATCGCTTCGTACATAGAATAAAGCTATCCAGAAGGACAGCGTACTAACGTCAATGTCTGGGAAACCTTTATTTAAGACATCACTATTAGAGCCCATTACTCAATGTCGAGGGAGTCAGAATGAAGAACACATTTAGGCATAAGACCGACATGAACCTAGTTGCCCTCATTGAAGAGCTCAAGAAGGACAGCAGGGAAAATGGAGCCGGTATCTGGCGAGACATTGCTCTAAGACTTGAAAAGCCCAGCAACAATTGGGCCGAGGTCAATCTGAGCAGGCTAGAAAGATATACGAACGAAGGAGAGATCATTGTAGTCCCAGGCAAGGTTCTGGGCGCCGGGGCCATAAAAAGAAGGTCACGATCGCAGCGTTCCGGTTCTCGGAAAGCGCTGCCAAGGCCATTGAGGCTGCTGGCGGTAAGAGCATGACCATTCCTGAGCTGGTAGAGGCTAACCCTGATGGAAAGGGCGTAAGGATCATGGGGTGAATATATGGTCACCATCATTAACGCTGAAGGACATATCCTGGGAAGGCTCAGCACGAATGTTGCCAAGCGCCTGCTGAACGGTGAGACCGTTGTTATAGTGAATGCTGAAAAAGCGATCATAACTGGATCAAGGGACGCTGTGTTCGCTACATATAAGCAGAAGCACGACCGTGGTAAGCAGATAAATGGGCCGTTCTTCCCTAAGCGAGCAGATCTTATTGTTAAAAGGACAGTCCGTGGGATGATCCCGTTCAAAAATGCTCATGGAAAAGAAGTCTATAGGAACTTAAAGGTATTCGTGGGCGTTCCTAAGGACCTTGCATCTGCCCAGATGGAGAAAGTCGAATATGCCACCAAGTTATGGACAGAAAAGTTCGTCACTATCGGTGAGGTTGCAGAGCACCTTGGTTCAAAGGTGAGGTGAGCAAATGGTAGAAGTAGTCAACACTAGCGGTAAGAGGAAGGAGGCTGTAGCTAGGGCCGTTATAGGTAACGGAACTGGAAAAGTGAGGATAAACAATGTCCCCATTGACATCTACAACCCTGAGCTCGCCCGCCTCAAGATATTGGAACCTATGACCCTTGCTGGTGAAAAAGCATCCAAGGTAGACATAGATGTTAATGTCCAAGGCGGCGGCATAATGGGACAGGCTGAAGCATCCCGAACGGCCATCGCAAAGGGATTGGTCAAGTTCCTACATGATGAGGAACTTGAGAAGCAGTTCAAAGCATATGACCGCTCCCTTTTGATCAGCGATCCACGCAGGAAGCTGCCTAAGAAGCCCCTTGGCCGTGGTGCTAGGAAGAAGAGACAGAAATCATACAGGTGAGCAAAAATGATGATCCCAGTAAGATGCTTTACATGCGGCAAGGTAGTTGGCGGATTATATGAGACATATGCTAAGCGGGTTGAGCTCGGAGAGGACCCAAAACAGGTTCTTGACGATCTTGGCCTGACCCGGTATTGTTGCCGTCGCATGCTAGTGGCTCACGCCGATCTCGTTGATGAGGTCATCCCACTGGGTTAAACCTTTTATATAATATCCCTTAAACCATTTAAACGGGTCTGTGGGGTAGCTTGGTATCCTTCCAGCTTGGGGTGCTGGTGACTCCAGTTCAAATCTGGACAGACCCACCATTAGTTATAGCCAGTTATCTCGATTTTTGAGTCAATAATGGGGGTATCGTGAAGGACATATCTTTTCCCTTGAAATCATCTTTTATTTGTTTAATAGGACGCCATGCCGAAGAAACGTGGGCGCTGGGTCGTTCTTAGGTCCATACATCAGATGCGTTAAGATTGCTGGGAACATCTAAGATGTCCTTAAAAGAAGCGAATGGACATCTTGATCCTGAGCAAATCTTTATCGGAACAGTTCATTTTTGCCACCCTTATGCCGTTCTGCTGTTCTGCCGTTCAAAGGAACATGATGGCTAAACCTGTTTTTCACCTCGATAGGATCCATGATCTTGGCCACCTCATTAATGCGTCCTCTCAAATGTGGAACCATGCTTTAGTCTTGCTCGATCGCACCGTGAGCAGAACATAGGTGGCGACTGCCAGCCAGAATACACCGATCAACACGGCTTCCCGATCGCCCATATTCAGATTGAACATGATGATCAGGGCGAGCACGAAATTTATCACCGATACAATGACCAGGTAGATCCAGATCGGGCGCCACCCGAGTAGGCAGCCCATGCCGATAGTGAAGTTGACCATGGCGATAACGAAAGCCGTCAGCGCTAAAGGTCCCCCATAGAACGTATCACCGGTCAGGACAATGATATTTGCCACACCATGACCGCCCAGGACAGGGAATAGATATATCAGACCAGCCAGGATGGATAGCACCCCGATAATGGTGACCCGCAAAGGCCTCTTCCTTTTTCCTTCGACCATAACAAAACCCCCGGTCCGTTTGGATCCATCTGCCTGTTCGGATCAGGACGAAAGCAATATGGGCATGTACTAAATAATCACTCTTGCTGGGATCGCTATTTTTGAGATATCTCCCAAATGCATTTCAATATCTATTTCCTTCCGTGGTCTATTGTACTTCATTGAATAGGTGTGCTTGAGATATCCGACCCCTCCCTTATTCATAGTTGAATTCGATCCATACACCGCTGCTCGTGGGTTAAATATGCGACCCACAGAATAATAAAGTATAGCCAGAAGACCCGTCTATCCAAAGTTGGGGTCTCTGGCTACATTTAATTACGATATGAAAAGAGGTGAAATAGACGCCTACGACCCATTTGATATGTTCCAACTGTAAAGGGGAATTTGATTATGTTCTTGGAATAGAATCTTACCTGGTACATATGCCAGGTAACACAGAGATAATTACATCAGCGGGGCAGACAATAAGGGCTACAAGCATCAAGCTGTTCAACAAACATAGGATCAAATGTCCATACTGTGGAAAGAAAGCTTGGTATAAGGTGGATCTGTGGACTGCAAGATCAGAGCATTAGATGTCCTGTGAGCTGCCTCTTATAGTTTGCTTGGCTACTGAACAAGATTGGTTCATCTTCGATCATCAGTTCGGGGCAATGCACCAAGAACAGTCCTTTATTAACTCGGTCTGTTCCTAGGTCATCCCGGTCTTATCTATCGTCCACGCCCCGTTCCCACTGCATGGCTATCTGTTATGATCGGTCCCTATGGTGGAGGGATATTGTTAGATCGGTCCACCAATTTTAGGATCATTTCATATGTCTTTTCTAGATCTCCTAGGAAAACGAATTCATTGTCCGATGATCCTGTCCCAGGATCCCCTGGACCACAGATACATATGTTCGATACAGAAGGCAATAGCCAACCCGTCTCAGTGGAAGAGCTGTATAACTTGGGTTCTTTCCCTGTGATATCTATCACTGATCTGACCAAAGCAGAGTCTGAATCAAACTCCAGCGGCTCTGTCCGGCTAAATATCTCTGTCAGATGATCATGATCAGCAAATGCGTCTTCTGCTAAGCCTATGACAACATCCGTTGGATTAGAGGTTAAGATCTCCAGGGCTGTTTGACACGATGCCGCACGACCAAAAGGGGTCTTTCGTTTTCCACCCCTTATCAGACCGATTCGCAACCATTGCTGGCCTGGTAGTGAATCAGCACCATTGGAGAGCTTCGTTAGAAAATCAGAAGTGGCAAGAACAGCATCCTCACCTGATATGTCCACTTTCATACGAACATTGCCCAGCTGGCCGACCATGGGGTTCATGCTGGTGGGCGCAAGCATTAGCACCCCTTTGCTCTCTTTCATCATCGGGCTTTGGGCCATCCATTGCGCTCCCTTTTCTTCACCTAGGCTGTCGGTCGTAAGGACGATAGTGAATGGGACGTCCCAAGTAACCATCCTTTTGACGACGCATAGCAGGACCGCTACTGCCCCCTTCACGTTGGCGGCCCCTCGTCCATAAACGAAATCAAGAGCGACCACACCCTGAAGGGTCTTGTCCATATTGCCCTCTCGATCGGTATCTAGATGGCTCCATAGAACAACACCGCCGTTTCCCTTAGAAGCAACAATTATCTGCGGGCCAGCATCCTCGATCACGGACACTGTAAGACCTACGCTCTCCAATACGCTAACGGCATACTTCACAGATCGGGCTAGACCTTTCTTCTTTGCTCCATCCCATTGGAGGAGGGTGGTCAAGGTCTTTTTCACTTTGTTCATATCATCTATGCTACAGTATAAATTCCGAGATTGGACGGACGGTTCGGTAATCTCCTGGGACTTTTCTACCTTCGCTTCACTCTCATCCGTCCTTTTCTTCCCTGAACTTCTCCTTGCTGATCTAGGTTTTTTAGCCATTCTTTCATTAACATTGTTGCCAAGGGTCTCTCTTTCCGTCTGCTTGGGAGCTTCTTTTTCCTCGACGATCTCCTCTTGATCATCCATGGCTGAGACATTATCGATAGTGGAAGATCCATTGACCATGTTTCTCCAGGATTCGACGGTCTTTGGGCCTACTCCCGATATATCTAATATCGAAGAGGTCTTTGAATCATCTTTTAGAGCTTCTTGGAGGTCTGTTACAGAGGCAATGCCTATCCCCTCTAGAGGTTCCGTAAATTTTTCTTTAAAATTCGGCAGATCTGACAAATTCTCCGGTGTTTTATCTTTTCTCTCAACCATCAGATTCATCTCACCATAGCAGATATATATTAGAATAGAGGGACGATTCATTATTATTAATTTTCTTACGGATGAGATATATCATCCAAACCTAGAGGCACGTTTACACTGAATAAGTGGGACCGATCGCGATCATATGGAGTGGAAAATATCGTTATGATTTAGAGATATAAGCCGGAATACATAAAAGATCAAACTATGCCTGACCGTCCTCATCCAGTGTTTCATCTCATCCTTATTTTCACGCCTTGACAAAAGTTTTGATAATCTGGATGGGCAGGCATAGTTTGATCATTTAGAGATCTGCTCCATTCACGAAAATCAACACTGCATAAATGTTCTTTATCCTCGTTGTCGTGCCTCAAAGCAAGTTCTATTATCCTATTGTTCACAAATATGTCCAATGTCCTGTAAATCCATCTGTATTGGATTTTAAGGTGTAGCTGGCCCTCGGTCGAACGTATGCCTGGATCTTTGCATTTCATTGATCTGGTCAATGGGGTCTTGCGCACGCAGGTCCGTGAACTCCCGTCCATGCTGGCATATATTCCAAGGCTTAGGAAAATCGGTAGATCCTGACCAGGGAAAAGGTTCTGCCATTGGAAGGATGATATATGACAAGGATTACGAAGCAATATCCAGGGCTCTGCCTAGTAGGGGCCAAGGCGATGCGAAAACACGTCTCCAAGCTCCAGAAGGAGATAAGAAATCGAAGAGTGTCTATGATGTCGAGACTGTGCATAGGATCAGGGTAGCGTCGAGAGCATATACGTGCCGACATGCCGATATTCAAGCATTGTCTGAACCTCGGTCAATACAAGAAATGGCGCTCGTCCATTAAGGGGCTAGCCAGAGCGCTTGGTAAGACCAGGGATGTAGATGTCCAGATGGAATATTTACAGTCATTCCTAAAAAGAACATCTGCGGACGCGGTCCCGGGTGTTGAAGCTTTGCTTATCCTGAAGAAAGAACAGCGGGATGGGCTGGAGAATGAGATAATTGCCCTATTGGATAGGCTAGGGAATGAGGGTACGCTCAAAGATATGCGCAATACTTTGAGTAAAATAGTCCAACGACTTGAGGGGCGCGGTGTAAGCATACACACCCGAGCTAGCTTCGCCACCGTATTGGCCCAAGCCTCGATGAGCACACAAAAGATACTATCATTGGAACGTTACGTGCATCAAAAGGATGCCAAAGATGAACATCATCAGATCCGTATCTCCGTGAAGGACCTCACGTTATACCCTTGAGGCTTTCCAGACACTTTTCAATGATGATATCAGAGATGAGATAGAGACCACGAAGAATATCCAGGACATCCTGGGAGAGGTTCATGATTGTGATGTATGGATCGAAGCCTTGCCCGGGCTGCGTTCATCTATCACCGACATTGGGTCGGAAACGGCCGCTCTCGATCCTGGCCTGGATAATGTAGCCAATGATAGGGAGATGCACAGGGAGCAGATGTATGAGCGTTTTGTAACTTTCTGGGATGCCCTAAGGACGGAACATTTCTTCGAGAATCTATTGGGGAAACTGCATGCGCACCTCTTTCAAGGGGGGATAGCCGTACCAGGCATGAGAACTAGACGACCGCTGTCTAAACTAGTCCTTATCTCTGACATTCATGGCAATATTGACGCCCTCAATTCGGTAATGGACGAGGTACGGAAAGAAGGAAATGTAGGATTTCTTAACTTAGGCGATATGGTCGGTTATGGCGCATATCCTGAGGAAGTTGTGCAGAAGCTGCATTCAACCCAATGCTAAGCGTTGCGGGCAACTTCGATCTAAAAGTACTGGAAGCCGCTAGAGCGCCCAAGATGATCAGAGGTCATTCCATCAAAAGAATGGTAGCGACGGTTGCCGCAGGTGATATGTCATCAGAGAGCTTGGACTTCATTGCTTCCCTTCCATCCGAGATCCGCATGAACATAGCTGGGTCCAGGGTCTTGATGGTCCATTCATCCCCCGCAACACCGAACGAGCATATCAGTAGTGAGACACCTGATTCCAGGCTTGAGGAGATCGCCAGGATGGCGAACGCTGACATAGTGATGGTAGGGCATTCGCACAAACCTCTGCTCCGCTCGGTATGCGGCACGTTGTTCATCAATCCCGGAAGTGTAGGCAGACCATCGGACAATGATCCTCGGGCATCATATGCCATATTGGATCTTGATGATCTATCGATGCAACTGCGCAGAGCAGAGTATGATTTCGAATCAGCAGCACAGGCTATATTAGACCGTGGGCTGCCTTTCCGAGATCGCAGATACGGTCCGGCACGGGCTATCCAAGCAAGAGCTGCTGAATGATCGATCCTGAATGAGCTAGAGATCAGTGCATCTGATCAATTAATTAAGCCTAACGTGCAATGGACGGAAGAAATGCTAGCATGTAAAAATGGTATCATGGTGCGCACAATTCCAAGTCTAGCTTTTCATAAGTCACTGACGGCCGAAGCGAAGTATGCCCGCTAACGAAGGTCGATGCATTTGGCAGTACTCGCTAGGCTAGCATATTATCTTTCCATGATTCATGCAGGGTGTAGAGAGGTAAGGGGACGGATGAAATATAAAAACCGATTCCACCACCATTGTAAAAAGTTTTATATTTCATTAGTTCCAAATATATAAAAGATAATGTGATGCTAACGGATCTCAGTGTCGCAGATCTCTTTGACACTGCCATAACAGACGATGAGATAAAGGGTCATCGTTTCGAAACCAACTTAAGGATGATCACAAAGTTCCTGACCAATGCCTATTTAGTGGTAAGCGACGACCTCGAAATTAGAAGCGGCATTATAGAAGATGCGTTCAAGGATGCCATACAAGTAGTTGCTGTCGAGTATGTGAAAATGAATTGTAATGATCGATCACTCACGAATGATCTCCAAAGAAAGCTCGCTCCGCTAGATAAGGCTGTGGAACAGATATTTATAGGGAAGGACATCAGCATATCTGACAAAGAGAGACGCCAAATAATATACTGGTTCGGTAAAGTGAGGACCGAATATAAAAAAAGGAAAGATGAAGGACCGGTCGGCTTTTACATATGAATACCTATCTTCACATACTGATCTCCTAGCTCTAGTGGAAGATACTCATATCCTCTTCATCACTTGTAATATGGACATTCTCTCTTGCCCTGTCGATTTTCTCATCCTCAGTCAACATGGGCCCCGGATCCTCGCTTGTTCAGCGCTTCCTTTACCTTGACGGGGATCCTGCTTCTGCCTACAAGATTCACCTTACGAATATCCGTCATGGACCTCTTGGCCAGCTGAGACTTCGATATAGTTACCAAGGATGTTGCTTCCGTAATACCATCGTCGATCTTGAACTGGCTAGCTACATTCTGCAGATCAACGGCCATTTCAGAGAGCGACTGAGCTCTAGCGGTCATATCCTCCATGCTCGCCGTCAGATCCTCAGTAGATGAGGCGGACTCCTCAGCTGCTGAGGCGGTCTCCTCTGCTACGGAAGCTATGGCGTCCACAGCCTTTGCTGCCTTCTGAGCGCCGTTCTTCTGCACTTCCATGACCTTTGTCAGTTCTTGCATCTGCACCACGAACTGAGCGGCCATGCCCTGAATTGTTCGGAAAGATATACCGGTCTCATCGACGATCTTCATGCCCTCGGCCGTTTCCTTGGTGCCGTTGTGCATCGCTTCGACAGCCTTGTTCGTCTCTAGCTGCACTTCCTTGATCATCTTGGCGATACGCTCAGCAGCTTCGCGGCTATCCTCGGCTAGGTTCTTGACCTCCTCAGCTACCACGGCGAACCCTCTCCCTTGCTCACCGGCTCTCGCTGCCTCGATGGCCGCGTTGAGAGCAAGCATGTTCGTCTGGTCCGAGATGTTCGTGATGACATCGACTATCTGGCCTATCTCCTCGGAACGCTTTCCGAGCGATTCGATGACCTTGGCAGATTCATCCACGACCTTCGATATCTCTTGCATTTTCTTTATGGCGCTCTCTACTGCGACCTCGCCCATATTGGCGCTGTCGTTCGCTCTCCCAGCGGCCTGAGCGGCCAATTCAGATTTCCTCACGACCTCGATCACTGAGGACGACATTTCGGCCATCACCTTGGCGGTCTCATCGACCTGTGCTGCCTGGGATTGAGCACCCTTAGATATCTGCTGCATCGCTGATGATACCTGCTCTGTCGAGGCGTTCATCTCCTCGGTGGACGATGTCAGCTCCTGAGAAGTCAACGATACGATACTGATCGAGTCATTGACCTGCCTCAATAGTCCTACCAGGCTTTCACCGATAGCATCAAGGGATGCTGAGAACTGTCGCGAAATCGCCCTGCGTATCTATCGAGACCCTAGCTGTAAGATCACCGTTAGCGTACGAATCAGCGATCCGCATAGCTTCGTTCAACGGACCGATGATCGAGTCCAAGGTGTCGTTGACGCCTTGTACTACTTTTTGGTAATCTCCATGATGCTTGGAAGCGTCAGCTCTCGTCGAGAGCTTTCCTTCGACGGCTGATTTTGATAGCATGTTCGTATCGGCTACAAGCTTTTTGATAGCGTCTCTAGCTCCCACCAAGGAAGCATTGATAGGCGCGAATTGTTCATGGATCATCTGTGTGTATCTGTCGCCTTCCTTTAGGACTGGATTGAAAGTGAGATCCCCTTTAGCTAGTGCATCTAGATTATCTTTTAACTGTGAGAGCCATTCTTCACGATAAGCCGTCCTGTGAGCTTGAGCAATATTTTCCTCATTGATTCCTTTTTGACCAATTTTATCGGTCATAATCTCAATTATATCATTTGGCGTATCGTTCTGGATCATCGGTTCCATTTTTTTCCCTCCATTATCTAATAGAGCTTTTCCATACGATACTAACCTGGATCCTTGATTCCGGGGCATCAAATATCATACAGTATAGAAATTACGATCATTCGGCTATCAATATTGATTATTATAGATAATAAAGAATAGATAATAATGATTAACTATACTCACATACAAAAAGACAATTTTAAAATATAGACATTACAGGCAAATATCTGTAAGTGTAGCCTATTTTGGTCATTATTATAATGGGCCCTATTTTATCGCTAAAGGATCGAGATCAATATTGATCATATGGCTAAAAGGATAGATTGTCTCGGCAGGGTCTGTTTACCATCTCCAAAATATCTGATCCAGAGCTTAGGTGAGCACGATGATGGCCCAGGCAAGCAGGATGAACGCGTACGCGTTTATCAGCAGGGTCCGTACCCAATGAGTGCGAAGGATCTTGGCCAAGTACGGGCTGTCGGGGCCCCGAGCATCTTTGCTCAGCGAGGCTTGCCAGCGACCCCAGAACATTGCCGTCAGGGCGAGTGATAGCAATTGGCAAGCAAGGTTCCCATAGATGGCCCAAGCTGGAGAGCCTACAGGATGATATTCGACTAGTACTAATGAGCCGATGAGAGCAACCGCCACAGGAACAAAGATCCAGTATGGCAGCTTCCTGAAGTGCTTGGTCTGGATCATCAAGAATTCCTTCTTGTCGACAAGCTTCCAGCTCCTGAATATATCTATCTCCATGGCCCAGATTGTGCCAACATTATAGAATCCCAGGGCAACATTCAGCAAAAGAAATGCATCAACGCTGTTCGTCATTTGGAACAATCTCCTTTGTAACTATCTCCTAGTTCGGACGGGGGAAGGTGAAGAGCGAAAACCAAGCCGACTGATCTTGCCCCTGGCCGGCCCCTACTTTTCTCCAGGGCCATGACCCATCTTCGTACCTCGATCAACCCCCTTTCTTCATCCCTAGCCAGGATAGGAGTATGGTCTTTGAAGAGGGATGAATATGCCATGGGATCGTCCAGCTCAAAGGGGACGATGTTCGGAACGTCGATATTGTATCCATATCTTTGTGACATCCGTACAACCTCATCGCCTTTCGATGTAGCGACATCTCGCGAACGATCTAACGGTCGAACGTGTCATGCTACAGCTAAAGAATTGCAAACGATCGTTCTTAAGAAGGATGTACCGTGAGAATAGCAGCTAGGGATCTTGTTATCTACCTATGCTGAGCTCGCTAGCTGAACACGATATCATCAGTCTGATACCGAACGTGTTCCCTTCCTACCCAGAGCAAGAATAAATGGTCACACAAGCCTGGAGCATGTGACCAAGAACCGTTCGATCGCCATCCTTCATTATGCGGGAATGAGAAGCACCTCTGATCCCTGCACATGGGATGAGCACGAACTAGGAATGTTGATCACTGATGCGAAATATCGGCCGATCCCAGTGCTGAGGCAGTGGTCCTGATAACGACCAGTCGACCGTATCGAGGCCCACTTCCACAAAGAAAAAAGGGTTTCAGGCGTTGGCCATTAGCTTCGTCCTCTTGAACTGGGTCAACGCCGCCATCATTAGCAGGACGCCAGCGACCAGTAGTGTCACTGCAGTCAACAGCATGACCATATCCAACCCCCCGTTTATAATGAAAGATTGTACATTGCTCGGCAGATTTGGAATGACAAGCAGGGAGCCGAAGGGGATTATGAGCGAGGACAATGCGATGATCTGCTGAGCCTCTCTGGAGGTGTGGGCTTTAAGCGAAATGAGCACACCCAGGGAGGAGATGAACACCGCCGCCAGCAGGCTCAACGTGATTATGCCGATAAGCACGTCGGTCGGGTACATGACGAAGGTGCTCGAGCTAAGGTTAGCGACCACTAATCCCAGCACCGCCCCCACCAGCGACATCCCCCAAGCATACAGGATCGTCACAAGCATCTTTCCTAGGACTATCGATCTATCTGGTAGTCTTGAGGCAAGAAGCGTTTCTAGAGTATGGCGCTCCCTCTCCCCAGCAACCGAGTCGGCGATGATATTGGCGCTGAAGAGGAACGGAAGCCATACTAGAAGCACGAGAACTTCCGACCAATCGGTATGACTTGCAAGCAAGGCGGCTGGCACAAAGTACGCTCCGAAAAGCAGGAGGATTATCAGTGGAAATATCCGGCCCCTAAGCCCCCCGCTCCAGATTTCCCTCCACTCCTTCCACATCACTGTCTTGATATCTTCGATCATGGTGCGGTCTCCATCATGTGAACGTAAGCGTCTTCCAGGCTCTGCTTGACCCTTTTGACCTCACCTACTTGGCCACCAAGTTTTACTATCTCGGTCACCACTCTGGTCAGATCTTCTTCCTTATCGAGCTCGACGACCATATGGTCCCCGGCCAGCGTGGCATTGAGCACCCCATTTATGCCCCGGATATTGGACAGAATTCCATCACTGAAGCCCTGACCGTAGATCTCCACCTGGATCTTCTTATTGGAAGTTATATCGCTCGGGCTGCCGAAGGCGATGAGCTTACCTTTCCGGATTATCCCGATCTTATTGCAAATCTTCTCTACCTCTGGCATGTTATGGCTGGTCAGGAAGACGGTGACTTTCTCCCTTGATGCTAATTTAACCAGGTCATTTCTTAATGCCACTGCCGCTACAGGGTCCAGGCCCTCTGTAGGTTCGTCCAGAAATATCAGTGGCGGCCGATGAAGCATGGTCCGGGCTACGGCCAACTTGGCCTTCATGCCTTTGCTGAATTCAACAACCTTATCGTTCCTGCGGTCCCAGAGGTCGAAGTGTTCGAGCAATTCCTTGCTTCTTTCTTGGAACTCACCTCTAGGCATGTGCCATATCCTTCCGTAGAACTCCAAGTTGTCGATCGCGGTCATGCGCTCGTACAGACCCTTGTATTCGAGTAGAACTCCAGTATTTTCTCTTATCATGTCTGCTTGCGTTTTAATATCATAGCCCAGGACCTGAGCGCCTCCGCCAGTCGGTTCGAGGAGCCCTAACAATAAATGAATGGTGGTCGTCTTACCGGCACCGTTCTGACCGAGGAAGCCGAAGACAATGCCTGAGGGCACCTCCATGGACAGCCTGTCGACCGCCAAGACTGTTCCAAAGTCCATGCTCAGATCGGAAGTTCTGATAACATATTCTGACATAGTGAGTCTCACTTCTTTCCTTATTCCAGTGAACCGACCCGATCGAGCTCATCGTTAGTTCGTTTCATCGCAGATCGCATGATACCCATCCCGAGATCTAGGTCTTCCTTCGACACGAGCCTGTTTGCTTTGTTCTTGACGCGGGCTGAACGGTCCAGATTTCCCGAGATCCTTTAGCCGCGCCCCTAGTGCTTTCTTTCTTATTTCTACTATCCTCTGGCGGCCCTTATGCTCCGATCGAGAGAAGAATGCTGAACGCGCCAATAGCTCGGCATCCTCATGGGCAATATCGTACCATGATAGGGCATCATGTTCATACGACTCCTCAGGCCATCCTCGGTGATGTAGTGGTCCCGCCTGCTTGGTCTTCCCTCCAAGTTCTCAGTACGCCCATGATCGACAGGAACTTGGAGATAATGTGGAAAAGTGAAGAATGTTCGAGAACCTGGTTCCTGTGCATACCTGCCACTAAGAACTGGATCCTCCCCGATCGTTCGACACTATCCCTTGACCTTATTGAAGGAGGGTTCGTATCCAAATACTGTTCCAATGTTCTTTCATTCATGCTGACATCTCTCTTCTTTTGAAGACGAAGTATGACAGTAGTAACGCGACCACGGCATATGCGGCCATCACCGCTATCGAAACCCCGACGTCTGGGACAAATGTTACCCCGGTGGTGATCAGCTTCAATCCTGCACCGTTCATTCCATTTGAAGGGTATGGGACCTGGGTGATGTACGATATCGTATCATTGACAAAACCTTGTAGTATGAACCATGGATCCACTCCACCTGATGACAGTACCGCCGATGCGATAGGAAATATCAGGAACATAGTGGAGAATGTAAGCATCAAAGATCCTGTCGACCCTTTCATCACCGAGCTTATTAGGTAGCCTACGGACAACAACGCCACAGAGTATAGCATCGCTAGCAGCAACGACTCTACGCCGAGCGTGGAGAATGCACCTGTGATCGCAACGTCTAGGGAGAGTGCCACAACGTAGTAGATGAGCAGCGCTAGGAACATCGCTGCCATTGAAGCGATGAACTTACCGGCCAGCAATGAAGATTTCTTCACTGGGTTGGGGAACAGCAAGTAACCTGTACGGCCCTGATACTCCGATACGATAGCGTCCCCTGAGAAGAGCGTCGCTCCTATCACGACGATTATGCTCGTGAAATTGGCATAATTCCCTATGAACTGGTTAGGGTCGGTCGTATAGCTTTTCCCGAGCAGCGGCGGCAATACTGTAATGAGGGCCAGGACCAAAGCCTCGATGGCGATGATACCGATCAATCGCTTGCTGTACAGGTACTTCAGGATATCGTATCTGGCAACGATGCCTGCTTGCTTGGTATCTGAAGGTAGGTTCGTCACCACCTTTTTTCCTTCTTGAACAACAGTTCCGGTCATCATATCACCTCGACTCCTTGATCAGCGACATGTACAGGTTCTCGAGCGCGACCCCTGATTCCTTGAACGAAATCACATCGAGGTCCAGCTTCATCAGGTCCCTTAGAAGCTCTACCTGGGCGTCATCGCTCCCAGCTACAGAGAGAACAAGAACTTTCTCACCGCTCTGCTTGATATGGGAGACATTTCCGAGCTTCGATATCCTATCGGTCCATTCGTTCGTCAAGCGCTGTCTTACCTTGACCTCTATATTCCTAGAGCCGTTCGAGGCGACAAGCTCATTGACCGGACCGCTCTTCAGCATCTTGCCGCGGTTGACAAGGACTACATCATCGCAAACGTCCTGGACCTCGTTCAACAGGTGCGATGACATTAGGACGGTATAGTCCTCCTTCTTCAGTTCGTTGAGGACCTCTCTCATCTCGACCATTCCTCTGGGGTCGAGGCCGGAGGTTGGTTCGTCCAATATTATGACGGATGGCTCGTGCAACATGGCCTGAGCTAGGGCGACCCTCTGCTTCATGCCCTTAGAGAACTTTCCTAGTTTCTTATCAGCCCACTCGGTCATCCTGACCGCTTCTAGCACCTCCTTCGAGCGCCGCTTTATATCCACGCTCGACATGCCTCTCAGCTCACCTAGGTACTGCAACATCCTCTCCGGTGTCAGATACGGATAGAACTCAGGTGTCTCGACCACGGCGCCAACGCTAGCCAACGCTTGCTTAGGTCTCTTCGTGACATCGATGCCATTGAGTTCGGCTGAACCGCTCGTAGCCCTTAGCAAGTTCGTAAGTATCTTGATCGTTGTCGTCTTGCCAGCACCGTTAGGGCCTAGGAAGCCAGTGAATGAATTCTTCTTGACCACAAGGTTTAGGCGATCCACGGCCCTGAAACCGTTGAAGTCCTTGGTAAGATCCTTTATGACTATGGGTTCCGTCATATTCTCCCACCGATCATTTTATCCTGAGTATATGACAGGTCTAACGGGTTCAGATCTTGAACCCATCCTCCCCGTTAAATATCACAATAAAAGTATCCAGCTCCCAACGTGAAAATGTGAAGATGCAGGATAGGGTGAGCTATTCGATCCGTTCGCCCTTTTGGATCGCGATGGCGAAAGATACGACGGTCAACTACTGTTCGGAGGAATAAGATGTCGACGAGCGTGGATACGCTGAGTAATGCCCTCCTCATCATCGGCCTTCTTTTTGCCATATCAAGACTGAGGGAACGAGAGGTGAGACCCTCAAGGATGTGGCTTACACCGGTGCTTTTGCTGCTGTTGGTCCTCCCAACTATATCGCCCGTATTCCTCACCGGGCCTATTGCTATATGCATGATGGTACTGGGCTTTCTTGTTGGCGCAGGGCTTGGTGCTTACAGGGCTTCCCTGATGACATTCAGGCTGGATGGGAATAGTGGGAAGATCATGGTCAAGGGCTCATTGATCTATGTCATCTCATGGGGAGCGATAACGGTCGTAAAAATAGTGGGTGAATATCTGCTCACCGGGGGAGGGCTCGTTGACCTTGACCTATTGACGTCGATCTTCCTTATGATGAGCATAGGAGGCGTGATAATGAGACGCTTAGTTATATTCAAAAGATATTCAGATCTAAATGGTGGAGCAGCCTTATGAATTCACATTGGATGAGAGGCGGCGATCCGGGTATGACCCTTTTCCCCATCAATGGACCGGACCGATGGCTTGAACGCGTCGATCTGGGATATCTCTCGCTGATCCTATGATAGACATAACTGAGCACCTAGCGGGACAGGAGGTACCTGTGATGGACAAGGATGTCATTACGATCGAAGAGATAGAGCACATCGCCAAAAGGAACCTGGCCGGCCAAAGGTTCCTGCTCCGAAGGGGATGGGGGGTCGTTTATGCTTTCTGGGCGACATTCATGGTATACTCGTTGTTCCTTTCGGATATAGCGGATCTGTTCTCTTTAAAAGGAAATGTGGCCCTGATCCTGAACGTTATCACATATCTGGTGGTGGTGTCCGTTGCCATCCTGGCGTTGTCTAGGACGGCCAGGATGTGGGGAAGGACCATGAAGCTGAGCTCGGCACTTGAAAAGGGACGGCCAGGAAGGCCGATCATTCTGATATGGGCCCTATTGATCTTCATCGCGGCAGCGATCGCCGAGGTATTCCTGCCTGATTATGCTCAGGTGATATTCTATGCTAACCTGCTCCCGCTAACCTTTGTAGTGTATTACATCCAGAAACGGGTCTTTTCTGATAGACTGCCCATAGAGGGCGCTCTTGCGATCATAACCCTATTCATCAGTGTTGTTTTGAGCCTTACGATCGCGGTCCTGGGGATACCTGGAAAGGATCTGGTGATACAGGTCATATGGACATTTACACTCATTATCTGGTTCTTTGCTTCCTTTTACGCTCTTTTCCACGCACCTGAAGAGCTAGGGGTGTTCAATGAGGAACAAGAATGACTGATCCCACATCAGAGACGGACGCAATAAGTTCGCTCAGGGACCAGTTCAGCGACCCATCCCTGAGGTCCTCAACGAGGATACTTATTCTTATGTCGTTAGCGCTCAACCAAAGCATGAGCTTTGTGAACCTTCAGAACTTGATCGGGATAGGAAAAGGTAGCTTGAGCAATCATCTTGATAAGATGGGATCGGACGGTTACATAGTGACCAGAACGAAGGCCACCTTCAGCGGGGACAGGACAGTTGTTGAGATCACGGACAAAGGTATGAAAGCTTACAATTCAATGCTCGAGGCTCTGAGCGCGTTCAAAAGTAGAAAGTAAGCTTGTCGGTTGGGGTAGACATATGACAATTGACATAGGATGCGGTCAATTGAGCTATGAAACATCTTCACGATGGTGTACTTGGTGAATGGCATATGCATCTTAGATCCGAGCCCCCTTATGGAGGCCTTCTCCAGGGTCCTAGATGCTGATCCAAGTAGACCATGAACAAACTTTATCGATCTTCACTACTGCGACAGATAGCTCTTGAGATTTCACGATCGCCCCAAGGGACAAACCATTACTGAGTTATCGCATTATTATGCATCACTGTATAGGTCCCATCGATAACATGATCATAATATGGGGCCCTAGAAGAAAGCTCAATAAACATGAACGATAAAGAACGTTAGAGGGCTCGGAATGGATGATAATAGGATATCGTATCATGAATCGGTCCGTAGAATGTATGAGAAGATCAAGAAGGACGGGATCACTAATGTATGGGACCGCTATGAGGCTCAAGGGATGGGAGGGGACCCAGACCAGAGATGCACCTATTGTATGGGAGGCAACCGCTGCGACTTATGCTCCAATGGCCCTTGCCGGGCGGACGTGCTCAAGGACAAGCGTGGGGTCTGCGGTATCACGGCCGATGGCATGGCCATGCGGAACATGCTCCTCAAGAACATCATGGGCGCATCGACATATCAATATCACACAGACCAAACCGTTAGAACGCTCAGGGAGACAGCAAAAGGCAAGACGCCCTTCTCCATCAGGGAGCCTGAAAAGCTTCGCTCCTTCGCCCAAAGGCTTGGCGTCGATATCGATGGAAGTAATGAGGAAGTGACTATCAGACTTTGCGATGCGGTGGTGGAGGACTTCGGTCGTAGTTATGAAGAGCCGAGCATCATAATAGATGCGCTGGCACCTAATGATCGCAAGGAGGTCTGGAAGAAGCTGAACATCTTTCCAGGGGGCATCTATTCTGAGATGATGATAGCGACAAGCGCCTGCCTTACCAACGTCGACGGTTACTATGTCAGCCTGGCCCTCAAGGCCATGCGACTTGGCGTGGCTATGGCCTATCAATCACAGCTGGTGAACGAAACCATGCAGGACATCATGTTCGGTATCCCCAGACCGCATGAGATGAGGGTCGATCTCGGTGTCCTCGATCCTGACTACGTTAACATCCTGCCCAATGGCCATGAGCCATTCCTGGGGTTCGCCCTTGTTCAACAGGCACGAAATAATGAATGGCAGGACAAGGCCATGAGCGCAGGGGCGAAAGGGCTGAGGATCATCGCCAACATCGAGACCGGCCAAGAGATTATCCAGCGGTGGGAGATGGACGAAATATTGTATGGGTATACCGGAAACTGGATCTCCCAGGAGCCTGTGCTTGCGACCGGGGCGGTCGATGTGTTCGTGGCGGATATGAACTGCTCATTGCCGGTCGATCCGCTGTATGCAGAAAGATACAAGTTCAAGCTCGTGCCCGTGTCCGAGCTTGTGAGCTTCGAGGGAGTGACCGATCACATCAATTATCGCCCTCAAAAGGCTGAGACGCAGGCAGCACAGCTATTGCAGATGGGCATTGATAACTTCAAACAACGCCATGGCAATGTGGAGGCAGTGCGCGGCCTTCCTGTCAGCATAGCGACGGTGGGATTTTCAACCGAGAGCATCCTGTCCGCCCTGGGCGGCTCCCTGGACCCTTTGGTCAATGTCATTAAGGAGGGGAAGATCAGAGGCGTGGTCGGACTGGTCTCCTGCACTACCCTGAGGGACTATGGACAGGACGTTCATCAGATCGCGGTCGCCAAGGAGCTGATAAAACGAGATATCCTGGTCCTATCGATGGGCTGCGGCAACGCGGCGATGCAGGTAGGAGGACTTTGCTCTCCACAGGCTCGGAGCCTTGCCGGTCCTGGGCTCAAGGCCGTTTGCGAGCAACTTGGAACACCTCCGGTCCTATCGTACGGCACCTGCACTGACACCGGCCGCATCGCTGATCTTTTGGCCGCTATCTCATCGGCGCTAGGTGGGGTGCCTATCACTGATCTTCCTGTGGCCGCGGCCGCTCCCCAGTACATGGAGCAGAAGGCCACTATCGATGCCATTTTCGCTTTGGCCTACGGTCTGTACACCTATGTGTATCCGGTACCCCCGGTGGGGGGAGCTCCTAACCTGATCAAGCTGCTGACCTCGGACGTAAAAAATGTTACTGGAGGGGTCCTGAATGTGGAAAGGGACCCGTCCAAGGCCGCTGATCTGATCCTTCAGCATATCGAATCGAAGAGGGCTGGTCTAGGCCTCTGAATCCCTTAACCCCATTTTATTTCCATGAACCCCAGGCGTACGGTCCTATTTGTCTCGTCGCGTTCGACGGTGTGAAGGTTCATGCTCACTTGTATAGCAACACCCCTTTCTAAAAGGATGCATATAAGTCTATGAGTATTTTTTTATACGAATGAAGATAATTGTCTGATGACCGGATCGAACAACAAAGTTATCATGGGCTGAAAGCCCTTTCAAGCCTCTGGAAGGCTGCACGGTCGCATCTGCCGATATCACTTCTTCTGCGGTGCTCAAGAATAAATTGTATATAGTTTGCGTTTCAAAAACGTCAGACCTAGTAGCCAGCTTAGGCCCTGGCCAAGGTCTCAACCTGCGCTCGGTCTAAATAAGACAAGGTTTGTTCTACTATGACGCTTAAGAACGTTTTTCGACCGATAGGGGACTACGGCCTCATCGGAAATAGGCATTCGGCCGCCCTAGTAAGTAAAGAGGGGTCTATAGATTGGCTGTGCTGGCCCCGTTTTGATTCACCCTCCATATTCGCCAAGATCCTTGACACGGACCAAGGGGGGTATTGGGCCATCCAGCCTACATCTGGTTATAGTAGTTATCATAGATATTTGAAGGACACTAATATTCTAGAGACGTTCTTTAAGTGTCAAGAAGGAAAAGTGGCGGTTCTCGACTTCATGGACATGTCCTGGGCAGAGCAGGAGATGGAAGGAGGGCCACCCGGAAAGTTGATCAGGGTCGTCAGAGGTCTAGAGGGAAATGTGGAGATGAAAAGTATCTGCCTCCCCCGGCCTAACTATGCTCGCGACGAACCTTCCATTTCCTTGAACGGAAGCAATGCGTCCATTGATAGCTTCATCATGACGGGACCTTCGGGATGGTTGGAGGACCGAGAGAGAATGTCCTTGTTCCAGACATTCGTCGTAAGGCCGGGGGAACAGTTCTATTTCACCCTATCTAGTGATATTGATAAGAGCCCTTTGGGCTCCGTCTATTCCTCATTACACTCGACGCAGAACCACTGGGTTAGATGGGCGGACAAGTGCACTTACAATGGACCGTATCGCGATATTGTCGTCCGAAGCGCATTGGTTATGCAACTGATGACCTATGCGCCTTCGGGCGCCATCGTCGCCGCACCTACATCTTCTCTTCCCGAGACGATAGGCGGCGAGCGAAACTGGGACTATCGATTTACCTGGCTTCGCGATGCTTCATACACATTGCTCAGTCTGGTACGGGCCGGCTACTCGGATTTTGTAGAGCATTACACTTCCTGGGTTTATAGGACCATACAGCCATACGATATCAAGATACTATATCCAATAGAACCAGACTCACGGACGAATGAAGAGGAGCTGAAAAATCTTAGTGGTTACAGAGGTTCAAGGCCTGTCCGTATCGGCAATGAAGCGGCTGATCAGTTACAACTTGATGTGTTCGGAGAACTTTTTGGGGCGATCTATTATGTTTGGCAATTGGGGCTATTCGTTCCGATCGAGAATGAAAGAAAAATGCGAGAAATGCTTGATTGGATATGCGATAACTGGATGACACCGGAGAATGGCATCTGGGAAATGAGGGGAGGACACCGCAATTTTGTTTACGGAAAAGCCATGCTGTGGTTCGCTCTTGACCGTGGCATCAAGCTCTTCGAAGGGATCAAGATGAAAGGTGATATCGAACGATGGCGAAAGACGAAGGACGCTATTCACGAAGCGATCATGACCAAGGGGTGGAGCAACAAGATGAATGCGTTCAAACAATCGTTCGAGGACGAATATCTGGATGCAGCTAACCTGATGCTTCCCATTATCGGTTTCATCGACGGGAAGGACCCGCGTATGCTCTCTACCCTCGATGCGACAATGAACAATTTGGTAGTGAATGGTCTTTGTTACCGATACAATAACGCTCCCGAAGGCCTGACAGGCAAGGAATCAACCTTCGTTCTCTGCACTTTCTGGCTTGTTAATGCACTGATCATGGCCGACCGCTTGGAGGAAGCGCGCGGAATATACGATGGTCTGTTGGCTAAAGCTAGCCCACTGGGCCTATTTGCTGAGGAGCTTGACCCGGAGACCGGAGAACTTATTGGAAACTTCCCACAGGCCTTCTCCCATCTTGGGGTCATACATACAGCAATAAACCTTGCTTATATGGGAGGCATAGGTGAAGTGGATGTTAGTTGTTGGCAACCTATGATGGATGGTGATTTCGGAGCATGTGGCCCCATAATAGGTGGAAAGGGCATGATGACCAGGAATAAGCGACCGAGATAGATCGTCGGATTATGATGGACTGAACATCAGATATGCAGGCTCTCCCATCTGCATTTGCGTCATAGACCATGGACCGAATGTAATAAGATAACGAAGGTGATCATTGGGACTTCCTTTTTGTTCTACTTTGACTCTCGATCGACCTGAGCTCGCGAGGATGCTTTCCCTGCTTGAAATGCTCCTCGATCTGTTCCAGGCTTATTCCTCTTGTCTCTGGTACTAACCGCCATGAAAAGACAAGCGAAACTATCCCAATGGCAGCAAAAAGCCAGAATGTACCTGACTTCCCAAGCACATCGACAAGTCCGAGGAACGTGTAAGTAATGATGAAATTGGCACCCCAGTTCGCTACGGTAGCTATGCTCATCGCGGTCCCACGCACCTCCAATGGAAATATCTCGGATATCAGCAGCCAGAATACTGGGCCTAATCCAATGGCAAAGAATGAGATGTAGGCGATGAGACTGATGGCGGTGACCTCCCCGACGGCTCCCCCGCTACTCCCTGCGCTGAGTGCGAACCCTAGACCAAGGACAAAGAGCGAAATGACCATTCCGGAGATGCCTATTATCAGCATAGGTCGCCGTCCTACTCTATCCACAATGAGCACGGCAAGAAGCGTGACCAGAAAATTGGCGATCCCCACCCCGATCGTCGCAGCGATCGAGGCAGTGGCTGACGCAAAACCAGCATACTGGAATATCGTCGGCGCATAGTAGATGATCGTGTTCACTCCGGTGATCTGCTGAAAGATAGCAAGACCGACACCAATAATAAGCGGATATCTTACGAAGTCCGCCCGTAGTGCCTTTAACCCCTTTGTCTCGACCTTGATTCTCCCTTCTTATTTGGTCCATCTCTACCTGTACATCTTCGGTCCCGTGGACCCGTTGCAGCGACGTTCTTTGCTTTGTCATCGCGATGCTTATAAGCCAACCATCGGGGGCTAAAGGGCATGAATAACATGCCCACCAAGAGGATGGTCGCTGGGACCAATCCTATAGCGAACATAGCCTGCCAATTTCCAGTAGGAGAAAAGTAGTTGTTCACAGCGTAGGCTATAAGTATACCAGCAGTAACGAACAATTGATTAAAAGAGACCATTGCCCCTCTTACCCGCCTTGGCGCTAGCTCGGAAATATATAGAGGGACGATGAACGATGCCGATCCAATGGCTATGCCGATTATTATACGACCTGGGACGAACACATCGAGGCTGTTGGAGCTTACGACTATGAGAGTACCAACAATGAAGAATATAGCTGCGATAATGACCGATATCTTTCGTCCGATGCGATCGGCCATGAATCCCCCGAATATGGCCCCGATTATCGCCCCGATCAGTACTGAACTGGTGGCTAGAGATTCCTGAGCTGTGGTTAATCCCCAATCATGCTGGATGAAAAGAATAGCACCAGAGATCACTCCTGTGTCGAACCCGAAAAGAATGCCACCGACGGCAGATATTAACGTGGCAACTATCACGATACTGGTGAGCTTATGCCACTTTTCTATTTCTCCAGCCATGGACCGATCGCTCATTCGTCACTCGGTCTGAGGAAGCATACTATTTAATGCCCCCACGATCTTTCTAATGGAAAATCGATCAAAATTCGGTCATCTTGTGGGCTGACCTTTTTAGCATGATCGAAATTATTGATCGATCGATATCCATCTGCTAGATGTGACGATCAGTGGGAAAGAAGAGAATGGGGTGGACGGTAACTTGGGGATCTAGGGTTGTCGCCCCATTTTGGACGATTAACTTTGAACGATTTACAAAAGCAATGGAACCATCCCACTCTTTCGGGCGGGGTAGTTCATTATGCTTAACGCTGCCGGATAAAATAACGATCAGTTGTCTTCAGTTCTTGAGCTCGCCATTAATTTCATGCCTAAAGATATATTATCTGAATCACCTAGCTTGTTCATTTATTATCAAATTCTTATCAAGCAATACATAAAGTATGCATATACCTCTGTTCGCCTGCATAGACCGCTATTGTCGTTAGTGCCTCGGGTCTGATATGCAGTTAACAAGCGCGATGATCGTTATCCGACGAGAATGGATATCAAAAAACCCTATCGGCACAGAGCAAGACCGATGCTTTGTTCATCGATGACCAATAACTTGCTATAATCGTTGTTCCAAAACTCATTCGGGGTATGATCTTACCAAAAGGCAAGGGACAAAAGGATTTTTCACTGGACGATACTTGTCGGACCACTTGGGTGATGAGTGAGCGAGAATTATCGGATATCATCGAGTGCGATGGGCAGCTTGTAATAAAACTTTATTCCAACGACATCAGCAAGGAGATGGTAGAAAGGGAAATGATCCTGACCAATCTCGCTCGCAACAATGGCATCCCTACTCCGAAGATCCATGAACTGGTAAAGGACGGCGACCGATGGGGCTATTCCTACGAGAAGGTCATAGGACTAACATTCTTAGAGATGATGACTGGGACTAGATCTGATTCTCGGTCATCTGGCCAACTCGTTCGCCTCCTTGCATCGAGAGATACATTGCCATATCGAAGCTAGGATGCCCTCGTTGAAGGAGAACATAAAGAAAAAGATCGAGGATGGAATGAGCCTATCTGATCAGATGAAGTACGATGCCCTTGTCGCTCTCTCTGAGCTTCCTGAAGGCCAATGGATCTGTCACGGCGATTTCCACCCAGAAAATATCATCTTAACTGACCAAGGTAGCGTGGTGCTCGATTGGACAGAAGCCGCATGCGGACATTTTCTTGCCGACGTCGCAAGGTCCCTTGTATTGCTCATGGCGTGGCTTCCCCAAAAGCTCGAGGAAAAGGGGGTTGACATGCCTTCCAAGGCTATCGAACAGTTCCTACGCGACTATCGGGCGAAGTACATGTTACTAAGCGGTGAGGAAGAGGACCTGCTAGAACAATGGTTATTTCCAGTTGCGGTAGCTCGGCTCGGCGAAGCTATCCCAGGTGAGAAGGCGGTCCTTATAAAGACTCATCCAGGGAGAGCTCTTGATGAGATAAAAAGCGTCCTCTCCATAATGGATCGATCGACCTGAAAATCGGCTAGGTCGAATGTATCCTTGTCTCAATGTTTTTATCTTTTCGAGCGTAGATCATCGTTCGGGCCCTCGCCCGTCCCCAAAGCTTGAACAAGAAACGATAACACGACCTCATTGGCGAACGATATTATCCTCAAGCATCCCCGGCCATAAGACTTCTTTCGTCCTTCACGCTCATGGACCATGTTCATGCTAATTGCTCATCCTGAGCCTCTTATTGATTTAATAAGGTCCTGGGCAGTCGACTACCGCTGGTCTCATTGAAATATGCCCAGAATGCATATTCATTTTTTATTATCTATTGGTAAATATGGGTAAATATGAAGCGACATTATCTTGGCATGAGCTTCATTTTTCTGCAAACGTTCGTTCGACCTCCAAGATGACTCCTACCTGGATCTAGACAATGAACCCAATGATCATACCGATGATGAAACCAAGACCTAACGGGAGCACACTGATCAATAGAAGACCATAGTGTACCACGAACGAACCATATTGTTCTAATGCTGGGATATTGATCGAATATAGGCCAAGATAAATGACGACCGCCAGAACGATGATGACTATCACCGCTATGATCAGGAACTTGCTGACGAGAAATCCGATGACCAGTCCGATGACGAATAAGATCACCATCACTGCCAACGGCGACAGCCCAGCTATAGTTCCATGCAATATGAAATCCACAATCTCGTCGACGGTCCCCGTTCTAACCCCCCTTGTGATCTATGACCTGCTTGATGTGAAGCCAGAATTCTAGCCCATCATCCACAGGATGTGATAGCTTAGATAAGTTCTCATCCTTAACAGTTCATGGCCTATGAAAGGTCTTAATCGTTGGCCTGCTTTCCCATATTTTCTACGACAAAGAACGGAACAAGAGAATATCACGAATGTTCCCATAATAAACTGGCCTTCTTCGATAGCATTGCTCGGCATGGTTGATATCGATATGCGATATGCAGGTCAGGATGATCACAATGCATGGGCTGATAGCGACATACCACGATCTCTTTTCCTGAAAATGCATGATATGATCGAATGATAGCATCGCATGACATCTGTAATATTTCTGGACGCACCGACCGTAAATTATATAAATCGGTCCTGAATTTTTCTCAAATGAGGATATTGGGAAAACGTTCGTCATTTTTTCCATCATTTGTGCTCGTCCTTAGACCAGGAGGACAATAGCTGTTCGATCCGTTCCAATCTCTCGCTCAGCTCCTGATCGTTACCTTCTAATTCCCTCAGATGCACCATAAGCTCCTGGGGGTTGGAGATGCCTTCTTTATCTTCGGGGGCATTATCGTTTGTTTTGTCCCTCTGACCTATCAGGACCTTAGCAAAATAGCCTGCAAGGAGCGCATAAGTACCTATGCCGGCGGCCATCACGATCACCCCTACCACACGGCCGCCTAGTGTGATGGGAGTGTAATCGCCATAGCCTACTGTCGTAATGGTCTCGAACACCCACCATAACGCGATTTCTGCGCTCGTAATGTTAGCATGTGGATCACCGCGCTCTGCTAAGATGACGCTGTATGAACCGAATTCCAGGATCAGAACCATCACAAATAGGACAGTGAGGACTGTAGCGTTGGCCTGTCCACGAGATAAGTCCTTCCTGAATTGATCTACGCCAAGATCTCTGAAGATGAAAAAAGCATTCAAGCCTCGGAATATCCATGATATCTGTATGAAGGGGATACATGCCAGCAGATCTATGACCCCTTCTTTGCTTCTTATATATTTTGATCTAGAATCCGCGATCGTTAGGCGATAAAAAAAATTGGTAATGAATATGATCTCAATGACCCAATTAAATAAGATTATGATGTTGACCAATGCAACGTCCGTGTAAGGGAGAAAGAACAATAGACTATTGAGGACCGATAAGCTAGAGACTAGGGCTATGAATATGTTAAGATTAGGATTTCTGAGATAGATCCCATTACGCTTTTTTGTCATAACTTTGGTAATTAATTGTGCAACTAGACATAGATTAACGTGTTCCTTTCATTTTTTTCATTTCTTGATCGACCTTCATTTTGTAGCTACCCGCTAAAAATTCATGAGCGATCGAATTCTATGATCTGGTGAGGGGCCTTGCTTGCTTAATGATCATATTGATGGATCAATTAGCAGCCACAATGTCCCTTATCTGCTCCAGAACCTTTTCAACGGTCTTACTTAATGCTGACTCGATCTGAGGTGTCATGCTCTCAGATACTGTAAAAATATCATTGACCTCCACAGCGACGAACCTGATATCCTTTGGGAACCTCTGGGGTTCCAACGTCTTCCCAAGCTCTATGGTCGTAGCGATGTTCGCTTCGTGAGGATTGACACCGTGTACCGTGTTGGAGAAGTCCTCAGGCCTTAATACCATTACTGTGCCAGGTGGATTTTTGGAACCCATTATAGCATCTACCACGATCACCTTATCGTAGTCAAGCATGATCTCGATGAGATCAAGACCTGAAGTACATGCCTCCACTAGCTCTACTCCAGGAATGTTCATTCTCTCTAGCTCATGGAGTGTCCTTAGTCCGATAGCGTCATCGCACATGATCGGGCTGCCTATACCTAGCACAAGGGTATTGGATGTCATATGTATCCTGATTCAGAGCAGAATGAAGTGCCCTACCCATTATGGTGAGGCTTTTTCATCCAAGCTGATTTCATAGTGTCTAAGGGCTTTCGTATGCCACTTATCCACTAGCTTCGTTCCTGTAGTTCTGATCGTAATGTCCTCGACATGTTATCAGGACTCTGAACGAGAAGTACATGATTACGAGCATTCTTATAGCTATTGGCTAGACCCCATCCTTCTAGATCCTGGTATATTTCGCTTGCTAAATAAAAATATCCTTGATCAGACAAGTTGATCTTATGGATCATGCAAGGTCACTTATCGGGATCATTGCAGATCCTTGAATTCCATGTAGATACATTCACTATCCTCTTTGACAGGATATGAACGAAGGTCATGGACTTTGTTCGGATCGTCCCAGGGCCCTTTGATAGCTCGTCCTGTGCGGAGATCGAACTCGGAGCCATGTATGGGGCACCTGATCAGATTCCCATGTATCACACCATCAGCAAGATTCCCACCATCTCCCGGACATATGCCATCAATGGCATATACAACGCCGCTGACCCTTACCAGCAGGATGTTACGTTCCATTATCTCCACGCTTCTCTTTGTCCCTTCGGACAGCTCCTTTGATAGGCATGCTTTGACCATTGCCATCTAGATCGTCCCCCTTCAAGGCTGTGGACCGTGGAATGATTGGGTGTTCCAGGTATATCCCATGATCAAACTCCTAGTATGCATTCTGAAATAATGCTTTCAGATAATGGACATCGGCATTGATGCCCATCTTCAAGAGTTCACTTGTAACTTCATATCTGCCGATATTTATAGTGTGGATCCCGCTTAGAAGGAAGTTCCTGATCCATCTGAATTTTTTAATCATATACAGAAAGGGATGATGCAATATCTCGAACGAATGTGATCGAAAATAACCATACTTTCGTTTCTTCAAATTCTCGCCCTCCTCCATATCCTGCGCTGTGGGCTTTCTGTTCACTTGAATAAAGAAAAATAGCTACGCCTGAAAGGCATAACGACCCATGGGCATCAGAAGATCTTCAGCAATACCGATCAGAACTCCAGGTCCCCAAGGTTTTTCACGCATTCGTTGCTCTCTTTATTCAAGGCATGCAAGGCGATGCAAAGATCGTTCCGTAACATTGTCGTTTCAGCAGCATTGATCACCTCTTCCTCAGTGACAGCATCTATGCGCCTGATGGACTCCTCAGCTGGGACCGCTTCTCCGGTCGACATGAACATCTCCCCCAAGCGTACCATGCGGGATTCGGTCGATTCCAGCTTTCTTACATACATGCCTTTCAGTAGTCTCTTTGCCCGGTCAAGTTCGTCCTTCTGGAGACCGTCCGCCTTTAGCTTTTTTATCTCCGAAGATATTGTTCTTATGACCTTTTCCTGGTCCTTGATGGATGTATTGAAGAATATCCCGACAGCTCCACAGTCTGTATAGCTGAAGGAACCTGCGAATATCTCGTAGACCAGCCCCTGCCGCTCCCTTATTTCCTGGAAAAGACGGGATGAAGTGCCCATACCTAGGACAGAGGTCATAAGGCGCTGTGCGAACCTGGTACTATCCATCGATGATACGCCTGGGAAGCCCATGCCAACATATGCCTGCTTGTCCTTGCGGGGGAATACCTTCATTATTGCATGCGGGATCGGGGGCGTCCTTGTTCTTTGAGCCTTGATCGGGACGAGCTCATCAAAGCTATTAGATGCCCAGTCCTTGACCTGTTCGCTGTCCAAGTTACCGGAAGCGATCACTGACATCCTAGGTGGACGATAGTTATCCTCGAAGAATGAGCGAACATCAGATGACTCGAATGAGGAGACTGTCTTTATGCTTCCAGCCTCTGATCGTCCCATTGGGTGATCCCCCAAAGTGCTTCTGAGAATAGCACATGGATATAGTCGTCGGGGTCATTCTGCATCATCCCGATCTCCTGCAGAACTACATTCTTTTCAGTGATCATGCTTTCCTTATCTATCAATGGATGGAGTACCATATCCGCCAGGATATCTTCTCCTGTCGATAGCGTCTCATCAAGTGTGAAAGCCTGGAAGCTGGTAACCTCTTTTGATGTATACCCATTCTGCTCTCCGCCAGCTGCCTCGATCTCTTCTGACATTTGTTTTGGGCTCCTTGAGTGGGTACCTTTGAACAGCATATGTTCAAGCATGTGAGCGATGCCAGCTTCTTCCCTGCTCTCATCTCTAGAACCTATACCGAAATACACAGATACGGACGCAGATCTGGAATATGGCATCCTTTCCACCACGACTGGGATACCGGCTTGGGTCTTGGCCACTATAATGTCATCAGTCACAGCCCTTCAGACCCTCACAACGGTATATTATTTTTGCATATCGGGGCACTTCGAGTGAACTGCCTGCCCTTTGGGGTGGGCTTCTTGCCCCATCTAAGCTACTTGCTTACACTACATGCAAATTATCGGTCGTAGATATGCCCGAAAAAGCCTGACCTCCACTACAGCTTCCTTCTTTCCTGTCCACTAGAGTAGATACAGGAACTGAACGCGAGCATTGTCACAATATTTTGTTTGTGAGCCAGTATATGAGGCCTCATGAGGAGGTCACCAAGAGCACATCTTCCCCTTTGAGCGTAGAGTATCGCTCATTCCTAAGCCTGTATGAAGGGTTCTTATTCGCTTATTTTTGGAGGATATCGGTTTTGCCGATCTGAAAAGAAATAAGTATCATCGATAACAATGAAAAAAGAGGAGTGTGTTATGTTGATGGCACCGGATCTTGCACTTTATGAACATAAGGACGAAAGGTTCGAAGGAGGAATGCTGATAGTTGGGTTCCCGAGCATCGGGCTCGTTAGTTCGATAGCCGCCAACTTTATCATAAGGAATATGAAGCTAGGGCGGGTCGCGAGCATAATTTCTCCGGACTTCCCACCATATACCGTAATCCATGAAGGGGTCCCTTCCCCACCTGTCAGGGATCTACGCTGGGGAGAGAGAATGTGATGGCGGCGGCGAGCGATGCGAACAGCTGGTCATCACAGTTACTGAGTTCATGCCGAAGCCAGAACTTGTAAAGCCAATTTCAGATAAACTTATGGACTGGTGCAAGTCCAAAGGGATTTCGACCATTGTCACACTAGAAGGGATAAACTGGACGACGACCGAGGAGCCTAAGATATATGGAGTAGGGAGCACGGTCAATTCTCGTGCAATGCTAGAAAAATACGGCGTTGAAGAGATGAAGGACGGTATGGTCTCTGGCATGTCCGGTGTACTTCTGTACGAGGGAGAAAGGAGAGGTATGGATGTGATCTGCTTGCTTGGTCCAGCCAGGGCCGATCTGCCAGATGCTAGAGGGTCCGCAAAATTATTGGAGATCATAGCGAAGATGTTACCCGAGATCAAGATAGATATCGGACCACTCTATAAGGAAGCGGAAGAGATAGAGAAACAGATCAAGACCGCTATGGAAGGTATGAACCAACCTAAAAGGCCTACTCCGGAAGAGAGCGTTGTATACGGATGAGCCCTTTTCGCCCCTTTGGGGCGTTTTTTCTTGGTCCTGATCGAATTATCATTTTGTGGATCGTCAACTTCTTGCCAGATGCTGAACTGTTCAATATACTACCATCTTCAGCAAGAGGAGAACAGCTCCGACCATATCTCATACCGACATCTGACGGTTCAATAAGCAGTTCGGCTACCTACGAATTCATTCATGGACTTGCAGCCAGGCTCAGCTTCTATTGATTTGCGGCCCTTGTTATAGTAGCGAGCTACGTTCGGCTTGCTAATAATAAGCCTGCTCATCTCGGATCCATCAAGATGATCGATACAAGATGCAAACATTCGTCGCCGTTGATACACCTATTCAAAGCGCGTATTCTGGCGACATTGATCATAATGTTCAGCTTGATCATCTTTAGAAGGTCGTTCATGTTACGTGGTTGAGAGAGAAGTGGCACATCCATCGTGGTTGGATAAAGGCGCATGTCGCAGTTGATGTCGGTACGATGACCGTCGCCGCGGTCATCGTTTCTGACGAACGCTCTCACGACCGTCAGTATCTGGTGCCGCTCGTTCGTCAGGCAGCGAGCTCGCTGCCTGGACGCATCGTGCGCGTGCTCGCGGACGGTGCTTACGGATCCGCATGAGAACTTCGAGTTCTTGAGGGACAACGAGATCGAGGCAGGCATCAAAGATCCGCAAGAACGCCAACCTGAGGGCAAAATATGGGTCTACAGCTCGGCCTGCAGCCGTTCGCGAGCGTAAGCGCCTCGGAGAGGAAGACTGGTCTCATAGGTACGGGTACTCGCAGCGCTGGAGAGTTGAGATAGTCTTCTCGGCGGTGAAGCGCATAATGGGTGAGTCGCTTCGCTCACGGCGAAGCGACCTAATGCTGCGCGAGGCGCAGCACAAGTTCATCGCGTACAATAGGTTGGTGTTCGCAAAGGAGTTGGTCAACTAAGTTGAGAATAGGGAAACGCTTAAATTGGAGATTCAAATTACTTGGTTTTCATGCATCTTGTTCCTAAGAAGTTTTTCGTCACCTCAGGATGTGCTGTTAGCAAGGTTTCCGATCTTAATGCCTTCGATAAAGCATTGATAGAAGCTAGCATCGGGGAATTGAACATCGTATCCGTATCTTCCATACTACCTGTAGGCGCAGAGCAGGTCTCGATCCGAGAGCTACCTATGGGCGCTATAACTCACTGTGTTCTCGCTCAGATGAGAGGCGGAGAGGGTGAGATGATCTCGGCAGGAATAGCATATGGTTTCAAAAAGGACGGCAAAGGTGGATATGTAGCAGAAGGTCATATTCATGGTTCCAAAAAGGCCCTTCGCGAGATCATGGAATGGAAAATGGATGAGATGGCAAAGTTGCGCGGTGTGGAAATGGAGACCATTGAGTACCGCATCGAGGAGCAATCAGTACCAATGGATAACTACGGAGCATGCGTTGCAGCTTTAGTCTTTGTGGAATACTAAGAACGAGATGTTCGGCGTCATAGTATGCCCAAAATGCTCAATGGTGCAAGGTGCTGACATATCTCACGCCCGTACTGCCTGTTGCAGGTGTGGACATAAAATAGATGTCCAGCGGGCAAAAAAATATTTTTTGACCGATTCTCAAAAGGATCTAGCAGAGGCAGTTCGTCGCTTAAGCGAACGTGTGCAAAGCAGGATAGACCAGATGCCTTTACTTGATGAGGCGCCTCTAGAGATCAAACAGCACGTTGCTAAAAAGACGAACGATTCGGACATTGAGATCATTATCAGCTCGCTGGTCAAAGCACTTGGATCATTCTCAGCAAAGGAACTGGCAGATGCCATGGATATCCCAATAGATGAAGCAGAAGCGCTGGTCCAAAAGATGCTCGATTCTGGTATTATTTTTGAGTCCGCTGATGGAAAGTTCCGGGCAGCATAGCGGAATTATCATATTGAACAGAGCTATTGATCATATCCAAAGTGATCGTGCTATTTGACTGGTCATAGCTAATTGACTTGTATGTGTCGATCACTGAAGGAGTGGATGAGCCCTTATTAGTATTGTATGTTATATAATAATAATAATTCATGAGATGAGATGTGTTCCCATCATCTGTATAATCTGAATACCTGTTAGCGGTCCAGGCCATGAACTGATCGTTGACCACATCGATCGTGACAGTTCTCACCCCCACCTGATGCTAATGGTATGTAAGTCTCTACCCAGGCATGTCCGCCCCATGTATTATTATATGGCGAATAAAGGGCACCGAACTGTAGCCACGCCGATACATTAGCGGCACGAGCTAAGGAGCAAAATAATATCGACTGGTCAGCACAGTTCCCCGAGCGAAGAGATAATGTCTGCTCCGCGGTCTGAGGGCCATTGACCGGTTGCGGATCACCATACTTGATATTATTTATCATCCAATTATATATATTATACAGTACATTATACACATTCGTATCATTACCTACGATCGACCTAGAAAGGGCCACGATCTCAGGATCGGTCACATTGATCCATTCCTCATTGTGAAGATATTCATTGCTGATCGAGGAGGGGATATTCGATATATTGCCCGACGAACTTGGCCCTATGGACCAAACATAGGTGTACGTAGTGATATTGTATATGATGTCGATCGAATAGTTCGATGTCTCATTGCTCCACGTGACCCAGTTGACCCCATAATTTTCAGAATTGCTATTGGGGGTTGATGACCAATGTATATCGTTTACGGTCTGCAATGTGACATTGCCAGACGTAATATTTTCAGGAATGGGTATATTCACCGACCAATCAAGACCAGAACCGCCCGATGATGAGACGGATATTACACGTTCCATTGAGAAACTGGTAGATGACGGATACTCCTGCTCATCTGATGATAAGAAAACGTCCCTTAGAAGGTCCTGGGTAGATGGCATGAGAAGGACCAGCACAATGATCAACGCAACAGCCGCGACAATGATAATCTTTAGGCCGCTGCGCATGAATAGGTCCCGCCCACGCTTATTCTACCTTTGTTGAATATATTATACCTTTGCCTTGCGCGCTTTCTTCAGCTTCATCTTGGCTATAGCCTCTTTGACATATAGCGGTAGGAGGCGGTAATGGACATACCAATAGTAAACCGCAACGAATATCGCTGCAAATCCGAATAGCACATAGGTTATGGGATTGTTCCCGTAGGAGACTGCGAGCTCGAACGGTGTCATCAGTAATATGAACGCAAGATGGACCACGACCACCTGACCAAAGAACGGCCAAGGGGTTCCTCTTGCAACCCCCATTCCGATCATTGTCCCAGCTGAGGTATTGAGCAATGTGAGTTGTATCGAGTACACTATCAATATCACGATCCCCACTGTGAAACCAGTATTCGTCAACGACCGATATATGCCACCAAAGGCAAGAGCTGCAGCGATCCCAGCACCGAGGCCGAAACCATAGAACGGCGTGTCGGCTTTGCGTTGGAACCTTTTTAAGTTGAGTATAAGCAACTTTATAGATTCCTCCAGAAGGAATCCGAGTATGAGATAATATATCCCAAACATGATAGATACTACGTAAAGTATGATCCCGATGAATATGCCCAGAGTGAACAGGGCAAAGAAGGTTGGATCGCTAAAATATGGATTCTCCTGACGAGGATAGGTGTAATTCTGTAGAGTTATGAGCATAAGCACTATGGCAGGCGCAAATCCTATTGCCGCTGCTGCTAACATATAATAATCCATATCGATCTTGGGAAAGATTGTCACTATTTAACATATGCGAGTGTTCGATCAACTTTTCGATCCTGATGATCTCATTCTGACCGGGCCACTGGTCAATATGGCATCTGGTCATTCAAATGGTGTCAGCACAGCGTAGGCAGATATGGTAAAACCTTTTGAACAGGTAGCCAATGGCGTTATCGTGACGACATATGATGTGGTCGTGGTCGGAGCTGGGCCGGCCGGGAGCTCAGCAGCTTTCCATTGTGCATCAGCAGGTTTGAGCACCCTGGTCTTAGAAAAGCATATCCTACCTCGTTACAAACCATGCGGTGGGATGGTCTCCGAAAGGTGCGTTAATGATCTTGGTCTTGAGGGCCATATCATAGATAGAGCGCAGAAATGTCAGCTAGTCCTTGAACATGAGATGATAAGTGAAAGGGAAGCTGACGTTTGTTTGGTCGACCGAAGTGACTTTGATATGGCGATGACAGAACGGGCAGAAGGGGCAGGGGCGGAGATATGCACAGGCTCCATGGTGACATCCATATCATCGGACAGCGAAAGCGCGACAGCTGTTCTATCAGATGGTAGGACCTTAACTGCAAAGGTCATCATCGGTGCGGACGGTGTGAACAGCAAGGTCAGGTCATCTACATGCCTTGAACGTTACCAGGGAACGACCGGACCGACTTGTAAGCATAGTGCTTGAGGATGTTGTACCTGATAGCGTGATGAGGACCGTCCTAGATGATGACGCATTCAAATTGCACTTTTTCGCTCACTTCCCAGGATATGCATGGGAATTCCCAAAAGGAAAAGCGATCAATGTTGGTATAGGGGTCGTGATTGGAGAGAAGAAGCGCCTACGGGGGATGTTCGAAGCATTCCTATCCAGAGAAGGCCTAGAATACATGGATCGAAGCAAGATATCAGCAGCACTTATCCCATATCGTCCGCTCGATAAGATCCAGGATAGGCGAGTTATGCTAGTTGGCGATGCAGCCGGGCTCAGTTGATCCTTTCACTGGAGGGGGCATCGATCTCGCAGTGAGGTCCGGGCGCATAGCTGGTGAGGCCTGTGCCAAAGCTTTCAGGTCGGGCAAGATCTCTTCTCTTTTTTCATATAGCTATAATATGCGACATGAGATCAGAATGCTAAGAATGAGAACGGACATGGTCAATATCGCAGCATGCCTTATGAGGGCACATAAGGACTCAGTAGCCGCTGATAGAAAAGTACTCCGCATGCTCAACAAGCTGGCTTGATATGAATGACACTGAGCTAAAGATAGAACCGTTAGTGACCCTGAGCGCAAGAGGTAAGAAGCTTACCACAAGGCAGCTTGAGGTTCTTCGAATGATATATGAGGAAGGAAGCCAGAACCGCGCTTCGGCTAAGTTGGGGATATCTCTGCCGGTCCTCCATCGATATCTGCTGCAGATAGAGTCCAAGATAGGGCTCTCCATCAGGACCTCTTCGCACATAGGAACAAAGCTTAACCATGACGGGGAACGGATAGCGCTTGAATATATTGCCCTTAAAAGGCGCCTTAGTGTAGGAAGGGGCATCACTGTGGGAGGTACACCAATTACAGAGGAGCTCCTTCAATCATCCCTTTCCAGGATAGACCCCGGATCACGGATCGGCCTTATAATATCAGATGATGAACGTAATTTACAGGATTTCCAGGCTGGAATGATGGACATGGTGATCTTGGACGATCCCCTGAACGCCTTTGAACTTGATAATGTGAGCTTGGAAGTGATAGCGAAAGACCGTCTATTGAATGTAGATCATGGAGAGAGATATGGTAGGTTAGCTTATGGAGCTCAGAGATTGGGGTTCAGAGAACTCGAGAGGTCGAACACAACTTACAGGATAGAAAGATGATATAGATCCATAAACGCCCTGGCAAGTTCTGGCCTCAGTTTCTTCGTTAATGAAAGCCTGGCGATGAGAAAGGGACTAAAATTGAAGAGCGATATGGACCCGAACAGATTGTCCCACGAGATCTATGCAGCATTCAGGAGTGAAAAGGTCCCATTACGGAGATTGGTCCTGGAAATGCAAAAGGAATCAAGGCGGGAGTATTACCTATTTAGGTGATACTACGTGCCTTTTTTGGCTATGTTTAAATAGGTTCCATGCGTCGAGCATCTAGGTGTTTATTAATGGCAAAGGAACCGAGCGCAGAGTTCACTAATGAGATCATAAAGTCCGGCGGCAATACCCTTATGCTATGTTTTCAGTGCGGTACATGCACTGGAAGCTGCCCATCCGGACGATTGACCGCTTACAAGACAAGAAAATTGATACGAAAGGCCCAGCTTGGCCTAAAGGAAGATGTGCTTAACTCCCCGGACCTATGGATGTGCACGACCTGCTATCAGTGCATGGAAAGATGCCCAAGGGGGGTCGAAATAGTCGATATAATTACCATCCTAAGGAACAAAGCAGTAAGCCATGGTATTATGTCCGGTGAGCACAGGAAGGTCGGAGAGTTCCTGCTCAAGAACGGAGCGACAGTACCGTTGAACGAGAAGTACGAGCAGCTACGTGTTAAGCTTGGACTTAGTGCAAGGCCTCCAACCACATTGGGCGACAAGAAAGCCTTAGAGGATTTCCAGAAGGTACTAAAGGCGACTGGTTTCGATAAGCTGGTCGGAGGTGCTTAAGATGACAGATAAAAAATATGCGTTATTCCTTGGATGCGTTGCCCCAGCTAGGTACCCAGGGATCGAGTCTGCGACCCGTGAGGTCTGCAAGACGCTTGGTATCGAACTAGTCGAGCTAGAAGGTGCTGGATGCTGCCCTGCTCCAGGTGTGATCAAGTCATTTGAACAGGATGCTTGGTTAGCGATAGCAGCTAGGAACCTTGCACTAGCCCAGAAAAAAGGCGTAGATATCATGACCATCTGCAATGGCTGCTTTGGTTCCCTCTTTGATGCTGCACACATACTGCATGAGGACCCCGAGAAGCTAAGATCTGTGAACAAGATATTGCGCGAGGTCGGCCTTGAATATGATGGCAACACAAAAGTGCATCATTTCGCTGAGATATTCTACAAAGATATCGGCACTGAAGCGATCAAAGCCCATGTAAAGAACCCCTTGACCATGAACGTGGCAGTTCACTATGGATGTCACTTCCTTAAGCCAAGCCATCTGAAACAGCTCGATGACCCTGAGAGGCCAAAGGTCCTTGATGAGCTGGTAGAAGCTACGGGCGCAAAGTCGATCAACTACAAGGACAAACAGATGTGCTGTGGTGCTGGCGGCGGCGTTAGGTCCGGTAACCCATCTCTCGCTGCAAAATTCACAGAAGAGAAGCTGAAGAACATAAAGAAGGTAGGTGCTCAGTACATCATTGATGTCTGTCCGTTCTGCCATCTTCAGTTCGATAGGACACAGAAAGAGATACCTGGATATGATATCCCGGTCATCCACCTTTCACAGCTCTATGGCCTTGCCCTGGGTGTCCCGGTAAAGAACTCGGGTTGGATGCTCAAGAGATACCGGCAAAACTTTGAACGAACAAATGGAGCGCTAAGAGCGCTTCCATCCTTTTTCTTATTTTTTAGTCACGAATGTAGGTCTGAAGGAACCCACAAGTACATTGGTTGTTCACTGGCCAAAAAGATCAAGCGGCTCGATGAATGCTCTTAGATCTTGTCACTATGTTCGAATATCATCACGGGACCGACCGAGTGACCATCCTTCCACTCTGGGCATGGGTCCTTGCTTCATACAGGATGTTCCTTGACGAGCTCGACGGTCTTCTCATTCCACTCGGCCATGGTCTTTCCTCGATCACATCAGCAAGATGATCGGATCGAACGATCTGTACTGATCAAGCATGCCTTTTCAATGGTCCCTTTGATATTGGGACCGTTCGAAGATAAGTATATAATCGCAACATCCGTTCTGAGCCGCAGGTATCGGGCGATCAGCGTTGATACCTGTTATGTTCGATCTACAGTTCGCTTGGGAGCGAGCGAACCGAGCTCTTGGGACCGTCGATCGATATTATAGTTCAACATGGGCGAATCGTCTCGGATAAGCCGACGGAATAAAATGAGAATCGATGAACTTGACCTGCCTGCTGGTGTAGCAGATATATTAAAAGAAGATGGGATAGAGGAACTTTATCCACCTCAGTCCAAAGCTATAGGCTTTGCCCTTGAAGGTAAGAACCTAATGCTGGCCATTCCTACCGCATCCGGGAAAAGTCTTATTGCATATTTGGCCGCTCTGAAACACATCCTTGAACGCGGAGGAAAGGTTCTCTATATCGTCCCTTTGCGAGCCTTAGCCAATGAAAAATATGAGGACCTGAAGCACTTTGAGAAACTAGGCATAAAGGCTGCTATATCCTCTGGTGATCTTGACTCGCCAGATCCACAGCTTGATGATTTTGACATCATTGTCGCTACCTCAGAGAAAGCGGATTCACTTCTGCGCCACCAAGGGCAATGGTTGCATCATATATCCTTGGTCATAGCTGATGAGGTCCATCTGATCCATGACCCAGATAGGGGCCCGACCCTAGAGATCACTCTTGCAAAGTTCAGGAAGTTCAACCCAGCACTTCAAGTGATCGCTCTGTCCGCCACAATAAATAACTCAAAAGAATTAGCGGACTGGCTCGATGCAGAGCATGTTGCTAGTGACTGGCGGCCTACGAAATTAAAGGAAGGCGTTCTGCTTGGTGACACGATCCATTTCACGGATAATTCAAAACGTAAGATACCACGCCAGAAAGAACCAGTATGGAGCTTGATAAAGGATGTTATCCTAGAAGGCGGGCAATGCCTGGTCTTCGTTAACACGCGCAGGTCCACAGAGACGCTGGCCGTCAACTACTCATCGTATATGAAAGATGTTATGCCAGAGAGTGATCTTTCAACTAATGAGCTGAAAGCTCTCGACGACGATGATGAGTCCACCTCTATTGGAAGGCGGCTTAAGTCCTGCGTAAGGAAAGGCATCGCGTTCCATCATGCAGGCCTTACGAACGATCAAAGGCGGCTGGTAGAGACCGGTTTCAAGTCAGGCAAGATAAAATGCATTGTCGCGACACCCACCTTGGCCGCTGGAATAAACCTTCCTGCGCCCGACATGTCGTAATAAGGGATGTCTTCAGGTACCGAGAATCGAATGAATGCTGCCATACCTGTCCTTGAGATAAAACGAATGTGCGGTAGAGCGGGAAGACCCCGTTTTGATCAGCATATGGTGAAGCTGTTCTCCTTGCAAAGGACGAGGACGAGATGGGCCTTTTGATGGAGAACTATCTTCTCAACGACAACGAGGATATCTATTCTAAGCTTGGAAGCGAGCCTGTTCTTAGATCACATATACTTGCTCTTGTTGCGACCGGACGGCCCTATCAAGGAACGGCCTGATGGACTTCCTTAATTCAACGTTCTTTGCCTATCAAACGACGATGGCCGGATTGGAGGAAGCGGCGGACAATGTCCTTGAGTTCCTTGAGAAGGAGGGCATGGTGCAGAAAGAGAACGACAAGCTATCCGCAACATTCTTTGGGAGACGTGTGTCTGACCTCTATATCGATCCGCTCACAGCAGTGAAGTTCAGGGACGCTTTGAAAGCTTATAGGGCGGACAGATTCTCCCTAGCAGTGCTTCATGCAATCTGCTCGACCCCAGATATCAAGGTCATATACATGAAAAGGAACGATTACAAATGGGTCGAGGAAGTTATGATGCAACGAGAGAACGATCTGCTCTTCCCGCCCCCTGAAGATGATACTGAATATGACTTCTACTTAGCCGAGCTCAAGACCGCCTGCTCCATTGAGGATTGGATAAATGAGATGGAAGAAGAAGAGCTGCTAGGAAAATATGGCCTTGGACCAGGTGATATAAGAAGCAAGGTCGAGATAAGCGGATGGCTCGTATACTCGATGCGAGAGCTGTCCAATATCTTCAACAAGGACGCCTACCCAATGCTAACAGAGCTTATGACGAGGATAAAATATGGGGTCAAGCCCGAGCTACTAGGCCTGGTGCGATTGAGAGGTATTGGAGGGGCACGTGCTCGTTTTCTTTTCAATCACAATATACGGGATATCGAGGGCCTTAGGTCCGTTGATATCACTAAGTTGGCAAGGATACCTAAGATAGGCGACGCTTTGGCCAAGAGCATAAAGGGACAGGTGCTTCCGTCCTCGTCGGCCGGGAACGAACCTATGCCTGGAAGAAAGGCAACGACTGTAGATGTCGTTGAAAAGATAGTTGAAGAAAAAGGGGAAAAAGTAAAAGTTGACAACAAGCAAAAAAGCTTGCTGGATTTCTGACCATTGAGCTATTACCCTTTTTACATCATCCGCTGTTGGCTTAGCCTTCAGTATCTCCTCGCAGGACCTTATGACCGTATCTGGGTCCTTGAGCACATTACCTGTACATATGCATACGACCCGCTCATCCTTGGATATGACCCCTTGGTTCACGAGCTTGATCAGCCCTGCTATGGACGCGGCTGATGCTGGTTCTACACCAATGCCTTCTGTACGTCCAAGTTGTTTTTGGGCTGCCATTATCTCATCATCGGTCACGGATTCAGCATACCCTTTCGTATCATAGATCGCTTTCAGAGCCTTCTTTCCTGAGGCTGGGTTCCCTATGCGTATTGCTGTGGCTACTGTTTCTGGGTTCTGCTCAGGCACAAAATCACTCTTGCCTGACCTGAAAGCCGTCACGATCGGACATGATCCCGCTGCCTGTATCCCTGTGAGCATAGGCATTTTATCTATCCAGCCTAGCGTGTTCCATTCCTTGAACGCCTTGTATACCGCCCATATGTTAGCAGCATTGCCAACAGGAAGTATTATTCTGTCGGGGACCTCGAAATCCAATTGATCGATTATCTCATAGCCAACTGTCTTTTGACCTTCTGGTCTGAATGGGTTCACGCTGTTCAGTAGATATAGCTCCCCTTCGTGAGCTAGCTGCTTCACTACCATAAGCGCATCATCGAAATTACCATCGACCATTACGACCTTGGCACCGAAGAACATCGCCTGAGCTAGTTTTCCGGCTGCTACATGACCTGATGGAAGAAGAACGACGCATCGCATCCCTCCCTTTGCCGCATACGCAGCTAGCGATGCTGATGTATTGCCCGTTGAGGCACAGCCGACAGTGCGGCATTTTAGCTCCTTTGCTCTTGATACGCCGACCGTCATCCCCCTATCCTTGAAAGACCCTGTAGGGTTAGCGCCCTCATATTTGACATATACCTGTTTTATGCCCGAGGCCTCGGACATCC
>CAVSDP010000043.1:0-15752 GCA_963726655.1 Methanomassiliicoccaceae archaeon
CGACCTACGGGACCATTCCCACCGATCTGACCACTTACGCATACTGGCGCCGATCCCAAGCCCGGTATAATAGACCACTGTACTTCCGGCCATCCTGCCCAGGCCTAGCACTATCGCAAGCAGCAAGATCGGGGTGCCTCGGACTTAGAAGCAGCCCGATCTCCACAGGCAGCGGCAGAATGATTGTGGCTAGGAACGTATATATGAAGAACGCAATGCTATACAGTAATGGATCAGAGGCATATTGCCCCAATATGCTGCCCAGTAGATCAAGGAATGATATTATTGTCTGCCAAATGTCCATTTGATCATCCCGACCCAGACCCGCATATATTATGAACGGACTGGACCGGATGACAGGTTGCAGGTATATATTTCCTATTCTTCATTGATCCTGTCGCTCATCACGATCGAAGTGATCAAGTATATCAGTCATGTTCCCAGCGATGACAATTGCAGCTCCGATAGATAGTTCACTTCATCCTCAAGTTCGAGCCCCGCATCGCTGGGCCTCGAGCTCTTGGACTGGTCCGTTACCTTGAGCCTTCCGTCCTTCACGGTCCGAACGTCAAGATATCCCCAAAGGCCGATGATGTGCGGACGGCGACTTAGCTAGGACCCTTTCATCGTTACCATTCCGGATCATTTATATAAGTTCTGTGATCGGAGCGATATCGCTCAATGCCACGAACCTGCTCATCTTAGCCTGCCGTTATATCGATCGCAGCTGTGGCCCTCTTCTACCTCAGCGGGACCTCATTCCAAAGGGAAGAGATACTGACAAAGCGGAAGTGGAACTGAGGTATGATAGTTGAATGCTCACTCACGCTCGGTCGATGAACGGCTTTCTTACATATCGATTCAATACTCCAAGGGCCTTCAAGATCCCATAACACAGAGCGTATCGACCATTGCTGGAATGGTCCGCGACCTCCCACTGGACGCCCAGCAACGCTTCTAGCTCCCCTAGCTCTAACAGCAATCCGCTGATCATGGTCAGGATCATTATCATCGCCTCGTTACTTGCTGTCGTGTTCGTAATGATCAGGCGCAAGAAGGACCATGATGAAGAGTGAACAAGAGGCTGAACTGCCTCACTTTCCATCTTTTTATTTTTAATATTTTCAAATGATCTGATAAAAGTGCATTACAATTTATGTAAATGACAAACTAAACTTATTCAGTATCCCTTGCACTATCTGTTCTGGTCCATATTGAGAAAAAGAATATGAATTCCAGTTTTGCCAGCGAGTTCGGGTAAATGCTTCCAAGATAAATTACAATAAAGGGACATCATTTTCATAAGCGTCCCCTCCTTCCAAAAAGCTACTTGTTGTCTCAAAATAATTGGCAAGTTTTACTCCCGTCGGCGTAATGATGAAGTTAGCTTGCCATATCTCGATTCCCTGTTCTATACAGGACTGCACCTCGGCCTTGATATGATCGCTATGTTTGTTCTTGATGGTGACCTTGAAGCCTGGATTGTTGTACACAAAACAGCTCAACAGAATGGCCCTCTCGTTCTGTTTTAGGCTCCCCGCCAGCTCATCGATGTGCTTAATGAACCGATCAGATGAATTGAACTCGCTCACTTTCTTCGTGGCTATGTGAGCTCCGACCTTGACCTGCAACATAGTGAGCGGCGTCTTGACCTCGATATAAGTGCTGCCGACAAGAAAATCGAGCCTAGAGATTGCCGAGCTTTTGCTCCCCTTCATGACATTCTCGTCGTTACCGACCATGGCGGAGAACTGTCCGGTCCTCAAAAATTGCTCAACGTACCGATTCACCGCGCTCTGGTTGATCCCGATCCAGGACTTATTCTTATCAGATGGAAGGTCTAGCGATATCGCCTCGACCGTGTAGGATGTTTTTCTTGAAACATCATCGCTTTTGGACAGCAAACATGGGATGTTGCACAATACAATATTGCCGATACGGCCAGTGGTCGGACAATGGCAGTCGTGTGCTGTCCCATCGATCATCTCGACTTCCATGATGAACCGGTTCCTCCTCTTGAGGATCAGGCCCTCAATGAGAGGTACTTTGAAAACGAATGGGCTGCTATCACTGGCCAATATACCATCTTCTGAACGATGGATACTGTCAAAGAGAAGAAGTTTAAAAGATCATTGCCTGGACTTTCCGGACATTCCGGTGATGTGGATCTTGATCACATTGACCACTGGGATCGCCTGATCATGTTCGCCATTTTGTCATCGTATTGATCAGGAATGTACTTCATGACGAACTTGGCCATGATAGCTTTTTTCTCATCATCCGAAGACACAATGGATGCTTTACCGAAGACTATGACTGATTGTATAAGGTGGTGGTCCTTTCCGGAGCTAATACCGCTTCACCTACGATCGAGAAACAAACGTCCTCGTTAGCGAGTATGTTATCTATCTTGTGACCTTCCCCCGCACCATGGAGAAATATCCAGTCGCCCTCGAACACATAGTTCATCGGTACCCCATATGGTATGCCGTCGCTGCCCACCGTCGACATCACTCCATATTCGGCATTCTTCAGGACCGATAACGTGTCCTCCTTTGACATCTCAGGTACTCTTTTCTGATCGGTCTCATCATTCCACCGGGCTTTCATTGATAGATATAATATTGCTATAAAATAAGTTAATATATGTGTTACGGCGGGATGGTCGAAACTGCTTTTCCATGCACTACGATCGAACATGAACAGAAGTAAGGAATTATGAACCATTGATCGGAATCTATTACTTAGTCTTATGTTCAGTATTTCTCGATGGCTAAGAGGGCATGTAGAAAAGTATCTCGATTCTGTCGATAGATTGCCAGAGCTGTTCCTTGGCCTCACTCTTGTTCTGGGGGTCACTGGCACTCTCAGAGTTGGTCACTCCCAGATCGGATTTTCGCTCGAACATCTATTGTTGGCTGTGATCGGCGTAAACCTTGTATGGGGTATCATCGAGGGGATGGCGTATGCCATTGAAAGCTATTTTATTCGTAACCGATACGCAACGATATCCAAAGTCCTGAAGAATGATCGTGAGAATACGAAAGCCAAAGATGCTTTGGTGAACGACCTCGACAACACGATCATCCATACCCTGAACCAAAATGATCGAGAACACATCGTCACCATCATCGCGAACGCCGTACCCGCGATCCCGGACAGGAGGGCGTTCTTCAAGGACTTCAGTGATGATCTTAAAGGAGGTCTTTGGATATTTATCACTGTCTTTGTTGCTTTGTTCCCAGTTGTTATCCCATTTATTATTTTTCAGAGCGACCCGCTCCTAGCACTCGATATCTCGAACTTCATCGCCCTGGTGATGATGTTCGGCATCGGGGTTGAGTGGGGAAGCTATGCAGGCATTCAAGGCATTAGAAAATTAGGCCCCGGGATCGGATTTCTTATCATTGGCACGATCATTACGTTGACCTCGCTCTATCTAGGGGGCTGAGAGCCATTGAAGAAGAATGTCTGGCCACGCTCCACCTCCACATTGGATGCGAGTACTCGGGATTTTGCCTATAAGGCACTTTTTGCATTGAGACCAGTGAATTTTTATTAATTATTTATATATATAAGTTATTATTATCTAGTAAAATAAAATCATTCAACTGAGCCACGTCATTTCATACGTGGATACTGCGCCGAAGAAACGGCGCATTGCTGTTTAATGGGCTCTTTTCATTCTCGTGATGAATCCGAATAATATAATTTTTCCACCTATTATCTTGTATATTTTACCATGAAGACCGTATATCTAGCCAATCCATCGAGCACATCTCGGGACCAAGGGCATTATGGAGCCGCCGTCTTGCACCATGAACTGTCTTGAAGGTACCTCTTAGGTAGAGGATCCCATAAAGAACGGTCTTTCTTCGACATCCCCGAGAACTGGGTCCAGGTCGACGACCATCATGCGAACCTTATAATGGTTTTGATCATTTGTGTCAACTGAATGATAAGTTCCGCGCGACCATGATGGGTCAGATCAAATCTGAATACAGAAAAATGCGATTAGTTTCCGAGAGCTCCTTCAGCCACTAAACCATTTATTCATTTGTTTGATCTGACCCGAGAAAGCCTATCATTGGTCTTTATTTCGATCTTGACATTTTTCGTCCCATCCTTAGCTACTTTTTTCTTATCCTTCGAGTCTGCCTTGGCGACCTGATTCTTTTCTTTGGAGTCTACCTTAGCGACCATTCTTATCTCTTTAGCTTTGACATTGGCGATCTTCCTACTTCCCTGTTGTTCCATAATGGCTGTATCGGATCGATGATATTTAATGTGTCACGGACCAGTCTTTCGTTCTAGGAACAAAGAATGTGCGCTAGTACGAGCTTCTTCCCAGGAAGTCAACGCTTTCTCGCCGAGGCGTTCCGTCCAGATCGCCACATCTACCTGGACCTCGTGTACTGCGGCACTTACACCATCAATACCTTGTTATGCGCCACTAATGCAAGATACCCTATGATCCAACCTCCGATGACATTGACATCCAATGACAAATTGACATTGAGAACGTAGCATGCTAGGTTCACGAGCGACCAGAGAAAGAACAGGACGGCCGAGAGTGATAAATTGTTCAGGTCGTACCGTCTATAGTCTATCAGATGCCCTGCATCCATGAGATAGCGTCCGGCAAGAACGAAGATAAGCAGCGGACCGAATATTGTCCATTCAAGGACCTGATCGGACGATAATGATGCAGAGAAATTGATGTTCGTGACTAACATGATAAGAACGCTGATACCGGCCACCCATGTTGCCCACAGGAGGATGCCTACCAACGTCCCTTTCTTGATGCTTCTTTGCTCGTTACCGTTAGATAGCTCAGCATTAGCGTACATGAGGGGAACGCTGAGTCGTCATTCTGCCTATTGATATCTTCGTCCGATGTATATATGCAAGTATTTATTCAATGAACTATATGAATACCATGTTATCTATAGAAATCCCTTATTTCATGAAAAATGTTATCTGTTAAGATAATGATGGCCTGTTATCCGATGTTCAGAAGCGATAGGGTGCTAATGCCAGCTGCTAAGGGTCGTAGAGACAGGGCGAGGCCTTTGACCATCAAGATGGGTAGAAATACTGCCCCGGCTGGATCAAGAACAACGATCAATTCTCGACCATAACAAAGTGAAATATCTCAGCGATTTTCTTCATAAATCAGCTAATAGATCATGAGAACGAGCAGGAAGTAAGATCTATTATCGATCCTAGGAGGAAATGGGCCGGTATATATTTTATTGATACATTAAATGGCGTTGTTCGACCCTTTATCTCACCCATCTGACCATCTACACGACGATCCAGGTGGGCTTGTTCAAATTATAACTAGATCGTCCGTATTTATTGTTGACCGCATCAGTTTGCCATGAACTCTCTGAAACCTACCATATCGAAGAAGATGTCCGATGGATCGATCTTCTCGTTCTTGATCGACAGTATCTCGGCAACATCAAAACTAGTGTTCTTACCCTTTGGTGATACCATATCATAGCTCACTATGGCACATGCTCTGTTTCCCTCAACGATCATCTCCTTCACTTTAGAAGCCTTTACACCCCTAAGGAAGTTGGTGTTAACCTGGACGCAAGCATCTTTGCACGTTGTACTTTGGAGACTGGTCCCTGTGAACTTGAGATCGTCTGAGATAAAAGATTGCCATCCGCTTTTCTTTGCAACCCCGGCGTAATATTTCTCAACAATTTCCTTTGTAAGCATAACTATCTTCCTTTCACCTTTTTTTCGATATGTTTGCAGGCAATAATATTTCAGTTTATCGCAAATAGTTGAACGAACCAAGAGCAATCGTTATGAACTATGCAGGTCCAGGCCCCAATAGATCAGCGTTTTTCTATCTGACATTGAATAAAGGTCCAAGAAGATCATCATTGTCCAGATCTAGAAGGTACGATACCTAATATTTCGGATCAAACAATATTCCAAGAGAAAAGACTTACCAAAAATCATGTGCGAAATATGCTGATCTGGTGAGATCCTCCATATCTGGGAGACCTCACCGGATGAATACATCTTAGTTACTTCTTACTCTTCGATTCCTTGTTCTGATTTGAATTTTTGTCCGCGCTTACAATGGCGGATGAGGGTTTAGAACTTCTGTGATCTGATCGATTGTTGTTCACGGGCGGATCGTCCGCTCCCTTCTTTTTCTTTTTCATTGCGCTCATAGCATTCTGCGAATACACTTGAGAAGGATTAATAGATTGGTACCAAAAAGATCATCTTCTCTACCATTATCCGAATAACATCATGCTTTTCATGATCTTATCTGTGGGTGATGACTTTTTTCTCAACTACTGACGTCCCTTCCTTGTTACCGATAATGTTAGATGTGGAAGGCCCTAACTTCAATACCATATCCTCAGCGCAGGTCAGTGCCAGAGATCCTCTCTCCGTCAGGACGTACCTGTGTCTGCGTCGATCGAGTGATATCAACCCTGCCCCTGTTAGCGCTCGTAAGTGGAACTGCAGATGTCCGGTCTTTAGCTCCACTGCTCGGCCCAGCTCCGATAGGCTACGGTCCCCTCGCCTTAGAACAGTAAGGACCTTTATGCGCCAGGCATTAGCCAACGGGTCCAGGACAGATTCTATCTCTTCGGCCGTGGAAGTACGATCCTGTCCATCACTCTCCTTCCTTGGATCGATCTTGGTACCTAACCTACCGGCTAAGCCTTCGTAGACATGGAGGATAGCTCTTACCCTGCGGAGCGTCTCCGCTGCTATCTGGGAGCACCCCTCATCCTGACAGGGGGAGCAGTCACCTTTGATAAGAGCTTCGACCTCATCTAATATTCTCCATGAATTTGGAAGGTCGTCCCTCATGAACGAGCTGGCGGCCCCGTCCACAGCTTTCTCTAGCTCCCTGAGGCATTCTACCTTGTGGCCGCATTTCGATGTGCCATGGAGGATGCTCGTGTCGTTCTGGAATGCATGTTTTCCTTCCTCCCCTACCGCGATCCTTATCTGTTCCAGAAAAGCGGCCTTGAGGTCCTGATAGCGCAAACTGACCATCTGGTCACTGAAAGCGCTAAGATCGCTCTTGAGCGCTTTGATCTCAGAAAGTACTTCTTGACTGGTCATGATTATGGAATAGAAAAGTATTCATAACGAATATTAATATATTCTTATGGTCCTTTTAGGTACGGTGAAAAAATGGTAAAATTACCCGATGATGTTTTCAAACTGCTGAACGACCGCACAGCGACAAAGGTATTGGGGACAAAGACGAGCAAGGGTGATGTACACCTTATCAACGTCGGCGGCTCGGGTGCCGTGGACCCAGAGACTATCTTTATCGGCGAGATATTCATGAAAACTACCGGAGAGAACTTACAGCACTCTAAGAAGGACGGCTCCCATGCCTCATTGCTGGTAAGCAAGGGTTACGAGTCGTACGAGGTCCGTTGCAGCGTCAAGGACCATGTGACATCTGGCCCCATGTTCGACAAGATGAAAGAGACCTTCAAGGCTATGAAGTTCGATCTGAAAGGATTGTGGCTGTTGAAGCCGGAAGAGGTCTGGAACGAGAGCCCGACCTGGGATTCTGGAAGGAAGTTGATCTGAACCTCCTGAGTTCTTATTCGTAAAGCCCAGCCGTTCGATCGAATGAACGGTGTGGGCATATCTTTCTTGGCTTTTTTGAAAAGATCTGTTGATGATCTTATAACATTGATTATCACTTGTTCTCTATACTTTTATCTAGATCCATGAGCGCAACCCAACGGATCGTCATCTATCCCGGAAGGTAAGTGGATGATCACAACAATAGCGATAATATCGCGACCGCCATCCCATCGATCGGTTCACCACGATATATCTTTGTTGCGCTAGATCGCCTCTTTCTTGACCGGATAGGCTTCCTGGTCATGGAATATCTTTTTAATATCATCCAACGCATATATCACCGGGCGGAAGTCCTAATTCCAAAATGATCTAGATAACCTTTAATATCAATATGATTCTTTTTTGCAAGGTGTTCTATTGGCAGAAGACAGTATAAAACAAGGAAATCATATCTATAAACTTAGCTCAGCTGATAAATTCTCTACATCAATGGATGCCACTCGTTACGGTAATTCGCAAAGAGAGAGCAAGGGCAGCAAGTATCATTTCCTAGTCCGCCGTGGCTATGATGATCAGTATTATGTGTACGAAAGAATTGGCGATTAGTCATCGGACCATTGGAATGAAGGAAATATCTGGACCAGACGAAATATTTCTGCCCTCTGATCCAGCCAGATATGGTGAGGGCGTTCTTTTTCGGGCAGTAAAAAGATAGGGTGCCTATTTTTCCCTGGGGGATGGCAGCGACTCCCCCCACATGAGAATCTCCTCGAACACCGGTATGATAGCTTTTCCATGCTCGGTCAAGGAATATTCGACCCTGGGAGGTACCTCGGCATATACTGCTCGACCGATGATATTATTTTTTTCAAGGAACCGTAGGTGTTCGGTTACCGTCTTTGAGTTCACGTCGCCCATACGCTTCTGTAGTTCCGTGAACCTCAGAGGCCCATCTTTTAGCTTCCAGATGATCAGCAGATTCCATTTGCTGCCCAGGACCTCCATCACATCCACCATGTCTTTGGCCTTTACATGTCTCATTCTGTTTTCCCCATTAGTTACTTTAAGGATACAATGTTACTTTTCCATTTCTGATGTGTTTATGTACCTATGGGATATAAAGGTAATTGATATTCAGCTGATCGTAGGATCGGCATGGAAATATCAGGATGTGTCCAAATGAAGACGCCAAGCTCTAAGATAGCGATAATCACAGGCGGAAGTCGCGGATTGGGCCGTAGCACCGTGCTGAGCCTAACAGAACGGGGCATCGACTCGATCTTTACATTCAATTCCAATCGAGCAGAAGCAGAAAAGGTCGTCGACCTGGTGCACAAGATGGGGCGGAAGGCCATCGCCCTCCAGCTCGACACAGGCAATATTGGTTCGTTCGATCTGTTCGTTCAGGGTGTGCGCGATGCGCTTTCGGAGCTTGGAGCCGAACACTTCGACTTCCTCGTCAACAACGCCGGGATCTCGCACCATAAGCCGTTCAGCCAGATCACTGAGAAAGAGCTGGATGACCTGTATAATGTCCACTTCAAAGGCGTATTCTTTCTGACCCAGAAGCTCCTTCCGGTCATGAACGATGGAGGGCGGATCGTGAACGTCTCGTCGTGTCTGACCTGTTACGCGATGCCAGGGAGCAGCGCCTACGCGTCCATGAAGGGAGCGGTCGAGGTCCTGACCCGCTACTTAGCAACGGAGCTTTCAGCACGCAGGATCACGGTCAATACCGTTGCCCCAGGGGCTATCGCGACCGACTTCAGCGGTGGCATGGTCCGCGACAATCCTGTACTGAACAAGCGTGTGGCGGAAGGGACGGCGCTCGGCCGCGCTGGCCTTCCTGATGACGTTGGGCCAATGATCGCCTCGTTGCTTTCAGACGATAATCATTGGGTCAACGCCCAGCGTATCGAGGTCTCAGGTGGCTTATTGCTGCATTAGACCTGAAGAGAACTGATGAGGACGAGTTAAAAAACAAAGTGAAGGTGAGATTATGTCAAAGATAATAGAAGGGGTCTACAGCCTGGACGATCCTAGGGGGTCGAACACCTACATACTGATAGACGGTGGAGTGACGCTGATAGATGTAGGCATGAAGAAGAACGTCCCTAAGATCAAGAAGGAGCTCGGAAGGCTCGGCTTCTCGATGAAGGACATAAAGAACGTCATCATCACTCATGCCCACTTCGACCACATGCAATGCTTGGCAGAGATCGTTTCAATGAGCTCGGCCAAGGTCATGATCGGGGAGGAAGATTCGGATGTGATGAGCGGGGCAGGACCGACCCCGATGCCCAATGGCCCTATCCGGCTGGTCTTCCGTATGTTGGCACCGATGATGCGGTTCAAGCCAGTTCCCGTGGACGTAAAGCTGAAGGACGGTGATACGATCGATGTTCTCGGAGGGCTGAAGGTCGTTTCCTTGAAGGGACACACGCCAGGGAACATCGGTCTGGTCCTTTCGTCCTCTGGGATCATGTTCTCGAGCGACACTGTGAGCAACCGCAAGAACCAGTTGGGGCTACCTGCGCTTTACAAGTATAATAAAGAAGAATGTGACAGGGCGATCCAACGGCTGGCCGATCTAAAAATGGAGATCATGCTTCCAGGGCATGGACCGCCTATCGGACCAGATGCTTCAGGGAAGGTCCGGAACTTCCTGGGCGAGCTGGAACAACAGTGATTCAGGTTCAGTCGGGACCACTTATCAGACATGAACATGAGACCTTTCCAGCATACTTTTTCATCACTGGTCGATTTCACCTTACCTTTGCTTTGAGTACTTAGAGTCGAGGATTTGCCTATCGCCCTGAATGCCTCTTCCACCTCTACAAAATTGGGGATGTGAGCATCTCTGACAGCACTTACCCCTCTTTTCATGCTCTCCCCACCCAATAGACAACATGCGACCATCTTCTTCGTGCTCTGTGAGAACCTTATGATCTCGCTGCTCAACAGTCTAACGTCAAGCACCGTAGTAGGCACGACCACGATCACTGCGATATCCCAGATCTGCTGGTTATCTATCATGACGTCGAATACTTTGGCGAATCGGTCCGCGGCCGCATCACCCACAAGGTCCATTGGGTTCTCGTGGCTCCACTCTTTCGTTAGGAAGGAGCTCAACTTGTCCAGGATCTCAGGGGTAAGTTCCACGATGTCGATCTCATTCCTTTCAGCATAATCGGTTGCCAGAACTGCGAACCCCCCTGCATTGGTTATGACGATGGCCCTATTCCCATGTGGATATCCCTCCGAGGAAAGGAGCTCACCGATCTGGAATGCTTCTCTAAGGGAGTCAGAAGGGGTCGATGCCTGCCTGCCTGAATCCCGCTCTGTAGACCTCATAGCTTCCCGCAAGGGCTCCAGTATGGGAAGCGGCCGCTTTCTGTCCTTTTTTGGATGAACCAGATTTAATAGCAATGACCGGCTTTTTTGCAGCTACTTCGTTGGCCGTTCGCAAGAAATCGGATCCGTTCTTTATCTCCTCTATGTAAAGGATGGCAGCCTTGCTATCTTCATCGTGCTCAACGAACCTAAGGAAGTCTATAAAACCCAGATCCGCCTGGTTCCCAACACTTATGACGACAGAGAATCCCTGTTTCTCCTCTAGGCTCCAATCCACGACGGTGGTTATGGTCGCGCCGCTCTGGGAGATGAAAGCTATATGCCCTGGCTTTGGTGATGCAGGATCGAAAGTGGCATTAAGGCCCATCCGGGGCATTATCACCCCTATGCAGTTAGGGCCTATGATCCTGATCCCATGCTCTCTTGCGATATCTAGCATTTTCTTCTCTAGATCTTCCCCCTCTTCCCCCAATTCTCTTTGAAACCCGCTGCGATCACTACCGCCAGCTTCACACCTTTTTTGCCGGCGTCTTCCATCACCTGGGGTACCGCAGAGCCTGGGACCGCCAATATGGCCATGTCCACCTTTCCGGGTATAGCGTCCAGGAATGGATAGGTCCGTTTGCCTAGGATTCTCGACCTCGTGAGGGTTGACCCCATACAGACCACCCTTGAAGTGAAGAGGGTTCCTTAGGATGGAATAGCCCACCTTCTGTTGATCTGCAGAGGCGCCCACAACGGCTATGGACCTGGGATAGAATATTTCCTCGGATACAGCAGTAAAGCTTTTCCTCCTTTTTGATAGGCTCCCTGATCAAAAAATATCCTAGCATCCACAGCACATGCCCCCTTTTCATAAAGTATAAGAGGATTTATGTCGAACTCGACAAGATCATCGTTATCCATGAACATGCCAGATATCTTAATTATCGTCTCAATAAGGGCTTCCTCGTCCCTCGGATGCATATTCCTATCTCCAGCCGATCAGATGATACCCTTTGATCTGATGGACCATTCTTCGTATATCCTCCTCTTTTAGAGGAAGTATGCCAAGGGCCACATCCCCCATCAGTTCGACCAAGGTCCCTCCCAATCCAAAGGTCAGCACTTTACCAAAAGATGCATCGATCTTGCCTCCTATGATGAGCTCTAGACCAGGAGGCATTTGTTTCTCCACTATCACCCCTCCGATGTCCGCTTCGGGGACCGCCTTGCTCACATTGCTCATGATCGATAGGTATGCCTTAGCAGCATTTTCTCTGTTCATGATGCCTGTGATCACTCCCCCGGAATCGCTCTTATGTAAAATATTTGGGGAAACTACCTTCATGACCACCGGATAGCCGATGCCATCTGAGACGTTCATGGCTGTCAAAGCATCTCTCGCCATACCGTTCTCAGGTACCGGTACACCATTTCTTTTTAGCATATCATATGCTTCGGATTCATAAAGCAGCCTGCGGCTCATTTTATTCCCCCAGATATCTCCTTTTCTATCGTCCTCGACCTTGCTGATCTCTTGGACCTGAAAGGCCTTGATGTCGAAGGTATCCTTTCGGACCTTAAAGGGGACGAGGGGCAGCTCGCCCCTTATCAGTTAGAGCATTTCATGCCTTCTAGCTATGTTTCTGCCTCACTCAGCCCCGGTCTGAATACCACGCTTGTTCAGCGCTTCCTTGACCTTCAGAGGTATTTTGGGGCATTGATCTTAGGCAAGGGCTTATTTACTGCTGGCTTGGTGACCACATGAGGCTTGGGCGTGGGGGGTAGGAGCTGCCCTTTGAACCGCTTCCCCTGAATCAAGATCTGTCTTGAATTTTCCTGCGACCTTCTGCAGATCAGAGGCCATCTCAGAGAGGAACTGAAGGGAGGAAACGATCGAGTCCCTCATGCCTCAACGATCCTATGCCTTCCCCTTCCCACCCTTGCTCCTGCCGACGAACATCACGTACGCACCGACCGCTAGCAATGAGGCAGCAGCTATGGCGCCTATCCATAGGTAAGCACTGTCGACGTTACCAGAGACGTTCGATGCAATATTCTGGTCAGCCGTGATCTCCTCCAAGCGAGATATCACTGGATGTCATAGCAATAGGCGAGCTGGATAATTGATAGCCATTCTTCGTGGCAAATACGGTATAGTTGCCTATAGGGACGTCGTAGAAAGCGTACTGACCTGTAGCGTTCGTCGTTGTCGTGCTGCTGCCAAGGATGACAGTGGCGTTAGCGACAGCATTGCCGTTAGCGTCGACCACCATGCCGGATATCGTTCCTACGTCAGCAGTAGTGAACTTCCAGGTCGTCGTTGTTAAATGGTTACCAGCGAGGTCCATGCCTGTGACGGTGACCGTGTACTCCTTATTGCCTATGAGAGCCATTGATGGAATGAAAGTGGCGTTGCAGCCGTCCGATGACCATGACAGCGTGCCGGAGATCCCGTTGACCGTTATATTCGTCGCTGTGCAGTTCATCGGTTCAGAGAACGAGACCGTTATGTTCGCTAACGTAGATATACCGCTGGTGGATGGCGTGGAGCTCGTCACGGTAGGAGGTACGGTATCGACAATGAGGAAGGCACATGCGGACGCCTCATTGCCTGCATCGTCGGTGGCGTTGACGAGAATGACGTACTGGCCGTCACTAAGACCATTGAACGTGTAGCTCGCATCGTGAGTAATGTTCGTCCATGTCGCACCGTTGTCATCGCTTATCTCGACATTGTTAACTGTTGATGCCGTATCGGTCACCATCCAGTTGACTGTGACGCTCGTATCGTTGATGTACTCGACCGATGAGGGTGATGTGATGTTGACCGAGATAGGAGAATTTGAAGGAGTAGATGCTGTGGCGATCCGATATGAGCGTACCCCAGCCCAGCCTGGGGTCGTGAAACCGGTCGCGCCCGAGTGGTACCAGATCGACAAATAACAACAGCCAAATGCCCAAGTGCTATTAACTTTCGGTGCATTACCATCGAATGTGATCCAACCTAGACTGGTGCAGTACCAGAACGCCTTGCTGCCGATGCTCGTGACACTGGCAGGTATTGTCAACATGCCCATACGGGTGCAACCAAAGAAGGACATGTCGCCGATTCTTGTGACAGGTAGACCATTAATGGTCGATGGTATTGATCTCATTCTCCTGCCCGGCGCACCCGATGATCTCTACCGCGGTCCCGCCGTTGATGATCTCATATTCGAAGTCTCCGTACCAATCGCCGTTCGCAGTAGCAGAAACAGCGTTGAGCTGATAGCACTGTACTCCGGCCCAGCTCGGGGTCGTGAACCCGGTCGCGCCAGAGTAATAATATACGGTCATGAGATCATCCAGATATGCCCAGTACATGGCCGTATGAGGAGCATTGCCTAGGAAGGTCAATGTGAGACCCCCGTCGGACGCGAACGCCAGATCACCGATGCTCGTGACGCTCGCTGGAATCGTCAATTCCGTCAGGGAATTGCAATAACCGAACGTACCAGAGCCGATGCTCGTTATGTTGTCCGGGACCGATACCGATGTTAACGAGGTACAATCGTTGAACGTCTCATTGCCTAAGTTAGTGACGCTATCGGGCATCGTAACTGATGTAAGGGCATAGCATGAAGAGAACGCATAGTCGCCGATGCTAGTTACACTGTCAGGAATGATCACGGTTGTCAGGGAACTGCAGTAGCTGAACGCATTGCTGCCGATGCTAGTGACCGGCAGACCGTTGATCACGCTCGGTATGACAACGTTCACCGGCGAACCGGTGTATCCGGTGATCTGCACCGAGCTGCCAACGACCGAGTACTTCAGACCGTCGCTGGTGACCCCGGTCGTACTGGCCGACGCGGTCCCGACCGACTGGTCGAACATGACCGCCGCTGTTGTCGATAAAAGAATGAACACGATGAAGAGAACGATCGCTTCCTGACGCATGGTGACCACCGAACATCCCTAAGTTGGACGGGTCATCGACCTGAGTTATATTAATTACCCTACATTTTGATATTAAGAACGTCAACTGCGCAAGGTCAGGGGTTCAGGTCGCAATCTTTCCAGCATCTACCCCTTTGAATGATCGAACTTCATTCCCGTTACTCCTACCTATTTCAGATGCAGTAAGGACAGTCCTTTTCATGGCAGGGTCATTGTGCCGCTCCCGTCCTCGGCTTCTCTTTGTTCTCGGCCCTTACCTTGTGGGCCCTGATGCCATTCGCATCCTCATACTCCCTGGCATAGTTAACTATCATCGATCGGTCTTCTGTCCACTTGTAGTCAGGAAGATGCTTCATGATGAGATAGGAGAACTTTTCTATCTCCATATCGGAGGTCACCTTGAACTTCGGCTTGTACGACATGCAGTGTACGTTGAGTATGTATGTCCTTTCCAATCCGAAATATCTCGTTCTGACATCAGTGCGTACGCTCTGAATGTCCGACCACATTATTGTGAACCGGCAATCTGGAAGTCCATGGCCGATGATGTACTGTTCGTTGATCTCACACCAGGTCGTATCGATCTCGATAGCCCAATAGATCATCATCAGGCAAAGAACAAATATTCCAAGGACAAAGGTCATGCTAGTATCTGATGATAATATCTGAGGAGATATGAAGATGAAAGCACCAATTACAGACATGGCTACAAGGAAACCACACATTACTGTCGCGACCACTTTGTGATCCTCCGGATAACCTACACGATACATGTTCGGTCTTTGAGGTACGGTCAGGGGAGGCGGTCCTGCAGTCCGGCTCATCTTTCATATGTTATATTCATCACATCGTTGCGATATAAAGTTTACAAATGGAAA
>CAVSDP010000044.1:0-61928 GCA_963726655.1 Methanomassiliicoccaceae archaeon
CCGGACTCGTATTTGCCTCGGACTCACGCACCCACGCCGGGGTGGATAATATTGCCAAGTTCTGCAAGATGACGGTTTTTGAACAAGCGGGTGAGCGGGTTATCGTGCTGTTGAGTTCGGGCAATTTGGCCGGAACGCAAGCCGTTATCAGCGTGCTGAAACAGCGCAACGCTAAACATGGAGTACCTAATCTATGGAGTGCGGAATCAATGTTCGACGTCGCCTTGCTGGTGTCGGACGCCATGCGTGACGTTGATCGGCGCGACGGCAAGCACTTGGCTGCCAGCGATGTCGAGTTTAACGCTTCGTTCATACTGGGCGGCCAGATAGCGGGTGAGCCGCCACGTTTATTCAGAATTTATGCGCAAGGCAATTTTATCGAAGCCGGCCTGGAGACACCCTACCTGCAGACAGGGGAAACAAAATACGGAAAACCTATCCTGGATAGGGTCATAACCCGCTCGACATCTCTAAACGATGCCGCAAAATGTGTTCTGGTCTCTTTCGATTCAACGATGTGCAGCAATTTGTCCGTCGGTATGCCTATCGACTTAATCTGTTATCAGAGGGATAGTCATAAAGTTCAGATGCGCCGCCGGTTCGACGAAGGGGATGACTATTTTAGCAAGCTTGGTAAGCAATGGACTGAAGGCACACGGCAGGTATTCAGCAAACTGCCGAACCTGGACTGGTGAAGTCACCGGATATGCAAGAGAATTTTTTGGCGATTGAGGGCAACACAGACGGCATTAATACTCATGGCCTAGTGATTACCTGTGAGCATGGCGGCAACCGAATTCCCAAACCGTATCGAGACCTATTTCACGATGAGGCGCTTCTGAACTCCCACTGCGGCTTTGATCCGGGTGCGCTCAGCATGGCCAGGTCCTTGGCAACGGCGTTCTCAGCACCATTGGTGACAGCCACTATAAGCCGTTTGCTCGTTGATCTGAACCGCTCTGTCGGCAACCCGAGTCTGCATGCCGAAGTGATCCGTATGCTACCCGCTAAGCTGCGGGAACAAATAGTGAAGCAATATTACCGGCCGTATCGCGCCGAGGCAGAACAAATGGTCCGCCGGACAATCGCTGACTACGGTCAAGTGATTCACCTCTCGTCTCATAGTTTCACGCCGATACTGGCCGGCAAAGTGCGTTATGCCGATATCGGCCTGCTATACGATCCGGCCCGGCCGGGTGAGATGAAACTCTGCGAGCGCTGGCAAGCGGTTCTCAAAGCGTGCGCGCCTGAATTAATCGTCCGGCGTAATTACCCTTACGCAGGCAAAGGCGATGGCCTGACCACCTGGTTTCGCCGGCAATTGCCCTCCGCCAGCTATGTAGGCATCGAGTTGGAGATCAACCAAAAACACATTATTGGCGCTGGCCGAAATTGGCCCGCCCTACGCAAAGTTATCGTCGAATCGCTACGCCAAGTGCTTGCGGGCAACAGCACAGTGTTTAACGATGATATCCGCAAGCAATCGCCCAAGCCTGCCGCAAAGCAAAGCCGGCAAACAGGAGGAACTCCAACATGAAGATTCGCATAGGTTACGAACTGATTTACAACTGTCCGCAGCCAACCCCCATGATCCTAACCCTAAGCGTGAATTATACGCGCGTCTCCGATCTGATTATTCCGGACTATCTAATTACCGACCCGCCAATCCCGCTCGCCACCTATCGCGACAACTTTGGCAATTGGTGCAGCCGTATCGTGGCGCCGGAAGGCCGGCTGCGATTATCCACAGACGCGATGATCAGAGATAACGGCCGGCCGGATGCGGTTAACCCGCAGGCCAGACAGACACCGGTTGAAGAGCTGCCTGATGAAACGCTGATTTTCCTGCTGGGCAGCCGCTACTGTGAGACCGATCGCTTATCGGAGACCGCATGGAGTCTGTTCGACAAAACGCCGAGCGGATGGTTACGCGTTCAAGCTATCTGCGACTTCGTCAATCAGCATATCGCCTTTGGCTATCAACATGCGCGCAGCACCAAAACAGCCTGGGAAGTTTACCAGGAAAAGACTGGCGTTTGCCGCGATTACGCACACCTCGCCATTACGTTTTGCCGCTGCATGAACATCCCCGCCCGCTACTGTAGCGGTTACTTAGGTGACATAGGCATACCTCCACCCTATGGCGTTATGGATTTCGCCGGCTGGTTCGAGGCCTATCTTGACGGCCATTGGTATACTTTCGACGCCCGTAATAATATCCCACGGATTGGGCGCATTTTGATCGCCCGCGGCCGTGACGCTGCGGATGTCGCCATCAGCTGCAGCTTCGGCCCCAATACCTTGGAGAGTTTCATGGTGCGAACGGAAGCAGTAAACGAAATTGGACTAAATTGAGAATTCGTATACTTCCATGTCCATACCGGTAGCCGGCATTCACAGCGCCGCTCCCCTATGTACGACAACGTACCGACTGCTGATATTTTAGCTGTTAAATTATTATTGCAGTAGATTTTCTAATCTCGGACGGTTCCCTATTTACTCATGATATCCCTTGTTAGATTTTCTACACATTCCTGGAGATTTAGTCATGAAACCAGACGCCAAGCAGACAGGCGGCTTAAATAGAGAGGAAACCATTATGGAAACCCTAGACAAAGCATCTAATTACGCACATGAAACTTACGATAAAATTGCCGATGCGACCAGTCACGCCGCTGAAACAATTGGCGAAAAAGCCGATGATCTAATTAATGCCGAGCAGAGATTGATGAAGCAATGCCGCCGATATGTCCGCGACAATCCTCTAACGTCTCTGGGTATCGCGGCAACGGCCGGGTTTGTGTTGAGCAGCCTGTTAAGACAACGTTAAACCGGCAAACATCATGGATTCGGGCGAGACATCCGCCCAAGCAGTTGACAGGCAGGTTTCTAGGCGCAACATAGCGGCAGGTCTCGCTGTATGGCCGAATCGGCTCTTGATATGGCGGCGGCGCAGTGGCAAGCGAAGTCTTGATGTCTTGAGCGGAATGGGTGCATCGGCGTTTTTCGCCGCATTGCAACGCAGTTCAATTCAGCCGTGAGCAAGCCTACTACAAAGGCAACGATCAAAAAACAGTCTCTGTGGTCCCAACTAGGACCTGGTCTTATCACCGGCGCCGCAGACGATTCAGGAGGATATAGTCTCATTCATGATTTTAACGATCGTATCTTCCACTTCCTGCGCCACTTCTTCGAGTTGCGGTGTTTTGAACATGGCTAAAAGAGCCGTTGGCTTCAAAGTGGCCAGAATGGTTTTACCGTTCTCATCGTAAACCGATATACGGCAGGGCAACGCAGTTGAGATACTCATGTTTTGGTCCAGCACTTTCTTAGCTTGTTGCGGCTGACAGACCTCAAAGATCAGGCATTCGTTAGTGAACTCAACACCTTTATTCGCCATGGTTTCTTTCAGATTGTGAATCTGCATGAGCCCAAAGCGATTGGCTTGAATGGCGGCCTGCAAAGCAACCGTAACCTGACTGACGGATTTATCAGTTGTTAGTTTAATCAGCATAGTTTTAATTCCTAGTTAAACTTGAAAAAGCGGCTTTTATCCCATTTTGGTCGAGTTTTTCGCCATTAACAGCTTCACGGAGAATAAGCCGAATTAACTATCACGTCTGTACGTCATCGTACAAACACTGCGTACGTCATATAAAAAACTTCCAGCGCTTGGCTTTAATTCATGTTCGATGCCGTAAGACAGCCACCACCTGAATATGATCGCACCTATTTATTTTTGGATAAATGACACCCTGTCTTCAAACTCCCTGTTATGTTGGATGACGTACAGACCATGTTTAATACTTCGTGTAATTTTATTTCCGAGCGATGAATACATCAGGCTCAGGCGTAATATAAATTAAATTATTGATGGGGAGAACATCATGAATAAAGACCAAGTAAAAGGCCGAGTGGAAGAAACCAAAGGCAAAATCAAAGAAGTTGCCGGAAAATTAATGGATGATAGCGACCTGGAAGTAGAAGGTAATGTCCAAAAAAATACGGGTAAAGTCCTGGCAGGGTTTGGTGATGTTAAGAAAAAAATTAAAGATAAGCTTGACCATTAATCAAGCTGATTTCGCTCAGCGGTTCAGACTAACCCGAATTGATTTGCCTATTGCAATGCAAGAATCCGATAAATTAAGGCATTTGTACAAGAAATGAGCATCAAGCTTACTGATTAACACATTCCGTACTCAAAAATTTGTATTTCTTTTATCGATTTTTGTTGAACATCGCTGTCCTTCGGCAGCCATTTTAAGGAGAAACTCAAATGCTCCAAACTATTGCAATAATCTTAATTGTTCTCTGGGCTCTCGGTTTAGTTTCCTCGTACAGCCTGGGGGGATTCATTCACCTCTTATTAGTCATCGCGCTTATCATGCTCTTGGTAGGTTTCATTCAGGGCCGGCGATTATAGTAGCGAAACCCCAACGTTTGCTTGGGCAAACCGCCGAGTCATTACATATCAGCACGAAAACGCATGGTGTAGTTCAGGTAGACAATCAACTTGAAATTAAAGCGCCCTAGGGCGTAGGAGTTTATTATGAGCAAAGCTGTTTTTTGTATTGCCAAAGATATTGGCCAAACTGAGATCATTGTAAATAAATTGAAAGCCTCCGGTTTTTCCAGCAATGATATATCTGTGTTACTTCCCGACAAAAGCACAAGCAAGGATTTTGCTTATGAAAGGCACACCAAAGCCCCCGAAGGCGCCGCTATGGGCGGGACAGTGGGTTTAGGCGTCGGCGCAGTGCTCGGTTGGTTAGTCGGGATTGGCAGCTTGGCTATTCCGGGTGTCGGCCCATTTATCGCCGCTGGGCCGATCATGGCGGCATTGAGCGTTGCCGCAGTAGGAGCCGCCACCGGTGGCTTAACGGGTGCATTAATCGGAGTGGGCATCCCTGAGTATGAAGCTAAACGCTATGAAGGAAAAATCAAAGGCGGATGTGTTTTAATCTCAGTTCATACCGCCAGCAGCAGAGCGCTTGATCAGGCTAAAGAAATTTTCGAGCATGCCAAAGCAGAAGATATTTCCTCAACAGAGGAATCTTCCGTAGCAGCCTAAACATTATTGATCATGCAGCTTTCTTTGCTAAAGAGGGACTGAGCGCCAACGGCATAGTTTGAGGAGACTCAAGCTATTCAAAAAATTATCACATTGGAGTTTTATTATGCATAGCATTGAATTATTGAACAAATTTCTGAAAGATGAGTTATCGGCAGTGGAAACTTATCAACAGGCTTTGGATAAACTTAAGGAAGATGCCGAACTTGGCAAATCCGATTCTTTAATCCCCATTTATGATGATCATAAAGAGGCGGTTTCCAGTTTGCAAACGCTGATCAATCAACTGGGCGGATCACCTGCCGCGGACTCCGGCGCATGGGGCGCCTGGACGCAAATAGTGATCGGCGGCGCCAAACTACTGGGTAAAAAAGCGACGCTTAGAGCCTTGCAAGAAGGCGAAAAATTCGGCGCCGGAGATTATGAGAAGGCGCTGCAGGATGCTGAGTTGACTAGCGATATTCGCTCATTGATTGAAACTAAATTATTGGTTGCTAAACAAGCCAATATACGTGCGCTGGACAGGCTTCTGGATACGGAAGCGGCATAACTGTGCAAACCAAATCAAAGTTTGGCTAAATCAGTTTGATTAAAATTATTTTGGTAGAAACCCTTAAAGACTGTTAAGGGTTTCTACCCTTTTTTAGCGTTTTAAATTCACCACTATAAATGATCCAATTCACAATCGGCGCCAACACCTATTGATTTAGTCAGCAGTGAGAAAATTCGGCCGCTTTGAGCTAGGAGGCTGTCCGAGAATAGAAAACCTTAGGGCCTTAGGGCGTATTAGCGAAGCGTAATACGCCGGATGATCGAAGGCCAACATGCGGCGCAATACGGCTAACGCCTATTGTGCCCTATGGGCTGGTTCCTATTCTCGGACAGCCTCCTAGTCGGCAAAAATAACCGCAGGCGCTTGATTATGTATGTTAGACAAAATCGCAGAATTTGCAAAATTCCACCTTGCCTCGCTCTTATAGGGCATATAGACCGAAAGCAGATTGGTTGGGCGGCGAACGGGATTTGCGTCCGTTTTTAGTCTTATAGCAGGATTTGATGCAGTGACGCGCCACACGGTGTTGCCTACGTCATCGGCAACCAGCAATGCGGTTTGCTGGTCAAGCATGGCAACGCCCACAGGTCTGCCGAACGCATCGTCATCGGCGCTCACAAAACCGGTCAGCACATCAAGCGGATCGCCAATGGGTTTGCCCTCGCTAAAAGGGATGAAAATGACCCGATAACCGCTGCGTGGCTTCCGGTTCCACGATCCATGCTGGCCAATGAAAACGCCGTTATCAAAAGGCGCCGGCCAAGCACTGTTCGCGGAATAAGCGAGCCCGAGTGAAGCGGTGTGCGGTCCGAGCGCATAATCCGGCATAATGGCTTTGGCGACCAAATCTGGGCGCTGCACTTCTACACGGTCATCCGGATGTTGGCCGAAATAGCTGTAAGGCCAACCGTAAAAGCCACCGTCGACGACCGTAGTCAGATAATCCGGCACCAGATCGCTACCCAACTCATCACGTTCGTTAACCACTGTCCAAAGCGTTGCCCCATCCGGTCCCCAAGCCAAGCCATTCGGATTGCGTAAACCGGTAGCGTAAACACGGTGAGTTTTTTGTTTTAAATCAAACTCCCAAATTGCGGCTCGACCCTCTTCTTGCGCTATGCCGTTCTCGGCGACATTACTATTCGAACCGACTGTGATATAAAGCCGTGTACCATCCTTGCCGGCCAGCAGATTTTTAGTCCAGTGATGATTAATCAGACCCGCCGGCAAATCCAGCACCTTGGTTCCAGGTTCTTCAATGTGGGTTTGACCTTGGATATAGGGAAACTTGATGACCGCATCCGTGTTAGCCACATAGAAATCATTGCCTACCAATGCCATGCCAAAGGGCGAATTAAGTCCTTCGATAAACGCTGACCGGGTTTCGGCGACTCCGTCTCCATCGATATCGCGCAGCAATGTAATACGATTTGCGCTGGCGCCACTTGCGCCTGCTTTGCTCATCATCCACTTCGTGATCCAACCCTTAATGCCGATTGCATCCTGCGGTTTCGGCGGTGCATTGGTTTCAGCAACCAATACATCGCCGTTGGGTAGCACATAAAGCCAGCGCGGGTGATCAAGCTCACCGGCAAATCTGTTGACCGTCAATCCTTCCGCCGCCAATGGCTTTCCACCAACGGGCCAACCCTTGGCAGGGGCAATATTCACAGTCGGAAACATTCGTAAGTGAGCAGTGTTCCTATACATCATACATTAACAAATGGGTCCTTGGGGAATCGATCAAAAGTAGTATTGGCCCTTCCATATCAAATATGGCTCAACTCATAGAAAGTAAGACCGAGGGATCTTTCACCGATGCGCACGCGATCGAAACGTATCCGGAAAGGAGATGTATCATCATGGTAATCTCACCTATAACGGTGAGATTCTATGGATTTTGAGAAATATAAGATCGACATAAACGCAAAATGTGTATGTGGTTGCATGGATGGGGACCGCATCCATAAGATCTATAGGTTCCCTAACGATTATGGCGCATCGGTGATCTCAGCCCCCAAAAGGCTAAAGTTCGCTAAGCCAGGATTCAGAATATTCGTACTTCACTATGATTCTCCTGCTCCAGATCATTCATATTGTATCGAAAAGGAGACCAAGATAACAGACGATTTTGTGGAAGCCTCTGATTGGACAGCAGTCGAGGGATGTCTGAGGAGTATTTTTGAGCTCTCTCAGTCTGAAGGGTGCACTAAGCATTGTGATTGTGAAGAAGAACGATCAAGTTAGGGAGATATCAGAGGTCATAGTTCCTTGGATCAAATGCCTTAACATCCTTGTATTCCTTTAGGCATTGTCCAAGGAATGTCGTCTCCTCATCAGGAAGCGCCTTCAGGTCAGTGATAACCCTTCTAAGAGTATCTTCTTCATGTTTGTTCAATTGAAGCTTCTTTCTGATGCTGGCATCCTGAACAAGTTCTGCGGCCTTAATGCCTGCGGCCTTTGCCCTCAAATATCTATCTTTTCCGTTCTCAACTATCGCACGTCCGATCTGATAGGCGTTATCATAGCATAGAATGTAGCCTTCTGGACTTCGGTACCTGTCTGATGCCATGTATATGTCCCTAACAGTCCTTATCCTTGTTCAAAAGTTTTGAGGCATTCATGAACGATGCCTCATATCCAAGGGCTCCGAGCCAGCATGCAACAGATGAGCCTCCGAACTCAGAATGGTATTCTACTGATTCGTTAGACCAGAGGTCGCAAGTATGTGCCATAAGATTTCCCATGAGATCGCTATGCGCACATTGTGCATTCTTGCCTTCTTGTGAGGACGCACGCCCAGATATTGCTTTTAGAATGGGGCCCTCATATCCACAGTCCTTGTTGGGACCCAGCGCCCCGCATTCATACGCGACCAAGGTCTTAGTTGCAGATATGGCCCTGGTTATGGCGGTAAATGTCCTTGGGATATCCTTATCCATATACCCTCCGGCAAGGAACATTGCCGTGTTAGCCCCTGCGCAATTGGTATCACCAGCGGGGATCACTTTGTTCCTTTTAGCGATCTCGACTATCTGGGGCCACAGCCATTCCATATCTATGCTTCCAAGGTAGCTTGTCCCGAACAGCCAAGCTCGTATGTCCTGCCGGATGACAGCATAATCGGACATTTCTTTCCCGCCGACCGATTCGATAGATAATAGGTCAGCTCCGTTCTTAGCGGCGACCTCTAGCGATTCAAAGATCTTCTCAGGATAGCTGTGCTCTCTATCCATACCTTCCCGCATACCGTTCTCGGATCGTCTGGGATCCGCCACTGTATGGCGTATAGCCAGATTGATGTCGTATTCCTCATAATACTTTAGCATCATCTCTTTTTGTTCAGATACAATGTTTTTTGCGAACTTTTCAGGCTGGTTGTTCATCTGGGCTATCCATTCATTCTCAAGTTGGACAGATGGAAAACCAAGATTAATGGACCGATCCAGCACATCTTTTGTTATATAGTCTACGAACTCTCTTTTTAGAGATTCGGGTGTTTTTTCAGAGCCCGCTCTGGGAGCAAATTTGATCTTCTGGTACCACAAAGCCCGCGCCAACTTTCATTCCAAGACCATATGTGAGAGGATATTTTGCATCCCCAAAGACCAGGTCGTCGGCCGATCTATACTCCATTTTTGTGAATCTTTTGATAGTCATCTTATGCCCCTATTCATTGCTGGTGTGAATGCTATCCCATCTTTCCCGGATCTCTTCCCAGGACATACCAGATAGGGCTTTGTCGACCAGTTTTGTCCCCAGCCTAGCTTTCTCCCCATATATTCCCATTGGATATGATTCAACAAATGAACGGTTCACAGCGCCCCCGGCGCAGATGAATGGAAGAGATATGCTCTTTTCCTTAAGCTTGGCAGCAATCTGAGGGAACGCGGACATTGTAGTAGTCATAAGAGCGGTGCCGGTCAAAACTATCGGATGGACCTTTTCGACCTCTTTTACTACATTCTCAATGGGAACATCCCTGCCCATGTCAACTATCCCGTAACCGCTCGACTTCAAAAGGGCTGCCGCTATATTTTTTCCGATATCGTGAGGGTCCCCTTCCGCAACGTGCATTAGAACGACCCCCTTTATCTTATGCTCTTTGGACATATATCTCTCGCAGATCCTTATGCCCTTATCCATAGCATCAGATGCTACCATGACATGTGGCAGATAGTAAATGCCTCGCCCATACAGCTCTGCAACTATGTCCATCCCACTAATGAGGCCATGTTCTATCACATCTTCAGGGGAATGTAACTTCATCGCGGCCATTATGTCCTTCTCTATGACCTTGTTCTTCATGAAGACGATATCCTCAGCTACCTTCCTTAGTTTTGGATCTACTGGAAGCATCCTTTCAGCGATCAGCTCAGGGCTCTCCTTACGCTCTGCGAGGATGTCGTATCGTCTGAAAAGCTTGTCAGGGCCTATGTTATCTACAGGTAGCATTTGCTTATCGCTCCGATTGCCGATCCCATACCGTGCATATTGTCCATTAGTGATTCGGGTGGATCAGGTTGGCATGCTTAGCCATACCACAACCCTTAACCCCCTATGTCAAGCCAGGCTTGGTCTGTCAGGGGCCGGTTATCCTAAAAACACTAATGTCAATATATAAGTGTAACTCATATAATTAGGCATCTGATGGATGTTCTTGTTCAGTATCAGTATCGGCATCCTAACCATCAACAATATGCTCACCCATCATCTAGGTAAGCCAGAGTATAACCTCGCAAGCTCGGGGAAAATAGTGGCCACGCAACGGGTCCTTGGAAGAGCCTAAGTCAGCTACCTATGAATAAGCTCGAGGGCTTACAGCCAGGCTCCGCCTCGATTGCCCTGCGGCATTAGCATGCTACGTTCGGCTTGCTGGTAGTAAGCCTGTTCATCTTGGACTCTACGAAAACAGGCGATCACATGATCAGATATTTTCGTCGCGGTTCACCCCATTTTGAAAAGGTGGGCTTCTGGCGAGATCGATCATAAAAGGATGGTTCAAAAAGAATTATTAGCGTGGATGTCATACTTGATTCAATGGATTTTATATTCCATACGTACTCTGGCGAAGGGCCTACACCCAAGTTCTTTCCTTATCATATCTGGAAGGCCTATGACCTGATCAATAATGAAGGTCCTATCGGAAGGAAAGCATTGTCTCAGGCACTAGGCATTGGAGAAGGCAGCACCAGGACGATCATAGACAAAATGATAAAAAATGGGTCGATAAACAATACCCAAAGAGGTGTGGTCCTGACAGAACATGGGGTTAAACAATTTCAGAATTCTGGGATAGTCGTCACGCCAATAAGACTTAAGGAAATAACCGTGTCGGATCTCGATTGTGCGGTCCTTGTAAAAGGGATGGCCAGTCATGTCAGTACGGGATATGAACAAATGAACGAAGCTGTCCGTGCTGGAGCTAGCGGTGCGACATCATTAGTATTCAACAAATGGAAAACTTATTTTCCCGGGCGGAACGACCGAACCGGACCAGGAAAGATTATACCCTTTATTTTCGGTTTTCAACATTGAAGAGAATGATCTTATAATAATCGGAACGGCCCACAGTTACGAGATGGCCGAGAGAGGAGCGATCAGCGCTGCATTATCCCTTGGGGAACAGAATTATCAGTGCAATTGGAACAGTATACCTGGAAGCGGCATCATAACCTCAGATACTGATGCTGAAGATCTAAAATGCATCGCGCTTGCTATACACGAGATGGTTGGAAGGATACCGCTGACGATGAGGTCCCGAAATCATTATGGATTAAGGTGTGAGGGTGGTGAAGTAATTGATACAAAGTATACAGGCCCCGTGCTCGAGGAAGCGTTGAAGAAGGGGACAATGATCAGAAAGATGTCACCATCAGGCGTTTATCATGGGATACCGGTGGTCGTGGCACCGATTATTCGTAAAAAGGAGACCGTGGCGGTCATTGGAATAGTTGATATCACAAAAGGGGGCATTTTCGATTCTCAGTATACCAGACCGCAAGAAGTGAGCGATCTTGGTCTATCAGGCGTGGCAGCTTACATGTATAAACCTATTCTACACATTGAGATTGCCCAATGGATTAACGATCGTTTTTTACCAATAAATGGATCTTTTTTTCCTCCGATAAACAAGTAAAATATCTTGGCCAGATGCTTGACCATTAGGTATGGATGCTAAACCCAATAGTTCATGGATGGTTAATCCATCCATTAATATATGGATGGCATGACCACCCGAATAGTTATAAATATCGTCATGGTGGTTCCCCTTCGATGCTTAGGCATCTCTTAGTTAGTAGGAGAGTGTGATTTTGAGTAAAAAGGATGAGATTTTAGGAGATTTGGAGAAAGCAGTCGTAAATGGTAAGAGAGAAGAGGCCAAGAAGTTGGCTCAGTCGGTAATTGCCGAAGGTGTCAAACCTCTTGATGCAATTGACGGTGGCTTAATTAAAGGGATGATGGTAGTCGGTGAAAAATATGCGGCCCACCAGATGTACCTGCCCCAGGTTCTTCTCGCAGCGGATTCTATGTATGGGGCACTAGACGTTCTGCTCCCGCATATACCAAAAGAAGCTGCGGCCAAGAGAACAAATATGGTCATCGGTGTCGTAGAGGAGATGTCCACGATATCGGAAAGAACATTGTAAAAACGATGTTCACTGCAGCAGGGTTCGATGTGCATGACATTGGAAAAGACCAGTCTGCGGATGCATTCGTTGATGCTATTAAGAAGACAAATGCTCGCGTATGCGCCATGAGCACATTGATGACCCCGACCATGGATAGCATGAAAGCAGCAGTTGATGCGATGGTAGAGGACGGATCAGGAAAAATGTAAAGGTCATAATCGGAGGAGCACCAACATCAATGGACTTTGCAAAGGAGATCGTGCTGACCTGCACGCTATCAACGCTCAAGAAGCCGTAACCAAGGTAAGAAGTGTGATGTAAGGGGGAATAAAGAATGGTTGATAAAATGAACCATTTGGAAAGGGCAATGGCTGCCCTTCAGGATATGCCGGTCGACCGCCTACCCACATACCCTATCGCTTGTGGTGTAAACAGGAGACTACTACCAGGAACCGTCTCATATCATGACTGGGCGACTGACCCTAAGAAGTTCGCCGAGGCGTTTTTTGCTGGCCAAAAGCACTTCGATTTTGATTTTGGCATTTTCCTGATGGACCTATCCGTCATGGCTGGGGACTTCGGTTCCCATATACGAATGGATGAGCAGAACACACCATTCGTGGATGAGCCGTGCATCAAAACCGTAGAGGATTATGAAAAATTGCAGGTCCCTGACCTAAGCAAGAAGGGATCAAGGGGCCATACCCTGATAGAGGGAACAAAGCTCTGTGTTGAGAAGTTAGGTAAGGAAGTAGTTACTGCTGGCTTTATCGAAGGCCCACTTCTTGCCCTTACTCAATCCCGTGGTGCTGAGTTCGTGTTCAAGGACATGTTGGATAATGAGTCATCACGCAAGGCCGTGCACAAAGCATTAGCCACTTGCACCCAATATGACAAAGATCTAACGAACGCATTTGCCACCACAAAATGTGCTGGGTTAGTCTGGGACTACCTGTGGGGAAGCTATTCATGCCTTGGCGACACTGAATATGAGGAGTTCGAGGGTCAGCACAAGTATGCTGGCTGTTTGAATGAGCTCACGCAAAAGGACGGAATGGCTTTCTGCATACACAACTGCGCGGACCTGCCGCACCTGGATACTCAGATAAAGAAGTTCAAACCAGCCATCTACTCTATGGCATACTATCCGTTGGTACCAGGCAGCCCGTCGGCAAAAGAAGCTATATCCAAGGGATATGCAGACCAATGCTTGCTGGCCGGTAACATAGACCCACAGCAGTTCGTCAGGGCACCCAAGGAGAAGATAGAGAAGACCACGATGAACCTTATAAAAGAGGTTAATCAGGCGCTGAAAGACCGTGGTCTACACTCCAGGTATTGTATCGCATCGGGATGCGAGGTGCCTCCGTCTGTGAGCACAAAGCTGGAGAACATAAAGCAAGTCGTTGACACGACCAAGCAGTACGGTCAACCACTCTAAACCTTTTTACTCAAGTCTCCCATTTTTTTACTTTTTTTGATAATGATCTTCATATATCCAGGACATTTACGATGATTGATATATGATAAATATGATGTAACAGTGGGAAGGCGGATCAAATGAAGATTGCTCAGATAGCTGGTTTTTTAGGAAGCGGAAAAACAACTTTATTGATCGAGGTCGCGAAAGAGCTCGTTAATGAAGGAAGGCGTGTAGCGATAGTTGTGAACGATGTCGGCGAGATAAATGTGGATTTCAAGATCGTTGATTCTTATGGCCTAAATGCCAAGGAACTTTCTGGAGGCTGCATCTGCTGTGAGATAGCTGGAAATTTTGCTAACACTCTCGCGATGCTGTATACCAATTTCAAGCCGGATATCGTAATAGTGGAGCCATCTGGAGTTGCCATACCTTGGGGGCTCAAGCGCGCAGCAGAATATTCAGAGGCAGAAGTGGACGTCAAGATAGAGCATGCCCCGGTCCTTACACTTATAGATGCTACAAGAATAGACACCTTGCTAAGGACCGTACGAAGGCTCGTTGTCACTCAGATACGAGAGGCAGACATCTGTTTGATCAACAAGATCGACATTGCCGATGATACAATGATCAAGCAGTCCGAAGATCTAGTTAGGGAGATAAATAAGAATTGTAAAATAATGAAGATCTCTACATTTAAGCGGATCGGAATAAAAGAGGTCGCGAACATAATCGCTACCCAATCATCAGCACGGTATGATGAGGCTGTTGAGAAAGAGCTCCTTCGTCAGCAATACGGAGCGTGAGCAGATGCCCATGGATGAGGACATTCATCTCGCTATGCATAGGGAAGCGGATGAACTAGGTAAGTTCGCTATCCAAATGAAGATAAAGGCTTCGAGCTCGGTCACAAGGGAGAGCGCGGCGAAGATGATGGATGAGCTCCTATATCGCGTGACCCAGAACTGCTTCGATAAGGGCGCTGATCTCGTTGGTCATGTCAAGGCATTCCTGAAAGCGGATAATGGGGCGATGTCCGCGAGCTTAATCGACCTGAAGGCAAGGTCTAATATCACCAACGAATTCGGGAAAGGTGCTGATTTCAAGGAAGCAGAACTTACCCTTACGTAATAGTGCATGGTATCTGGGACCCTATAGTGAAGGACGCATCAATGGCAGCCCTGATCGAAGTTCTGGCTAAATATGGACTAGAATATACGATCGTAAAAGATTATTTCGAACTTGAAAAAGGCATAGCTCATCATAAGAAGTGAAGATCATGGACGATGACGAACCGACGTCGCGAAAGGACAGGATAGACCCCAATTATGCAATGGCAATGAAAGAACGTGGAATAAATTGGGATACTCTAAGTGTGATAAGGAAGGTCAGTTGCCCTAATTGCGGGTTCATGTTCTCACTGACATATGCTAGGACGATAGCATGTCGTGGTTGTCCCATGGCGACGAAGAATTGTCCAAAGGTACGCTGCGCGAAATGTGACCATGAATTTTACATGAAGGAGATGGGCCATGTCGGCACTTCAGCTGTGGAACATAGAGTAGCCAGCCACATGTCTGATATAGAGACGGCGTATAACGAACAGCTCGGGCGTAAGCGTCATGCTTAGGCCCGGTCTGGCATAAGTAGGTGGAATAACAATGATCAATGAACCAGATCTAGGTTTAGGAATAGATACAGGCGGGACATATACAGATGCAGCCATTCTAAATATGGAGAATGGAACGATAATAAGCAAGGCTAAAGCGCTAACCACACGAGCTAACCTTTCGATAGGCATCAAGAACGCCATCCTTGGGTTAGATGGTTCATTGTTATCGAGAATAAAGCTTCTGGCTATATCCTCAACGCTTGCCACGAACTCTGTCGTAGAGGGTAAAGGCTGTCGTGTTGGACTGATATTGATAGGTCATGAAGCGTCAATGAACATCCCAGTTGACGAACTCGTCCTTGTATCAGGTGGGCATACACTTGTGGGGGAACGTGCTGCTGAACTTGATACCGAAGCCATTGAACGGTTCGTTCTTAGGGCTAAGGACAAGGTAGATGGGTTCGCCATATCATCGTATCTTAGCGTACGGAACCCAGAACATGAGCTCGCTGCCAAGGCCCTGGTACAATCGATAACGAACGCACCTGTGGTATGTGGTCATGAGCTCTCTTCAGCACTAGGATTCAACGAACGGACAATAACGGCCGTCTTGAACGCTAGGCTTATTCCGGTCATCGTGGAGCTGATATCATCAATAAAGAATGTACAGGATGCGCTTGATATCCATACCCCTTTAATGATAGTGAAGGGCGACGGGTCCCTGATGGATGAACGCGTAGCGAAAGAACGGCCAGTGGAGACGATACTTTCAGGACCCGCAGCATCCATCATCGGGGCAAAGACACTAACTAATGAGAATGACGCGATCATAGTTGATGTTGGCGGTACAACGACCGATATAGGCATTCTTAGGGATGGTAGGCCACGTTTAGACCCGGAAGGGGCGGTTCTCGGAGGATGGCGTACACGTGTCAGGGCTGTTGATGCGTTCACCGCTGGGATAGGTGGTGATAGCAGGGTCGTGATCGCAGGAGGCAAGATCCATCCTTCTGCTTTAAGAGTGATCCCACTTTGCATCGCATCCTCAAGCTATCCATCATTAAGGAAAAAATTAGAAGCTCTCAAGGATGCTAAGGAGGGATGGGTCCCTTCATACATGGATATAGATTCAATACCGCAAACTACTGAGTTCTACACATTCTGTAAGGATATCAGCGGACCCGATGTTGGGCTGGAACAAAGTAGGATACTTGAACTTGTTAAAGAAGAGCCACGTTCCATCAGGGAGATCGCCGATCTCATGAATATGCATCCTTTATCGCTGGACCTTAGGCGTTTAGAGACCCTTGGTATGATACAGCGTATCGGGCTGACCCCAACGGATGCACTTCATGCAGAAGGATCATATGTGGAATATGACGCTGAGGCGTCCAAGATCGGCATAGAGATACAAGCTAAGAACATGGAGATCTCTGCAGATCAGTTCATACGGGACATCAAGCAAGCAGTGGTCCAAAAGATCGCTCATGAAGTGTTCTTAAAACTCATGATGGAAGAGGTAGGTGAGACCCATCTTAGCGATGTCAGTCGGTCCCTCATTGACAATATGATATGCGGTACGGGGAGGAGGGACTATGCATGTAGACTGGAGCTCAATAAGCCCATTATCGGTATTGGTGCACCTGTAAGTGCATACCTACCAGGTGTAGCAGATATATTCCACACACGTTTAGTGATACCTAAGAACTCAGAGGTAGGAAACGCGGCCGGAGCTATAAGCGGTAATGTAATGGAAAGTATGGATGTTCTTATTAAGCCTAAAAAAGGGCTTGGAACAATGGAGAACCCCCCATGCACGGTATATGGTCTGAAAGGAGAAAAAGGAGTTCGAGACCATTACAGAGGCGGTCAATTGTGCTAAAGAGGAGGGCTCTATTTCAGTCATAGAACGTGCTCAGGCAGCTGGTGCCGATGCTATAGATATTGTCGTAGAAGAACACCGGAAAGAGACAAGGCTTGATGCGGGATGGGGGTCGAACCTTTTGTTAGAGCTGAACCTGAAGATCACCGCGATCGGGAAGCCAAAGCTATACTTTGAGGCGAAGACATGACGACGATCGATGTGGTGATGTGCGCTGGATATTCCCCCTCAGCGCGTGCTATGAGAAAGGCATTGAGAAATATGACCGAGAGCGAGGACATCAGGGTCATATCACCGTGCCCAGCAGGTGCAGGGTTGGCGAGGTACAAGAAAGAGATATCATCGCTCGCTCCTGAAACTACTCTTGTCGTCGAAGGCTGTGATGGATGCTGCGGGTCCCAGGGGATCATTAGATTGGGCATCGCTCCTGCACATGTAGTCGTCCTAAGTAGATATCCGATCGTCGATGAGAAAGCCATTCAGGCTGTAGAGAATGAGATCCGTACGGCGCTAAAGGGGCTCAAAGCATGAGAGCAATGGTAGTGGTCTGTGGCGCCAACGGCGAACGTTCCGTTATTCTTGAAAAGGCCATTGAGATATTCTCTAAAAAATATTTTGATCGGATCCTTCAATTCTCCGCTTGTACTGTAGAAGCAGCGCCTATCCTATTGAGCATGAGCGCTGGTGATACAAGAGGACCTATCGCCATCAATGGGTGCAAGAACAAGTGTGTAGATATCGTTCTTACGGAGGCAGGCATGGCACCAAGGTCCTCGGTAACCCTGGACGATGCGGTCTCTCGTCCTCTTGGACCCTGCGAGAGCTGCACCAGATATGTGTTCCCCGATATCAAGGAAGAAGAATGGCAAAAGCTGGCAGAAATTATGGGGCAAGCTGTGGAAGAAGCGCTCAAGTGACTACCCAAGCGCCCCTATGATCTCCCCACGAAGGTTACTGCGACATGTTCTTTGCTTTTAACAGTTAGCTCTTCCATGTTCTGTGGGGTTACCCTAGCTAGTATGGGCAGTTGGTCCGGGAACACTCTTTCGAACTCCTTAGCAAGATATTCATTGACGAATCCAGATCGTTTGATCGTACTCATCGACCAATCGTCGAGAAGAGTGTTTATGCCCTCTATTCCAGCCCTGTGAAAGGTTTCTGCCAAGATCGAGGTCACTATTGTATCCTCCGAGATCACGGCTATATCAGCTTCTCTGATCGCATACTCATTGCCATTGAATGCTATGCTGAGCCCTCCTCCTTCCTTGACAAGCTGTAGTGCTTGCACGTCCGTGATGCTATCCCCCAAGTACATTGTGTCCTCGAGCCCAATACCGGTCCTTCGCCTTATGTCAAAGACCGCAGATGCTTTCTCCTCTCCTCCGACAGGGTTGACCTCTAGGATGAGCTGGTATGATGAGAGGTCTGTCATCTCTTCCCAGAAAATGTCATCGAGACGTTTGATAGATGCTTGGTCATTGGCAGAGAACTCATCGATCGACCTAGCGCCTTCTGGTATATTCATCGGCTCAATTCTAGCGATCTCTTCTGCGAGCTGTATGAGTATGTCCGTTTCCCAGTCGTCGATCTTTATCGCATCCATGTCCAGCGCTGTGCAGTACGTGTTCTCCATCGGGAAATCGATGGCGTCACAAAGGGCGCTGATGTAGTGCTCATATGATGTGGAAACAATGAATGGGGACATGAACTCTTGGACAAAGCGCATTGTCTTCTTGGCCCCAGGTACGGTCAGGATATTGTTCCTAGAGTATTCCACCATGTTCGTGTCGGTCGCGCCTGCCGCTTTAAGGAAGGGGAGTATTAGCTTCAAAGTGTCCCCAGCTTTATAGTTTGGACGCTGCAGGATATCAGCCAAGATATCATCATACCTGCTTATGACCCTGAAGAATGAACCGCCATCTTTTATGAACTGTTTGCACAGCTCATACGCATTATCATTCTTTGCGATGGGGCCCTCGCCATCGCTGATGAATTGGCGCCATCCTCCTGCCAAGGTATCCTCAAGTCCATCAAAATCCATCGTAATTCCCTCTCAGCTCGCCGCACTTGACCACTTGATCTACTTCTTTTGTTAGATCGTAGGCATGGTCCAGTCTATGGCCTTCTTGGAACAGTTCTTTATTCTCTATCTTGACAGTTCGATCAGCTAGCAGTTTGATCGTATATGTTAGAAGTGGGATCTCACGTACCTCTCCGTCCTGACGTATCCGGCGGAAAAGGGGCTCCGACTCACCCATTTCTCTTTTTATGACGTCCATGCTCATTCTTCCTGCTCTTGAATCGAGATCTGACCATAGTCTATCATATACAGCTCCCCTGATATCAAAAGAGCAATATGTTAATGCTGGGCCCCGATCCCATTCCTTTGTACATAAATGGAACATGGCGCCTTGTTTATCCGCTTTTTTCTCGATCAACTGCCATATCACTTCTTGCCAAGTACCTTTAGGGCCACTAGGAAGAGCAGGATGCAGATTAATAAGGTCATAGGTCGAGCAGGTCTCATCATCCATCCATAGCATATAGCCGGCAAGGACCCCGACATCGAACGGATACCCCGACAAGGCGCTTCGCATTGCCTGGCCATAAGCAAGTCTCCAATCGGCCCGTCTTTCTTTCCTCATTCGTGGTTCGAACCGTTTCCAGGAGCAGGCGACCAATGGTATATCATATGATCTTACAAGATCGAAGAATCGCTCTCTTTCTGAATGGTCCTGGTCCTCTGGTTCTTCTCCTTGTTCCCAATTGGAGAAAACGAACGGGATATCAACGTCAAAGAAGCCCTCTTCTTTCTTCTGCATCACTGTCGAGAGAAGGTTCCGTGCTGCTTTGTCCCTCCCAGTAGAGAACCATCCCAGCCTAAGCATTAGCTCAGCCCCTTCTCGAAGGTCTTCATGAAACGCTTATCGGGATATCCATCACGACCGAACGATGCTATGCTAAGGGCCGCCACGGTCGAGGCCATACGCCCACACTGTTCGAGTGTACTACCGTCAAGATACCCTGCCAAAAATCCAGCAGCATAGACATCGCCTGCACCGGTCTTATCAACGACTACGGTCCTCTTTGGTGGCGATCAGCAGCTCCTCGTTCTTTGAAAGTATTAAAGAACCTTCCTCCCCGGAAGTGCATATTATCACTTTGGGTCCTATATCCAATAGTACCCTGCATCCATCTATTCCGGTTTTTCCCGTGAGAAGCATAAGTTCTCGTTCGTTAACGAACAAAAGTCGAGAGCGTGCGATCATATTCCTAACACTTTTAAGTCCTCTTCTGGCATAAAGCTCACCAGGCGAGAACGACACATCTACACCCTCATCGATCATCCCAAAAAGTCTTTTCTGAGCCTCGAACGCAAGGTCCCCGACGAACGAGGTCATATGGATGAACCGTGCGGAGTTCAGGTATGAAATGTCATCTTCGGTGTATGAGAACATATCGTTGGAATTAGGCAGGACGATAAGGGACCTATCCTTTTCCTTAAGAAGTGAAATGCACATCCCTGAGCGTTTGTACCGTTTTATATGTTTTATATCTACCCCTGGCAGAGATTTTAGCAGAAAGTCCCCGTACTCGTCCTTGCCAATAACGCCCAGATAGCCAGTTTGATATCCCATTCTAGCCAGTGCGTAAATTGTGTTGGCTGCTGACCCTCCGCCACTTTGACATACGAGCCCGCCTCCATTATCAAGAATATCAAGGACGTTCTTGAAACTGTTATCGTCCCCAAAAACCTCGCCGCCGCTCTCGAACTTCTGGCCGGCTAAATCGAGCGAGGTCACCTTGTATAATAGGTCTACATTTAGCGCTCCAACGCCTATTACATCCATTATAACCGGACTAAATGTCACGGTATTTAACTTATGCGAGCGAAAAATTCCCCTGCGCCAGCGGGGGATGAGGGCGAGCCAGAACGAGCATGGATGGATGATCATGGTGCATTAGATATAATAAACCATGAAATATGCACTGGACAAGCGACCTCCACAGCCGTCAGCTCACGGCCCGCAAGCCGCCTGGTTGAAGCAAGAAGTCCCGCATGCAAGGGCGGGGTAGTTCACTTCATGCTAGCGGAGGTCCTTTGCGAAAGCGAGATGATAGGGACGATCCTGACTTATGAAATGGCGTGTGGCACTTTAGTTAGAGGAATAGGCAGCCGAGTCAGGCTGTTGATCTCAAGATAAAAAGTGTATCGGTTCATGATATTTATCATATAAGCGATGCCTTCCACGCTGGGCATACATTACATGGAAGAATAAAAGATGGAATTAGCCAGCATCGGGGATAATGCCGACCCGATGTGAGATCCCAATATCAAAGTAGCTAACTAAGCATCATGCTCAGTTATCATTCTTCGGTGCCTCGGCGCTATTCTTCTTTCCGCCTTTTGCCAAGTATCTCACCTCGAGCGCCTGGCGGAGTATCTTTCTTTATGCGCATTTCACATACTATCTCAGAAAATCAAAAATATGGTTTGTTATTCTTTCCTAAAAAATGATACAGATACCGCAATATTGGGTGAACAACGCACGATAATGATAAAAAAATGAAAAAATTCCTAAGCCTGCGGTTTTGAGAAGAAAATTAGATACTGGATAAGAAAAAAGATCACTTTTTCTTATTTGTGGTCTTTTTTGCACCAGCTCCTGATGCCTTTGTTGTCTGGGGTTTCTTGGAAGGCGCAGCCTTTACAGTTATTTCGCTCTTCTTGTTTTTGGGGTTCTCTTCCGTCTCTTCCTCATCGGCCTCTTCATAATCCAAGAAATCTAACATTGCATTCTCTAGTTTAGCAAGGACATCCATAGCTTCATCTTTCTCTCCCTTCTCAAGAAGATCCAGAGATTCAGATATCATATCTAGCATGCTTTCCAGTTCATTGTCCATATCTTCGAGCGCTGTTCCTAATGTCGTCGTATCTTTCACCATGGTAGGCATGAACATGGTTTAATTATATATTGCGTTCGAAAACGAGTGCCGGAGCAGCTACCCAACTAATGGACCAATGAAATGTATCGTTCAAGGGGCTTAGCGTTTATCCTATCAGAACTAATGCAGAAAGCCCTATCAGCAAGGGTAGAGAAGTTCACTTTATTACGAATGCGAACACCCAGATAAGCGTGATCGCGACCATCGCTACTATATAGAATACCATCAACTTGCGATCGCTCTTCTTTTTTCTACCTTCATGCGCGTTCTTGCACTCCTCAGAGCAGTATATTTGATCTTCTGGTATGGGTGCGCTACAGTGAACGCAATGACGATGTTGGGGAAGAGCAACGGACATTTTCCACCAGCATCAGCAAGTGCATGACCATATTTAGGCATTTTCTTATTCAATTTCCCGTTAATTGTCCGATCATTCGTGATAATTCTACGATTTATCTCCATTAATCAACGAGAAATATCATTTCATTGACGGTTTTCGAAAAATTAACATGATTATTCCTCGAATTTTAAATTAGTTATTTATACATCGTTCTAGCATGTGCGGATAAAAGAAGGATAATTAGCGGTGAGGCGCCACAATGAAGAAGATCGTCATCATGCTGGATCGATGCATTGGTTGCAAATCATGCGAGAAAGCATGTGCTCAAGAGCATTCTCCAGCTAAGGGGCTTGGGCGTCTTGAAGCACGTAAAGAAAAGCTCCTCCCGCGAATAAAAGTGGAGTTCGGACCTGCGTCTGAACATAGCGATGGTAGAAGGGTCAGGGGGAAACCATACCCAGTACGCTGTCATCATTGCACGGAGCCGCAATGTGTCATCGCATGCATGTCTGGAGCATTGGTCAAAGGGGACGATGGAATAGTAAGACACGATGCTGAGAAATGCGTTGGTTGTTGGATGTGCATAATGTCTTGCCCGTATGGTGCTATCAAGAGGGACTTGGAGTCGCATGTTATAGTGAAATGCGATATGTGCACTGACCGTGTTACACCAGCCTGTGTCGAAGCCTGTAGATCAGGTGCCATGATTATCCAGTGGGAAGAAGTCGATCCTATCAAAGAGCCGTCATCAAGTGCTGTTATCGAAGGGTGAAGCGGTTGGAATATTTTGACCATATCATCATAGGCAATAGCGCTGCTGGGATAGGCGGATGCGATGCCATACGTCAGAGAGATAAGAACTGCTCAGTGGCTATTATCTCGGACGAGGGGATGCCAGCATATTGCAGATGCTTGATCCTCGCCTTATAGCAGGTCATGTAGAAGAAAGAGGTCTATTATTCCGGCCTCCAGATTATTATGAAAAGATGAATGCGGTCCCTTTCCTAGGACAAAAGGTCATATCCATAGCACCTTCAGAAAAGATGGTCAAGCTAGAAGATGGAACACAATTGTGCTATGGCAAGCTGCTCCTAGCTACAGGAGCATCACCAGTACACTACGATATAGAGGGGCATGACAAATGTGGTGTTCATGTACTAAGGACCGTACAGGAAGCAAAAGCTATCGCAAGCGAGGCACGTCTAGGTAAGAGGGCGGTCATTCTTGGCGGCGGTCTTGTAGGGATGAAATCAGCAGACGCACTTCATTCGATAGGCATGGATGTAACTGTAGTGGTATCTTCCCATCAATTATTATCTCAGACCATGGACCATACTGGCGCTGAGATCGTCCGCCAGAGGGTTATGGAGCAAGGGATAAAGGTCATACTAGGTGCAAAGATATCTGCGATAGTGGGGGAGGATCATGTTACAGGTGTCAGATTAGCAGATGGAACAGTTCTCCCTTGTGAGATCGTTATATCGGCGAAAGGCGTTCGTCCGAACATAGGATTGGCAGAATCGGCAGGTATCAAGGTCGATTATGGGATCATAGTGGATGTGCATATGAGAACCTCCGACCCGAACATCTATGCTGCTGGGGATGTTGCGGAAGGTAAAGACCTTTTAAGTGATGGTTGTTTTGTTCATGCTATTTGGCCAAACGCAATGGAACAGGGGCGCATAGCTGGCCTGAACATGTCTGGCCAATCCGTTGAATATCCGGGCGGGATAGGAATGAACTCAGCTGAGTTCTTTGGGCTGCCTTGTATAAGTGCAGGTCTTTGCCGTCAGAACGAAGGTGATGGGTTAGAAATACTGACGTTCATGGACAAAGAGCATGACAAATATCGTAAAGTGGTCATCAGGGACGGGGCCCTTGTAGGAGTAGTTATGATCGGGGATATCGATAATGCTGGCGTCTATACGAACCTGATAATGAAACGTGCCAGTGTATCAACGATAAAGGACATTCTGGTCCACGATGATTTTGATTATGCGAAGATATTGGCTGCAAGGGTCCTAGAGGACCGGGGAAATTATACTTAACGAAACATTATCTATCCCAACAGTGTAATGGGCTGGCATGTGGAAAGTACTGGGCGTTGAAACAGCGCTAATAAAGTCAGGGGATATGTGGGAGGAGCGGTTGATAGAACTTAGCTCCAGGAAGAAAGGCTCCGAGCGTTTTATATCTCTTTTGAATAAAGGAGAGGTCGGATACTGGTTTGATACGATAGAGGAGATCCATTCTTTCTCCGTGGTATTCCCAGAAGATGTCAGCGTTGAGGACCTTCAGTTCATGAAGGATTTTATTTTAAAAGCCCACAAGTCCGCAAAAGTGCCGGTCATGGAATATGGAGGCATGCCACAAAGGACCACCATTATCCTGACCTCAGAGATGGATAAAGATGTGCACAAGGATAGCTTGCATAATCGGAAGCAGGATCGAGAAGAAAATGAAGAGATCGTTAAGCCCGCGCCTTCTCCGCATGCTAGTAAAACAACTAAAGGAAAAGCAAAGGCCAGAGCCAGTCCTACTAAAGGCAAGGTAGGGATGAGCAGACATGTAAAGAAAAAAGAGGTATCTACAATTTCAAAAGGTCCGAAAGATACCAGAAAAGTCCATAAGTAAATGGTATCGAACAAGGAAGAACTGCCCCGCCCGAAAGAGTGGGGTAGTTCACTATGAGAATATCAGACGAATGAAGAGGTTCGACATCTTACTCTTGATGGCGTTACAGAACGTTCTTTGGTCACACATTCTTTTTTATTCATATGTTTGTATTTAATAGTTAGGCCTATCATCCCAAGGTTCAAGATGACCGATATGGCGTTCCATAGTATTATTGGAAGGTCCGATATTATAATACCATATATCATCCAAAGCGTCATGCCAACGCTCAATAATATTGGCATGAACAATGATACATCGCTCATTCGTTTGGTTCTATACCCCCGTATAAGCTGAGGAATGTAACCGATCGTTGTTAAGAATCCGGCCAGGAGGCCGACCAGGATCGTATTGTCCATAGGTGGCAATACGCCTGGACATATAGGTTTTTTCGCTTATTTTGACACGTATTTATGACACAGTATTTTACGACAGGACTGATACATTGATCAATTAGTTAGAAGAGCTTAAAAGTCGAGCTGCTCAATAGTGAGACTTAAGGAGAGCATTCGACAATACGAAAGCATAGAGCTTTTGGCCAAGTCTCCTTAGTGGTTTTGCCTAAGCGATCATTATCGACCCGTTAGCGGATACGAAGACTGCAGGAAAAGGCATTTTTCATCTGTTCTCAAAGATCGCATTAGCAGGTTCGACCGGGAACAAAGCTTGGGTACAAGCGACCAATTCATACCCCCTCGACATGAGGCTAGTTACATGGATCGGACGATAATCCTCGCTCCTCGAGCGGGGTAATTAAAGATAATAATCACATAAATAATTATTATACAATAATTACATATCAGATAATTATGGCCTTTTTCTCGGGCGAGGATCCTCCGTTATAGGATCGATCTGCGTGAATTCCCTCGATCGGTAAAAAAAGTAACCGAAGTAACTAATTTTCCGTTTGAACGATATGATCCTTACCCGATCACAAACTTACGGAATGAAATTCTCGTATCTCACACAAAAAATAGCACCTGCCAGTAGGCAAACGAGTAAGGCTTTTAGGATTATATTATTGTAGAATGATATCTTACAACCGGAGGTAATGTTTAAATGCATATAGGACGACTTTTAACATTAGTAAAAGTTTTACAGAGTAGACGGGCAGGCCTAAAGCGAGCAAAAGGTCGGTCCCTCATTCAACGATCAAAAAACCGACTAGCGGAAGCTAGGATATTATTCTGAATGATATATAATTTATATTATCTTATAATCTTTCCAATACACTCATATACGATGTCTAAAATATGCAGGTCGTGCACTTTCGTGTGAAAATGCGAAAGCGCAGAATAGAGGAGACTTGAGTAAATATGTCGCTAGACTTCGATGGCATAAATGCTGACAAGATTTTGACCCGATATGATATCGCGGTCGAGTCTAAGGAGAAGCCGGAGACCATAGCTGCAAAGATGCTGCCTAAGGATCCGCTTCTGAAAAAGATAGCTGAAGATGTCCTGTACCTGAAGTACAAGGTCATAGAGGAAGATGTCACAGCCGCTTTAAAGACCATAAAACCCGAGGAAGTAATCGAGGGCGGTCTTCTGAAGGGCATGGATGTAGTCTCAGAATTGTATGGCCGCGGAATATACTATCTACCGCATGTGATGGTAGCTGCCGATGCCATGGATAAGGGGATAAAGCTGGCCGAGAAGAGCCTGACCGGTGAGAGGAAGGTTAAGGGAGTCCTTGTAATGCATGCTGCTGAAGGAGACCCCCACGATATCGGTAAGAACATTGCCGCAGTCCTTCTGAAATCAAACGGATATGGCGTAATCGACCTTGGCCGTGATGTACCTGTGGACACAGTTGTGAAAGCTGTCGTTGATCACAAGCCCCTTGCAGTAAGTGGCACAGCCCTCATGACCACAACAATGTCCGCTTTCCCAAAGATCGCGAACAAGCTCGTTGCTCAGGGCATTGAACTTCCGTTCATCTGCGCTGGCGGTGCAGTGAACAGGTCCTACGTTGAATCATACCCATTGGGTGTATATGCTCAGAAGGCAGCCCAGGGACCAACCCTCGTTGGCAAGGCCGTTGATGGATGGAACTGGAAGAAGATCCGCGAGCAGTGGGATACCATCCTAGCAAAGAAGGACTAAACGAGGTGACAAAAATGGCAACAAAGAAATTCACAAAAATGGAATATAAGTCCGCTGATGATCTAGTGTTCGGTGACGCCAAGTACCCACTGTCCTATGGTCTTGGACTAAAGGTCGGTGCCGGTCAGGTCGTCCCTGAGATAAACTTCGCCCCAAGGCCTGGATCCGAGAAGGACCCTGAGACCCTAAGGCGCGAATACGTTGACTACATCGCCAAGGATATAATGAACAGAGCCGTGACAGTCGGTTTCCCGGCAGTCGAGCTTGAGAACGAATGGATCTCTCAGATGGGTAACAACCCAGCAAAGTTCGCAAAGCCAGTCGTTCAAGGCCAGAAAGCCGTATTGCAAAAGTTCCACGATGAGTACGGTATTTCTTGCGCTATCCGCCACACCGTTGCTGACCCAAGAGAGGGCGAGCATGGCTTAAGGTTCGGAATGGACAAGTCACACAGCTACCCTGAGAAAGTCATCGAGCAGCTTGAAGTCGCTGCAGAGAACGGGGCAGATGTAATATCCATCGAATCCGTCGGTGGCAAGGAGATAGCCGACTACTGTGTTGCTAGGCAAGACATAAAGGGATGGCTCTTCGGTATCGGTTACCTTGGGTCATTGGATATGGAATGGCTGTGGCCCCAGATCGTAGAGGTCGCCAAGAAGAACAAGATCGTCCCAGGCGGAGACACGAACTGTGCTGGTGCGAACACCTCCATGTTCATGGCCGGCGGCTATCTGGATAAGGATATCCCGAGGACATTCTCAGCTGTAACAAGAGCTATCGCATCCGCAAGGACCCTAGTTGCTATCGAATGTGGTGCAACTGGACCTGACAAGGACTGTGGCTACGAAGGCCCGATCCTGAAGTCAATATCTGGACGCCCATCCGCTCAGGAAGGAAAAGGCGCCCAGGACGCACACTGCGACCTTATGGGTAACTTGATCGCTCAGACCGCAGATCTGTGGTCCAATGAGTCGGTCGAATATCACCCTGAGTTCGGTGGCTCATCCGTACAGTGCTGGCTCGGCGTAATTGGCTACGAAGCTGCACTCATGAACGCTGCGAAGCAGCTGAAGCAGGACAAGGTCCTAAGGATCTATATGTCGCTGCTGACAGGTTCAGGAGCCCAGAAGGATTCATCCTAGCCTACGACAACGCTTACAGAATCGGCGAGGCAATCACTGCGAACGGTGACAGCTACTACCTAAGGTCCAAGGCCGCAGGTATCAAGGCTGCTGAGCTTGTTCAGGAGTCCAACATGAAAGGCAAGCTGAAGCTCAACAAGGCAGAAAAGGACGCTCTCAACCACGTGTTGACCGAGCTCAAGTCCCTGCCTGACGAAGAGTCCAAGTTCGTCGACATGTGCCTGAAGGAATACAAGAACGTTCCAGCTTTCAACCCGAAGAACTACGATCTCTAAGCGGAACGAGAGAAAAACCTTCCAAACCCTTTACTTTCACCTTTTTTTACAATGTGATCGAAAAGGCCCATACGCTAGTTGGGAAGAGAATAGTTATACTATCGGTCGGAGAACGATTCTACTTTTCATTGCATCTTCTTCCTATCAGCAATCGTCGTGCAGGTAGCCGGGGAAATGGGAAGTCACGACCAGATGGCACAGATGGTTCATTCATTGAAGGGGGATATAGGCACATATCCATACAGAGTCTTACCCTTTCGAAGATATTCTAGATTATCTTCCAATATCCTTCTATGTTGAATATTGCGATCGATCATCCGTTATATTGAAGTTCTAAGAATATCGTCATTGGTCCGGTCTACCAGGCCCATCATGGCATCGATGGTCAAACATTCTATTTTGGACATATGCTTTATAGCGGATATCTCGTCATACTTTTGGCTACCGTTAACCGATAAGTTCCCCTCATTTTTTTTCTCAGATATAATGGGGCCGAGGTATCTCTGTCATAGGGGTTATCTTAGAGATATCCTCCTTCCCAGCAAGCCTGACGATCTGTGTTGCTATTTCATTCACATGCTCTTGCTCATCTCGTGAAAGGTCTGCCATTATGGTCCTTCCGTTCTTTTCTTCTAAACTGTCGGCTGAGATCTAGGTACATGTCTCTAGTTATTTCCTCGATCTGGATCATAGCAAGTAATGCCGATAGATGAGCTGGCACATCATATGGCCTTTGTATCTCATGGCTCTTCCCGGTCGTCACGGGTCAAATACTATTGAGGTCATCCTTAAAAAACATACCAACGGAGCGTCGTAGGCATCGCGAACATACGGAAATATGACGACCAAGAGGCAATATCGTTATAATGATCTTGCTAACACGTCCATTAATCATATGGATCAAAATAGCATCTCGGGTCGAAGCTCACTCCCAATGACCGACGTAAGGGAAGGGTACCAAGGACATGGTGTCGAGGGCCATGACATCTCGATACGAGCAAATGAGCAATTCATTAATAGAGCAATAGCAGCAGCATTCTATTCTTCGACCATCCCAAATAATATCAAGGGAAAAATGTTGGACATTTCTGACGATACAGCAGCGTTACGATATGAAGTTTCTATCACAGACCCGCCGATGATCAAGATCCTCAATGATAATGTGATGTCAGCGACAGTGGAGATCCGGGCCAAATTAAAGATACTAGGTTTACCGACCAATGTGAGGGTCAGTTCCACGGTCATCGGGTCACCCGACGTGAGCGAAGATGGCCAAAGCATCCATTTTAATGTCAGGGACCTGAAGCTCGGAAGGATATCTTTTGGGGATGAGATGAGATTACCAGCTCTGATGACACGTTTACTTGGAGACAGCATATCGGCCGCTGTCAGGTCCGACCTATTATCTCAGGTAAAGGACATAAAGATCCCTTTGAACATGGTTCCCAGCATGATGGAAAGTTCATCGTTAAAAAGTTCATCCTTCAAACTCGCAGCGCCATGTAAGGATGGGAAAGATGGTGATCAGAATGCAATCTCACCATCAGATATAATACAAATTATCGGTCCAGGTTGCGTAAGGCTAGAGAATGGGTCAATGGTCGTTGCCCTTGACATACAAGGTACAAAGGCTGAGCGTAAATGTCAGAGGGGCGGGCCTGTAGCAGGGCACGGTCTTTCTATCTCAATCTCTGAGGCGACAGTGAACAGGTTCCTGCAAGCATCATGGGATAAGATACCTCATTGTTTCAATGAATCGGGACAGATGCATTTTGCAGACCATCGGTCCTTTACAGATGTCATGATATCCATCTTTGATCTGGTCAGTACTTTTGGTTCAAAGCACGGAAAAGTTAGGGTGGATAGATCATGGGTAGATTACGGAGCGGAGATAACGTTCGGGCGGCCAACGATCAAAGTCATCGACGGCTCAAGGATCGGGGTCGTTGATTGTCCAGTAAGCATTCATGCCTACGCCTCCCCAAGGATGAAGGTCATGTCTGGGTCATTCAGGACGCGAATGAAGGTCTTTCTAGAATGGCTGGAACGGAAGAAAGTATCCACCGATGCCCCTACGCAGGATGTTGACATCTTCAAATGGAATAGCGATCTGGACCTAAGAATAAAGGATGTCGTTGTCCACCTTTACATAGGAGAGAATGGCGAATTGAAAGGAAAGGTAGAGAATGTCGATCTTAATATAAACCTACCCTGGAAACTTCCGAAGTCAGTTGTCAATACTATAGTAAGCTGGGTAGCTGAAAGGGTCGCATCTCGCCTTTCAGGGATAGCAGTCCCCTCACCTGAACAAATGCTAGGATCATCCGTATTATCTTCTATGGCCAAAGTAAATGTTGCAGATATATTGACGCACGAAGGGGAGATGGATATTAGTATCGACCTTAATTTTCCAACCGAGCCACGAGTAGAAAGCCCGCTCCCGAGGTTCATAGTAAATAAGGACCCTGCTTCCATGATCGTTCATAGAGCAGAGTGTGTATCCTTGGACACTGTGTCGGAGAAAGACCGTCTTGGGTTCTTTACGCTTTATGATGCCTTAGATTCGGGATATAGAACATGTCCAAGATGTTTTCCGGATAGCCCATGAATCCTGTCCCCGGATGTATGTCTCTTCATGTGCCTACTATTAATGTCAAAAATTTATCAAATATGAATGTCAGATATTTGCGAATAGGTCTGTAGGCCTGCAATTCAAATTTCTATATGGGCAGCATGACGAACTGAAGATGGATTCGACTGACTGTTAGTTGTGCGGTCATCCAATTCATTCGATCCATTCCATTATATCTTTAATTTGTTCATGCTGGAGGTCCTCCTGAGCTATCTGTGGAAATGAGAATGAGCATATGGATGCTCAGTGGAACACATAGTGCTCATGATCCTTGAGATGGTCATGGAATGTACGGTCGGAAGGCCCCAGCCCATGTTGTGGATGACCGATCACTTCTGGCTCTGGTGAAGGTATAGCAAGCCAAATGGATGGAAAAAGAAGTCTCGCACGAGAGCGGGGCAGTTCACTTCTTGGATCTGATTTTGCTCGATGATAATATGATCTATGGCGGGAATGACCGCTGGGTTATGCCAGATGATCATGCATTATGATATGGTTTTGAATTTTTCATTTTCGAGAACCACGTCCAAAATAAGAACTACCCTCGCTTCGGTGGCCAACCGGCCCCTAAGATGGGCCAAAAAATATAGAGGGGATGTATATAATACGTAGACATATCCTAAAGATAGCGATAGTGCTATCGGCGCTAGCTTTGCTATTGCCGGGGGTTACCCTAATCGGGGGTGCCTCGACTGCTTCAGCCGCCGCCGCGACCTATGGCCGGATATCTGTATCCGGGGCGAACATAACGGTCGATGGCTCTGTGCCTGATTATCATCTGTTCGGTGTTGTTGACGATACTGTTCTGGCGTACTCGATCCTTGCTTATGTGGATGGAGAGACCCAGTACGCGGGTATGAACTCGGTATTCAACGGTCCCGATACATCGAGCCTGGGAGTAATATCTCAAAATTCCAATGCTACGGTGTTCTGGCAGCAATACTTCTCACTACTGAGGTATTATGGCTGCAATCTGGTCCGCCTAGGAGCAGCTGATTCCTGGGGTACCAGTATACAATACGATGCATGGGAAGATAACCAGGCAGCATACGTGTCAATGTTAGATATCATGCTTACTGAGGCTGCACATGAAGGCGTATGGGTCGTCCTATCGCTAGCAGGCTCTCAAGAATATCCAGCATTCCAGTTCGGTGGTTCAGGCACTGTGTTCTCTCCTGGATCATCGGCATACAACAACTACATATCGTACTGCACGGGCGTTATGTCCGATCTGCAGAACTATGTAGGTCTTGGCTGGTATGACATGTTCAACGAGCCGGACTGTAATGTCGTCTATAGTGACTATTGGAGCACGAACGGCGGTGTCGATGCTTTCCACACATGGGCGTGTGACGTAGCTACAGATACTGCTGGTGCTTCAACTCACCCGAGAACAATGGGTGTTGCGGAAGAAGATACTATGTTCGGCTGGAATCAGGCCGACTTTGATCTTGCCACTGGAGATGTAGGCTTCGAGATCTGCGAGGTCCATTACTATGGCTCTTCCTCCGACGCAGGAAGCTTTAGCTCGGCGCAGCAATGGGCTGCAGCCGCAGGGAAGCCGCTATTTTGGGGAGAGCTAGGATACAATCTCAACTACCCATTGGTAAGATACACAGCAGGTGAGGATGCGATATGGGCTAACGGCGGGCAAGCGATCACCTCGATGGTGCTCACTGGCACACCAGGCTACCCATACACAGGTGGAACGCTGAACTATCCAGATGTCACCATCGGGTCAACGGGCACATCAGGCTCAACGACCACATTGGGCATAACATCAACGCCTGTGACATCAGCTAGTGTAGGCGTAGCATATTCGTATACGCCTGCGGCGACTGAGACATGCACCTACAAAATGACCTCGAACGCAACTTTCCTCAATATCGGTGGGACAACCGGTACAATTTCCGGAACGCCTACTAACGCTGGAAAGTATAACGTTGAGATAGTTGGGGTCGCATCTAATGGAGCAGATGTATATCAGAACTATACGTTGACCGTTAAAGCAGCGTCGACAGTGTCAGGTACAACTGGCGCGTCAGGTACAACTGGCGGGTCGGGTTCAACTGGCCCTGGAACTTCTGCGACGAACGTAACCTCAAGCAACGGTAGTTCTGGTTTGCATTGGCCAGGATGGCATGGTGTAACTCAGGATCTGGGAAGGGCATGGAGCGGCTTCTCTTCCAGTCTTTCTGGTATATTCGGAGGGATCGGAAATAGTTGGTCTGGTACCGTGTCATCTTTCCAGTCTGCGGGATCGTCAGGGTCAAGCGGTGGAGCACTGCTGATCGTACTGCTCGCAGCATGCGTGGTTTGCATTGCTGGATATGCGATGACCAAGAAGAGATAAACACTCTTTCTTTTATTTTTTATTTTTTTACAATGATCAAAGTTATAATTATCATGATAATTATAAGCGTCTGTTTTATGAACTTCCCAGCTCTTTCTGGCTAGGCTTTATTCTTCGCCAGGGCGACTTCACGATACATCCGCCGATCTTCTGATCGATGGAATGCACTGGTCCTCTTGAATTGCGAAGACATGATCAGGTCTAAGGTCGTCAGATATGTTATTCAAAATCAATATGTCATATCTTGGCCTAAGAATAAACGCCCTAATGACGTCTCGCGGTCACACAGCATTCAACAATAATTTATAAAATTCAGAAATAAAATTGGAGGTTCTACCTTTTTGCTTTAGGTGGCATGAGCACTGACGCCATTGCCCCGATCACCACTATTACGACCAGTCCTGCCAAGGATGCTAGCCAGCGAAATGACCCAGCTATCGCTTCCTTGAACGATTCTAGGTCCATGGACGAACATGTCGTTACTATTGAATCGACCAATTCTGCCCACATATCCCAAGTCTCCGTATACCCTATTCACTCGGTAAGATAAGTCAGTTTCGTTTCTAAGGGGCCCGAGAATAATGCGATCTTTCCCCATATGATCGAAAGATAATGATTGATGACGGAATCAAATGCCTGATGCTCATCAATGATTTATACTTGTTGCTACAAACTAATAGTTCCGTCATATAGAGGGAGCATAGTGAAAGGAAAAATGATAGCATTGATAGTGATCGTCGTAGCAGTCCTGGTCGTGGCGGTCACTGCGGGGGTCATGATGAGCGGATCGAACCAGGCCAATGTGTCCCAGAGCAGCAATGGCGGGAACGGCGGCAATGGTTCCAATACGACGAGCAGTCTAAGTTTTACTGTGAAGGATCCAACCGGGTTGAATTCTTCTGATACGAAGGTATCCTTGTCGGCCAACTATGATGGTTCTGGCGCCAGCGGTTATGCATATAAGTTGAACAATCCATACAATCTTAGCGTAACAGCTAAGTCGCTGGGTAATTTTAGCGGAAACGTGGTCATTTTCGCATTCGCTCAGAAGAGCAATACTACAGGGATAGGAACTGGGAGCGTCAAGATGACATCCAGCAATGGAACTGTTGTTAACTGGACAGCTGGAGCATATAATGGCACGAGCATGATAATTGGGCATACTGACATTTTCTCACTTAACAGTAGTACGTCTTCAAACACGGCTTATCACTTATCTTTCAACAATGTGGGGACGTACAATCTAACATTTTCCAGGCCTTTGATGCCAGCACTGGAAAACCATTGTCGGCTCCACTTAATGCTACGGGTCTGAACTTACCAGTCGCTGGTACATTAAAGATCACGAACCCTTCGGCAGGGAACAACACCAACATAAGTGGAACACAATACCGTGTGCTACTGATCAGCATCACGAACAAAATGAATGTTCCATATATGATCAACGCGTCATATCTTATGCTGTCCAATGGCGTGGAAAGTACAGGAGTTGCAACAGACCAAATGCAATTCTCCTCGGAACAACCTAGCCCTGGGCAAACAGTACAGTTCCTGGCATACTTCCCGCTGACTTGTCATATACTGGAAATTTCACGTTGGTCTACAATGATCCAACGGTTGGAACGATAAATGTGCCGTTAAAGTGAGGTAAGGATCCTTAAACCTTTTACTTAATCTATTTTTTTATCAGATATTATTATTTCCGTTGTGCCTGACAAAGATTAGCGACATATATTATCATTCGACAAGGCGATAATAGTTAAAATTCAAGGCATGGGGTATAGCCTAGAAAGTATGGCAGTTCACGGGTCCCTTTCTGAGCTAGAACAAGCATGGGCTGCACCCTACTTCGAACTAGCTCTCGCAGAGTCTTTTGCTCTGCCAATGCCTTCCGATAGCATCATCAATGTTCCAGAGCGGATATCGAAATTAAGCTTCATTTCGTCAGCGAACTTCTTTGACATCGTTATATATTCGTCAATTCCAGGCAGGCCGTCATCTATGAAGAGAACGCGCGAATATCCATCGAACAGCTTACCCATATACCAGTCCAGATCTATACCTAGCTCTTCATAGTTCGGGACTTTTTCTCTCATCTTTCTTTCGAACCAATCCTTTCCCATTTGAGCAAAATATGGTGTATGATACATCGTCCCAGCACATTTCTTTCTTTCGAGATCATACTCTTTGGTTGTTATCATTACGCCTATACAATCGTCTGCCTGAAGCGTGACCGTTGGCAAGTTAAGCATCATAGTGATATCCTTTAGAGAATTGCAAATGCCATAACCAAGAAATACCGAATCTACCTGGTCCCTGAGGGAGTTCACCTTTTCTATGACTTTGCTCCTTAATTCATCTGGGTACTCGTGAAGTCCGAATTCAAGATACTCTACATGAACGATATCTTCATCATTCTTTATCAGCTCGTCAAGGCACCTTTTGAAAGTTTCACATGCAACTATAGCGATTTTCATTAAGTACGCCCCATGATCTCCCTGATTAAGATGCTACATGATCGTCGGTGTCAATATTTAGGTATAACTATGTCATATTTTTATATATCATTTTAGGTAAGGGAGCAACCATCCTACAATGCAAGCGTGAATATCCGAGCGAGCATTCTGTCAATGAGAACATCATAATGTTGGATGATCTCTTAACGAACATGCAGTAGAACCAATTGCTTATTTTCTGTTGCCATCATGAACACTGTGACCATAACTATCTACCATTGATCATCTCAACTCGGGACTACGGAATGTATGGCCTGAAGACTAGAACTAAAGTTTGACGATAAACGACAATACTGCTCACTGATGAGTGACGCACAGGACGCCTTGTTCAGGCAAGAATGTCTGCCTATTAGGTGAAGTAGGTCAGGTGTACGATCCATGTTTCTAAGCAATCTGATTATATACATTTTGAATACGTAGATTGAACAGGTGATGAGATGACCATCTGCAATGAGATGAAGATGAACCAGGTGTATGTTTGCGAGAGCTGCGGTCTTGAGCTAAAAGTGGTCAAAGAATGTGATGAATGTGGAGAAGAATCTTCTGCGGCCTGCGGTTGCAAAGAAGCGTGTAGCTTCGAATGTTGTGGAGAGCCAATGAAGCTCCGGGACTGAACTTAGCCCCTATAATGCGATGATCTTACGGTAGGCCGGCAGGATCTCGTCGAAGCCATCAAAAAGTACTTTCTCGAGGTCCACCGGCATATCTTCTTCTTTTATTGAGGCCCTTATAAGGGAATTAACATCCCAATTGAGGCGCTCATGGTGATGTCCGACAATATCATGGTCCTTAGCTTGACCATCGGCCATTTGCTCTATGTTCAATATATGTTGCTTTTGGATCGATAGGATGGATCGGATAAGTTCAGGGTCATCTAGTACACCATTGATGAATCGGCTACTATGATCGTCCGCCCCATCCAGGTAATGGAACCCGAAAGAGACCCCGGAGTATTGCTCCCCATGAATGCCAGACAGAACGCCTACCTCAAAGAAAAGCTCTGGTTCTACTAAATGTTCCCCTTTGTGATAGTCTTTTCTTAATATCACTGCAGAGCACTTTCCATTAACTGTGCTAAGCCAATTGAAAGGATACCCCTTCACGACAAAACATTCCTCAACGCCCCTAGTTGTCACATATTCGGTAAGAATGGATTTCATGAAGGAGATGTAGCTGGATCCATTAGCTTCATTGAACGCCTTATCCTGCGGACCGATCAAAGATGCCACTGTTGTTTCTGCCTCTATCTTCGAACCTTTTCTTCCTATCTGCCCAGAGCCTGCTATTATATTTGCCATTCGAATGATATTCTGAAGTGCGAAAGTTGATCCATTAATTTAACTCACCACGGTTAGGGGTCTAAGAAGGTAAACCAGGGAGATATAATAAGTTAATGGCTAATGGTCCCATCAAATGAATATCGAATAAGCTTAACGCTAGCTCGTAAAGTCAAAAAAATAGATGTGCGGGTATAATATCCGTACCCGCACATCCCCGTTCAGGTAGGTTCTGCGCTCGCCTCGCTCTGCTCCTTCTTCATCTTGGTCTTACCATTCTCATACTGAGTATAGAACCACAAAGGCACGAACGCGGCAAGAACTCCAAAGCCTACGACCGTAGGTAACAAGCCGTAGGAAAGATTATTGATATACACCGCTCCCACGAGCAGCAAGGGTATTTGGAGCACACCTAGCGCAAGTGCGACCCAGATCCAGCCTCTGGGAGCTTCGTATGGCCTTTCCAATTTACGGAGGTCTATATCACGTTCTTGCTTTCACGTAAGCAAACAATGCTATTGCGAAAACGAACACATAACCGATGGCAGAAGCTGCTAGGATCGCGACCGGGTTGCCCATCAATAGCAAGAACATATTGAATATTCCCGTGACGATCACAGCCCTCATCGGCTCTCCTTTTGAGTTGGTTCTGGAGAACCATTTTGGCAGATTCCCCTCCAATGACATCGCATGGAGCGCCCTTGCTCCAGCAGAATAGCCGATCTGTATCATCAGTATCATTGCGCCAACGAGCAGAAGTATCGTGATATCTGCGCCAATGGTACCGAAAGTCATCTGGGCCACCGGCAGTAGGGGAGATAGCTGTTCATTGATAACGCCATTGACCCCAAGTGTGCCGATCACGGAAACCTGGATCAAGGTATACATCACCAAGCAGACTATGCCGCATGCAAAAAGTGCTTTTGGAAGGTCGATGGATGGCTTCTTATATTCTGGGCCATAAACAGCGACCACCTCCCAACAACATGCGCTCCATTGTGCCATGACCATGAGGCCCAGGATGAGCATGATGTTGTTCCCGCTCCAGGTCCAATTGGATGGGACCCATGAGCCTGTAATGTTAGCTAAATGGAAATTGCCTGTAAAGAATGGTGCAGCTACAATGATCAGAAGTGGAATGAAAGTCAATGCTGTAACGATCAATCCTAGCCTGGCGCTATATTTTAGGCCCCGGGACGACACGACTGCAAGCCCAACTAGTATCATCAGGCCGATTATCAGATTAAGTGTTGTTGTATCCACCGCCGCTAAGGATGGTGACAACCCCTGCAGATATGAGACTATAAGAATAATGAATATCGCTAGACCTGGCGCCCAAACTAGCCAATATGCCCAGCCACAGAACCCACCAATGAACTTACCGCGGTCATATTTCTTATTGCCCTTCTTTGAACGGAATATCTCTTGCGTAAAGCCCGGGATACCTGAGGCATTAGGGAACGTGGTTGCAAGCTCACCGAATGCCATATTCTGCAGGAAACCCTGCGCAACGGACAGCGCCCATAGAACGATGGATGCAGCCCAAAGGTAGTACGCGGTAAAACCTATCGTTGGGATGATAGCGAGAGGTATGCCCATCCCGATCATCAGACCTTGTCTCCAATTTATGCTCCGTCTAAGTGAGCTCTGCTCTTTTTCATCGCCCATGTATGCCCGCTCCAATATGGCCTCTAAGTTAGAGCTCGAACAAGCGAATGGTGGTATGATGTCCCAGCCATTCAGACTTGCTTAAATATCCCGAACCCACAGATGGCCCCATTCTATTGGATGTATAATCCAACATATCTTGCATCTTAGACTTATTATTTATTCGTTCCCGATCCATTTTGAGATTGGATTATACATCCAACATGCTTTTTAGATGGATACAACTCTAGACCGATCGAATAGATCAGGCATGGTTCATTCTAATAGTAGCATGGTCTTTGATCATGAGATCGGATGATCCAGAGGATTAAGACCGATGTGCCGGTGGATAGAAACCATTTACTATCAATTACGCATTGGGCGGTCTTATCGAATGCATGTCATACCGTTCTAGACCAAAATTGCGGCCATGACGATGTGCATAAAGTGCAAGCCTCAAAAATGTCGATGAGGAAAGATCATCACTGACAAAAGGTGGCGGACCGTTGGCAGATTCGAACGATATCTTGGGACCAGATGACCCAGTTAAGGAACGTAGAAGCTCCGCTTTCAAGCTTTACTTCCATCGTTTTATGGAACATCGAATATTATTCCTAACGGTTTTCGCCATTATCGTCTACGGTACGTTGATCTTGGCAAGTAATATAGGCATTGGTTCGATCATACAATCGAGCTTTGGCAATAACTCGGACCTTAGCTATTTCCAAGCACGTTCCAGCCTTATTCTGAATAATGGCATATTATACCGCGACCTTCCGTGCGAGTCTCCGCCAATAATAAATTATCTCTTTGTACCAGTCCAGATCTTTGGGGGGCAGGATGGGAGTATCAGATATACTTCTCGTTCTTCGCGTTGATCACTGCGATAATGATGTATGTTCTGTTAAAGCGCTGGAATGAGCATTATGCATTCGTTGTATCGATACTATGTTTGTTCTCTCCGTTCATCCTAGGGGATTCGACGTTCGGTATAGAGGATGAAGTGATAGTTGTATTCATTACGATGCTAGGCATCCTATTATACAAGGTCCGCGCAGAACGGCTGGGCGCGGCCATGGTCGCGGTCGGGTTCTGGACAAAGTTCATACCAGTTATTACTTTTCCATACCTATGGTTAAGGACGGAAACTAAACGCGAAAAATTGATAAGCATAGGGCTGTTCGCAGCTGTTTCTCTGATGGTAGCAATACCTTTCCTTATTATATGCCCCATAGAATTCATAACTTTCCCAATCTACTACACGATGGGACAGGATGGAGGGTACTCTGCGAGCCTCTCCGTGATAAATCTTCTTGGCATCGGAGGGGTGCCGATCTCTGGGCTGATCGGACAATTGGCGACCGTAGGCGCTTTATTTTTGTCCTATTCTTATTGTTATATCAAGAAATTAGACGTCTGGAGAGGCAGCTTGGTAATATTCACCGTCTTTCTCTGTGTTTACCCAGAGGCGCACCTGAAGTACTATGCAATACCATACCTACTATTGACAGTATGGGCAGCGAAGGACCTTAAATTATTATTCAGGATGCTCCCAGTATATGTGATCCTATTGGTCGCCCAGGGGTACGCAGTTGCGCCGCCTGGCCTAAATCCATCATACTCATGGGTCATCGCAATAGTATTGCTGATAATAGGTGACATTCTTCTGTTAGATACCGTCAGGCGCGTGATAAAGACCAGCTCATTCATCGACGGCGAACCAGAAAAGAAAGACGCAGGTACATCTGATTGAGTGATCCTTCATCCTAGGCCATGATCCATTCTCTGGAAATATGAGCCGGCCACGGTCGTTGGTCATGCGGTCGATATATGATATCGGAATAACATGCTTTTGAGCTTAGCCATAGGTCACTAACAAAGAGAACTGTAAATGATATCGTAAATAATATCAGCGACCATTTTATGGTATGGGACTTTCTGAATTCGTTGAGATCGATGGATTGCGGATGGATCTCATTTGTGGCCACAACGATCTAATATTCAATCCCTGATAAGGCGCCAGTTGGATTGGGCCCTTCGATACCGTGGACACAATGTACCACGGGACTAAGCGTCCAAGACGAATATTGATCATAATTGGGGATAAGCGAATGAGAATTACGAAGATCGCAATGATCGCCCTGATCGTAGTTTTGTTATCGACCGTTCTGATAACAACATCCTGTAATGGGGCGACCGTGGGCAGTTCAACAACTGGTAATATCGTTGGGACGGTAAATGACCTGCGAGGAAATGCTGAGGCGAATGTTTCTGTAATACTCAGCAATAGCACTGACGCCATAAGCACAACAACGAACGCAAGTGGTGGGTTTGAGTTCAACAACATAACTGCTGGTAATTACGTCATAACAGTCAGCATCAGCGGCCGAACCGTCCTCACCAAGGATGTGACCGTTACAGCTGGGCAGACCAATAATGTTGGTACATTGACTGTCAATGGGGGATTCAGGGGATTATTCCTTATTATCATACCAATAGTACTGATCATTATCGTCATAGTAATAGTGATCTTGGTCATCCATCACATTAGAAAGAAGAAAAAGAAAAAGAAAGAGAATGAGGAGTTGTACAGGCAACAACAAGAAGAAGAACAGCAGAAAGGCCTGAGATGAATACACCGGTGACATACAGCAAAATTAGGCGTGCTTGACAGAACCTCTTGTATCCTTCGATGGCACCGGAGGAACCCCCGCCCCGACGGGAGGGGTTTTCTTATCTCATCTCGCGGGCTGATGATGCCGGCTGGGAACGCGTGTAGCGTTACATTATTAAGATAATTTATATACATTTTAATATATATGACCTGTAAAGAGGTATTATTATATCCTCGGATCGGACAAGAATGATATTCAGATCATAGATCAGATGACCGAAGGTGAGATGTGTCCTTTTTTTAGATCGAAAGTTCGTTGGGAAAATATATGAAATAAGTCCAACACCAGAATATACCTATAAAACCGATAATATATGGATCAGACACTTGAAGCGTACGTGCTATGTCGATGACCAGGGATGGACCGAGAACTTTCATCCATCTAGTCTTGTGACATCCTTCGTGCATCTAGATAGCTTCGCAGAAAAGATAGATACAACATCAGGTCATTCAGCGATCACATGAACTGTAGCCATTGTGAAAAGTGCTGTCAGGAGACAGAGATGGAGCTATCTCTCTCTGATATAAGACGGCTGGAAAGGAGAGGATACGGCAGAGCTGATTTTTGCTTTTGCGGGGTCGATGGCATCTACAGACTTAGGAATGTGGGAGTATGGTGCTTCTTCTATGACCATGAGAAAAAACGTTGCAATGAATATGCTGCCAGGCCGCTTGGGTGTTTTTTATATCCGGTGAACCTATCCGATGAAGGTGGGATAGTCATCGATACGCTCTGCCCTGAGTCGCATACTCTTTCGGCTAAGGAGATCGAGGTAAAGGGAAAGAGATTGAAAAGTTTGTTGAGAACGATAGATTCAGAGGCAGGGAACGAACGGGCAAAGAAAAAGATCGATCCATCCCTAAGATGAAAGATCATGTCTCTGCCTTTCTAGACCAAAGATATCAGGCCCTGCTAGAATGAACAGCATCCAATATCCTGCTGGAAGCTTTCCCGTCCCCGAATGGGTTCGTCCATTTGCCATTTTTTAATAACATGCTCTTAGCGGCGTTGACCATTCTTTCAGGCTTGGTACCTGCGATAACATTGGCACCTACTTCTACAGTCTCCGGCCGCTCAGTATTATCTCGCAGAGTGACACATGGTACACCAAGTATGCACGCTTCTTCCTGTACTCCTCCAGAGTCTGTCATGATAAGCGAGGCATTCGCCTCCAATCGAAGGAAATCGAGGTACCCGACAGGCTCAATGGCCTTTACGCCCTTCATCGTCAGCGAGAACTTCTTCAGATGCGACAACGTACGAGGGTGTACTGAGAAAATAACGGGAAGGTCAAGCTCGTAGCCAACATCTTTCAGCCCTATCAATAGGGAGGACAGTTTAGTCGGGTCATCAACATTCTCTTGGCGGTGTGAGGTCACCAGTATATATCCTTTCGACCGCAAGTCCATTCTTTTTAGCACATCTGACTGGCGAGCAGCGATCTCATTGGCCTTATGGACGGCATCCACAATGGTGTTGCCTGTAACAGTAACACCCTTCACTATGCCTTCACGCTCCAGGTTCTTCTTGGACCGCGTGGTAGGGGTGAAAAGATAATCAGAAATATGGTCAGTGATGATCCGATTACTTTCCTCCGGCATCGAACGATCGTAAGACCTAAGTCCTGCTTCGATGTGCCCTACCTTTATATGCAGCTTTGCCGCCGCCAGTGCTGCTGCCATTACCGTATTGGTATCGCCCTGGACCATGACCATTTCCGGATGAAGCTTCAGGAAAGCGTCCTCACAACCTACCATTATCTTGGCAGTCTGCGACGCCTGCGTGCCGGACCCGACCTCCAGGTTGACATCAGCACTAGGCAGTTCCAGGTCCCGGAAGAACACTTCATCCATGGAATATGAATAATGCTGACCTGTATGGAGTATGAAGAAGTCTAGATCCTGTCTTTGGCATTCTCTGATGACAGGGGCCATCTTGATTATCTCAGGGCGAGTTCCTAGAACTAGAGCGATTTTGCCAAGGTTCATATCGCTTAAATATTTTGGATCATCGCCTACATATCACCCTTTGCCAATCACGTCAGCTTGCAATTCGATGGGCCTATCCACGATCGGTACTTTGAACAGGGCTCTTTATGATCCATTCCTCTTTGCTTTAGGGTCTGCAGGGATCTGATCTAGCGGTTTTGATCATCAGAAGAAGCGAGGTTCCTTCGCCGATATTTCCACTATCGAAAGTTGAGGTCCCCCCAATATACGGGCACATCAACGAGGACAGTAAGAGTTATATTGCTCTGACAACACAATATTTCTCATGTTCGAGAAATTCGGGCTTTACAAGATATTGCTAGGTGTACTAAGCTTCCTAGGACCAGGTCCTGAGGCTTCTAAGCCTTGGACAGTTCATTCTGGGCTCATGGAGCGGGGGTGCAGATGATACTATCTGAATTATACCTCTTTGCTTACCTATGTTTCACAGTAGGAACGGCAATAATGTTCTTTGGATTAATAAGATCTCTTTGGTATACGCATTACAAGATACCTAAGAAGATCGAAGGCGAGATATTACTTGATGAGACGCAAAAAGATGTTAGCAAGACATTTACCCTTTTATTGCCGGCGTTCAAAGAAACTGAGGTCATTGAGAACACCATCTCGTCGATCGCCAATATTAACTACTTCTCAGGAAAATATCATACATTAGTCATCCTAGATGAGAAAGAGCTGCTGGAGAAAGCGCGCGATTCCAAGATAATCATACCTACAGCTCGAGATATCCTGGACGGATGCTACAGCAATGATAAACTGTGCGAAAGGGTCCGAGACCTAAGGACCGACCTGAAAAAGAAGACTTTGAAGAGATGGTTCGATCATTATTCTAAAAAGGCGGATATACTGGCTTTTGCGGTCCTTTCAAGTTTCTACAATGGTCAGGAATTGAAGGATATCGCGATTCCTGTTGCATTCTCTCAACTGAAGGACCAAAAGTTGAATGATACGGTCAAAAAATATGCTGATTTCCCTAAGATAGCGCAATATGCAAAAGATCTGATCGAACGAGAAAAGAGATCTGCGATCGAAACGGGAGCGATATCTGACCGAACTTTATGAGCAGCATCCATTCTTCGAGACGACCATTGATGTTGTTAAGCGAATAAAGGAAAAATATAACGCTGAAAAGGCCAGCGATCTGATAGAGTATACTATCGTACCAGCGAATTATGATGGCAGCTACCACAACCCTCAGATCTTGGAACATGAAGTGAGGTCCTCAAAAGGCAGGGCCCTGAACTGGGGATTGAACGAGGTTGAGAAAATATTTCCAGAGACCAACGTGATCGGAGTATATGATTCGGACGCGAGGCCTCACAGGGATGTGCTTGCCTATATCAACTCAGAAATGCTGAAGAGCAGCTCGAAGTTCGTATTCTACCAGGGTCCGATATACCTCGTCAGGAACTATTTCGAAGTGAACTGGATATGCAAGCAATCTGGTCTGCAGGGTACATGCTGGCACAGGATACTCTACCCAATGTACATATTGAAAAATCAGAAAAAAATAATTCACTTCTCAGGTACCAATTATTTCTACACAATCGACGCTATCAGAAAGACCGATGGGTACCAACCGTTCCACCCTACCGAGGACCTTGGTCTGGCATATGATGTCTACGCGCTCCGCCTAGAAGGTAAGCTGCCTGATCTGAGGGTAGTCCCACATCCATATGAAGAGACAGAACAGACCACGCAAAGCTGGAAGGCTTGGTTCAAACAACAGTACAGGTGGGCTTCAGGGAACCCATATCAGATGAGGCATATCAGAGAGAACAAGAATCTGCCAAAAAAGGAGAAGAGGGCACTGATGTTCAGGCTCTTGTCGCCCTTCCCGATAAGCGTGGTCGCAATGATCCTGGGCGTGATCGGTGTTTCATTAACGACCCTGAGCGTATTGGGTCTTGCACCCCCTTCTTTATTACCACCAGGAATGGAGCAGATCGTATCCTATATCATGCTGTCCGGTCTCGTAGTATTCCTAGCAACACCGGAATTTATCTACCTATGGTCAATAAAAAAAGGTTATCTGAAGGCCAAGAGCTATGCGTTCGTCATAAAGGATTTCTTCATAAACCTGATAACGACCATACCTTACTTTATTATCGCGACGCTACCGATAATGCAAGCCTGGATAAGGCCATTGAGCGGGTGGGGAACGAAGACGCCCAGGACGGATGAAACGTGTAAGAACGAAGGAGGAGGAATACCTTCGTGCCTTTGAAGCTCTAAGGGTGCCAATGACGAGATGAGGAAGAGCGATTCGGGAAGTGCCCGAGAGACGAGCGGGCGATTTCTCGTTCTCTCATTAACGTTATTCACTGGCCATGGCAGGCCCTATTTGGTCATATGTACCGGGGGGCCGACACCCCTCATCCCTATATGCAGCGGTCGTGACCGGCAATGTAGCGGGACCGAACTCGAAATATTGGAAATAGGAGTAGTCGATAAGTTTTATCTGAGGCATTGATGCCACAGCATCAAATGTATCATTAATGAACTCTGCACGTGCGCTATCGCTATACCTCTCATTGACCCAGTTGGCTCCCCACTCGATGAGCGCTATAGGTTTCTGACCGCTGTACTCATCATAGATGCCCTGGATCAGAGTTTTTGAATCGGAGGTCGGCTGGTATTGATACCATGTCTTATCCCTACCCAATCAACGTATGCGTTCCCTGGATAGTATTCGTTCATGCTATGGGGACCAATATCGACGCAATTCGGGTCCCAGACAAAGATGGCATTCTCAGCCCCTTCTTCCCTGAATATGTCGACATACTGTTTCCAAGCACTAACGAAAACCGACGGGTCCTTTCCGAAGCTATAGGACCCGTTAGAGTACCGGGACCCCTGGTTGATATTGAACTCGGCCCCGAACCTTATAAAGACAGGATATCCAAAATCCTTTACCTGAATGGCCTGTTGTTGAATTACTTTATCATATGTTCCATTTCCGAATCCTTGTATGGTGGTAGTGTCGTTATAGGCTTTGGCGCTCGTGCATGGCCAGATGGTCAAACCTATCGCTTTGATCTGATCTTGTTCCAATATGGGCTTATAGTAGTTCAATTGCCAAAAGGCTTGGTATTCATCCCAATAATCCGTCCATATATCAAAGAACACCGAGACATTCTTTCCCTGTGATGTTTGAAAAATCTTCTATCTGCCCCATCATGTTCTGCGTGATGTTGCCGTTGGATATATTCGATATAAAGCCTGCAGAGTTGTAGCACTCACCATTCGGAAGCTCCATTATGGATGGGTCTCGATGGTTAGCATCCTGGATTTCCCGTGGTACCGTGAAGTGCTTTGGCTTCAGGACCCGATCAAAAGGAGATAAACGGCGAACGCTGTGATGACCAAAGAAACCGCTAATGCTATGGCTATCGTACGGTAACTTTGGGGGCGCTTCAAGGGCATTGGTGCTAACATGGATCATGTTGCCTTTTTAACTTATGCGAGCGGCGAGAAGACCCCTTAATGATATGGATCATATCGAGCGTCCTGCCTGCTAATGGAATGCATGGTTCTTTCGGTGTCCTCCGTGTAGAACACTCTCAGTCCTAGATGTTCAGGGTAAGTCAACTATGCTCGCTCACAGCCCTCGTTCCTATCCTTGTAATAATGAAGAAAAGGAACTGTCCTGGGCAGGCGGTCCCAAAATAGGTCCTTGAAGACTTTACAAGAATTCTTGATGAAGCGAGAGGCCATACCTGTAAGGCGGGCAGTTCAAAGATTGGGCATATTGTTACCATAAAATATGAGGGCGTGATGATAAAAATATTGTATGAAAATGGTTTGGCCAAGTTCCTGATGTATCATCCCGTCGCCATGGCCATCATGAGCCCTCACCCACTATCTTCCCTCCATTACTGGTAACGATGTTCGTCGTGCCTATGCTGTACCCGTTGAGGTAAACGGTGCAATCGTAATTGAGGAGCAGGGATAGGACGGTCAGTTTGACCAATGATGAGTTAGCGCTCAGTGTCAGGGTCCCTGGGCCGGTAGACCAAGAAGCCAGACAAACATGGTCGGGCAAGTCATGCTCCCAAAGGACGTCGTCATGTCGGTCCCGCTCATTTCCACAACAAACTGCCCAGGACCTATGATCTTCCCCATTATTGACAAACTTGTCGCTCGTAGCTATAGGCATCCATACAATACCGCCGTAGTCCTCGAGTACAACTGTTGCACCTTGTCTGATGGTCAGGTCATGGAGCACGTAAGCGTCATCGAACATGATCGTGGTATTGCCCAGCACCAGCGAATAGAAGCTGAACGAGTATACCTGGAGCATCTTGTTGTTCCCGCTCATCACCAGGTTCAGCACGTTGGTGGTGATGTTCGTGCCGTTCTGAATGAAATGACCGCCGCACGTATCGTTATACTCAGGAGATCCAGTAAAGGTCCCGTTCAGGAACACCTGGTCGTTAGTTGTGCTGATGTCAGCGCCAAGAGTCACGACCCCAGTGTAGTTCGGGAGCATGCTGATGGAGCCGTAGTTCATGGCCTGGTCAAGTGTACAGTTCTTTACGCTGCCGGAATCGAACACTATGTGGTCCCCGGCGACAGGCGTAGTATTGCCGCTCCAATCGTTCGCATCTGACGCGGAGCCGTCAGCGCTCGCTGTCCAGAACTTGGTGCTGTTGAAATATCCCTTGGCCTGCCCTGTCCGTACGATCGTCTCTGCCATCACGCTCATGCCGAGCGTGTTAGGATGTTCTCCATCGCCGATGTTGTACTGCGGTAGCATGATATTGCTATTGTTCGGGTCCGCAAGAGGCGCGCTTATGTTCACGATGACCACATCATTCGATCCCTGATCGTCGATCCAGCCGTCCACAGTGTTCTTGACGGTGTTCTGAGCGGTAGTGAAGTGAGTGTCAGGCGGGATGGTCAGCAAGAAAACCGTTGCTCCCTCGTTGACAGCAGCGTTGACCATCATGTTCAGATCAGTTTCGATCGAGCTTCTGTCCTATTTTGCAATATATCATTCGTCCCGCCTAGCAGGAACAGATATGCGGGATGGTAATCAAGTGCGTCGGTCGTGAATCTAGCTACCATCTGTCCAGTGTTCTGGTCGCCTATGCCGCTATTGTACGTCGTTCCATTAATGATCCGGCCGAGTATGCCAGGATAGGTGGTGAACTGAGATAGGTACGCTCCGGCAGTGATGCTGTCCCCCATGCATACGCTCACGCTGCTGTTGACAGGACCGCTGACGGGTGCGATGGTAATGCTCTCGCTCTCGTTCAGCACATTCTGATCCATGATGAGTATCGAAGAAAGCAGTATCGCGGCTACGATGCAGACGACCAGCAGTATCTTGATCCGGGGCTTCAATTCGATTCTTCCTATGTTATTAAATACAGTTTGAATTAAATGCGGATCAAACAGTATTAATAGGTTTAGCTAGTCAAAGACCGGGGTCGATCTTGGCTCTGAACGACCCTGCCCATCTTGCTGTACGGGGATCATAGACTATTCCAATTTAGGGGGTTTTTTTCTCATATTCTCATCTTTCATTTGCCAGTCGATCTCATTTTATCCAGCGGGTATTTGTAAAAAATAAGGATATCAACGGATGCAGATGGCGATCTTCGGGTACCTCCCCCGGTCCGGTTTATATCCGTCCGTTAAGCTCTAGAATATCTTACCATGATCAAGAGGGGGCAGGACCACGTCGGTAGAGAAGAGAACTCATGAAATATTCTGGCTCGGGAACATGTGAGCGAGGCGGACTTACGTGACATGAGAGTAAGGGTAGAGCATTTCTATTCCGCTTTAGAGGATGGAATGGACACCGAGGAGCTAAGGAATTGCAGAACAGCCAGTATCATAAGGGAGGTGGGGGATGCGGTCCAGAATGCCATCGATGGCGACAACTCGCCGCTGGACAGGATTATGAGGGACTGCAGAGAGGCCTTAAGCATCATCCCACAGGATTCCTATCGACCGATCCCTGAACTGTGTTGTCTGGCAGGACATTATTATTCTCATTTGTGAACTATTTAAGGTAATAGCGTGATATGCGAGGCATGGGAGAGAGGGGCCAGATGACTTGACCGCTTCCGGCGACCGGACGGCCAGACCGAACGTACGGTATGTCGGTAATGTCCATCTTAAAAGAAAGATCCTGATCGCCATCGGGCTGCTTTGCTTTGGCTACTTCGTGATCGTCGTCAATCTATTCGGCGCGATCTATTATCTGTACGCTATGTTCGATGGTCCCGCACCAACGATGGTCAATTTCATCTTTAACGGTACTGCACCAACGGCGGTTGGTGAGGATATCACCCTCGTGATCATGTCATTGCTGTCCGTTTACATTGTTGTTCTGCTGATAAAGCTCTGGACAGGATATCTCGAGATCGACGACGAGCATATCGAATGGCATGGCGTATTCCGGACCCGCTTCTCGGTGAGCTGGTCGGAGATAAGCCGCATAACCCTGGAGTTCCCGAAACACCATGCATGCCATGACATGGAGAACGGGCTGAATGTTTACTGCGGCGATAGGAAGGTCTTCACCTTCCCGCACGATTGGAACATGCCCCTCTTCGCATATCTCGTCCAGGATCACCTGCCTCACGAGATATGGAAGAGCGCCGATGCCGTGGTAAGAGGCAATGCATTTTCGTATGAGGAAGAGAACGGCATCGCGCATAAGATAATGGTATAGAGCGACGATTAGCCCGGGACGGAGGCGTCAGGATGAGCGGGAATGACGAGTTCAAGCAAGGCATGCAAAGGATAGCATATCGGAAAAGGAGCAAGAAGTTCCTGACCACGTTCGTCTTAGTATGCGTCGGCATAGGGGACTTCATCCTGATCCTGGCAGGTATGTTCGGAAGTTCACCACCGACGAAAGGAACACTTTTTGCCAGTACGGTCCTTGAGATCGTGATAGTTATGATGGCTATGATCGCGGCCCTTATAATCATAGAGTTCTGGACAAGATGCTTCAACGTCGATGATGAGCACATTGAGGGTCTTGGCATTCTCCATCGTCATATCTCGGTGAAGTGGTCCGAGATAACAGAGATAAGGGCGCAGAAGCCGATAGACCCCGCGAGCCTGAGGAACGGTCTGAGGGTATATGTTGGGAAGAGGGGAAGGTTCACTGTCAACATGTTCATGGAGCTGCCTCGTTTCGCATATCTTGTCAGGAAGAACGTCCCTAAAGAGAAATGGGAAGCCGTCCGCCTGCTGGTAGTCGGACATGCCAATGAGTTCGAGCTGGAGGAAGGCATCGTACATAAAGAAGATGCAGGGATCGAGAACGAAGGGGTCATGGACGACGAGAGGCCTGGGACTGGGGCGTCAGGATGAACGGCCGTATGATATATCTGCCTGATTCGTTAACGAACATATTTACAATATTCTTGACCTGGCATCGATGAACTTTGGGGCTCGTCATTAATGCCGGCGATCAAAGGGGTTCTGAACAGATCCCCCGCATACTTGTGAAGGGATGATCGTCATCATCTTGTAATGATATAGAAAAAAATTACTCAAGTCCTTGAGCCATTACTTTTCCTGAGGTAACTTTCTCAGTTCTGCCAAATTGCTCTTTATCTGGTCCTCTAGCTCATCGATTTGGTCAGGGATGATATCGGCCCCTTCCTTTCATGCATGATCGATGTGCTCGAAAAGCGAGGTAAAGATGCCAGCATGGAAAAGAAGAGTGTGAGCACTAAGGGAGGTATAAAGATGGTATGGACCATGGGACAGAGATATTACCGTCATCCTCCGGTTCTTTATTCATTGGGAGATGAAAAGATGATCCTGGCGTTACGATGATCGGTCAAGGCACCAGCTTACAGATGTGCTTCCGAGCACTCGATATGTTCGGCCCGACAGTCTTGATCATGAGCTATCGACAGGGGAATGAGTCCTTAGTGATTCAAAATATTCAGTAAAGAATGAATGATCACATAGCCAACCGTTCTAGATACATATCTTGACGAATTATCTAGATCGGCAGATCCAGAACTGCCAGGATCAATATTATCTAATTATGTCATATTATATCCGTTTATTGTCGATATTTTATTACGACAAATGAACAATATGATCAGGTTTTAATGATCAAGCGTATAGTTCAGACAAGATTACTAGAATCGTAAAAGAATAGCAAATAATCGACATATATCGTAGCGTTACTGCTAGGTATTAATATAAGCCATTCTGCATCGTTTGATCGGGCAGGATCCCCACGAATATCGTGATGACATGGCAGGGTGGCAGGTCCATGGTCCTTCCACATTTATTCCTGACCCGATCACAAGCCTAGGACAAGAACTGAGTTAGGAGGAAAAAAATGAGCGAGACCAAAAGATCATCAATAGCGAACCCGGCCCCCCTGGGGCTAATGGGATTCGGGGCGACGACCATACTCCTGAACCTGCATAATGCTGGGGCGTTCGGACTAGGGAGCATGATATTGGCAATGGGGATATTCTACGGAGGGCTGGCACAAGTGATTGCAGGACTGATGGAATACAAGAACGGGAACACATTCGGAATGCTCGCGTTCACCTCATTCGGCATGTTCTGGCTCAGCCTGGTCGGCCTCATAGTCCTGCCTGAGATCGGCATAGGCGCTGCGACGGAAGCGTCGGCAATGGCCGCATACATGTTCGTCTGGTCCCTGTTCACGTTAGTAATGTTCATCGGAACGCTGAGATCCAACGTGGCCACGATGTTCATATTCGGGTCGCTAGCGCTCCTATTCTTCCTGCTGGGGATAGGATATGCTACGGGAAGTTCCGGTATCATCGAGATCGCAGGGTACGAGGGCATCATCGTCGGAGCGTCCGCTGTCTACACCGCTGGAGCGCTCATGCTCAACGAGATGTACGAACGCACAGTGCTACCAGTGTTCCCAGTAAGAGAAAGATATCGCAAGGCCGTTCCAAAGAACGAAGAGATCTAGACAAGAATGAAGGAGCTGATCATGAATGAACGATACTGAAGATAATATCGGGAAAGGTGACGTCCATAGTTCCGATGGGCACCTTACGGCTGGCGGGGAGACCCTGCCGTCCACGAAATGCGGTAACATGCTGGATCATGAGAAGGCATGCCGCGAGTTCAACTGGGCATCGATGGACAAGGAGTTCGACTGGTACAATGGAGGTGTATACAACGTAGCCCATGAGTCCCTTGACCGCCATGCTCAGAACTGGAGAAAGAACAAGATCGCTCTTTACTCCATCACCGCGAACAACGAGGTGAGGAAATTCACTTTCGGCGAGATGTCGAAGCTTACGAGCCAGCTTGCGAGCGGACTGTCTAAGCTCGGCGCCTCTAAGGGCGACCGCATATTCGTCTATCTCGACCGCACATCCGAGCTCTACATGTCGATGCTCGGCGTGATAAAACTGGGAGGCATAGCTGGGCCGCTGTTCTCAGCACTCGGTCCCGAGGCTGTCAGGGACAGAGCGCTCGACTGCGGCGCGCGCTTCATGATAACCTCCCCGTACCTGTACCAGCGCATAAGCCCGGTCCTCGATGACCTGAATGATCTAAAGGAAATAATAATGGTCGGCGAGGCGAAAGGCATCGATGCACATGACAAGGATATCGTCGGCTTCGATGATGTACTTAGGAATGGTGACCCCAAGTTCGAAGCTGCCGACATGGCGCCGACAGACCCATACATAATGCACTATACATCGGGGTCCACAGGCAAGCCGAAGGGTGTCATGCATGGCCATCGCGCCATGGTCCAGCAGACAATGACCTGTCGCAATGTGCTCGACCTCAGGGAGGACGATACTTACTGGTGCACAGCCGACCCTGGCTGGGTCACTGGTACTGCGTATGGTATCTATGGTCCATGGTACCTCGGTACAACCATCGTCTCGTATGAGGGCAGGTTCGACCCCAAAGTATGGTACAGCATCCTGCAGGACCACGGCATCACTGTATGGTACACAGCACCGACCGCGCTGCGCATGCTGATGAAGGCTGGTGATGATATCATCAAGGACCACGACCTCTCGAAGCTTCGCCATATATGTTCGGTCGGAGAGCCGCTGAACGCCGAGGTGATCAGATGGGCCATGAGAACGATGGACAAAAGGATACATGATACCTGGTGGCAGACGGAGACCGGCGGCCATATAATCTGCAACTACCCCTGCATGCCCATAAGACCAGGCTCGATGGGCAAACCCATACCCGGTGTGGTCGCTGCCATAGTCGATGAGAACGGCGATGAGGTGCCGGACGGCAAGGAAGGCTTCCTGGCGATCCGTCCTGGCTGGCCATCCATGATGCTCGGCATCTATCGCAATATGCCGAAGTACAAAGAGTACTTCAAGGTCCCAGGATGGTACATGTCCGGCGACCAAGCGTACCGCGATAAGGACGGCTATTTCTGGTTCCTTGGGAGAGCAGATGATATCATCAAGACGTCAGGAGAGCGTCTGGGGCCGTTCGAGGTCGAGTCGGCGCTCATCGAGCATCCAGCTATAGCCGAGGCCGGGGTCATTGGAAAACCGGATGAACTTAGGGGCGAAATAGTCAAGGCGTTCGTCACGCTGCGTCCGGGTTTCAAGCCGAGCGAGGGCCTGAAGAAAGATATAACGAAGTTCGTACAGACGCGGCTCGCCTACTACGCATACCCCCGTGAGATCGAGTTCGTCGACAGCCTTCCGAAGACCAGGAGCGGAAAGATAATGCGCCGTGTCCTGAAGGCCAAGGAGCTTGGGCAGCCGCTCGGTGATCTGTCGACGTTAGAGGAATGAAACGCATCTAAACCCTTTTCATTTTTTTTATTTATGCGATGTCGATGATGAAAAATGAACGGTATTGGGGGTAGAGGAGAGAATATTGTGGACAAGAGCACTAGTTTGTCGCTCTGCCCCCTTTTGACGACCGCGCCATCGATATGAACCAGTTGACATATGAGGTCAAAGATGATCCTGGCATCTCGCCCTTATCCTATGCCTCCCACGATCTAGCCGACAAAGTGTCCTATCGTTCCATGGCGATCAGGGGTCATTATAGCGACAGTGTGGATGCATCACTCTTCATATGGACATCATCTGCGCCACCTGAACACCGCGACCCCGACCACTGCTGCTACGGCAATGACAGAGATCACGATGATGAGGGGGAGGAGCATGCTCGATCCGCTCGAGGCTGCTATTGAGCTCGGCGTGATGACCGCCGGGTCGAACGCGAATCCTGTGCTCTCATTATACTTGAAGCCATCGAATACCACATCAATGGACGAGGTGTTGCCCGTACTGCCCTGGTAAGAACTTGCCTGATATATGCGGGTGGTGTTGTGCACCTGTGAGCTTCCAGCTATCGTGTACTGTGTTGTTACCAGCTCTCTGCATATCTCCTGGCTATTGAGATAATATATTGCGCTGTCATTGTTCGGATCGGTAGAGAAAGCAGATATCTGTGTTACTTGGCCGCCGTTCGTCGAAGAGTACGAGAATGTCAACAGGTCCTGTGCTACCAGGCTGTAGCTCTCCCCGGTCGTCATTGGCGTCGCGGTCGTGAAGTTCTTATCTGCGCTCCAATCTACGCTGGCTCCATACTTGTACTCGGTGGCGGTCGTATTGTGCGTTACTTGGAAAGTAAGCACTGTTGGAACAGGTTGTTGTGTCTCGTTATAGGCGGATAGTTCCGTAATCCTGTATCAGTTATGACCGAGTCGATCGCAACACTAAAGGCGGCTACGCTTTCCTGTTGAGTGAGGCCTTGGTAGGTGTAGTTCTCGGTGCTCAGCGTCACAGCGCTGATCTTGGCGGCATTGCTCCAATAGCTTATGCAACCGATCACATGTTATCTATAGAATAGTAAGAGGAACCATCAGAATTGTTGTACTTCGTGAGATGGAAGCTACTTGCATTTCCGCTGATGATGTCGAACCCTTGAAAATTATACATGGTGCCTATTGATGTACCGTTCACAGTCCGATCCACTGGAAAGGATGAGCTCGATATGGTTCAGTTTGCTCCAGTCAAGCACAGTTTGGTTTGCAACAGTCCAGACCACCTTGGTCGAAGACGCAATGTATCTCGAACACTACCTGGGCCCCTGTACCATCATTGTACGATAATGTCATTCTCTGGGAAAGACAACCTTGGGTCCCGTTCGAGATCATGGAATACTCTTCGGAGTAGCTTACAGTCCACTAAGGGAGTGGATTGGTTATTACCGGCATGCCACTCGAGGTTATTGAGTATGGACATGGGCTGGGCCCCCTTTTCTATTGAGGAAAGGTCAGGTTGAACATCTACGGCCACGACCCCGCCGATCATTAAAAGAACGATAGCCATCGAACCAATGATGACTCCTCTATATCTTAACAAGCCTTTACCCATACGAACTCAACCCTCCGTTGTCGAGCAAGCTTTGAGTAGATCGTCATTCGATCATATTAATTTATTTATCGTATATTCAAATTTTGATAAGATCAGTGATCAACCGATCGAGGTAATTGATCTGTTCAAAGATCTGTCTCGGTCACATGCTAAGAAGGTGACACTTTTCCAGGTTGTATATGCCCCTGCACACTTGTGAGGAGATATTTATGGGAATGAAAAAAATCCTTAATAGGCTCGAGCTCGATCACATCCTGGACCCTATGATTTAATCAGATCATAAGTTCCGCTGTGATGAGGATATTAAGTAGATATATCGTTCATAGAACCAGATCATTCATATTCTTACTGATTGGCCCTGTGAAAGAGCCTTCCATCTCAGGCATAGGCTAGAGGTTAATGGAGCGAAGTATGATGGGAACGGATGATATGACCATGGGCTCGCCATCCTAGTACGCAGATCAATCAGTAAGGGGTATTCCCCCGACCAATTGGTCCTGAGAATGGACCCTTTCTTTGCTGTCTTTGGCCGATATCGCGACCGACAGCTTTGCGGACAGATCCGCTATGATGAACGGCTTAGGGAGAACGTCGCAAAATCCATATTCCTCAGGATGGGCCATTATCGGATCGTTCGAGTAACCGCTGGATACTATCATTTTTGCTTGAGGATCCATAGCAAGTATATGTTGAGCCGCATCTTTACCGCCCATGCCCCCGCGGATAGTAAGATCCATAATGACCACTCCGAAAGGTCGTTTCTCAGAGATAGCATCACGATAAGCATCGATCGCTTCTTCTCCGTTCCTTACCGAGATAGGGTCGTAACCGAAATCTGCAAGTATGGCAGAAAGCGCTTCTCGTATGGGCTCCTCATCGTCCATGACCAGGATACGCCCCGGTTGACGAACTTCCGATCTCACCTTGACCGGGATCGAAGAGGCGATATCGTGATCTACTGATGGTAGGATGATCGACACGGTCGTACCCTTACCTACCTGCGAATCCACTCGAACATGGCCTTCGTGATTCCGGATGATGGACTGGACCGTGGCGAGCCCGAGACCACTTCCAGTTTCCTTCGTAGTGAAGAATGGTTCGAATATTTTGTCCAAAACATCCTTAGGGATCCGCAGCCTTCGTCTCTGACATCGATCCTGATGTAAGGGCCTGGTCTTATTGAAAGCAGATCGATGTCGGGGTCGCTTAGTTTTTTCATGTTGACATAAATGTGCCCTCCCTTAGGCATGGCCTGACTCGCATTCATAGCCAAATTGCCAATCACCTGTTCGATCTGGATAGGGTCGACATTTGCATAGTATTCACCATCTTCAAATCCATACACCGCGGCGGCGTTAGTACCAGATAACATAAAATCTACACTTGATCTGGCAAGAGGAGCGAGATCGATGACCTCCTTTACCGGCTCACCCCCCTTGGAAAATGTCAATAGCTGTTGGGTGAGGTTCCTCGCCCGCATGGCCGAGCGGACCGATGCCTCCAGGTGATGTCTTGACCTGACATCTTCTGGGATGTCCTGAATGGCGATCTCGACGTTGGTGACGATCGAAGCAAGCATATTATTGAAATCGTGAGCGATGCCTCCAGCAAGAACTCCTAGGGACTCCAATTTATCTGCCCTGGCCATCTCCGTCTCCAAACGGCGAAGTTCTGTGATATTGATGCCCACGGCCTGAACTTCCTTCAGCTTCCCCCTATTGTCGAATATACCTTTTCCTCGCCATAGGATGTGAAGGATCTCTCCATCAGTTCTCTTCAGCGATGTCTCATATTCCATCATCGGACCGTCAGGTGTCATCAGATCTATCTGTTTGAACATTCTCTCTGAGACATCCTTGAGCATGAGATCGCGAAGATCATCACTGGATCCAGGACCAAGATAGCTCAAGTATCTTTCCATGATCCCATTCATAAATGTTATTTTCCCGTCGGGCAAGAAAGAAACGATCGCCTCGGTCTGGTTATCGACGACCGTTCTATACTTACGATTACTTTCAGCCATCTTCTTTTCGGCTTCAGCATTCCGGACGATCTCTTCCATTTTTTTCCTTTCGGACACGTCATGGAGGATGACCAGTTTTCCTAGCTTGTCCGAATGTCCGATCTTGAAATCCTTGACGGTTGCCTCAAAGGTTCTGCCATTTGGATCAGTAACCTCGGGAGGGAGGCCCAGTCTTTCATTCGATCTATAATGGGATGTCAAAGATAAGAACGGAAAGAAACTGGATAACGGTTGGCCGATCAATCTCATGGGGTGCTTGTTCCAGATATCTAGAACAAGCCTTGTTGGAATCAATTATTTTTCCTTTAGGATCGACCGTAATTATGATATCTTCGACCCCATCCATCATGACCTGACGACCCATTGGGGCCAGATCGAAAATTCCGTATCTGAATGCATAGAGATAGACTATCACCACAGCCAAAGAATAAGCGAGAATGTCAGGATATACAAGGTTCAGATCTGGGATGAAATAAGAAGCTATGACATAGGAATGGATCAGAATGACTCCACCCAAGAAAACAATAGCTGGACGTTTGTAATCCGCCCTATAGAGGTAAAGGAACAAGAGCGTGGCGAATATGGTTCCGATCACATCAAAATATGCTATCCAGAGCAGTCCTATCACCGAGGGAGAGACGGTCAAAAGAGGCCCGCTGATAGCCTGGTTATTTACAACGATATCTGATCCATTGAAAAGATGGAACCATGGGTCCGTGATAACTGCCACGGAGGCAATGACAGGTACCAAGAGAAATGGGGCGAAAGTTCTCAATTTGTAGGGGTTCGCAATGTGCGTGAACTCCATGACCATGAAAATGAAGCTCGTGAATATGACTATGAATAGTATGGTGGACAAAGTGTAAAGGGCGACTTTTGCATCATAATTGGTTGAACCCAGTTGCAGGACCTCGGCCATGCATGCGATCGCACAGGCTGGAAGCATAACAAGGCTTCCCTTTATCGGCAGAGGGCGGCGCCTCATCAATGAGCTTAGGATCCACATGTTCAAGAGTGCCAATGAACAGAGAATGACGATCAGGATCTGGAACAGCATGGCTACTCCCGCGCCATTTAATATATCCAGATCTAATCTTTAATTATTATATATAATAATGATCGATCCAATTACAATAGTGATAATGGACGATCCAATGTTCAGCAGGCATGTTCACATTAGAACTGCTCACTCACTATATTTTATAACACCTTTTGTTCAGAAATCTTGCGGAGGGATGACGGAATAGCACCTTAGGCAGACATTATGAGGGCCCTTCGCCCTCATCCTTATGCCCTTAACTTTTATTATGCCAAGGCTTCGATGATCTTCAAGCAAATGTTTATCTCATCGATATAATTTTAATAGATATATGTTAATTAACTGGGCAAGAGTGGGGTATGGAGAAGTGAATGTATGCAATGTCCGAAGTGCGGGACAGATGGCCCGGATGATAACAAGTATTGCGTGAAATGTGGCTCATTGTTAGCGAGCCCAAGCGTTCAGAACGTTCAGCCCAATGAGGGCGTGGGCAATATTCCAGGGGAGGTACCGCCCATCAATGGAACAACGGCACAGCCAGTGGCCACATCGGTCCCGGCACCATCCAGTGCAAGGAGGGGGCACAAGAAGTTAGCGATGATGCTTGCTGTAGTCATAGTCGCTGTCGTTGTGGTCGCTGGAGTGCTAATAGTGATTGCTCAACCTTCGTCCAATGGTAACGAGATATCGAACGGCGATTATCTTCTATATGATACGACCACGATATCGAACGGTCAGAAGACGTATGGTACCGTCAACATGACGTTCAGCAACGTCACATCGACGAGCATGGACGTCGATTACATTACGACGGTCAACGGGCAGACGACCTCCGAGATCGACACCTTTGTATTGAACGGCAGTTTCTGGGAGATCACTGGCAGCAGTGGAGGACAGGGACAGGGGCCTCAGATAACCTCGATCACAGATAATGGCTCGACAACGCTATCTACCGTGTACGGTCAAAGGACGGTCGAACAGGTCGTATCCATAGGCAGCGGTTACACTGAGACCGATTATGACGACCAGACTACAGGGATGCCGTACAAGTGCATTGCCACTTATGGCGATCCGTCCAGACGTTCACTATGACCCTGACATCGACCAACATAGCATCGATGAACTGATATGATAGAACATGACCGTTCCGGGGCAACAACGCTCCGCGGTCTATTTTCGATCATGAAGAACATGTCCTAAGGCTTTGATCAACAATTACTATATAATGATACGATAATTATCATCCGTGTTCTGCCCTAGATGCTCACAGCGGATAGATGGGGGAGCATTCTGCCCTAAGTGTGGCGCTGACCTCCAAAAACTTATACCTGGGTACCAGTCGAACCCTGATCCCCAATATTATACTCGGTCAGTACCGTACCCTCCTCCAGTCTATCCTGGATATGGACCTTATCAACCTACGCCGTCATATCCTCAGGCCTATCCACAGCAAGTATCGAACCCTGCAAAGAACTGGGCGATTGCCTCATTGGTGCTGGGGATAATCAGCTTCATCGTGCTGCCAATAGTGTTCACACCCGCTGGTGTGATATTCGGTGCCATCTCGCTGACCAAACAGAGCAAAAAGAATATCATGGCATATGCTGGCATAGTCCTTTCCGTACTTGGTATGATAGCCGGCATAATGGTTGGACTGCTCCTCTACTAGACCTGATGAATGACCGAAGGCCGCTTCCAGATCAAGATGGTCCAGCATTCTTTCTTTCCCCTTTTATGATGAGAACTGATAATACTGCGGGTAATAGGGGCTATGATCTTTTTGAACTAGGTACACGATCTGTTGATAACCTACTTGGACCGAGGTCAATATTTCCATTTGTAAACTTTATATCGCAACGATGTGATGAATATAACATATGAAAGATGAGCCGGACTGCAGGACCGCCTCCCCTGACCGTACCTCAAGACCGAACATGTATCGTGTAGGTTATCCGGAGGATCACAAAGTGGTCGCGACAGTAATGTGTGGTTTCCTTGTAGCCATGTCTGTAATTGGTGCTTTCATCTTCATATCTCCTCAGATATTATCATCAGATACTAGCATGACCTTTGTCCTTGGAATATTTGTTCTTTGCCTGATGATGATCTATTGGGCTATCGAGATCGATACGACCTGGTGTGAGATCAACGAACAGTACATCATCGGCCATGGACTTCCAGATTGCCGGTTCACAATAATGTGGTCGGACATTCAGAGCGTACGCACTGATGTCAGAACGAGATATTTCGGATTGGAAAGGACATACATACTCAACGTACACTGCATGTCGTACAAGCCGAAGTTCAAGGTGACCTCCGATATGGAGATAGAAAAGTTCTCCTATCTCATCATGAAGCATCTTCCTGACTACAAGTGGACAGAAGACCGATCGATGATAGTTAACTATGCCAGGGAGTATGAGGATGCGAATGGCATCAGGGCCCACAAGGTAAGGGCCGAGAACAAAGAGAAGCCGAGGACGGGAGCGGCACAATGACCCTGCCATGAAAAGGACTGTCCTTACTGCATCTGAAATAGGTAGGAGTAACGGGAATGAAGTTCGATCATTCAAAGGGGTAGATGCTGGAAAGATTGCGACCTGAACCCCTGACCTTGCGCAGTTGACGTTCTTAATATCAAAATGTAGGGTAATTAATATAACTCAGGTCGATGACCCGTCCAACTTAGGGATGTTCGGTGGTCACCATGCGTCAGGAAGCGATCGTTCTCTTCATCGTGTTCATT
>CAVSDP010000045.1:0-5043 GCA_963726655.1 Methanomassiliicoccaceae archaeon
CCAGTAGTATCTTGATCTTGGGCTTCAATTCCATTCTTCCTATGTGATTAAATGCAGTTTGAATTAAATGCGAACCTGAAGGTATTAATAGGTTTAGGCAGTCATGACGTGATCCTCTATCCATTAGGCCCAACACATAAACAGTCGCATTTGAAGGGCCATATAATCCTTACAAAGCATGCCAGCATAAAGGTACGGATCAGATGGTCTAAGATCTAGGATAGTAAAATGTTCTAGATATTCTGAAGGAAGTTCTTTTGCAGAACTTCGGTGAACTGTTTTTTCGAGAGGTCTATCGTCATGAATATGGGAAGTACGGATCATGCGACGTCTCATTGATCAAAATAAGGTCTATGATATGAGCTCTCAAGCCGATAAGCGATCCAGAATACAGAAATATTTGAAATATATTAATTATAATTATAGTGTTGAATAAAAACTTTTGATATCTGATCATTCAAAAAGTGGGGCCGTCCGGATTTGAACCGGAGACTCATGGTCCCGAACCATGAAGTTTACCAAGCTAGCCCACGGCCCCAAAAGTAAAGGAAGCTAATATGAATGGAAGCTATATACCTATCGTTATTTTGACACAATGGCCAGTATGATGATGTTAACTATAGATGATCAAGGAGTTACGATAGTTATCTGACGATCCGCAGCTAGATCTACAATACTCCGTATGTTCGAAGTGCCCCCTAATCATTCATTGTGTCCGGCCGATAGGCATGCAGTTTATTCATTGGCATGGGGCACATGCGGAGAAATCTCTTACTCGTATTCCTTGTGAAATGATATATCGTCGATGTGCTTATACGACAGTTTTATATAGGCCAGGGAGGTTTGTCGCACCCCATATGCAGGAGCAGCTAAGAGAAAAGATCGCTGGGGAGATCACTCTTTCTTCTGAAGCGGGAAAGACGATACGCAAATGGAGAGAGGAGTTCAACATCTCACAGCAAGAATTAGCTCGCTATATGTCAATATCTCCGTCAGTCATTAGTGACTACGAGTCTGGAAGGCGAAAATCGCCGGGCATAGCCATCGTTAGACGGATCGTTGACGGGCTCATAGAGCTTGATAAGCGTTCAGGCGGGGGAACTATCAAGAAATATGATCTAACGGAGAAGTCAGACTGCATAGTTAGTATAAACGAGTTTAAGACAAGCATCTCCGCGCTAGATTTCTTAGATGTAGTCGAAGGTGAGCAGCTTACAAAGAATGTAGGCATGGACCGCTACCTTCATGGTTGTACTATTATCGACTCGATAAAAGCTATCACATCATTGAATTCGTTCGATTATCTTAAAATATATGGATGGAGCAGCGAACGGGCACTTATATTCACAGGTGTCAAGTTCGGTCGCTCGCCTATGATAGCAGTTAGGGCGCATCCGCTCAAACCAAGCATGGTCGGATATCATTGTCCTGAGCATGTTGATGATCTTGCCATACGGCTTGCCACCTTAGAGGGAATACCTCTGATCAAGATAACGATGCCCATTCACAGCATAATAGAGAAAATGAGGAAATTGACCTAGGGGGAATAGTATGAATGTTGGTATAGTAAGCTATGGGGCGTATTTGCCAAGATACAGGATAACGCCACAAGAGATCGGCCGGGTATGGGGGACGGATGGGGAAGCGATGAGCAAGAACCTGCTCATCTTTTCAAAATCAGTACCATCTCCTGACGAGGATGTCGTCACGATCTCTGTCGAAGCGGCCAGGAACATGATGCGTAGGTCTAATGTGGACCCGAAAAATATCGGTGCATTGTATTGTGGGTCTGAATCCCATCCATATGCCGTTAAGCCTACGGGGACGATAGTCGCAGAGGCGATAGAGGCGTCGCCGGACCTTACTGTTGCGGACTATGAGTTCGCATGTAAAGCTGGTACTGCCGCTATACAATCCTGCATGGGGCTTGTCGGCGCAGGTATGGTGAACTATGGTGTTGCGATAGGTGCAGATACTTCCCAGGGAGCGCCAAGCGATGCGCTGGAGTATTCTGCGGCAGCTGGAGGCGCTGCGTATCTGATCGGCAGCAAGGATGTCATCGCGACGATCAATAGGACCGCATCATACACTACTGATACGCCAGACTTCTGGAGAAGGGAGGGTCAGGCATACCCATCCCACGGCGGAAGATTCACTGGGGAACCGGCTTACTTTAAGCACGTTATTGCTGCAACGAAAAGCCTGATGCAAAAGGTAGGGTCGAAGCCAGAGGATTACGATTATGTGGTGTTCCATCAGCCGAACGGGAAGTTCCCGGTAAGGGTAGCTAAGCAGCTTGGCTTTACTGAGAAACAGATCGAGGTCGGCTTGCTCACTCCGTTCATCGGGAATACCTATTCAGGCGCTGTGCCATTAGGTCTTGCGGCGATATTGGACGTAGCTGAACCGGAAGCAAGGATCCTAGCGGTGGCGTACGGCTCTGGTGCGGGGTCTGACGCGTTCGATATCACCGTGACTCCCGAGATGAGCCAGTTCAACAGGGATGCCGCTCCGACTGTGAAGTCGCTAGTAGAGAACAAAAAATTCCTTGATTATGCTACTTATGCTAAGTATAGAGGAAAGATCAGAATGAAAGAAGAGGTGGCTGAATGAAAGAGGTCGCTGTCATAGGTATAGGAGATACGAAGTTCGGGGAGCTCTGGGACCTTTCATTCAGAGAGATAGGTATCCAGGCGGGATTAGCAGCAGTCTATGATGCTAATCTTTCTGGTGAGGAGATCGATGCTCTGTATGTCGGCAATATGTCGGCTGGAAGGTTCATCGATCAAGAACATATTGGGGCGCTCATCGCGGATTACTCGGGCCTTGCAAGGGACCATATCCCCGCAACAAGGGTGGAAGCTGCAGGCGCTTCCGGTGGTCTAGCGCTGAGACAAGGTTACATGGCGGTCGCTTCCGGTCTTCACGATATTGTTATGGTCGGAGGCGCAGAGAAGATGACGGATGTCGGCGATACGCTATCTAGCGAGATCCAGGGCTCAGCGGCAGATCAGCAATGGGAAACGACGTTCGGAGCTACATTTGCATCGCTGCATGCTATGATCGCTCGAAAGCATATGCATGATTATGGGACTACCCGAGAGCAGATAGCTCAGGTAGCGGTCAAGAACCATAAGCATGGTTCCTTGAACCCTAAGGCCCAGTTCCAGAAAGAGATCCAGCTAAGTGCGGTCCTAAAAGCATCACCGGTCGCTGAGCCGTTGGGGATGTTCGACTGCGCACCGATTCTCGGATGGTGCAGCAGCGGTCGTACTTTGTGCGATGGATAAAGCAAAGAAGTATACTGATACTCCCATCAAGATCCTAGCTTCAGGACAAGCTTCGGACACCCTTGCCATAAATCAAAGGGAGAACATTTGTCAGTTCGATGCTACGCGCGTCGCTGCTGAAAGAGCGTTCAAGCAGGCTCATCTGAAACCATCTGATGTACAGCTTGCTGAGGTCAATGACAACTTCACCATCTCTGAGATACTTGCCATAGAGGACCTTGGCTTTTTCCGCAAAGGTTTCGGAGGAAAGGCCACAGAGGATGGCGAGACCCAGCTAGGTTCCAAGATAGCCATTAACACTGTCCGGCGGTCTCAAGGCTCGTGGCGACCCCATCGGAGCTACGGGTATAGCACAGATAGTGGAGATCGTCACACAGCTACGAGGGGATGCTGGAAAGAGGCAGGTCAGCAACGCTAGCATTGGGTTGACCCAGAATGTGGGGGGAACAGGCGCAACAGTTGCGGTCCATATACTAGGGAGGGTCTGAGATGACCGTTGCAAGGTTCTGGAGAGAGAACGCTAGCAGATATAACCTGGTCGGTTCGAAATGCGGGAACTGTGGAAAAATATTCTTTCCTCCTCGTACTGTATGTCCGATCTGCCACCGGAAAAGCATAGGCAAGATGGAGCCGATAAAGCTCAAAGGGGATGGGGAAGTGCTTACTTTCTCGATCGTGCATGAGGCGCCATCGCAGTTCGAGATGCAGAAACCGTACGTGATTGCGCTCATCCAGATGGATGAGGGCGTCCGGATCACAGGCCAAGTGATCGACTCGCGATCCAGCCGAGGTCCAGATCGGGATGAAGGTACGGACCACTCTGCGTAAGCTTGGTGATGAGGGACCCGCGGGACTGATACATTACGGGTACAAGTTCACGCCATCGAAGTGAAGCAAATAGGCCGATGGCCTAATTTTTTATTTTTTTTATGAGTAAGAAAGATATCAGCTCCAGCTAGGGATGAACATAGGCATATGGTGGAGGTTCGATCTATTCTTGTTCAACTCTCCCGTAAGTTATATCCACGATACAGATGGCTTAGATCCAGGCTACGGCGCAAGAGCTGCCTTGAAGAGCGATAGCTCGGTACATTACTTCGATAGTGCAACGAATGCGACCTTTTCCAGAACCAGGTCTTCTATTTTATTCGCTGGCACAGCCCTGATCTCGTCCTTGGTTATACCGAATCTTAATGCTTTCTCATCGGATGGTTCCAGAACCTCATCATCGCGTTTCAGGCTTAATGAGACCACGACATTATCAGATGGAATGCTATCGATCAGTATCAACGCGACCCGTTCGGTCCCTATCTTAATGCCCATTTTCTTCATGGCCTTGGATATCTGGTGCTCCCCAGATGCATATAGCACCGTTTCCACGGCTAGCGAGCCTGAGATATTATCGCCACGCTCGAACGCCCTGATCGCATGTGTGACAGCTGATATCACATGAGCCTTGCCACAGATCATATCCGCATCGAGAGCGAGCCCTTCTCCTTTTCCTAGATGCTGGAGATACTCAATGACCGTTCTCGGGTCGCCGATCTGTCCTCTTGCACCTAAAACCTCGAACCTAGCCATCCTGCACCATAATCAGTTAGTAAGTTTATCATTTTTTCCTTTTTTACTTAGTATCCGACCTATCTAGGTTGTGTTCATACGATGCAGTGCAGAGCGTTCGGACCATGTTCGCATACTAGTTCAATGCACATCATATTCATCATGCTAGGAACGCTAGCCAGACATATGCTGC
>CAVSDP010000046.1:0-3372 GCA_963726655.1 Methanomassiliicoccaceae archaeon
ACGCTTCGAAGGGCTTTTTACACGATCAATGCTCATTGCACGCATTCGATAGATTATGAAATGCCTCTCACTCATAGCTGATCTTTATTCTCCTTTGATAGGACAAGCCCTCCGATCGAAATACGTTCGCGAACATCTATCAGGTCCTGTATCTGAACGATCGTTCGTTCACCTCGTGCGAGCTAGAAGCCAAGTCCTGGGGAGCAGGGCAGCGCACATGAAGATCAAAAAGTGCCATAGGTAGATCCGCGGTGTCAACATCGGGAAGCTCACCGCATGTTCTATCAGGCTTGTTCACCACATCCTTTCAGAGATGGATCGATGTGTCGGCGTTCTCGATATTGTTCGCCTTCTCATCCATCTTTTCAGTATCGCTCATACTATGCTCCGGTCTTGGATTCCTTGTGAGCTTCTGGACGATCAAAGTTATTGCATATGCCGCAAAGACGATCGCGGTTATCATGAAGCTCACAGGGTATGGTGTATAGAATCCTATGAATAACCCGCACCACGTAAGCTGCTAGGGCTATCAGAACGGACGCTATTATCCCGCTCCTTGCAGTTCTAGTAAGCTTCTGGGCTATAGCAGCCGGCGTGACCATAAGAGCAAAGATCAAGAGAACACCGACGACCTGAACAGCGATGGATACTGCGATCGCTACCATTAGCATGAATGTAATGTTCATTGCTAGCATTGGGAGCCCTTTCGCCTCTGCGACATCCTCATCCAAAGATGAGAACAGCAGCGGACGGTAGACCACGAACACTGCAACAAGCACAACTATGCCTATGATCAAGGTAAGTAGGACATCGCTGTAGCTTATACCCAGGATCTGTCCGAATAAGATGGAATAGGCTTCTGATGCATATCCATCATACATGCTTATGAAAAGAACACCTAGGCCCAACATAAAAGCAAGAATAGTTCCTGTCTGAACATCACGCGATGAAGCCTTGCGGCCGAGTATGCCCATAGCTATGCCCCCTCCACTTGTGAAGGTAAGCAGACCGATTATAGGGTTCACTCCGATAAGTACGGCCGCAGCGGCACCTGAGAAACCTACAGTGAGAAAGAGCATGGGCGGCAAAGGAAGAGCGCCGTAGGACCACAAAATAGCCGACTATGCCTGCTACGATCGCTACGATAGTAGCAGCCTCGAAAGCGTGCTGCATGAACGAATATTTCCATATTTCTTGAAAATCTGTGAAGAGGTTGAAACTAAATGACATGCATACCACCATCACAATGATGCTGATATTCGTCAACACCAATGACCGCTACATTTCCTTTTTGATCATGGAGCACCTCAACCGGCGTACCATATAGGCTCGTTAAGGAACTCGATGTCAGTATATCCTCAGGCTTACCGACCATCACCTTCTGGTTCGCGATGTATATCACAAGATCAATTGCTGGAAGAAGGGGATTTATGTTATGCGCGATCATCAAGGCGGTCACGTTCCGGGTTCTTACAATATCATTGACAAGGTGTACCATCTCATGTTCTCGCTTGATGTCCAGGTTTGAGAGCGGTTCGTCCAGCAATATAAGATCTGGCTTGCTGACGAGCGCTTCTGCAAGGAAGACCCGTTGAAGCTCTCCCCCGACAGAGAACCTAGCGAATGGTGGGCGAGATCTTCTGCACCGACCGATCTAAGGGCGTCCATAGCGACCTTTTGGTCATTTCTTGAGAAGATCCCAGGCCCCAAATGGCGCCCAGAAAGTCCGAGCCTTACAAGCTCGATCGATTCTGTGGAAAGCTCTTGGTCGATCGCGTGCTTTTGAGGAACATACCCTACTCTAGGGTCTCCACGACGGGATGGAGAGCCCATGATCTCGACGGTCCCATGTGATGCTTTTTGTAAGCCTAATAATATTTTGACCAACATGTCGTTTTGCCTGCGCCATTAGGTCCTATGATAGCTACGAACTCTCCTTGTCCTATTGAGAAATTAACATCCTTCCAGATGGTCTTTCCTCTGAAATCTATGGCAAGGTCCTTGGCCACAATGACTTCCGATTTTCCCATTTTTATGTCCCGCCCATTAGTATCATCTTGAGCTCAGAGCGCTCCAGAGACCGCTATATTCGCTGTACATCCAGCTCTCGAACGTCATGTTCGTTGGCATCGTCTCAGTGATGGGGACGATCGGGACCTGATTGCTGGTCGCCGTAGATTCTACGTACTCCGTCAATGGCGTATCTGTCTGTTCGTTATAGATCAGAACGCTCGCTTCTTTGTTCGTAAGTTGATCCACGAACTCAGTGACACTTGTCACTGAGGGGTCGATATCATTTGCAACAGCTTCCATGAAGTTAGAAGGGGATACCAGATCAAGCCCCGTCGAGTCCGCTATATATACTGCGATATCTTCTGTGCCAGCTATCGGGGTCCCTCCATATGTTGCGTTGATCTTGGCGCATAGGTCCTGATACGGCTGAAGTGCTGTTACTAGCAGGTCATACTGCGACTCATAGTACGAAGTATGCGATGGATCAATGGCAATGAGGTCGGTCAGCATCTGCTTGATCGCTTCGTTAAGATAGTTGATGTCATACCACAGATGGGGATTGCCTCCCGTCTGCACACCTACAAGGTCCCCTACGTTCAATACGGTACAGTTACTTTGGATGCCAGCTGATATCAGGTCATTCGCCCATGTGTCGTAGCCGGCCCCGGTCAATATGATGAAGTTGGCATTCGAAAAGGCAATAGCGTCAGCAGTGGTGGCCTCATAGTCGTGTGGATCAGCATTAGGGTCTGTCACGATGGATGTCACATCGACATACTTTCCGCCAATCTGCGAGACCAGGCTGCCCCAGAAGTTCTCAGCGGTAACTATTTGGATCTTACCGGATGTATTGGATGAAATGTTCGGCGTTTCTATGAGCGAGACCGTTACCCCTGTAGCTACATATGCCACAGCTATGGCGATCGCGATAATGATCACAAGTTTCTTTCTCGCTTTATTCATAACCGAAACCAATTACTATAGTAATGATTAATAGGAAATATAACAATTGCTATTAACTTTGTAAGATCTCTTTTTATACCTCTTATTAAGAAGCTGCCGCACAATGGAAGATCATGAGCCGAAAAAATGGGCATAATACCCCCAGTTCTTAAGCTCCAGTATCGCCCCCGAGGGGGGAGGTAGTTAACTGCCTTTGCCGGTCAGTGGAGGACCATCTCTAGGATCGACCCTCTGACCCCTGCGTTAATGAACTGTAAAATGTGACCAAGGGCCTGCCAGCATAAAGTATTCGCTCTGACATCCAGGTGTGCGTCCATCGGGACAGTATGGCGGACCATCAAGGAGCCTTAGATGGGAACCATATTTTTCTTATGTAGATGTGAGATCGTTCTAATT
>CAVSDP010000047.1:0-26102 GCA_963726655.1 Methanomassiliicoccaceae archaeon
TCATCTAGATCGTAATGACATATCGATTACCTTCAGTCCCAGTGACGTAACACATACCGAGGCGTTGGGCGTGGGGAGCCGAAAAAGGAAGTATCAGATAGTCTTTTGTATGGACTGGACGATGCCCCTCCTAATAATATAAGGAGGGAGTAGGATAAGTTCTGTTCAAATTGCGGAAAAGATATCCCTGCTGGCGCTAAGTTCTGCGATGGATGCGGGCAATCAATGGCCGATACATCACAGCAGTATACATCTAGTGCTCAGCAAGGTCAACAAGTTCCACCAGCGCAATATGCATCTGGACCTCAGCAGTATCCTAATCAGCAAGCCGATCTATATACCGGTCCCAACTAAAAGTGCGGGCCTTGCAGCCGTACTTGCTTTCTTAATACCTGGACTAGGACATATATATCTTGGAAAGATCGGAGAAGGGCTTTTTTATCTCATCATATCCATAGTTATGGCAGCTCTTTCCCCGTTCACGCTATTTGTACTATTCATTCCATTGGTCGTTATCTATTGGATATGGCAAATATATGATGCATACAAGAAAGCGAACCAGTACAATCGTGCTGTCCAGCAAACTGGAAGGGCCCCCTGGTAACATCCCATCATGGTGATGGGGGCGACCATCGTTCTCCATCACCATTCATAGTATGGTCATTGAACACCGACCGAACATTAGGAAGAGGAAGATCATGTATTGTAAAAAATGTGGTGCATCTATTTCAGACAGCTCTATGTTCTGCACGAACTGCGGACAGCCAACAGATACAATAGGTCGAGATGGTCAGGACCAGTACTCCCGACCATATGTTCACGCTCAGATGAACGCGGGGGGAACTATCGAAAAGAAGAATGAATTCATCGCTCTCATCCTGGCCATTTTTATCCCAGGGGCGGGTCATATCTATCTCGGAAGAGTGGCCAGAGGCATTGGTATACTGATAACTTACTTGGCCCTGAACATAGTTACATCTGGTCATTCTTTTTACAGCCATAAATGGGACCATGAACGGCCGATTGTCCCCATTGAACCTATCTGAGAGCATGCTTATCCTATTCATCACAACAGTAGCGATATCATTGATAATATTGATCCTGGCAGATCTTTGATGCATACGGTTCTGCAAAACAGCACAATGAATCGGTCAGACATGCAGGAGGGCCAGGATGGCAGTGAGATGGATAACATTCCAAATGATTATTAATGACAAATATCATGCTGACGACAGTAATGTGTGGACATAGGCATGTATCTTAATGGGTTCATCTACTCAGCAACACTTCTTTTCTTTGTGTTCGACCCATTTGCTAGCTTACCTATATTCATTGCTCTGACGAAAGACTATGATGGGGAGCAGCTAGTTCGCTGCGCCAATAAGGCAGTGATGGTGGCTGCCATCCTTTTTATTATATTCGTGCTCATCGGAACGAACCTTTTAGGTATATTCAGCGTAACCATTCAAGGTTTCAAGGTCGCTGGAGGGCTCGTCCTCTTATTAATGTCCATGGAGATAATATTCGGAATGAACATAGCATTTCTGGGATCGGAAAAGTCGCATGGGTCATAATAGCTACTCCTATTCTTACAGGGCCCGGTGTTATAACTACTGCCATCATACTTTCAAACCAGTACGATTGGTATACGGTCCTCCTTGCAGGCAGCGTATCCTTATTGATAACTTGGGTGCTCCTTAGGAACGCTGGCAGGGTTGTCAGTATCGTTGGGCCAGAAGTGATCGATATATTCTCAAAGATAGTCGGCCTGCTGATCCAGCAATGGCTATAGAATTCATCTTCACTGGAGCGACACAGTGGGTCACTCTGTATGGTTGAGAACTAGCGATATCATCATAGCATCCTCAATGCCGATAGAGCAAACCTTTAATCTTTTATCGCTTTCTGAGTGACATAATGGTCCAGTGTGATAAATGCTCAAAGGATGCAATAATCTTCATGCGCTACAATGGTAGCCATTTATGTTCTCAGCACTTCTCTGCATCGGTTGAGCGCCAGTAAAAAAGGAATTACGTGAGCAGGTCGGTCTTGACCACAAGAAGCACATAGCGGTCGCGGTCTCCGGCGGAAAGGATAGCTCATCTGCCTTGATACTGATAAAAAAGATAATCGGCGTCAGAAGGGATGTCAGACTTTCTGCAAATAACAATAGATGAGGGCATATCCGGGTATAGACCAGCGGCAATAGGGAAGGTCCGAGAATCTACGCTAGACTGGAGATAGAACATACAGTGGTCTCGTTCAAGGATGTCATTGGGGCGGACATGGACGATATCGCAAGGGACCTCGGTGAACGGACCCCATGTGCATATTGTGGCGTCTTCAGACGTCGGCATGAACAAAGCGGCCAGGGATATAGATGCAGATGTCCTTGCTACAGGACATAACCTGGATGATATTACACAGGCTATCCTCATGAACTTCACAAGGGGCGATATCGAGCGCCTAGCAAGGCTTGGACCACATTCGAAGGTACAGCCAGGTCTTATACCAAGGATCCTGCCTCTAGACTCGTCCCAGAAAAGGAGACGTATCTGTACGCCTTCGTTCAGGAGATGACTTCGTTGAGTCCACCTGCCCGTATTGGGAGGCCGCGCTAAGAAATGAATACCGTGAAATGATAGACGGCATGGAGTCCAGGACCCCTGGGATAAAATTCTCCATATTGGCAAGCTATGACGCCATAAAGCCGTCCCTAAGTGAGCTATACCCTCCATCATCGCTAAGGTCCTGTGAATGTGGGCTCCATCTCCATCAGGAAAGTGCATGGCCTGTATCATGATCGATGAACTAAAAAAGCGAAAAATAAAGGGGTTTTGAAGAGTATTCAGACAAGTTCTTTGTACTTATAGGCCTCAGTTCCTGCATTGATGCAATACTGGACCTTTGTGAACTCCTTTTTTAGCTCGATCACATCTTTCTTCACGATGTCTGGATTCTCTTTCTTTATGACCACACGGTAGATCAACCGGGCGACTTCTTCCATTTCGCCCTTTCCATTCCAAGCCTTGTAAGCTCTTGTGTACCAAGACGGATACCCGATGGCCTGACCGATGATTCATCGCCTGGAAGCATATTTTTGTTAGAAATTATATTGGCACGCTCAAGATCTAACGCGACCTGCTGCCCGCCACCCTGTTTTGCTACGTAACAGCCAGGGTATGTGACTCAGTAAAGCCTAGATGAGCACACATGACAAGTAGAGCCCCATATCGTTCAGGGCACTGCCGAGGGCCTTTGCGTTCCTTATCACTTGACTTGCATACTGCTTACCATATACCTCATACTCGGCGAGCGTAACAGCCAATGCTGCCACCTCATGCAAGTGATGCGATGATGTCACACCCGGGAAAGCAGCTTTCTGTAGCTTCTTTTCAAAGTCCTCGTTCACACGGTCGGCTATGATTATGCCATGGTTGGGCCCAGGGAAACCCTTGTGCGTCGATGCGCTATGACATGCACGCCTTCCCTTAGTGGGTCCTGGAACTTCCCCCAGCAATGAGCCCTAGCACATGTCTGCATCGTACCATACTGTGCAATCGATCTCTTGGAAGGCATCTTCCAGTTCTTTTATAGGCGTAGGGAACAAGAAAACGGAGAGTCCAAACTGACAGATCTTGGTCTCTCGCGCAGCAAGAATTTTTTCGTGGCATCCACATCGAGATTCCAGTTCTTGTAGTCCCATGGATAATGTATCGGGGAAAGGCCCCTCAGACCTACAGCTCCGAACTGAGCTGTCGATATATGAGCACCAGAAGCTAGCTCAGGGGTAGCTATCTTCTGACCGGGTTGGGTAAGCGCGAATAATACCGCGATGTTAGCCGTGGTCCCTGATAAAGGGCAACATTATGAAATCGACTTAAATATCGATAAAGCGAGCTCCAGGCATCTCAGCTCTACCTTGTCTACATATATGTTACCTTGATAGTATCTCTTTCCGGGCAAACCCTCCGCATACCTATCATGGAAGTCAGTTATCATCATCTCCTTGGCCAGAGGGCTCATCAGATTCTCAGAAGCAATCATAGGAAGGCATTCCTCGAACCATTCAGTATGAGCTTTTACCTGGTCCCTGATCCAGTAAGCGTCTTCCTTCATGAAAATTACCGATTTGACATGCGGCAACATCTAAAAATAACTATTGCTCTTATAGGCCTGGCTTACTTAGATGGCTTGCCGATCCAATTCCTTATGGCTGATACACTATATGCGGACAGTGTGGTTGATGATACGAACCACCTTCATATCATCGGGGTGGTTCGTCTCACATTTCTCATCTCAAGCTCTCGACCAAATGACCTTGATCGCTGCGCTTCATCCAATCAAGATGCCAATGGCAGGGTCCGAGGTGGTCAACCTAACCGCTTTTTCATCTCTGTTATTGATGATACAGGGGTCGGGTCAAGCCCATTGAGTATGGCCATATAGTAGCTCACAAAGTCTCCCATGACCATACCTTTCATTACGCATTCGAGATCGCTGTCCCCTTCCAGATCGATCACAACTGGATCTATCTTGAAATCCTTGAATATATCCCCTACGACATTTCCTATGTCCTTTGCCATGCCGGTGTCCGTCGACGGCCTTAATAGGACAGGGACCGTCCTCATATCCCTCTTTCCATCTATCCATCCAACAAGTTGATTGTGACACATCTCGGGATATTCCCCACTAAGGCAAAGGGTCTTAGCATTCTCGTTGATCTGCGTCTGCCCATCTTTCTGCTGCCGCCCGAATGCTCCTGGACGCATAAATGAACGGCAATGATGAAACTAGACGCTGTGCAACGCTCTTGGCTATATTATTCTCTTCCTTTACGTTCGGTTGTAGGTCCTTGACCAGGGTCTCGAGCTTTGGTGCGATGACACCTAACTCCGTTGCAACTGGATATATGTCCGCAGCCTCGATGATGGATGAAGCGGCACCCAATAAATGGCCAAGCGCAGCTCTCGGTTGAACATCGGGGGGGACCTTGATGAAACTAATACCACTGTCCCTGCATAAGTTCAGCAGTTGACCGCCCGAGGAGATCGCTACTATCTCACCACCCGTACTGCGAGCTAGTTCGAACATCCTTAGCGTTTCCCTTGTATTGCCTGAATATGAGATAACAACGATGAGCGTGTCATCATCCACCCATCTTGGAAGTTATGTTCCACAGTATTACGCTAGACATTACATCGGTGTTCTTATTGACATAATCTGTGAGAACATGTCAGCACCCATCGCGGACCCCCCGATACCACAAAAACAGAGACGGTCCGCACCGTCACCCACTTTAATTCTTGATCTTATGGACGCGCTCAGCTGTGATGGGAGCGCAGATATCGACGCCAACATGCCCGAGCGGTCTATCTCGGACAATACTCCAGCATCACCTAAGGTTATAGCCATAGAACCATCATTGACATGTGCCATATTAATATGATGTCTGAAGTGCTTATTCATAGAGTTTTCGGAACGTACGGGAGTGGGCTACTCTACTGATGGTAGTTACCAAAAAAAGATATATCCACTTCGAGATGAAGAAAAAAGAAGGTTCACTATATGACAAATATCACTGAGGCCGTCCGATCACTGGAGCAGGGCAAGTTCGTACTTATCTTTGATTCTGCTGGAAGGGAGAAAGAGACAGACCTCGTGATAGCTTCTGAGTTCGAGACATATGAGACCATAAGATCGCAGAGAAAAGATGCAGGAGGGCTCATATGCACAACCGTTCCGAGCAAGACCTGGGAAAAGCTAGGAATCCCTTTCTTATCTGATCTATTCCAAGAGGCTTCTGTCGCTCATCCTGTTCTCAAGGCCCTTTTGCCGAACGATGTAAAGTACGACTCCAAGTCTGCATTCTCTATCACAATAAATCATCGTAAAACATACACAGGGATCCCGGACAGTGACAGGGCGCTTACAATATCTGAGTTCGCAAAATTATGCAAGCGAGCAGATAGTATGACTGAAGGGGAGTCCATAGCCGCTTTTGGAAGAGACTTTCGTGCTCCCGGGCATGTCCATCTGCTGAACGCGCGCCCAGGACTTCTTAACGAAAGGCTAGGCCATACTGAACTGGCCACCGCCTTGATGACATTAAGTGGGATGTACCCATCAGCAACAGTATGCGAAATGCTAGGCGATGATGGCAACTCACTTCCAGAAGAAAGCGCAAAAGAATACGCCAAGAAACATAAGCTTGTCTTCCTAGAGGGGTCAGAGATAATAGACGCATGGAAAAAGAGAAAGTGATCAAGATGACCAAGGTGATGGCAAGTGGAGTTTTTGATATCCTGCACACCGGTCACTTACATTATCTGAACGAAGCGAAAAAGTTAGGTGACGAACTGGTGGTGGTAGTTGCGACGGATAAGACGGTCCGCCGCAATAAGCATGAACCGATCACACCAGAGAAAATGAGACTCGAACTGATCCGCGCATTGAAACCGGTCGACCTAGCGGTCCTCGGCACAGAAGGAGATATCTTCAAGATCGTATCGGAGATCAGGCCAGATATCATAGCTCTTGGATATGATCAATCGTTCAATGAAAAGGATCTTGAATCTCAGCTAGCTGCTCGTGGGCTTCAGGTCCGAGTTGTTCGTCTTGGCCGTTTGGACGATGATCTCAATGGTACGAGAAAGATCATAAAAAGGATCGTAGAACGACATAATAAGCCAGGTGATGGCCAATGAGATTGATCGGAATAGCTGACACTACTTTCGCAAGGTGGGATATGGGCGGCAGCGCTATCGATGAACTAAAGACCTTAGGTACTGGCTTTAAAATAATACGCTACACGGTCCCGGGCATTAAGGACCTACCGGTGGCATGCAAGAAGCTAATAGATGAGCAGAACTGCGATATCGTTATGGCTCTTGGGATGCCAGGCCCTAAGGATAAAGATAAGAACTGTGCTCATGAAGCCTCGACCGGCATCATACAGGTACAACTGATGACAAGCAGGCATGTACTGGAGGTGTTCGTCCATGAGGATGAAGCTAATGACCCAAGGACATTAGCATGGCTCGCTGATCGAAGATCCAGAGAGCATGCAAGGAATGCATATGACCTTCTTTTCAGGCCAGAAGTGCTGACGAAGAATGCAGGTAAGGGCCTCAGGCAAGGATACGAGGATGCGGGTCCCTTAAGGGAGTAGATATCATGTCAAAGAAATATAATATCGGTATAGTGGTGTCAGAGTTTAATTTTGACATCACGTCTATGATGCTTGAGCGAGCGAAAGCACATGCAGAGTTCTTGGATGTGAACATTGCTAGAGTGATACATGTCCCTGGTGTGTACGATATGCCTCTTGCCATCAAGAAGCTGTGCGAGGATAAGACCATCGATGGGGTAGTGACCCTTGGTGCGGTCATAGAGGGGGAGACAGACCATGATCAAGTGGTCATGCAACATGCTGCAAGGAAGATCATCGATCTCTCATTACAGTATAACAAACCAGTAACCCTTGGCATCAACGGGCCCGGAATGACCAGGCTTCAAGCCGAGGAGAGAATAGAAAAAGGAAGGGACGCAATGGAAGCGTGCATAAAACTACTGAAGAACCTTGAATAAACTCATTCAGTAGGTCACGATATGACCGTCACGGTAGTTCTCCGTGACGGTCATATCGTAACATAACATATCATGCCACTTTTTTCATGTATGCTTCAATATTATCGAAAGCTTTCCCGAGGACCTCTACTGGTGGAAGGAATATTGCTCTGAAATGCATCTTTCCATATTCCGGACTGAAACCTGACCCCGGAACGAACAGCACATGGGCGTTATTTAGGATATCCAGAACGAAATCCTTATCATTCTTCCAATGATCGGACTCTATCTTTGGGAAAATATAGAATGCACCCTTAGGCACCGTGGTCGATAGCCCTGGTATCTCATTTATTCTTTTTACAATGAAATCGCGGCGCGCCCTTAGCTTACTATTTGTCTCAGCAAGGTGTTCCTTCGGACCTTTCAATGCTTCTATAACTGCCATCTGACAAGGATTGTTGGCACTTATTCTTAGGCGAAGCTGACGGTTCACTCCGTCCTTTATTTCATCCAATTCTCCCTTCGGGTCCCTGAATACCATGTACCCAAGTCTCCAACCAGGTAGTAGGTCGACTTTTGAGAAACCATTGAACAATATCACTGGCACATCCTTATTCAGTGCCGCAGGTGAATGATGGACGCCATCAAAGGTCATAAGATCATATATCTCATCTGAAATGATGAACAGGTCGTGCTCGCCGGCAAGATCGCATATTTGCTTAATGACCTTATCAGAATATAATGAGCCGGTTGGATTGTTAGGGTTTATTACTACTATTGCCTTGGTCCTCTTCGTGATCTTTTTCCTCATATCGTCGATGTCTGGCTGCCAGTCATTAGCTTCATCGGCCTTATATGAGACCGGGTTGCCGTCGAAGAACTTTATAAGCTCAGAATATGTTGGATAACCAGGCCCGGGGACAAGCATCTCATCACCTTTATTGATGGTAGCGGCGCATACCACCTGGATCCCCTCCGTCACCCCGTTCGTTATCAAACAATCCTCGATCTGTCCATTGATGCCGTTCTTAAGCTTCTCTTTTTCTAAAATTGCCCTTCGAAGCTCGACATAACCTTCTGACTCTGCATAACCATTATCATTTATCTCAACTGCTCGGCACAAGGCCTGACGTACATGAGGCGGTGTCTCAAAATCCCATTTGTTCGGATCACCGATATGAAGCTTGATTATTTCGGCGCCTTTTTTTTCCAGCTCCCTTGCTGGCAGTAAGACGTCACGAATCGCATATTCGACAGTTCAGGGAGCGCTTGGTCGCTTTCATGGAACTGATCTGATCTGAATAACATACTGATATAATTTATCTTCGTGCGAGTCATCTACCTACGGATTCTTTAGTAAGCCTGAAGCCAGGCTCGACCTCAGTTGGCTTGCGGCCTTTGTTATGGTAGCGAGCTACGTTCGGCTTGCTTATGGTAAACCTGCTCATTCTAGATATGCTAAAAAGAACGTAATGGCCAAATGACGATCACACAATCTTTATTATCAACCCTTCTGCTTGACCTCCCATGGCCCAAGTTCGTCTGGGTAAGATCCGATTGAGATGGTGTCATCACTGCAACGTACCTGTTCTTGAGACAAAGATCTGTGGACGCTGCGGCGGGAGGACGGACCAGGTAGACATCACCCCACCTGGTGACGCTAGGCCTGCTTTCCCATATGATATCGAACAGATGAGATCGATCATAGACAAACAATTCGGACCAGGATGCGGAAAGGATGTTGTTAAGGATGGCCATATCGTTCTGCTTAACAAAGCTCCAGCTCTTGACAGAATGGAAGAGATAATCATCGATGGAAAAGTCATCGGCTCTCTAAGGTATGATCTCGATAAAGGATGGACATTTCTTGCAAGAATGCCTGCGGCTAGGGACCTTCAGAAGGTAGCCTCGAAAGGAAGGGTGGTCTCTGATAATGGGGCAGTAGGGCCGATATTGAATGACTCGAACCTATTGGCGCCTGGCGTTATCAGCACCGACCCTGACCTTCAGCCTGGAGATGAGGCACTGATCGTCAATGAATCGGGCCTGGCATTCGCCGTTGGGACGGCCAGGATGTCTGGTCTAGATATGGTAGCGCATAAGAAGGGCATGGCTGTAAAGATACGCTGGAGGGAAGCTCCATCGGATGTGTTATCGGAAACACCTACAGCAAGCATGGATATGATGATACAAGCGAACGGACCAGAGATGGACCGCCGTATCTCAGAAGCGGTATCCTTCATTAAAAGAACGATCCAAAGGAACGATATTCCATCAATGGTCTCTTTCTCTGGGGGAAAGGATTCACTTGCGACCTTATTGCTCACGCTAAAAGCTGATCTGAAACTGCCAGTATTCTTCATTGATACAGGACTGGAGTTCCCTGAGACCGTAGAGCACGTAAAAGATGTTACCGAACGACATAAGCTTGAATTGATCATGGAAAAAGCCCCTTCACAGGCATTTGATAATGGATTCAAGATATTCGGTCCACCTGGAAGAGATTATAGATGGTGCTGCAAGACCAATAAGTTAGGACCAACTGTCAGAGCAATAATGACACATTATCCACATGGTGTCCTCTCATTCATTGGGCAGCGAAGATACGAGTCGGAGAACAGGGCATCAAAACCTCGGGTCTGGAATAACCCCTGGACCCCAGGTCAGATAGGTGCATCGCCGATCCAGGATTGGACCGCCCTTCATGTATGGCTGCTCATCCTCGGAGAAAATGAACCATATAATCCATGGTACGAACGGGGTCTGGACCGGATAGGGTGCTGCATATGTCCGGCATCGGATGTTGCAGAGCTACGGCTTGTTGTGTCCAAGTCTGAGAAATGCAGTGACTGGAGAGAACGTCTTCTTCAATATGCGCGTTCCAATGGTCTTCCAGATACATGGGTCGAGTTCGGTGTGTGGCGTTGGAGAAGGCCCCCACCATCTTACCGCCAAGAGCTTGATCGTCTGCATGTGGACCTTAGGACCAAGGATATAACTGATAATGCTGGCGATCAGCAGAACCTTAGGCTATACCTCAATGAAGGCGCCTCACCATGTACTATGGGCTACAGCATTGAGGGTTCATTCTCAAGAAAACTACATCTTGAAAGGATATCTAACGTGCTCAATATCATTGGAAAGACCGAGACCAGCACAGAAGAAGGATGGGTATTGGTCAATGACGTAAGGATATTCGATACAGGTGCTCTGATCGCGAAAGGACCTGATCAGATCAAGATAAGAAAAGAAACTGAGAATATACGCAAAGCGATAATAAAAGCTGAAGAATGTATCGGATGCGGTGTTTGTCTAGGTAAATGCGGGAACAGGGCTATTTCCATAGAGAACGAAAAAATAAAGATCGAGGAGAGTTCCTGTCTTCATTGCGGACTCTGTTTAGAGCCTTGCCCAGCTATAACCTTCGGCAACAGCATTTTTGATTTTTGACTTATGCGCGCTGGAAGTTTCCCCTCGTAAGCTGGTGGTCATTAGGCATATTACCTGGTCGGCATCGCATCGTAGACTTTTGACCATAGCGTTCAAAGAGACCAATGTGCAGTATGATCTGGTCGATGATCATGTTAGGTCCGATATCTTTCCTAAGGAAGAATGACAGGTGATATTTTCCGATAGCTACCGTAGTATGTGTTAGCAAATTGCCAACATGACGGAATGAAATAAAGAGCTCCGCCCGGGATGAGAGGGGGTAGTTCACTTGAATGTCACCAAGGTACTGCGTTTCATCCTTCAATGGTAGAACAGTCCCTCATACCTTATGGCTAGCGCAGGAGCATCTCGCCCCCTTAGCCAAAGTTAATATTGTCGGCAATTATCATATCGGATATGGGAGCTGGGCCTAGGTTCGGGGTCACTTGTGTATTGGATGATCACGATATCATGTCCCGGCTGAATGTTGATTTCATGGAGATCCTGATGCGCAAGGATGATAGTACCCTAGCGCTCGAGAGGTTCCTTGATGATAAAAAGACCGATTTCATCATCCATGCACCTGAAAAAATCGTCATTGATAAACATGAAATATTATTGGACCTGGCGAGCGATGACCACAGAGTACGTAAGGTATCTATAGACCGTATATCTGAGATCTCAGAAGTAGCTGAAAGATATGAAACTCCCCTTGTCGTCCATCCTGGTGGGGTCAATCCTGATCATCGCGATGGAAAAGCAATGATGAAGTATCTAGGATCATCATTATCATCTATCGATGGCAAGCTCTGGATGGAGAATATGCCAAGGCGATACCATAAGGGTAGCGAACTTTGGTTCTGTAATATACTTACGTCCATTCAGGATATGAGAGATATCGCACCACTTGTGGATGGTATTGTTCTTGATACAGCGCATGCTTATCTTTCCGTTGAGATCGAGGGGAACCAAAAAATATTGTCTTACTTTAAGGAACTATCCGGAAATATCAAGCATGTACATCTTTCCGATGCGTCCTACCCATATAATGAGGGCCTTCAGCTAGGCATGGGCAGTATCAACTTCAAGGGATTGCCCAGCATGGATGATCTACCTGTTCTTCTTGAGATATGGGATGGGCATAAAAATGAGGGTAAACTTTTCAAAGAAGCGCTTGATATTGTACTATCTTCGAAGGATTGGTTCAAGGGAAATATATGAACATTGAGTCATAAGAAGTACATCAGTGCCATATTATGCCCAGACAGGAAAATATTGGAGAACATATTCATGTTTATTCTAAGAATATCTCAAGCTGAACCATGATCCTTGGACCCCATCCAGACATGAGAATTTTTGCCACTTATCTGATCTGTTGTTCAACCTCGTTCGATCGGATGGCGATAAAATGATCATTATCATCACCGCCGGGAGCTGACATGGTACAATCCAATTAAAATAAGCACATTGAGATATGAATTAACTTTAGAATTTATTTCTCAGGCTACTGATCAAGATCGATATGATGATCTAACTTCAATATTATTTATCTAACAGTGAACCAATAGCCTGCTCTCCAAGTATCCACATATTGTATGAGGGCAAGAAAGGCCTGAACTCGACGTCGGTCCTTCCAAGATCATTTTCCCTTTTTGTTTCTATACACCATTACTGACGTGACCAATATCAATGACAGTACGACGACCACTGAGATCGCGGAAACAATGAACGCCAACTGATATGTGGGCTGCACCGAATAAGAGACGGTTATCGTCATTTCCCCGGTCTGATTTATATACCAGCCATTACACCCATTGTCAGTTTGAACATGGTCTACAGGTACCTCGGTCCCATTGATGGATATTATCCAATCTGAAGAGTATGCTTGATTTAGCACCAAAAAGAAAGATGATGTTGTCGAATTGGCTTTTACCAACGTAATCCGTTGGGTCATGATAAGATAGGTCCATGGTCACGTTTTGGTTACTTGTATAGATTATGGGACTTGCATTCGTATTATCGAATACAACGACACCGTCATGATCATATGCCTCTACAAGACCCTGTTCGCTAGATAGACGGGATATTATCAGACTTAAATTATATGAAGTCTTTATATTAGTATAGATGACAATATATTTTATGCTGTCTGCGCCCCATTTAGGCCCTACTTCACTGTTATTATTCACAAGATCGTTCAAAAGTAAATTAGTTTCATTCTGTGAGACATATGGTAGACTATTAACTTGTGTGAATATCCCACTATTTACGCCTTCGAACATACCTGAGAAATAGGTCGAATTAGAGACCTGAGCATCATTTCCCAAAAATGGCACATAAAGCGATAGGTAACTATCGTTCGCAGATACTGCATCGGCCCACTCGGTGTAAGATGATGGCGCGTCATATAAGTTTAGCTTGGTAGGAGGGCCACTGTATGTCCATCCAGATGTTTGTTCGGTCCACCATGATAAACCTGCTAATACTACTAGAACGAGCACGATCAGTGAGATCATCTTATTGATGGTCGACTTCCGAATACTTTTTCCGAACTTCGATAACGACCTTGATACGGCCTTAGGTATGTCTTCGGTCGCGTAACCGATCAATAATGCTAGGCCTAAAGCACCTGGCACTAATAAGATGCTCAGCCCAATGAAGATCGAGCCGAATGGGACATTATACACTAGAAAATGTAAGTTAGCATATGCGATATATGAAAGAAATATGAAACAATAGGCCGCTAATGCAAAAAGGATCCGTCTATCGCGATGCCTTATCACTACTTCGATCGCCGCTATGATTATTGGAACAAATGAAAATATTATAAGTATACCTAGGATAATATGTTTCGAATTGATAATTGAAAGTAGCTCCCCATAAGCGTATGATATCAGTTATGTTCGCGAAATGGTAGAATTGAGCATACATGACATTGTAGAAGTTACCTTGGTAGAATGATATGGTATTGAGATATGCTACAAAGAAAGTCAAAGATGTGATTATCCAAATGAACAGCGAGATAAAAATGCAGACCAACCCTCTGATCATGACCTTTTTATCCATTTTAGATTCAAATAGTACGAAAATTAGCATCAACTGTTGGATAAATCAATAATGTTGCAGGGATCGTCATCGCAATAGAAAAGATGAGCCCTGCGATCAACGCATATCTTATTTGCTTGGTTTCTAAATATCTCTTTGTCACTAATAATATTATTGGAAGCAGATCAAAGGCTAGGATATAATAGTACCAGCCGAACATAAGCCAATCAAACGTTATTGGGGTCGTCATGAAGAAAAGACCCACTATGAATGAAGAGAAAAAACGGAGACCGAACGACCTCGCTAGAAGATATGCGCTTATACCGCCAAGGGCTACAAGAACAACCGCCAAGAGCTTGATCTCGACCCCACCAACGAACCCCAGTGGAGCAAAAACGGCATTAATTATAGGGAAATAGGGAAATCCCCAGCGACCTGCAGTTAACCCTCCAAATCCATTATATTGCCAAACATAATATAAAGAATTAAGATTATTTTGTGCTGCAGAATTAGTTATAGGCACTGACCAATCCTGCTGCGCTGCAACACCGCCGCTTAGAAGAAGCCCAAGTAAAAAAAGGACGGATATCAAAAAATAAATCAAACTTACTAAGAGAATGCCATATTTGCCATGTGTAAGATATGAAAGCTCACTTAGGGGTCCTTCTTTTTCATCCCCTTCATTATCCTGCTGAGTTGAGCCCAATGATGCATTAGCCATATCTCGCACCTATTCTAAGTTCTCAGGAACACCGCGGACAATAAAGACCAAATTCAGTTCATATCCAGATCATAATTTAGTAAAGATGACTCTCCACATTATGCCTTTTATCTTACAATAAAGTATTCTTTGAAGCGATATATTACCCAGCAGACCTCACTAATGGATGTTATTGAATTATAGTATATATAAGGTTTCTAAAGCTATTTCACATGGACTGGTATGACTCAAAAACACCCTACAAATTTGTATATCCATGATCATCTATAGACCATTATTTATTTAATCCACATATTATTTTATTGATCAGTAAGTCCTGAGATACAAAAATGATAGGTGGTAGTTCATATGATAAAATATCTTAATGTTCATCTTTTCTGGACATAACTGTCTTAGCAGCTGTCCCGATATGCTTGCCAAGCTCATGTGAATCATGCAATGCAGTTGGATGATCAACTATGCTACCTTTCTCCTCGAATCCACCATAGCATAGAGCCATATCCATCTTCATCCCGATCGAGATAAAAAATATCTTAGCGGTATGTTTTGCACAAATGAAATCTGAATTTATCCTTGCTCCTGTTGAGATAAAGGCTGCTGGGCGTATCCCCTTAGTATCTATATTCAGACCTGCTCTTCGGACCCATATGCATTGACATCTATCCATGAGGCATTTGATCTGACCTGATACATTGTCAAAGAATAATGGGGATGCAAGGATCATCGCATCAGCTTCTTCGATCGTGTCGTATACTTCAACGAGATCGTCCTCGACCGGGCATATCCCATTCGTGTCGCATCTTCCACACTCTGAACAGCCAGAGAATCTTAGGTCACAAAGATGCAGGCTTATGACCTCAGCTCCAGTTTCAATACAACCATCGAGCGCCGATCTTAACAAAATATCTGTATTCCCATCCTTACGCGGGCTTCCAAAGATACCTAGGACCTTGACCATGTAACAATAACTTATAACGGCACAAAATTATAAAACTTTCATAGAACAAGCAAGCCGCTCTGAGTTCCCGGACGGGCAGCTCTTACCCATCCAAGAACCTGGATAATGTTCCATAAGATACCAAAAAAAGGGTAAGATTGTCAAATAGACTATTTCCTGGTCGTCCTGGCCATTGCGTTATCGATGCATTCGAAAGAAGCTCAAATGAACCTCTCCATCGACATAATTAACGATCTGAGGCCCCTAGAGCCGTTGTTCCCAATAACTCAGATTCACTCCACATCTGCCTGTACTAGGCGGTTCCTCTCGGGACAGCTTATCTCATTGGTGATCTTTATGATCTTTATTTTTACGCCCTTCTCGATGCCGGTCGGATGGCAAGCACGATAATTGCGACAACCAAGTGTTTTACACTTTATCTCATCATATGTTATGGTGCTTCCTTCGATCGCAGATTTTTGGGATATTGAGCATCGGCTAGGGACTTTCACTACCTCGACGACTCGCACACTATCCTCATGGATGCGGCAATCATGCGTTACAGTTCCTCAGACTCTTGATCCGATATCGTGACCCCGCTTCGAGATTAAAGCATACGCCTTTTAATTTGCAGTCCCTACATTCAGTAAGAGGGCCGCGATATACGAATTCCTGGCCTTCTATGGCCTGATGCTCACCTATTAATGTAATGACCACCATATTAATCGCCTATATCAAATGACCTTTGTTATCGAGGCTAGCCTTTCGGCGGCCTCATATGTTAATCCAACATGACCTAATATCGTGAACCTGCTCCGGACCTTATGAGCAGATACTAGAGCCTCAATGACCTGCTCCTTGGTGATACCGAGCTCTTTTGCGGAGGTTGGGGCGCCTATCTTCGCTAAAGCTTCGCGGACCCTCATCCAATCGCCTCCGTGAAGATACATCATCATAATGCAACCGACACCGCACTGTTCACCATGAAGCGCTTTACCAGGTGCTATCATGTCCAACGCATGAGAGAACATATGCTCCGAACCGCTTGTTGGGCGGGAGCTACCTGCAACGGACATCGACATCCCTGAGATGATTATCGGCCTCAAAGCTACCCAAACGCTTTCTTCTAGATTTGGTTTTATTAGGTCAGCATTGTCGATTATTGTTTCTGCAGTGTAAAGAGCTAGAGAATATGCAGAACGAGAGAACTCTTCCCCCCTCAGGCGCTTTGCGTATTCCCAATCCTTAACGGCTGTGGAGTTTGAGATAACATCTGCACATCCCGCAGCAAGAAGCCTATATGGGGCTTGTACAATGATCGAAGTATCCGCCACGACCCCCAGAGGGACCCTCGCATCTAGAGATAAAGGTCCTGACTCATTCTTTATGGAAGCGCGTCCGGATGCTATACCATCATGTGAAGCTGAAGTAGGAACTGAAATGAACTCCATCTTTAGATTCTTAGCGGCCATTTTTGCAAGGTCTATTTTTGACCCACCACCCACTCCGAGGAGGAACGAACACTTTACCTCCTTGGCAATGGCCTCCACTTTATCCAAGTTCTCTTGGGTGGCTTCTCCAACGATCACTTCTTGTACATTATAACCTGCGTCGCTGAGCTTGTTCCTCACAAGATCTGCAGCAACATTCTTTGTCTTAGGACCAGTAACAAGCAAAGCTGTTCCAGATAGACCGAAGTCCTTGCATACTTCGGATATTTGTTCTAGAACACCATGTCCCGCCAATACATTCCTTGGAAAAAGTATTGCATAGGATTTGGTGAAGTCTCCTTCATCCATTCGATCACCTTAACCGTGGTCCGATATATGTATCTTCTTTTTTATCTGATCGAACATGAAACGCTTACTTCATCCGGGGCAGATCGGTTGCCGCATGTAAAGGAACATGACCTCACTTCCGCCCGCCCCTTGGAAAAGGACCGATAGTAAATGTCTTGGAAAAAATTCAAGCGATATCATCTACAAGATCGATACGACTTACCTTATCGAAAATGAGCAGGGTGTCCTGTAACGGACGCTAACTACAACTTCACTCTGATCACATCGAAGATGATGCTCCTTGACCTTAGCTATCGGACGGGTGGTGCTTTAGCATCTCATGTAGGCCATCCTTTAATGATAATATCTGTAGCTGGAATTCTGATTCGGTTTTCTGAACATCTAAGCTCGTATTCATCTCAGATCGGATAAGACCATCACGAGGTGACATGTTGATCGGCCGACAGAGCTCAGGATCAAACCCCATCTCTTTAGATACGGCTATCCCGATATCATACTCGCTCATCTTATCAGGACCTGAGGCATGATAAACTCCTCTTGCACCATTGATGAGCATTGTGAGAAGTATATGAGCGCAATTTGGAGTGTATGTAGGAGAGACTATCCTATCGGTGTAAAGTTCGATCGACCTGCCGGACCTGAACGCCTCTAAACATAATGAGACCGTATCCTTGCCTTTCCTTTCCATATCTGGCCCATATAAAGAAGATACTCTCACGACCGAGTTCATATGGTTCGCATCAAGAACGATCCTTTCACCTTCAAGTTTGGTCATGCCATATATTGAAGTCGGGTCCGGTGAATCGAACTCGTAATAACTGGACCCTTTTCTTCCGCTGAAAACAAGATCGGTGGATATATACATTAGAGGGATATTCCGGCTCTTGCAACTGCTTGCCACACTGAATGTACCTTCTGCATTTATCGACCATGCATTATCTGGATGCTCTTCACAATATCCTGGATCGGTCGATATTGTACTTTGAATTACAGCATCTGGAAAATGATCATTTAGAATATTATCGACCTCATTCTGGTCCGTAATATCCATATTCGATAATTCGGGACCATTGGTCAGATCATCCTTGCTATGGATGGACGTGCCAACGGTATGATATCCGCTCATGACACACTCTTTAGCAATGTACCTGCCAAGATGTCCATCTGCCCCTATGACCACAATTCGTTCCACGAGTATCTTATCTATATCTCAATATGAAAAAACTATCCGAAATGCTATCTTGCCATTAAGGCGGGACCTCTACTTCAACCAGACCGCTGACAAATATTTGTTAAGATGTGAAGCGATGAACCGCTCATGATCATTTTCCATTGAACATAAGTTACTGAAATATTGATCGTCGATGGATCAGACCATACGATCAGATATTGATCCATGGATCTAGCGACTAAAAGTAATGACGCCCCTATTCGATCGTAAGCTTATCTTATCATATAACTTATGAAAGACTGATCTGTCGAGCTTGATGATCGAAAGCGAATGGAGCTGACCAGGACCATAACCATAATAGCATTGTTCTTCGCTCTGCTGCATATGTCCGATGAGCGCATTTTGAGAGCTTGCCCATACTGTGGAAGCTTAGATACTCACCCAGCTCTTCTCTTTGGCGGACCTATCCCCTGGGTAGATCATAACGATGGAGGTTATATATGCAACAATTGCGGACGGACCGCCGTACCATTGGATTTCCGAGATCTTGATGAGCTGATATCATTCCAAAAGAGCCTATCTATGAAGATCGTAGAAGCTAACCCACCGGACTTCATGCGCATTCCTCTGGTCCCATTGGCAGGCCGCTTAACGGACAAATCGTCAATAAACCTCCCAGTCGCTAATTCTACCCTGATCACGCAGATAGAATGGCAGAACGGAAAATTTGTAGCATCTGGCGCATCATCAACTTATTCTCAATATCTCAGGGCGATCAGCATCGCGATAGGACGTTCTTCGGCCATAGCTCTGATGGACCTGAACAGCATTAACGGAAACGAACCATTTTATGATATCCTAAAAAAACTTATCAAGAGCAAGAATCAGGTCTGGCTGGATATCAGGATGGACAAAGAAGATGATATCTTTGATGCATTCTCATTGGACATATCTAAGGCCATGCTCTCTACAGCCACGTTTACATGATAAAGACATTTTTGAAGAAGCATACGACCTTTCGGATCAGGTCGTACCTATAATATGCATCGATAATGGAAAGGTCATCTGGAGAGAGTATCGTGAAGGACCGAGTGATCTTAATGGAACCGTTAAATGGCTGGTCGACATAGGCTATACCGATATAGGGATAATCGATTTTTCCAAAATCGGTAAGGCTGCAGTGCCACCTATCGATATTGTTCCAAGTTCTAAGGACCTAGATGTACACTTGATCTTGGGGGGTGGCATGACCGGGACCAATGTGCCTGCGCTAAAGATAGCAGGTTGGTCTGGTGCATTCATAGACCCATTTGCCCCCGAGATCGCTTCATTGGTTGAGAAAGAGAAGAACGATATCATCAATGGAAGTTGAACTACCCCGCCCGCCAGGGCGGGGGTATAAGGAATCTCTTTCATTTTTCATTGTCATATTGTAGCAAGGTCATTTATTGATCGGTTCATTTTATTGATGACATCATTTTTTAATCTAGAAGATTCAGGACAGACCATTCAGGTACAAAGAAAATCATGTGGAGAATAGTCTGATCATGACATCTTAGACACATCATTCATAGTCCAGGGATCTAACTGTTAATAGAGGTCGATCGATGGAGACCTCATCGGCATGTGAAGAGAACAATGCTAGATCTTGGGTCGTTCGACGACCTTTCGCATGTTCTATGGATAAGGGGGAGGGATGAACGATGAAAATCATCCCTCCTCTTTCCCCCCTTCGGCCATATGTGTGTCGACATCCGGCACCGATATCTCGGCCGGCCTGTCCTCATCTTTAATCCGGGCCTTGCCGCCCCATGGCAGGCCCCCTACGCTCTCCATGATCTTCTGCGATGCGATCGTTAGGACGTATAGAGCGAACACTATTGTGGTGATGAAGAAGCTGACCGGGTACGGCTCATAGAAGCCAATGAATATCCCCGCCCAGGTCGCACCGAGCGCAATTATCACAGAGAGCACCATGGCGCTCTTAGGCAGTTTGGTCAGGCGCTGGGCGATGGCCGCGGGAGTGACCATCAGGGCGAATATGAGGAGGACGCCGACCACCTGGACCGCGATCGATGTTGCCACTGCCACCAGGAGCATGAAGATGATGCCGATCAGGAGCATAGGCATGCCTTTTGCTTCTGCCACATCCTCATCGAGCGATGCGAACAGGAGCGGGCGATATACAAGCGCGACCGCTGCTAGGACCACTATGCTGGCCACCAGTGTGATGGTGACCTCGGTCGTGCTTATGCCCAGAATCTCTCCGAACAGTATAGAGTACGCTTCGGTCGCATAGCCCGTATACAAGCTGATGAACAGCACACCCAGACCGAGCATGAAGGCGAGGACCGACCCTATCTGCACGTCCCGGGAGGAGACCTTGCGACCGAGCGCGGCCATTGCTAGACCGCCTCCGCATGTGAACACAAGGAGCCCGATGATCGGTTCGAATCCAAAGAGGACAGCAGCCGCTGCTCCGGAGAAGCCTACATGGGAGAGAGCGTGGGCGGCGAACGACGAACGGCGCAGCACCACGAAATAGCCAACGATGCCAGCGACTACCGCTATGATGCCCCCCGCCTCGAAGGCGTTCTGCATGAAGGTATACTGCCACATGTTCAGGAGGTCGTATACGATATTGTAGCTGAACGACATATGATCAATCCCCACAATGATGTTTGCAATGGTGCGGGTCCTCTTCGATGCCTATGACCGCAACGTGACCGCGGGAATCCCGCAGGACCTCTATCGGAGTGCCGTAGAGCTCCGTCAGGGAATCCGAGGTCAGGACCTCTTCCGGCCTTCCGATCATTATCTTCCCGTTGGCGATGTAGATGACCTTGTCGAGGACAGGCAGAAGGGGATTGATATTATGGGCTATCAGCAGGGCGGTCACGTTACGTGACCTGACCACACCGTCGACCAGCTGGACCAGTTCCCGCTCCCTTCTTAGGTCCAGGTTCGAGAGAGGTTCGTCCAGCAATAATAGTTCAGGACCGCTCACGAGCGCTTCTGCCAGGAACACTCGCTGGAGCTCACCGCCAGAAAGCACGCCGAGCGAGCGATGGGCCAGGTCCTCTGCTCCCACAGCCTTCATCGCGTCCAGGGCGGTCTGCTTGTCATCCTTGGAGAAGGTGCCCGGTCCCCATCGTCGGCCGGAGACACCCAATCTAACGAGCTCGATAGACTCGATGGTCATCTCCCGGTCGATCTGGTGCCGCTGCGGCACATAGCCTATGTGCGGGTTGCCGCGGTGGGGTTGTTCACCGAACATCTTGATGTTCCCTCTGATCGGCCTCTGCAATCCCAGCAATAATCGGAACAGGGTCGTCTTACCTGCGCCGTTGGGGCCGATGATGGCCACGAACTCACCCCGGTCTATGGCAAAATTGGCGTCCTGCCAGACGATCTTGTTACGGTATCCGGCGGCCAGGCCCTCTGCGGAAATAAAGGAAGGATTCATGTGACCATCACTGTCCTAGCTCCTTTGCGTTCAGAGCGTTATATAGCGCGTTCACTTCCCCGTACATCCAGTTCTGGAAGGAGACGTTCGGTGGCTGAATGGTCTCGGTCACACCGATGGCCGTGACATTGTACTTAGCGGCCAACGATCTCATCTCATTGGTAAGAGGCGTCACTGTCTGTTCGTTGTACACCAGAACGGCAACGTCCTGACTCGAGCTGCTGTTCGAACGTTATTACATCCTGTGCCGATGGGTCGTTACCTTCGGCGACAGCTTCCATGAAGCCGGTAGGGGATACCAGGTCAAGGCCGGTCGCGTTCGCCAGATATTCGAAGATGCTCTCCGTCGAAGCTACTTCTACGCCCGCGAACTGCTCCTTTATCTGGGCGACCTGGTCCTGGTAAACGCTGAGCGAGGTGTTCAGGACGGCGTACTGCTGTTCGAAGTACGAGGCTTCGCTCGGGTCTATCGATATGAGGTCCTTCTCCATCTGGGCGATCGCCTCGTTCATCTAAGCGGGGTCATACCAGATATGGGGGTTGCCCCCATCCGGCACTCCGACAAGGTCCCCGACAGTTCAGGACCTTTGCGTACGGCTCGATACCGGCGCCGATTAAGTTCTGCGCCCAGGTGTCGTATCCTACCCCGTTGATGATTATGTAATTAGCGGTCGCGATCTCCTTTGCGTCGGTCACATTGCTCTCGTACTCATGCGGGTCCGCGTTGGGGTCTGAGACTATGCTCACCACATTGACGTATTGCCCGCCGAACTGCGAGACGAGACTTCCCCAGAAGTTCTCAGCGGCGACGACCTGGATCTTCCCCGATGGATCGTTCGGACCGTTGGACTGCGGTAGCGTAGCTACATCCACCGCTGTCATCACCAGAACTGCTACGACTGCCACAATTATCCCTATCTTCATCTTCTTTCCAACGGTCATTCTATCTCACTTTAGTAAGAGATAACTTAATAGTAAATATAGAGTTTCCTATTAACAAAAAGATGATACTTATAAATAAGTTATTAACATTTAAGCACTGGTGAGTGCTACGACTGTTATCAGCATCTCCTTGACGGAGAAGAACATCGAGGACCTGGACGAGCTCCAGAAGCTCTTTGGCCTTACAGGAAGGAGCGAGGCGATTCGTCTATGTCTCAGGTCGGCGGAGAGCGAGATACGGGAACGTCGGGAGCTGAAGGTGATCTGGAAGGCATACTCATCGCCGTCCACAAGGTCGAGGTCGGCCATGAGCTGGACGAAGCCAGTCACAAATATCAAAAGAACATCACGACACAGGTCCACTCCCATCTGAAGGACGGCAAGTGCTTGGAGTGTTCCTTGTCGGAGGTGATTCGGCGACGATAAAAAATATGATCGCCGACTTTCAAAAGGACGAAGCGCTTGAGTATATCAAGTTCGTGCAGTCGTAGAGGACGGGCGATCAACCGGATGGTATTCCATCCTCCATGAGGATGGGGACGACGATCCCGTCATATCCTACGTGTATGACAAAGGCGAGTTCCGCATCAGGAAAGGTAAGGGATGCAGTCCCCTCACTTTTCATTGGTGGCATAGTGTCGATGTACTGGCCAAATGGCGACAGAACAGGAGGAAATGAGGACATATCCATATTATTCGTTCACTCCTTTCCTCTTCCACGATCTGACTCAGCTCGTTCTCTATCCCATGATATCATCGTATCATACGGCCCATATCTAGGCCCCTGCCGTGCATGGGTCATTCTTATTCTATAGGTATGTAAAATGCCACTTATCTATAGTCAGAGGATAGTATATCCAGTTCCAATGATGGCATCCCCATTGCTATCGTTGAAGTTAAACGGGCCTACCTTGACCCTCGGAATGTTATCGTAGAGACCAGGCTGGTCCCGCAACAGATCATGGTGTGCATACTCCGATATTCTCATATGCGTTCCTTCATCTGGTAAATGAATGAGCAGAGTGATTTTTCTTTTCGGTGCAGATGCTAGCTTTGGTTCAGGTGGGTTGTCTGGAGAGGGTTCCCCCTATTAGGGATGGACCTCTTCGATAGGCTTCAAAGGGACCTTGTATGTTCCCATTGGAATACGATACCTCAGGAGTATCGGGCAAAGTTCATTGAGAGCGGTTCATTCGAGAAGGGCATTGATCATCAACTTGACCATTTGAAAAAAATCGTAACGTGGTTCGGGCTGTTCATAGGATTCTATACACCATACATTGCGAGCTTCATGATAACCGCGATTGTCTTTGCGGCATACGCGATAACTTTGACCGTTCAGAAGCTCAGAAGGAATCCAAGACCAGAGCATGGTATGAGCGATGCTGAAAAGATAGACAAGAAGGCGAACAATATGAGAATACTGATACATCGATCATTCTATAAAAGGAGATTGAACAAGCCGGGTAGAACTTGCGGTGAGCTTATCGATGTTGACACTACATATCTACTCATGGCATTTTTTTAATTTTTATATCGAACTGCCCCGCTTTCCAGGATTAAGCTTCTTGCTGGCGTGAGGGGAACGATCGATCGATCGGATACAGGATCAGATAGATATTAGCGAACATACTTCGGTCGAAGGGCATGTCCTATCAAAAAGCATAGAAAGCAGCTATGAGAAAGAGACATTTCATAAGCTATCGAAGCGAGCAATGACATTGATCGTGTAAAAAGCCTGATGAATAATTGTAGCTGATATTATTAATTCATTTTACTGATATATACATGGATAGTTGCAATGACCAATACTAAAAGATAAAGGCCATATCCAATAGCTGATGATAACATGGTTATTGTTAGCATCATTATTTCTATGGTCAGTATCACTATCCACATGCCTATCCTATTAATATAAAGGTGTCCGAATCCAGGTAGGATGATCGACAACAGAACGGCGACCCATCTCTTCTTTTTGTGCTCTTGCGCCTCATAGACAGTATGATTCACATTCAGGTCCGTGGACTGGTAGGCCTGATCATCAGGCAGACAATTATCCCATGAGCCGCTCTTGGGCAGAGCGTGCGGGCCATCAACGTCTGTCCTCACATTAGCATTGGTCATTCTGGTTGTGGCCTCCAGATTATTTTTCTGTCACTCGATCGCGATCCTAATATTAGTGAACTACCCATCCTGTAAGGGCAAGGCTTCCTGCTTTTTCAAAGCTACTTGTATATAGTTCGCTGAAATATATTAGTAACTTATCCAAAATATCGATCTCCAATGATTCCTTCAGTACATTCTGTGATAATATCCTAAAGTCCTCAGCGAAGATGAAGTCATGGTCATCTACGTGTCGTCATTAACACGAGGTCACACCTTCTCCTAACGATCATGTAAAAAAGCAGCCCATCCGTCAAGATTAAAGTGGGTCCTCACTAGGACCGCATCGTAAGCCAATACCTATATCTGGGTCGATGGTCAGATATGATTTGCCAAAAAGATATCGAATAGCAATCAACACACCTACCGCTAGATAACCCGTTATTTCAACGGATATGGAGGCATTTATATGAATTATCACTACGCGAAATATTTGTACAAATAGCCTAGGACACTTAATAATGATCGAGGTGATCTCCGTTAGGTGCCCAGTTTGTGATGCCAGACTGGAGGGTGCAGGTACTCAGGACCTCTCTGCCAGGATGAGGAGACATTTCTCCGATGTCCATGGCGTAAGTGAACCGATATCCAGAACAAGCTGGACATACTGCTCACCAGATGAGCCGGGCTGCAAAGAGATATACGATAAGGAGAACGCATTAAGGGACTTCGATAGAACTGATGGCCCACACATCCGCCAAGAGCAGAAAATGGCCAATGCCCCTGAAAATGTCAAGGGAACCGAGAGCACAGGGAAAATGGTAACAATCGCTCCAGAGAAGAGCCCCGAAGAGATGGCTGGGCGATCAGAAGAAGAGAGAGCAAGAATGACCAAGATTCCTCTGAACAAGTTCTATGGG
>CAVSDP010000048.1:0-174977 GCA_963726655.1 Methanomassiliicoccaceae archaeon
ATCTAATGTTCTCATCCGGCAATATGGATGAAAAACAAAGAATGGCTGCATTGGACTGCAGGGGGAGACCATCATAGATATGTTCGCAGGGATAGGCTATTTCACCTTGCCCTTGGCAGTACATGCTCACGCTTCAAGAGTAATCATTGTGAGATAAATCCGCTCGCCTATCGTTATCTCTGCGGGACAAGTCGGGCTCAATCATGTCGGTGACATAGCGTAGAGCCTAGGCTCGGCGATAATATGGACATCGATATGGAAAAGACGGCGGACCGTGTGATCATGGGCTATGTCAGGACCCACATCAGAGCATCTCAACAAAGCTTTTTCACTAATCAAGAACGGTGGCACAATACACTATCATGACACCTTCCCGCTTGAGATATGGCCTGAAAAGGCGATAGATAATATCAAGAAAGCGGCTGATGGAAGAGAATATGATATCTCACTTATGCGTGAGGTAAAATCCTACTCCCCTGGCGTATCACATATGGTACTTGATATCAAGGTATTGGATTGATCAGACGCGTGCTGGTATCACGATCTATCGGTGCAACACATTTCCGATGATCACTTCTTAACGGTCTCCTCGATAGCTCCTGCGGCCTGTACGATGAGCTTCAGAGCTTTATCATATTCATCGCCCGATCCATCCATAATGCTCTTAGCAAAGGCAGAGAGGTAATTGCCGAAGTCCATCTCCTCTTTAGAGAACTGCCAAGAACTAGAGCGGTTCTCTCCGAGCGCCTCGAGGAAGGCGAACGAAACTGACCTAAGTTTATGGTCAGCATCCTTTGTTGCACTTATGACCCTCAACGCCGAATCCTTTCCTTCGGTCTTGTATGCCCTTGCGATACGGTCAGCATGCTCGCCTACGGGGCCTAATTTACGATATTTCGGTAAGGAAGCCTCTATATTCTTAGACCCTTCCATACGCTTAGCTTCAAGGACCATCTGTGCAGGCGTGAGCTGAGTATGCTCTTCCAGAAGGGCGGATACCACTGCTGGAGAAGCGACCTGTGCGAGCAGTTCATTGCTATGCTCTGGCCACAGTTCGGAAATGATATTGGATACTTGATCATTGGATGCCAATATGCATAACTTCTTTGAACGGATGAGCTTTGCGATCGCGTCCTTCTCTACTTCATTGCCTCTTAGTGCCGAGATGAAACTTTCTTTATCTGTCCCGAAGCATCTATCGCCGATCATGTAGATCTCGTCCTTGCCTTCGCGGACCGCGGACCGTCTCTCGCTCTCATGCTCACGTAATATGTCAGCATCGGTGGTCTCACCTTTCATGTACCTGGATATTAGCTCCTTGCTTAGCCCTGATACATTCTTTATATCACATTCCTGACATTCGGACATGCATTCGAAGCCAGTATCAGCGTTTATCTCAAAATCATCGATAGGGTCCTTCGCGGCGATGCGGCTAGAAAGTATGTGCATGGTGTTAACGTCCTTTGCACATTCTGAACATATGCGCAACTCAATGCCAACACTCTTCCATTTGACCCTTAGCGCTTCATCCGTCTTCTTATGAGGGCAGCACCTATCTGCATCAAGCTCATATGGCAACATCGCGATAACTTGTTGGACATATTCAGCAGGAGGGCTTGGCCCATCTGGTGCACATATGACCTCCTTTTCGGTGGAGTACATGTGGAGCCCGTATCTTTCAGCGGTTCTCCATAATGCCATGAGCCTTAATTGTGGATGATCATAGTGTTGGATACCTATCAGCTTATCTTTTTCGGTCTTTCCTCTTGCCGCATAGGATACTTCGCCGATCGGGGTCTTTGTATTCAAGAGATAAGGGACCTTACCATCGATGCTAAGAGAGATCGTAGCTGCATATGCTCTAACGAACGGGTCGCCCCAATTCATGTTATGTGATAGTTTTTTGGGATCCTGTCTTTGTTCTGATACCCTTTTCATCCTCCCGACCAAGATCCTCAAACGGCACCGTTTGCAATCCTTGGTGCACCTTGGCATTAGAATGGAGGGATCTTCAGCTAAAGCCTTCGACCTTTCCAAAAGCCCCTTCTCCATGGTCTTTGGGGTCACTTTAGCTCCTCTGAACTTGACACGGCTTCCCATGAGCGTTCCTAAACGGTCGGTCCGATAAAAGTGTTTTCACTATTAGGTATTGATATACCGATGCATGGGCAAGCAGAATGTACCCACTTGGAAACTTGGGACGAGAGCGAGCATGGGTCGATCGAAGATGTGAGATCCACCCTTTTAGGCCTCCTTTGAGGTTCCGCTACGAATGCTAGCGAACGTTGTGCGAAAAGCAGTTCATATGGAACGAAAAGCAATGCTTCCAGAGGGGGCGAGGTAGCCCTCCATAGGATGCTGTCAAGGTATACATGGGTAGGTCGGCAAAATGGGGATCTTATTGTGTGGTAATACCTATTTTTCACAAGTTACAGTACATGGCACAATGCAAATTGATTTATTCACGATATGTGATGCTTTATCGGGATGCATTGTCTGAGGGAAAGGATTATTTTAGAGGCCTAATGAAAGGCTACGAGGAAGGCCTCAATAAAGCGTGGGATGATCTGATAAGCCTTACCACCCGTGGATATAGCCCGCGAGAAATACAAGTGATGGCTAAGAGCAAACGGCAATCGATGAGCCAACTGTTGATGACCAAACGTCAGCAGATCCTGGAGGAGACCGGGATGGACGTCATGAGCGTCGAAGCGATACAGACGATCACATCCATCATACGTCCTGGTAGGACATATGTGATCGAAGCAAGGTCTTTGGATCGCACTATAGATATCTTCAACGAGATGTGCTCAGAATCAGGTAGAGGATTATTCATATGCCGCCACCCACCAGAGGACATATTGCCGAGCCTCCAACAGAACTCTCAGTTATATTGGCTGACCAAGAGCGAGAGCACACTTAACGACAGCGGCCTTACCCCAGAAAAACTTCTTTCCCCAACAGACATGCCAAAGATACTGTCACTCGTAAGAGGCTTCATGAAAGAGCGGGAGAGCGGTATCGTAGTGCTAGATGGCATTGAATATCTCATCTGGCAGAACGATTTTAATGCGGTAAATAAGTTCCTTCAAGGGCTAATGGACCAGACACTGACCACAAGGAACGTGCTTATTCTGCCTATCAATCCAGAACTGATAGATGACCATGACATGCATATCCTTGAAGGAAGCATAGAGAATATGCTCTGATCTGGACAGGGACGTATTCATCTATTATTATATTGTTGATGTTCATTAAAGTAGCGTATCATTATCCTCCTCTGTCCTTTCCTGAGTGATCTCCGAAAGGGTAGATGTCGATATATTGAACGACCTCGCCAGCTCTCTTAGACCGACCTTCCTTGGGAAATCAAAGTATCCCTGCTCGAATGCCATTCTGGTGATCTGCTCTTGCCTTTGCGTCAAAGCATCAGTGTCGATCATCTCAACAAGTCTGACGAGCTTAGGGTCTGCTCTTACTCCCTCAAGACCGTTTATAAGGGCTTGAAGGGCCTTCTTATCCGTTACTAACATTGTCCAGATCAAGCGTCCGTTCTTTGTTATGGAACGAGTAAGGAAGCACTCCGTACCCGCGAGCAGCCTGCATACGACGCATTCATTCGTAGAGAAAGCAGCAAGGACCCTTCCTCGATCGATCTCGTTAATATCTACGTTGAATATGTTCGGGTTCTTTCGGACGGATTCTATCACTTTTGGCAGGTCCTCCTCATTCTCAACTTCGATCTGAACAAGGTCGCGGACCTGAGTTCCATCCATCGCCTTCGAATTGATCACCTTGATCACGGAAGGGTACTTCTCTACCACTTCTTTGATCCATTTATCTGGCAGTGAGAGGGATATTTCCGCTTCTATCATCTAGTTACCTCAAGGATAAGTTCCACGAAGGCCGATCGCCTTTACAACCTCTTGTATGGCGAACAGATAGGCGGCTGTACGCATGTCAAGGTTCTTGGAGCTTGCTGTTGCATACACCCTCGAGAACGCGTCCGTGATCGTTTGATCCAGCCTCTTTTTTACCTCTGCCTCTTTCCAGAACATGAACTGAAGGTCCTGCACCCATTCGAAATATGAGACCGTGACCCCTCCAGCGTTGCAGAGGACATCAGGTATCACTGTGATGCCACGTTCGAAAAGGACCTTGTCCGCATCCGGTGTGGTCGGGCCGTTCGCCCCCTCTGCTACGATCTTTGCCTTTATCCGCTCAGCATTGTTCTTGTTTATCGCCTGCTCCAATGCTGCAGGCATGAGCACGGTGCAATCAGCCTCCAAAAGCTCTTCATTAGTTATGCTCTCAGTACCAGGAAGGCCCTTGACAGAGCCTGTCCTCTGCTTATGCGCATATGCCGTCCTGGGGTCTATCCCGGACCTGGAGAAGATCCCTCCCGATGAATCAGAGACCGCGACAACAGTCATTCCCAGCTCTTCCTTGAGCAGCTTTGCAGAGTTCCATCCAACGTTACCAAAGCCTTGTACAGCAACAGTTGCTTTCGATGGGAGGATGTTCTTGGCAGAACAAGCATCCCGGATGCAGGCCATCGCCCCTCGTGACGTCGCATCTTCTCGACCTAATGATCCTCCTATCTCGATAGGCTTACCTGTTGCGATCCCCAACAGGATCTTCCTACTTTCATTGAATAGGTATCCATTATCCATGCCATCGTCTGAGCATCCGTGTATACGTCAGGGGCAAGAATATCAACGCTTGGTCCTATAAGAGGTGAGATCTCGATCGTGAGCCGCCTGGTCATCCTCTCCAGCTCACCTCGGCTCATCTTCTTAGGGTCACAAATGATCCCACCCTTTGCACCACCATAAGGTATCCCCACCGTTGCACACTTCCACGTCATCCACATCGATAATGCTCTGAATCTCATTCAGGGATACTTGTGGATGATACCTTAGACCGCCTTTGAAAGGGCCCCTTGCGTTATTGTGCTGGACACGATATCCGGTGAACTCTTGAGAGGAACCATTGTCCATCCTTACTGGTAATGTCACAGAAAGTTCTCTTCTAGGCTTTGTTAGTATCTCGATCATGCTCCTATCCAGATCAAGGATACTTACCTACTGCCTCTACTTGGCCACAAGCCAATTCGTACGGGTCGATCTTTTCCACGCTATCCCTCTTTAATCATCTATATTACGACCCCAAGTGGTAAAAAGATAATTATCTCATATCTAGGTGAGGACCTTGATCAACAAGAACCATCTCAATGGACAGTACGAGCTTAACCTGGAGGTCGCACGCATACTTTACGATCTAGCCGAGATGATGGACCTTAAAGGAGATACCTTCAAACGCAATGCATATCAGAAGGCTGCGAAGAATATCGAATCTTTAGAGACCGACGTGCGGGATGTCTATTTGCAAGGGAAGCTGGAAGAGGTCCCTGGGGTGGGCTCATCGATCGCCGGGAAGATAGCAGAGATAATAGAGACAGGAAAATTAACAAAACTGGAGGAGCTAAAAAAGGAACTCCCGCCAGGAGCTATCGAGATAATGAAGGTGCCAAACGTTGGACCTAAGAAAGCGATCAGGCTAGCTAAGGAACTTAATGTGAAAGATATTAAGGAGCTTAAGCAAGCAGGGGTAGAGCATAGGATAAGGATCTGACCGGCTTTGGTGAAAGAACGGAAGAGAACATTATGAAAGGGGTCGAGCTAGAAGAATCCCAGAGCGGAAGAATGCTCCTAGGGTCTGCATATCCAATAGCTATGGCCATAGAACAATACCTTTGCCTTAAAGGAAAATGTACGCTTGTTAACGTAGCTGGCAGTCTCAGACGCATGCAGGAAACGATAGGCGATATTGATATCATCGTCGGCGGCGATGACCCCATCCCAATAATAGAAGCGTTCACGTCATATCCTGGAAGCTCTGTGATAACAAAAGGCACCACTCAATCATCCATAAGGCTGCTGGACGGCACGCGTGTGGACATGAGGGTGGTGAAAGAGAACAGCTATGGAGCTGCGTTACAGTATTTTACAGGCTCTAAGGATCACAATATAGCATTACGCAGGCTAGCCATCGAGAAAGGCTTCAAGCTCAATGAATACGGAGCGTTCAGAAAGTCTGATGGTGAACGTGTGGCAGGAGAGACTGAGGAAGGAATGTACCGCATTCTCGGGCTCGACATAATGCCACCAGAGATGAGGGAGAACAGAGGCGAGATCGAAGCTTCAGCTGAACATAGACTTCCAGATCTAGTAAGTCTCAGTGACATAAAAGGTCGATCTTCATGTTCATACGAACATGAGCGACGGGATCAATACCATGCGTGACCTTGTTCTGGAAGCTAAAAGACGCCATTATGAGTATCTTGGGCTGACCGATCGACTCTGCCAATCTTAAGATCGCCAATGGATTGTCATCCGACCAGCTGCTGCAAAGCATAGATGAGGCGCATGGGCTGGCAGATGAACTTGGGATAGGGGTCCTCCGCGGCTCTGAGGTCGATATCCATGAGGATGGTTCGCTGGATTATCCCGATGAGGTGCTAGAGCAGCTGGACTATACTATCTGCTCCGTTCATTCGATGTTCAAGATGGACAAAGAGAAAATGACAGAACGGATCATGACCGCCATGTCAAGCGGTCAGATGGATGTGTTCGGTCATCCCACTGGTAGGCTCATCGGAAAGAGAGAAGGCTATGTGTTCGATATCGAAAAGGTGATGGATTGTGCCCTTAAGAACAAAGTTTGCTTGGAAGATCAATGGGTTCCCGGACCGTTTGGACCTTAACGACGTGAACTGCAGGAGGGCCAAGGAACGCGGGGTCATGGTAAGCATAGGCACCGATACCCACGGTCTCCAACATATGGACAATATGATATATGCCGTGGCGACCGCACGCAGAGGCTGGCTGGGACCAAAGGATGTCCTTAACACCCGGTCGCTCCCTGAACTACTAAAGCATTTTGGGCGTTAGGGGTAATAGATGAGGATATTATCTCCAAAACTATTTCAGTACTTCAAACGATGTGCTACCTAAAGTGATCTTATTGAGCTTATCCGATATCGCCGATTCCATAAGAACGATGATGATCAGAGGGGCAGGGCTCATCGCGCGAAGTGCAGCAGAGGCACTAAAGGACCACGCTCTAGAGTATAATGGAAATGATGTTCTGCAGTTCCAGCACTGGTTGGAACAAGGTAGTGATAAGCTTGTTGCTTCAAGGCCTACGGCCATCAGCCTATGGAACGCCGTTCAAGCGACTATGAAGGGATATTCATCGGCTGGTTCGGTGGATGAGATCAAGGCGTTGATATCGAAGAACGCTGACCTGTTCGTTGACCGATCTAGCAAGGCAGTGAGCATCATAGGCGAACTTGGCTCAAAAAGACTGAAAGGTGGGGAAACGGTCCTGACACATTGCAACAGCAAGGCTGCTCTAAGTGTTATCATCTCTGCTCATAAGCATGGAAAGGAGATCAATGTCTACGAGACCGAATCTCGTCCATGGAGGCAAGGACTGCTGACCGCGAAGGACCTATCAGCCTCTGGTATCCCCTCGACCATGATAGTGGATTCTGCTGTTCGTTGGATCATGAAAGAAGTAGATATCGTCCTTGTCGGTGCTGACACGATCTGTTCTAATGGTGCGCTCATCAACAAGATCGGTACATCGCAGCTAGCTTTGGCTGCTCATGAGGCTAGAGTGCCGTTCGTCGTGTGTGCAGAGACATATAAGTTCTCACCAAAGACCATCTCAGGTGAGCTAGTAGAGATCGAGGAGCGGGATGCATCCGAGGTCATTGAACAGGGTTTGTTACCTCAAGGGACAAAGGTAAGGAACCCTGTGTTCGATGCGACCCCGCCAGAGTATATTGATTCCATCGTGACGGACATAGGGGTAATATCCCCTTATGCGGCTTACGAAGTTATCGTTAGAGAAATGGGACTAGATTCTATATTCGAGAACAGAAGGGAGTGAGAGCATGGAATATTCTGAGAAGTACCTCCACCTTGGAGAAAAGATAGACACCGATGCATATGTCATATGTAAGTATAAGATCGCCACGAACATCGACATGAAGGTCGCAGCGGCCGCGATCGCCACGGAAGAATCAACGGGCACATGGACAGGTATCTCCACCCTGAACGATGTAGTATTCGAGAAGTACTCCGGAAGGGTCATAGACATTTCTGACAACGTAGCAACGATCGCATATCCTGTTGATGATTTTAGCTTGGATATCGGAGGCGTACCTCAGATATTGAGCGTGATATCCGGTAATCTATTCGGCCTCGAAGGCCTCAGTGGAGTGAGGCTGGAGGATGTGAACTTCCCACCATCCATGCTTAAGGAGTTCAAAGGACCGAAGCTCGGTATAGATGGGCTGCGGAAGATACTGAAGCGCCCAGAGAAACCGTTAGTTGGAACGATCGTAAAACCGAAGATAGGACTTTCCCCAAAGGCGACCGCCGATTACGTGTATGAGGCAGGCATGGGCGGGCTTACCAATGGGAAAGATGATGAAACGCTCGTCAATCAAAAATTCTGTCCTTTAGAGGCGCGTGTGGTGGCTATAGCTGAGGCCCTGGACCGAGTAAAGGAAGAATCTGGACATATAATGATCCATGCCATCAATGTGTCCACGAATGGAGATAAGATCATCGAGGTAGCAGAAAAGGCTCAACAGCTTGGCGCTTCGGAGATAATGGTGGACGTAATAACATGCGGATTCGCGGCCGTTCAAGCACTGGCGGAGGACCCATCGATAAAGGTTCCTATCCATGTGCATAGGACCATGCATGGTGCCATTACCAGGAATAAGGATAATGGGGTATCAATGCTCGTCTTCGCCAAGCTGGTACGTATGTGCGGTGGCGATGCTTTGCACATAGGGACGTTCGGTGTGGGAAAGATGAGAGGCGATCCTACGTCCGACCTCAAGAACGAGAGCGCATGTATGGGTAAAGAGCTTCCATATCGGATGGTAATGCCTGTATGTTCCGGGGGCATGCATCCAGCACTGGTCGAGCCGCTTGTAAAGATTGCAGGTCATAATGTACAGGTGCAGGCCGGAGGCGGCGTGGCAGGTCATCCTGAGGGTGTGCGCGGAGGGGCGAAAGCGATGGCCCAGGCCGTTGATGCAGCATTCGCAGGTATTCCATTGTCGGAATATGCTAAGGAACATCGCGAACTCCGCGAAGCGCTGACAAAGTGGGGATGAGGACTCAATGCAATTGAAAGCGAGATATATCGATATGGAGTCAGCGGACTATACTGCGGTCCTTCATGTGGATGATTGCAGAGAGCTGGGCGTAAGGGAACAGGATAGGGTCAGGATAAAACATGAGAACAGCTCCATAGTGACCGTAGTGCAGACCACGGACTCCGTCGTTGAAAGAGGAGAGGTCGGCATCCTAGGACGAGCGTACGACGCTTTGGGGTCGATACCCGATGAATTGATCGAAGTTGTCGCAACGTCAAAGCCAGAATCCATCGAGTTCATAAAAAAGAAGATGGAAGGTAAGGAGCTCACGAAGGATGAGATACGGGCGATAGTGCAGGACATAGCCACTCGCAACCTGAGCAGTATTGAACTGACCGCCTATGTGACATCCATCAATATAAACGGCATGAACATGCGAGAAACAGCTGACCTTACCATGGCAATGGTGGAGACAGGTGAAACGATAAAGTTCGACAGGTCCCCCGTATTCGATTTTCATTCCATAGGGGGCTGCCCAGGCAATAAGATAACACTTATTGTCGTTCCTATAATCGCAGCTGCAGGCCTTATGATACCAAAGACCTCCTCAAGAGCTATAAGCTCGGCTGCTGGCACGGCTGATATCGTAGAGGTCTTCATGAACGCCAGCTTCACATCGGAAAAACTTAGGAGCATAGCTGAGTCGGTCGGAGGGGCCATAGCATGGGGAGGCTCAATGAACCTAGCGCCTGCCGATGACCTGATAATAAGAGTAGAGTATCCTTTGGGCATTGATCCGCATGCTCAATTGCTCGCCTCGGTCATGTCAAAAAAGAAGGCTGTGGGGGCTGAATTCCTTGCCGTAGACATACCCGTTGGGGAAGGGACCAAGGTACCCAATATGGAGAAGGCAAGAGCATACGCAAAGGATTTTGTAGATCTTGGTGAGCGCCTTGGCATACATGTAGAATGCGCGATCACCTATGGCGAGCAACCTGTTGGACGCGCTGTCGGTCCAGCACTTGAGGCACGAGAGGCGATAGCCATCCTTGAGGGTGAAATGCACCCAACTAGCGTTATCGAGAAATCGGTCGGCATGGCCGGTATGCTTCTTGAGATGGGGGGCATCAAGAACGGGGAAGCAAAGGCCCGTGAGCTGCTCGCATCTGGAAAAGCCCTGGAAAAGTTCAGGCAGATCGTCGCAGCCCAAGGAGGAAAAGCGGACATCACTGCTAATGACATACAAGTTGGCAAGTACACATATGACCTGAACGCGAAGATGTGCGGCTACGTGAATGGTATAAAAAATCGCCAGATCGTGCAGCTCGCAAGGACTGCAGGCGCACCTAAGGACAAAGGTGCTGGCGTGCTGCTCCATAAAAAGCGCGGTAATCGTGTCGGCGAGAACGAACCAGTACTAACGATCTATGCGGACAATAAGGCAAAACTTGACATGGCGGTCGAGCTCTCCAGAAAACTTGATCCGGTAACTGTTGAAGGGATGATCATCGCTAAATTGCCATACATCTCGACATCTACTGTCATCGAGAAGACCTTTTGCCCTGGACCGTCAACGCTTCAGGGAGAGTGAGCTCACCTTTAGCTACCATCTCAGCTAGGTCAGCGGATATCGTCATCCTGCCCCCGCTCTCGATGCGACTTATCCGCTGTATGTCCCTTAGCTCGCCTGGTGTAGGCTCTATCTCAGGCGGAAAAGGCATCCTAAAGCCAGGTGCCATGGCTATACTGATGGCTGCATCTGCATCTGGCTCTTCCGTTCTTCTCGTTGTATTGCGCTCATCAACTATCTCAACATCATCTACTGTGTTCCAGATTGCCTTTATTACTCTATTTCTGTTAGTTCGATCTCCATGGCCTACGCGTGCGATCACACGCTGATGATTAAAGCATTTGAGGGCCCGATTCTATCTCATCTGCGACCCGCTCTGGTGAACCTACAGTACCTGAATACAATACCCTTCTATCCCCAATGATCGCAACACCTGGCCTTACCCCCGGGTCCACACCTATTATCAAAAGGTCGAATGTGCCTTCTCCCCTTAGCCGGGTCTTTGCTATCTTAAGTGCGATGTCCGGTGAATCGTTAGCTACAACCTTTCGGAACCTGACCTTCTCACGTTCGTCTCTTGTTGTGATCACTACGCCGACAGTTGTCAGGGATAACGTCATCAAAATCAAGGGCCACGAAACGCTGGTTACTATCCTTCATTAACCTGACCAGCTCATAGAAGAATTTGAAATTCTTTGTCATGACGCCTATCGATGCCATCTAGAAAATGATGAAGAAACAATGGCTTAATCCTTTGCCTGCTCCGGCATGTCCAATACTACCGCATCATAGCTATCTGGATCGTTATCTCTTAGGATAATGTTTCTATTTGCAGGTCTGGTTCATTGAAGTGATCAATGGCTAGAACATAGTGGGGTCCTATCCGCATGTCACTCGGTTTGACATCGATGGGAATGCTCTTATGTTATGTCCAAATGAGAACAGTTCATGGACACATATGTGTCTTCCACTTTTCACGGGATCATGCTACCATATTGGATATATCGCTAGAGGATGGCGAGCGCAGCTACCCTCAAATAAATTCTGGACCTCATGGCGACATTGATCGTAAAAAAAGGAAAGATACAGGTTCACTTCTTCTTTTTGAACCTGCCGAAGAAGCTCTTATCCTCGGACTCTATTTCCGCGAACCGCTTTAGAAGCATCCTTCTGCTCTTGTGTCAATTTCTCGGGGACCCTCACTTTCACGCGTACGTATTGGTCACCACGAGAACTAGAGTTGATTATCGGCATACCAGACCCCTTTAGCCTGAACACTGTGTCAGATTGGGTAGAGGGAGGTATGTTCATCATTGCTTTTCCATCCATTGTAGGTATCTCCACTTCCGCACCAAGGGCCGCCTGAGCAAAGCTGATAGGGGACTCTATAAGAAGATCGGGACCTTCTCGCTTGAAGAGGTCATTCTCTTTCACCTTGAGCACAACATAGAGATCACCATTTGGTTCATTTCCCATTCCAGCCTCGCCGGCGCCTTGGATACGCAATCTAGAGCCAGTTTCTACGCCTGCTGGTATTTCGAGGTCTATATGTGCCGTTCTTTGCGTTTTGCCTCTACTATCGCATTCAGGACAAACATTCCCTGGCGCGCGACCAGTACCGCGGCATCTGGGGCAGGGGCCGACCGTAACGAATTGGCTATATCCGCGGGTCTGTACCCTTCTGACCTGCCCCACTCCTCCGCAGTCTGGGCATTTGACGACCTTTCCGTCCCTTGATCCGGTCCCATTACAACGGGGGCAAATATCGAACTTCGGGACGGTTATCTTGCGTTTAGTGCCATGGAACGAATCTTCCAATGATATCTCGATATCCATCCGGAGATCACGGCCACTGGTCTTCTGGCCTCGGCCGAACAACATATCGAAGAAGTTGCCGAACCCGCCAGCGCCGCTATCACCGAATATATCCCTGATATCCGAATAATGACTGAAATCATTCCAATTGAACGACCCGTCCTGGAACTGCGAGTTCACACCAGTGTGTCCATACTGGTCATACAGCTTACGCTTCTTTTCGTCAGCCAGCACTTCATATGCTTCGGATACTTCCTTGAACTTTGCTTCCGCTACCTTTGGATCTTCCTTGGTCACGTCCGGGTGATACTGCATGGCTAGCTTGCGATACGCCTTCTTGATATCTTCTACGCTAGCCTCCCGAGCGACCCCTAATACTTCATAGTAGTCCCTTTGGGTCATATAAGTCCTTCAGGGATCAATCTACTATGTGGTAGTCAACGTCAGTGAAACCGTCCTTACCATCTTTTCCTTTCTTTTTCCTCATCGGACGAGGATTGCTGGTTTTGTTCACTTCCGGTTGTTGACTGCGCACCTGATTCTTGGGTCTGTTGCGAAGACTGTTGTTGCGCCCCTTGTTGAGCCTGTGCTTGTTGGGCAGCTTCCTGATAAACGCGCATTGAAATGCTGGACATCTCCTTCATCAGGGCATCTATTTTAGTTTTTATTTCGGCTATATCATCCTTCTTGATGGATTCTTTTAATGCCTCGGACGCTACCTTTATCTTCTCCCTCTCTTCGGGCTTCACTTTATCGCCAAGCTCTATGATCGATTTCTCCGTTGAGTAAAGAAGAGTGTCAGCCTGGTTAAGGACCTCGATCTTCTCCTTGCGCTTATTATCCTCATCAGAGAACTTCTGAGCCTCGGCTACCATCTTGGATATATCATCCTTCGATAGCTTGTTGGATGCGGATATCGTTATCTTCGCTTCTTTAGTGGTACCTAGGTCCTTGGCAGACCACGTTCAAGATGCCGTTCGCATCAATATCATATGTGACCTCGATCTGAGGTATCCCTCTTGGAGCTGCAGGTATACCAGACAGCTGGAACTTACCAAGGGAGACGTTATCTGTGGCCAGACCGCGTTCACCCTGCACGATATCGTCTCGACCGCTGTTTGATAATCGGCGGCAGTGGAGAATACTTGGCTCTTTTTCGTAGGGATGGTCGTGTTGCGCTCGATCAGAGGGGTCGCTATTCCGCCCATTGTCTCTATGCCGAGCGTAAGTGGCGTTACATCGAGCAACAGGATATCCTTGACCTCACCGGCCAATACTGCACCCTGTATCGCAGCTCCCATGGCGACACATTCCATCGGGTCTATGCCATGTTGGACTTTTTTACCCGCTAGCTGTTCGACGAAGCGTTGTACAATGGGCATGCGTGTAGGGCCGCCTACTAAGATGATGCTGTCGATCTGCTCGGGGGTCAGCTTTGCGTCCTTTAGAGCATTCTGCATAGGTCCGCGACAGCGGTCAACTACAGGCCCTACAAGCTCCTCCAGCTTTGCACGGGTTATAGTCGCTGTCAAATGCTTAGGCCCACTCTGGTCTGAACTAATGAAAGGGAGATTTATCTCCGTTGACATGGTGGAGGATAGTTCTATTTTTGCCTTCTCGCAAGCTTCGCGCACCCGCCATACAGCCATCTTGTCTTTTGTGATATCTACGCCCGTATCCTTGCGGAAATTATTGATGACTGTAGTCTATCATGGCCTGGTCCATATCCGTGCCACCAAGCTGTGTGTCGCCTGAGGTGGAAATGACCTCGAAAACACCCTCACTGAACTCCATGATGGTCACATCAAGAGTACCTCCACCAAGGTCGAAGACAAGGACCTTTTGGGATTTCTTGATATTATCTAGTCCGTAAGCTAGTGCAGCGGCGGTAGGCTCATTGATTATCCTGACCACCTCTAGAACAGCAATCGAACCCGCATCCTTCGTGGCTTGCCTCTGGTTATCATTGAAGTATGCTGGTACGGTTATCACTGCTTTTGTCACAGTGTCCCCAAGGAAAGCTTCTGCGTCCCTCTTTATTTTTTGAAGGATGAACGCCGATATTTGCTGTGGAGTGTACTGCTTACCATTGGCAGTGACCTTCGATCGGTACCCATCTTGCGCTTTACCGCAGCTATCGTGCCATCGGGGTTTGTGACCGCCTGCCTCCTTGCCGGCTCGCCCACTAATAACTCGCCTTCTTTTGTGAACGCAACATATGATGGGAACGCTTTTCCTCCCAGGCTTGTGCCCTCTGCGCTTGGGACTATTGTCGGTCTTCCGCCTTCCATTACCGCAGCGGCGGAATTGCTGGTTCCCAGATCTATTCCTATGATCTTAGCCATTGTTATCACCTACCTTGCTCTTACCTACTTTTACCTTGGAACATCTCAGGACCTTTTGGCCTAGAAAATATCCCTTTTGATATGTTTCAATTATCTTCCCATCCATACCTTCGCCAACTGCAAGTGCCTCATGATATCGGGGGTCGAAGTCGCCATCGGAAGGCATCTCCTTCACACCGTAATCTTGCAGTAAGGATGATAGATTATCGTGAATCTTTGATACACCATCGCGGAACTCTTCCGCGGTGCATTTTGATGAAATACTGCCGCTCAAAATCGTCATAAATGACCAAGAGGTCGACCAATAACCGTTCGTTGGCGCATTTTATCAGCTCATCGCGCTCACGGGCTGTCCTTTTCTTATAGTTCTCGAACTCAGCCTGTATCCTTTTGGTTGAATCGATGCTGTCATTTACTTGTTTCCTCAATTTTACCGCCTCATCTTCTACAACGGCGAGCTGTTCCTTCGTCTCTGTAAGTTCTTTTGCAATGTCTGAAGCGGCATTATCAACATTCGAGGGCTCTTCTTCATTCTCTTTAATTGGCCCTTCTTCATTATCCGTCATGGCATTCACCAATATATTCATGAGCCGGAATTAAATAGTTTTGAAAGATGTTTGGGTAGGGGGGATGCACCCCCCTAATGTAAGTTCCGAGCCTCTCCATCCATGCCGCCCATTCCGGGTGGCATTCCGCCATGGCCGCCAAGGTCTCGCGAGAGCCGCCTTTGAGGCTATGACGTCGTTGATCCTGAGGATCATGACCGCAGCATCGGTCGCGGAATTGATGGCCTGTCTTCCGACACGGATCGGCTCGATGACAGTCTCCTTTAGCATGTCAACGATCTTTCCATTGTAAACATTCAGACCAGCATGGACCTTGCCTTCCTTATGGGCTTTCCTCATGTTGATCAGAGTGTCGATCGGGTCAAGGCCTGCGTTCTCCGCAAGAGCTGTTGGCACTACTTCGAGGGCACTTGCATAAGCGTCTATTGCTATCTGCTCTCGTCCGCCTACTGTTGCGGCGTATTCGCGTAGCTTCATTGCTATCTCGACGGCTGTGCTCCCGCCTCCGGTGACCATCTTGCCATCTTCGATAGCGACAGCGGTAACGCTTATTGCATCATCCATGGAGCGCTCCACTTCATCGACCACATGTTCTGTGCCTCCTCTTAGCAGCATAGATACTGCCTTGGGGTTCTTGCAGCCGGTGACAAATGTCATCTCGTCCTCTTGGATCTTCCTGACCTCTACTAGAGCTGCACATCCTAGCTCATCTGAGGACAGTTCCTCGATCTTGGTGACCACGTTCGCACCGGTCGCCTTTGCGAGTTTATCCATATCAGACTTCTTTACCCTGCGTACAGAATAGATGTTATCCTTTGCAAGGAAGTGCTGAGCGAGATCGATCGATGCCTTTCTGGCAGAATACCACGTTAGCACCGGAGCTCTTGATTTTATCGACCATCTTTCGCAGCATGTTCTCTTCCTCGTTGAGGAATGCCTGCATCTGAGATGGGTCGGTTATCTCGATCTTAGCGTCGATTCTCGGTCTTCTGGACCTCTATTGCTGTGTCGAGCAAAGCTATCTTCGCTTTCTCGATATGCTTCGGCATGGCGGGATGTACAGGTTCCTTATCGATGATTACGCCCTGTATGAACTCGCTGCTATCGATGGAGCCGCCTGTTTTCTTTACGACCTGGATATTATCCATATCTACGAACGGCTTTCCATCCTTCATCTCTGTTACCGCAGAGCATGCCTTCACTGCAAGATCCGCTAGATAGTCACGCGATGTCCCAACTGACTTTGAGATCATGGAAGTCTCGGCTATCATCTTGAGCGTGCTCTTGTCCTTCATATCAATATTCATAGCTACTTTGTCAAGGATTTCTTGGGCCTTGTTCGCGGCCAATCTGTAACCGCCAGCTATGATCGTTGGATGAATGTTAGAATCGATAAGATCTACAGCCTTCTTCAAAAGCTCTCCAGCGAGGATGACTGCAGTAGTGGTACCGTCCCCAGCTTCTTGATCTTGGGTCTTTGCGACCTCTACCAGCATCTTTGCTGCAGGATGATCTACATCTATCTCCTTTAGGATAGTCACTCCATCATTGGTGATGACAACATCTCCAATGGTGTTCACAAGCATTTTGTCCATTCCTCTGGGGCCCAGGGTGCTTCGGACCGCATCAGCGATTGCTCTTGCGGCCATGATATTATTGTACTGAGCGTCTTTGCCCTTATCCCTCTTGGTCCCTTCCTTGAGGATGAGTATTGGTGTATTTCCCATTCCCATGGTTCTACCTCCATTAAATCTATAGTTCGAAGCTAGTTGTTGTTCATCTAGCTAAGCTTCTGTTGAATGTTTGTTCTTCTATATAAAAATATCTTAAACTTATTGTGAGATACTCATCGATGGACAAAAAGATAACGATGCTAATAGTGATCATTAATTAAAATGATATCGTCAGCTAAGACAATGATGCGCAAGAGAATATAAGAGAAATAGCGATCATCATGTGAAGATGGGATCAGAAGATGAGCGAGCTCGAGACCTGCCTTGCGGTCCTCTTTAAAAGAAAGGGGAAAAATGTCCTAACTGAAAGAGAGTTCTTATTCGCAGCCTCTCTTGATTACAGATGGTTCACTCCAAAGGAGGCGCAATCCCTCTTGGATATCTCATTAAAAAGGGGGCTCCTTGTGCGGGTCGATGATTATATAAAACCTACATTTGACCATAAGGACATAGATGCCCCATTGTCGTTCAAGCCGAGCAAGGATGTCCTCTTAGAGGAAAAAGAAGAACCATCCGTATTCACACAACTACTTCAATTGATAGTTGAGAAAGGTAATATGAAAAGGAGAGATGCAGTAGCGAGGATCAACAAGGTCCAGGAGAAACTGGGCATCGATGTGGAGGTGGCTGCATTGATGGTCGCTAAAGAGTTATCTATAGATACTATTCCCTTTAACGATATGGTCAAGAAAGAGGTTTTAGGCCATTGATCTCATTTCTTGACCTTGATCATATCGCCCAATGTTAGTGTCTTGCCCTGCCCGGAATTACTTTCTGGCTTGATCAGGGTTACTTTTTCTGTGATCTTTATACCAAGTTCGTGCTCTAACTTCTTGATAAGCTGATCATCTGGTCGCATGGTGCCAGTTTCCAATTTTGCGATCACACTGACTCTTTCGTTGATCTTGGCAGCAAGTTCTTCCTGCTTGAGCCCTTTGGCAGATCTAGCTTCTCGGATCCGCTTCGGGAACTCGGACATCAGTTCCTCTTGGGTCTCTTCTTGATAAACGTCCTTGGTGCGCATCCTGCGCTCCCTCGCTTGAAGCCTCTCTGTCACCATGGCGCGACTTGGTGCCGACTCAGTACGCTTAGATACGCCCTTTCCACCGCTGGTCTCGCCCTCTCCGAATTTTGTACATTCCTTGCAGACTCGTAGCTGGGAACCTTCTATGAAAACCAACTTCGTACATTCGGACTCTTTGCCACATAGTTCGCATATCATTTCAGGTCATTTCTCTATCGTCCAACCACCATTTAACCTCTTGCGAGGTGAAGGTCATATCTATTAAACGACGGGGGAGGCTCGTAGCGTCTATAGCACAATGGTCCGAGCAGGGCAGTTCGCGGAAATGTATCCTATGAGGGGTCGTTAGACCTTGAGTACACTGTTGTGGCATGATAAAGGCGGACCATATGCATGGCGCTCCCTCCGGCCGTCCCCATCTCTGGCCTTGCTATTACCAGGGGGGGTATAAGAAATGCCCATTATCCGATCGGGCATCGTATGGATCGTATATGCCCAGGGAAGGTCAGCATCATCAGACCCAGATATAGGCAGGTCGCAGGCCACGCCTGCTCTTAGAATGTTAGAATCTAATGCAAGCATTATTAATGGATCAATGTCAATATGTGTAAGCTAGAGAGAAGACCGTTAGATCGACATAAGGTCGGATCGGATCAAGCATTACTGAAGAACTAGATAGTATATCGAAACGGTCATATAGCTTAGCAATTAATGGGAAAATGCCGAGGTGGCCTTGTTGAAAGAACCCCAATTAGAAGAACTCGTTTCTGAGATGAGAGATAAGATAGAGGTCCTGGAAAGGCGCAACGGAGAGCTCCTTGAAGAGGTAAAGCGTGTAGAGGGTGAAAAGCGCTACGTTGAGAGCGAACTTTTCCGGCTCCAGAAGGAACTGAAGCGCATGAGGGCAGAGATGGAACGATTGAAGTCGCCACCCCTCATAATCGGGTCTATCAAGGATGTTCTTTCTGATGGAAGGGTAATTGTTAAAAGTAGTACAGGGCCAGATTTCATTGTTTCAACATCTGAATACTGTGCCGATGGAGGACCTTACGGTCGGTGCAAGGGTAGCCCTTAACAAACAGACCCTCGCCGTGATGGGTGTATTGCCGCCGTCATTGGACCCAATAGTCATCGGTGCGGAGATAATTGAGAGACCAAGTATCAGCTACGCCGAGATAGGTGGGCTGGACGAGCAGATACAAGAAGTAAGAGAGGCAGTAGAGGACCCACTATTACGTCCAGAGCTTTATAAGAAAGTCGGCATAGACCCCCCCAAGGGCGTCCTGCTCGTTGGACCACCTGGGACTGGAAAGACCCTTTTAGCGAAGGCGGTCGCACATCAGACAAATGCGACATTCATACGGTTCGTTGGGTCTGAACTTGTCCAGAAATATATTGGTGAGGGTGCAAGACTGGTACGTGAATTATTCGAACTGGCGAAAGATAAATCCCCGTCGATAGTGTTCATAGATGAGCTGGACTCTATAGGCGCGAAGAGATTGGAAGTCGCTACATCCGGAGACCGTGAGGTCCAGCGTACATTAATGCAACTGTTATCTGAGCTAGATGGATTCAATCCCATAGGTGATGTGAAGATCATCGGCGCAACGAACAGGCCCGATATACTGGATGAGGCGTTGCTTAGGCCTGGAAGGTTCGATAGGATAATCGAGATACCAGTTCCTGGCTATGAAGGCAGACTTGAGATATTCAAGATACACATCAAGAGAATGAATGTTGATGAGAACATCTCATTGGTCGACATAGCTCAAAAAGCGGACGGAGCCACAGGCGCCGATATCAAAGCGATATGCACAGAAGCGGGAATGTTCGCTATACGCGATAACCGCGATCACGTCTCTGTATTAGACTTTGAAAGAGCGATCGCGAAGGTCCTGGATACGGAAGCATCTAAGATCGTCGAGTCGGGCGTAATGTTCGCCTGATCCGGCCGATCTTTTTTCTTTTTTTACCCTTTTATCTTTTCATATAATCATCTCTGTCAATCGTCTCCTATGCCTTATATATTATCAATTCACCTCTATATTTAATGAGACAGCTGGAGATACCAAAAATGCTCGTCGATGAGCGCTCCACCCGTATATTGCTAGCAGCCTATGATCATCCTTGTACTGCAATAGAGATCTCTAAGCTGACGGGCATGCAGGTAGCTCTCTGCTGCTCACGTATAAGGCTGCTGAGTGAACGGGGATTGCTGATGAAGATCGAACCCAAGGAGGAAGTTAATGGACTCTCCAAGCCTATGTACCGTTCAATGATATATTCCCCATTGATCTTCCATAGTAATGGAAAACTAAAGGTCAGGTTCAGCCTGGTACCATGCTGCAATGAGGACCTTTCTCGGATATTATTGTGAGGACCTAGTATCAGCCATGCTGAAGGTCCTCGCCACCTTCAAAAAATAGTTGGATAGCTGCATAAATGCTTTCCATACCGCTATGTTCCTCGGATGAGACGGGGGTCAGTTCCTTGTACATCCCTACGTTCTCCATGGCCTTGAAGAACTCCACGCTCATGACAGACTGACTTGTCATCTCTTTTTCGGTTAGAGCATTGCATACCGAATATGGATCCCTGGACCAATTCAGTATGTTCTCCAGTTCTTCTTCCTGGATAAGGTCGGACTTACTTAGAAACGTTCAATATCGGCAGATCGAACCGGAATTGGGTGATCGCACATAACAGTAGGTCCGATACGAAGCCGTTCGGTGTTTTTGATAAAGTTGGATCGGAAAGGAAAACTAGGAACGAATCCTCTTTTCCAAGCTCTTCGATTATCGCATTAGAGGACTGTCTGAATGTAAATAGTTCCATTTGGCCGGGAGTATCTATGAGCGCATAGTTCGTATCGAACGCTTTGATCGCTGGAGCCCATTCTTTTACGTTTATGGCCATGAGATCTGAAGCGACCACCTGTGCACCATTCGGTCCCAATGAATGATCTCGCATAACCTCGTCCAGATGGACCCAATCTCGAATATCTACATCTGGTTGATATGGAATGAAATCAGCGCCCGGGTCAAGATTGACGGTCATACAATCTAAGGATTGTTCTTCCATCCATGCACGGAATGATCCAACGAGTGAGCTTTTCCCGCTCCCTGCAGTACCTATAAAATAAATGCATCTCATAGAAAGACCCCTGCAGTACCTATAAGATAAATGTATCTCATAAAAAGACTCCTGCAGTCATGAAAGGAAAGCGGGCCCGGAGGGATGTTCGGGTCCATGTAGGACCTTTCGAACCCTCGGCCCATCGGTTAAGAGCCGATTGCTCTACCTAGCTGAGCTACGGGCCCGGTAAGCTTCCGATAAATGGTTGACGTACATAAGTTTTTCGAAGACCGTAAATGAGCATTCTTATCATCAGATATGATCATTACCTCCATCTTTTTGGTCTTAAATCATTTTTAGATCATTGCACGACCTTTGAGAGCAGGACGCAAAATTTAGTCAAGTGGACATATGAGCGCACTATCTTTTTTTCATGAGATATCCCTCCTAGAAGATCATAAATAAAATGAGCTTGAACGTTCCGTCCATGCCAATTGTAAGAGAGATCATGACAACGCCTCCTGTAACCTTGAAAATGGACATGACCCTTCTCGACGCGACCACAGTTTTGGCTAAGAATGTGATATCCGGAGCGCCCGTGGTGGACGATAAGGACCATATCATCGGCATATTGAGCGAACATGATGTGCTCACATATGCTTTGGAAAAAGAAGGTTTGGGACTATGCGCTCCGACCCTATTGTTCACTGCCTTGCCATTTGAACGGATGATGAGGGATGAGGACCTCTGCAGAAGGTACATGAGCATTGGTGATTCGCTTGTCGAGGATGTTATGAACGAAGAAGTGGTCACGATAGATCCAGAACAGACGATAGAGGAAGCGCTCGAGACCATGATAAGGTTCGGGTTCAACAGATTACCAGTAGTAAAAGATGGACATCTGATGGGTATGGTCGCTCGGCAAGACATATTATGGTCACTATGCCGGGAAGATATCAGGGGCCAGAAGGAACGTCGCGCTCCGATGATTATTTCCGGTACATATTTCTAGGCCTGCTTGATTGATGGATTGGGATGTTCTCTGATCAAGATCGAGGTCAATGTACTAGCAAGCGGAAGTGACGGCAACTGTACGCTTGTCAGTTCTGATGATGTCACTATAATGATCGATGCTGGGCTTTCTGGTAAGACCATCACATCCAGGATGGAGGCTGTAGGAAGGGACCCACATGAGCTTTCAGGCATCTTGTTGACCCATGAACATAGCGATCATACAGCTGGAGCAGGTATCATCTCGAGAAGATACAACGTGCCGATATATGCGAACTATGGCACGCTAGCATGTTCGAACATGGGGAACGTTGACAATAATGTGGTTTTCAAAACCTCCACCCAATTCAGCGTTGGAGAATCTCATCGTGGACCCACTACCTATTTCTCATAATGCAGCAGACCCCTGCTCGTTCAAGGTATCTTGTGATGGAAAAAAGTTCCTTTTGGCAACTGACCTTGGAAAGGTCGGTAACGAAGTTTTTGAAGCGATGAAGATCGCTGACCTTGTCATGATAGAAGCCAATCATCGATCTCCAGATGCTGATAGGCGGCCCTTATCCCCCATCCCTGAAGAAAGAGATAAGGTCTGAAAAAGGACACCTTTCAAATATCAATTGTGCAAGAGCTCTTTGGGCCACGTATAGCTCAGAAAGAAAGATATTTTTAGCTCATCTTAGCAGGAACAACAATACGCCAGCTCTTGCAAAAAGGACCGTATCCAGGACCCTTGGATGCAAAGAAAAAGAGATCGATTGTCTGGATGGCCTAGATGACATTAGGACCATCTCTATTTGATATTCGTCTATTGTATCTGGATCTGGGCTGCTTTCTTTCTTGCAAGCAAGGTCTTCGCTAACATCGGGGGTAGCGCGATCACATCCCCCTTTCTCAGGCGATAGTCGCGATCTAGACCTGCTATTGCAGGAAGGTCCTCCAAGATCCGTATCAGCATCTGGTCCATTGCGGTCTGTCCAGATGCAATGCGTGATGATGGAACCGAAATGGCATTGACCTGAGGAGCGACTTTGGGAACTGGTCCGATAGAATTCGTAGGGGCCGCTCCAAGTGAGCCTGTCATATCATTCGGCATTCTTGGTCCATCGATAGGTACTTGCAGGTCAGGTTGTCCATTCGAGGGGATCACATTTACCTGCTTGTCCATGGCGGAGCCGATCAACGCATTCCCCTGCGGCATAACTGAAGATGTCTCCGGCACTGCTCGGATCGAGGATGACATACTTATGCCAAGTGCTAATGCTGACGACTGGACCGTGTCTTCGACCGCCGATGCAGCTATGTTCATTGACGAGGCGCTGTTCCCTTCCATCATCATAGAACGTCTGACCTTCAATAACCCAGAAACTTTCTCAAAGATCTCCAGTTCCTCAACAGTAAGGTTGGCTGTGTCGACCCTATTCCCTTCCGCGGCCCGCAGTGCCATCCTGAGCATCTTCTCTATCCTGAACTCAAAGACCTGGGCTGTCTTTTCTTGGAACCTCACAAGCTGATTACTGATAAGCTTAGCTTTTGTTGAGAATCGGTCTACTACGAACTCCTTCTCATTCTCTCTCTTAAGTTGGTCCATGCACTCTCGCATAGCTGGGTAAAGATCCTTTCGTACCTCTGTTATGTTCTTGGACCGTTGTTCCCGTCGGTAAACCTCTGTCAGGTTCTCAAAGGTCAGCGGCTCGAGAGGAGGTACCATGAAGATAGGCAATCAAGTCGCTGTATTTCAACTTCATGTGAAAAAATAGCACGTGCGCAAGATCTAACATCGACCAATATCGACCTCATGGGGACGATATGAGCATTCCATTTATGGGCTAGATCGTCACGCCCCCATGATCGCCTTTCTGTTCTGAGCTAGTAAAGAAACAAAAGAGGGAAGGCTCTCTACATCTTTTATCTCTTTTTTTGCTATTTTCGATAATCTTGAACGAAGAGTATCATTGAACTTTACTTGATTTGCATTTAATGCATTGCGAAGAAGCTCAGCTAGCTGACCTCCTTTTCTGTCCCAATCTGTCATTATTATCGCGGTCTTCTTATCGCGCGAAAGCCCCTCTGCAAGCCGGAAGATGCCTCTGGCCCCCTGAACCTGGACCATCTCCCCCTCCACATTTAATAATGCAAGTGCCACCTGATCCTTCTTGCCTTCGATCAATATCACGCATCCATCAGGTCTGTTCCTAAGCTCATCAAGGATCTTGTTCAGTTCTTCGATCGTTTCCTCAATGTTCCTCATTCGAACCCTCCAGCAACTGAACTGCGGCCTCTATGGGATGGTAAGAATACTGTCTTTTGACGTGCTGTCGCGCCCCGTATAATCTGGGTCTTCACCTTGAACAGTGATGCAAGAAGCTCACAGACAGCTTCATTCGCCTTTCCTTTTGATGGGGGAGCATTTACTCTCACAATAAGGCGTTCTCTCCACTTGTCTATACCCGATATAGTAGATTTTTTAGCTCCAGGCGTGACAATGATATCTAGCTCTATACCGCCCTTGACCGCCCTCATAGAGACAGGATGCTCCACAGAGCGGGAGATCTGTTGACATGGACAAAAAGCTTTTCCTGGACATTTCAAAGATGTCACAGGATCGAATAGCTATAACCACGGCCATTTTGCCATCATGGGTTGTTCGGAATGCCTATCTCCTGTTCCAGTAGCTTATAGAATTCTTCCCTGGCCCTTCGTTCGGCCCAGGGGGTATGACCGCAGTCCTTAAGCACTATCATCCTAAAATCACTTAATACTCTGGACAGTGGGACCTCAACACCTTTCACAGGATGAGGATCATAATCACCATGAATGGCGACCACGGGGCATTTTATCAGGTCACCGAATCTCAATAGTTCACCACTATGCCTCAGTTTGTCCGCTTCATCCCATACGTTACTATATACTGTATCAAGATGTTCTATGGGAACATCATCATCCATGATCTTATCATAAAAGTCAGTTCTGGAAAAGATGTCCCCAAGCTCTTTCATTATGGGCTGCATATCATTAGTTCCTGGGTCCTTTAATGTCTTGAGGAGCTGTTTTACCCTCGATGTATCTGACCTGTCCATACGTTCCAACCTTGTCTTGATCATCGACCTAGCGTATTCATCCTCAAAGGGTCCGCTACTTATCATGATCAGCTTCCTGACCGACCCTGGGTACTTTGCGGCCACTATGAAACTAAGCCATGCTCCCCAAGAATGACCTATGAGAATGACCGGCGATGGTCCATGCTCATCTATGGTTCCCTTCAGCTCCTCTACTTCTCCGTCGATGGTCATAGACAATTGCATTGGTTCTAGAACACCTAAGTATCTTGATAATTCCTTGGCTACCGGAGCCATCTCGCCTCTTGCCCCTGGACCTCCATGCACTACAACAACGTTGAACGGGGCCGACCCATATGTCCTCATTTCTTCCATTTGACCAGATCCACATGATGATCGCATCACGATCCTGCTGTGCCCCACATTACAGTGCAGCCTATATGGTTTCGTATTTTTGGGCATGTCCAAACAGATATGATGCAGTTTGATTCCGAGCAGATAGGTCAATGATACATGAGGCCTGTTAGGAATTACTTAAGAAAATGTTATTTTACTATTAGACAATGAGGATCTGCATGAGCTCAGTGGAAAATCCAAAGGGAACAAAGGCCGTTGACAAGGCCGGTCCGTCCAAAGGGATGTTCATTGTATTCGAAGGGATAGACGGTGCAGGAAAGAGCACGGCCGCCAAGATGCTATGTGATGTTCTTAGGGATGAGGGGATGACTGTTGTTCTTACATCTGAGCCTTCTGATTCATGGCTTGGTGAGGTAGTTAAGAAAGGCAACAAAGAGAATATCAGCCCTATATCTGAGACCCTTCTTTATGTGGCGGACAGAGCGGACCACACAAGGAAGATAAATGGTTGGCTGCTTGAAGGTCGTACTGTGATATGCGACAGATATGTCGGTAGCACATATGCATATCAGAGCAATACATTATATCCTGTTCTTGGACCCAGAACGATGGAATGGCTCACCGAACTGAATGGACCTGTAACGATACAACCATCGATCACCTTTCTGCTCCGCATAGATCCGAGCATAGCAATGATCCGGTTGAGGGAACGACACGATCTTGAGAAGTTCGAGAAACTCGAGTTCCTGCAAAAGGTAGATTCCGCATATGCGATATTAGCTGAAAAAGACCCATCGTATATTGTCATGGATGCATCGAGACCCATTCTCCAGATCTTGGAGGAAATGGTCGCGATCGTGCATGAGAGGCTGTGAGCACAGCAACATCATGCTCAAGAGATCACCCGCTTTGATGTTCATCCATGCTCTGGTATCGCTCGCCGTCGAACATATCGCATGATCCAGTGATAGCAGGCGTGTCCCATGTCTCCGTATTGTTATCATGCTCGCTTGCAATATCCGCTTGCTTCGAGGTCCCCTCGGTACGATGAACAAGGCGATAGCTGACCTTCAAGGACGATCTTTCATAGAAATTCTTGTTCACAAAAAATTAAATCCTAATGCAGAGAATGCGCCACTATGCATCCCTCAGAGGGCATACGGTGCGCAAAGGATGATCATCTAGAAGGAAAGCGCATCGTGCTTGGGATAACTGGAAGCATAGCGGCTGTCGAATCTTTTGAACTGATACGAGAGCTCATTCGACATGGGGCAGAGGTACATGCGGTCATGAGCGATGAGGCAACTAAGTTCATTACACCTCAGACCATCAGTTTTGCGACCGGGAATGAAACAATAACGGGACTTGATTGGAGAACACAGCACATCTCTTTACTAGGCGACCCCCAGGACCATGCGGACCTATACCTGGTCGCCCCGTGCACTGCTAACACATTATCGAAGATGGCTCTCGGGGTATGTGATACTCCTGTTACCATAATGGCGCTTACAGCGATCGGTTCGAAGATACCTGTTCTGATCGCTCCAGCGATGCATTTTTCAATGTTCCAGCACCCAGCTGTCCAGAAGGCTATTTCTGATCTTGGACCGATGGGCGTGCAGTTAGTAGGGCCAAGGATCGAAGGAACTAAGGTCAGGATAGCCGGTACTGAAGAGATAGTTCAGGCTTGTCTTCGCCGGCTATCAAAGGGGACGCTCGTAAGTAAGAAGGTCTTAGTGATAGGCGGAGGCACAGAAGAACCGATCGATGATGTGCGTACGATATCCAACAACAGTACTGGGGAGACCGGTGTCGCTATCGCAAAGTCAGCATATGAGCGTGGAGCTGATGTGGAACTCTGGATGGGAAGATGCTCTGTGCCCCTGCCTTCTTATCTGGAGATAAAAAGGTTCAGGACAGTGGATGATCTTTCAAAGATGGTAACGGAGGTACACGCCGATATCGTGATCGTACCGGCCGCACTGTCAGATTATGCGCCTGTTAAGAAGAGCGGGAAGATATCATCCAGGAACAAGGATCTACATTTGGACCTGACCCTCCTCCCCAAGATCCTACCCCAGCTAAGAGGAAGAGCACAGGTCCTTGTTGGTTTTAAGGCCGAACATACAGTGGAAACGGATGAGCTCTTGGAAAGAGCTAGGGCCAGGATGGTCGAGAATAAGGCAGATATCATGGTGGCCAATGACCTGAGGGATGTCTCAAGCAAAGGGACCAAAGCGCTATTGATCAAGAAAAGCGGCGTACTATCGATCGATGGAACCAAAAAGATACTAGCTGAAAAGATCCTACGATGAGATCGAAAAGATGATATGATGAGAGTGACAGCTTTCTGCCCAGGCCATATCACTGGCTTTTTTGAGCCATGTGAGCACAAATACGACCTTCATATGGGGTCCAGGGGAGCTGGTATCTGTGTGAACCTTGGTGCTACGACCACTGTAACAGCAGTGCCTGGCCATGGGGATATAACGGTTCATATCAACGGAATAAAATGCGATGCGCCTGTGACAAGGAGGGTGGTGAACAGCATGGTCCAGGATAAAAGCCTGGATATAATCGTTGATTCAGCAATGGACCTTCCCATAGGCGAGGGGTTCGGCATGAGCGCTGCTGGGGCTCTTTCAACGGCTTTTGCATTGACCGGGGTCCTAGAAATTGAGCCCATTGACGCTTGGAAGGCTGCCCACAGAGCGGAGCTTGCGAACATGACCGGTCTTGGGGACGTACCCGCTTTGACGAGGGGCGGGGTGACTTTCAGGAAGAGGGAGGGGCTGCCACCATTTGGCCATATCACAAGATTGGCTGATAGGATGGACATCATCGCAGCTGTAGTGGGGCCATCAATGGGTACATCGGAGGTACTACGCGACCCAGCAAGGCGAAAGGCCATAGCAAGAATAGGCAAGGAATGCTGTGATCACTTATTAGAAAGGCCAACGCTGGATAATTTCTTCGAGCTTAGTCAGGAATTCATGTCCAGAACAGAGCTAGCGACGCCAAGGGTCAAGGCAGCCATTAATGCCATTGATGGTCTAGGTCAGGCTTCAATGATAATGTTAGGCAACTCTGTATTTGCAAGGGGAGATATGGATCGAATAGGGTCGATATTATCCAAGTTCGGTCCAGTGTTCAGATTATCGACGGATATGAACGGACCAAGAGTGCTTGTTGTGGAAGATTGATCATTCATACAGTGTGAAGAGCTTATCGTCCTCACCTACATCGAACAGACCGATCCTTGCACCGCAATCTAGCCATCCATGCGCGTAATTCACGCTCGCGAACGCATTCACATAATCACCAGTTTCCTTGAAATGAACGGCGTCAGCATAATATGATCCCGCCATGTTAAGGAAATCGTCCGCCATCTTTCTACCAAAGGAGCGGGGTGGAGCTGCAATGGTTAGCTTATCTAGTGCTCTCTTGGTCGTGTCCAGATATTTAACTAGCTTATCTTCGGAGATAGTGTTGTTCATGCTTACTCATCCCCGGTCGGTATTATCTCAACACTCTCTCCACCATGTTTACTTTCCCGTGGACGGACCTCAACAAAAAGAGGCATCTGGATATTGCCGCCCACCACGATGGCGACGCCTATTGGTAAACGCTGTATCTCGTCGGACATGCCTGAGGTCAGTCCCTCTACCGAGGCGATTATCGCTTTCAGATCATTAGGGTTAGTGACCTTAAGTATCATCTGAGTATTGCATTGGCTGAGCACGCTCTTGTCGATCTTTGCTGCTCGCTGACTGATGATCGTCAGACCAAGGCCGAACTTTCTACCCTCGGCTGCTATCGTCCGGAATATCTTGGAAGAGGCAGCTACTCCCTGCTGTGGACAATAATTGTGGGCTTCTTCTACAACAAGCATCATTGGTGGTATCTTATTGATCTTACGCAGCTCAAAAAGTGCGTTCCCTATCCGGTTGACTATTAGCTCTGCAATATCTGGAGGTGTCCCTTTCAGGTTTATTATGGTCATCTTTCCTTTGACGACAAGTTCATCTATCTTAGTGCCTGCATCGGCGAATATCTTTACATCATCAAGGTATTCCAGCTCGTTGATCAGGGCAGCATTATTGCTCTCATCATCGGACTCTAGTATTTTGACGATATCCTTGATATTATACTCTTTCTTTACACTTTTTACCGCTTCTATGGCCTTCCTCAGTGGGTTCAGATAGGCCTTTCCATTCTTGATATTAGTTAATGATAACAGGTCCCTTGCTTCAATATTAGCAAGAGTGAATTTAAGTGGCTTTGCCTTAGTATTGACCACGGTATCGGTCGAGAACTCCAGTATCTTATCCTCGAACCCCTTGGGTTCGAATCTGGAAATCCCTTCCTGAATTAGATGCTGAGGATCTTTCCCTCATCGAACCATACTCGCCATGCGGGTCTATCACCATGATGGTCACATCATGCTTCATTAATTCCTCTATAAGGTCCCCGCAAAGGAAAGATTTGCCACCTCCGGTCTTAGCCAAGATGGAGACATGTTTCTGTACCATGGAATTTATATCTATTTCAACACGGATGTCATGCCCGAACAGAAGTCCGATATAAGCTCCCGTAGGAGTATGATCCTTAAGACCTATCACCTTTCGGATGGTCTCATCTTTAGCTTTATATACCGGCTGGCCAGCCTTGAAAGGCGTTCTAGGGACCTGGAGGAGCCCACGGGCATCCCGATATCCGACCACGTCCACACGGGCCGTGACCTTCTCTTCGATGTTAACGTCCCCTCCTGCGGACATGATCTTCGCCTTCTCAAGGGATAAGATCGGTTCTCCTTTCCATCTCGGAGACCTGTCCTAGGACCCACCCATCTGGATCGTGCTGCACCTCGATATATTCCATTTTTTCAAGAGAAGATGTCGCGCTAACGTTGAATGTCGAGGTACCTACATTCCCGTAGATTATACCGAGTGGTATTTCCTTTACTTTATCGGTTATATGTTCAGATACCTCTGTAGCTTTCGCTGTACCTCTTTTTTCTATGACCTCTGGTTTAGGCGTTATGACCTGCTTTAAGCTGTTAGTAGTAATATTTTCAGCAGGTGTTATAGCGGCTGTCGGAACAGCAGCCTCTGATTCCATTGTGCATCCCGTCAAGATATAAGGGGGTCGAGATAAATAGGTTAGGGTCTCTTCCTCTGGAGCAATGTCAAGATCCTTAGCTCCATTCGCTGATATTGTTCGAAAAAGGTATTATGATAAGTGCGGACAGCACCGACCTGAAATATTTTGACGCACCCACGAATGCATCCGTAGTGTGCTCATCAGGTCCGTAAATTCATAACGGAGCTGCCTTGGGCATATCAACGAGGCTTCTCTGCCTATCCATTTATCGATGTGATCTGCACCTTTCTCAGAAGGGGGTGAGCATATTGAACAGGCGTGGGCATTGGCATGTTCTAAGTGCCCACAAAGATAGGTACTTGAAGATCCTAGTTGTTCTTGAGGCTCGAATATCAAGGACCTTGGATTCTTAGGACGCAGCACTGAGATGAGCTCATATTCAGGCTCGAAGGTCAACGGCAGGGGCTGACCTTCGTTCATATCATTAAGCGATCTGTTGAGATGAACATGTGGCTAAAGTCCTAGATTTTGTACGAGCCTCGTAAGTACAGGTAATGCGTTCCTAGCCCGATCGAAATGGATGAGAAGTTCGTCGTCGCCATGAAGAACATCGCATTGCTGGGCGGGGTAAACGATTATATTTCTATCTCATCGAACGAACTTGGGAGCAGATTGGGGATATCTCAGCAATCAGCATCAAAGCGCATCCTTGAACTACTGGAGGAAGGATTGATACAGCGTGACCTGGGAGCTAGGAAGCAAAGGATCAAACTGACCAAGAAAGGGATAGATACGCTTAGGACTGAATATTCAGAATATCAGAAGATCTTTGAGTTCAGTGACAATCTAGTGATACATGGGGCTGTAACGACCGGTATGGGTGAAGGCCAATATTACGTTACACAACCAGGATATCAGGAACAATTTCAAGAGAAGCTGAAGTTCACCCCTTTCGAAGGAACATTGAACCTGAAGGTAACACCATCGGACGTCTCCCAGATGGAGATGCTTAGGAATACGGAAGGAATAGTAATAAATGGCTTCACAAGGAATGGTCGGACATTCGGTGATGTACGATGTTATCCAGCGTTCATTCAGAACATTGAGTGCGCAGTGATACTTCCTTCGCGGTCCCATTATATGGACATAATGGAAGTGCTATGCAAGTTCAATCTCCGTCGGAGCTTGAACCTGAGTGACGGCGATGTTGTAGAGATAAGAGTAGCCGGTCGAGTGACCTTACCCGACAAGGTTCAGTCGTAGGAGAGAGATCCGAAAGCATAATGAGCATTTCACGCTCATGATCGCTCCTGTGCTCTGACCCGGCTTAGAATCTCTTCTCCACATGTTCTAGGACAGATCGGAATATTCCCCTTCCATCTCCTGGGCCATCAGGTTTTTGTTCCGTTCTTGTCCAATCCGGATGCTGATAGCGGAACATTGCACGCTCAGGGTGAGGCATCATCCCCAGAACATTCCCTTCGGGGTTGCATATTCCCGCCAGGTTGGATATTGAGCCATTCGGGTTCCATGGATAATCAGCATAATCCCCTCTTGGATCAACATACCGAAAGACAACTTGATCGTTATCTTCTAGGTCATGCACGATCTTTTCCTCAGCGTCAGCTGGGAAGGTCAGATTTCCCTCGGCATGAGCGACTGGAAGGCAAAGTATCTCACCCCTGGGTATCTGCGATGTGAAAGGGCATTTCCCATGGTTCTCATGCTTAAGGAACACGGGCATGCATTCGAATCGACCTGAAATGTTCGTCGATAATGCCGCTTGTGGCATTTCGCTCAATATCTCGTCAAAGGATGGTAAGAGCCCAAGCTCAACAAGCACCTGAAAACCATTACATACGCCCAGCACAGGCCTTCCAGAGCTTACGAAGTTCTCAAGCTGTGGAGCGATCTGGCTTTTGATCCTGGCCGCAAATATCGCTCCCGCTCTAACATAATCCCCAGAGGAGAACCCTCCTGGGATCATTAGGACATGATATTCATCAAGGTCCCTTCTCAGCTCAGCGGGACATCTTCCGATGAGCTGCTTAAGGTGTACCTTTTCCGGCTCCGCCCCAAGCATCTTGAACGCTTGGTATGCTTCTTCCTCGCAGTTCGTTCCCTCGATCCGAAGTATGCATACCTTGATCTCGTTCGTCCTCATGCTCTCCCCTCCGAACCTAGAAGACGCCATAGTGGGTCAGACCATGCTTTCCTCATTGCAGGGACCTTGGTCTCCAATATGCTATTGCCATCTCTTAGCGACATCTTCCATCTTCCAACGGTACCGATATGGAACGCATTCTCACCAGCCAAGGCCTCGAACTTCCCTCTTTGAGAAGCATTGACCTCAACTATGAAACGAGAATTTGATTCTGAGAAAAGTTTCACAAGGGTCGGCTGATCACCCATCGCTGATATGTCACACATTATACCAAGGTCCCCTCCTATGCACATTTCTGCAAGAGCGACACCCAGGCCTCCATCTGAGCAATCGTGGCAGGCGCTAACATATCCTTTGCTGATAGCATCCAGCAATATGTCGGTCGATGTGCTCATGGCTTTACCATCAAATTCTGGGACCTTTCCACCTTGGCCTCCAAAGTGGCGGAACAATGCGGATCCGCCCATCTCATCCTGTGTTTTTCCGATAATGTATACTGGATCATCTTCGACCTTAAGGTCGGTAGTGACACATTTCCGTATATCTTCTACGATTCCTACGCCAAGTATCGTTGGTGTAGGCAGAGCCGACCCATGCTGGGTCTCATTGTACATGCTAACGTTACCCGAAGGGACCGCTACATTCAGTGCGGTCGCAGCATCGGCGATGCCTCGTACTGCCTCTCGGAACTCCCATAATCGTTCCGGTCTTTCTGGGTTCCCGAAGTTCATGCAGTCAGTTAGAGCGTGCGGCCTTCCGCCGACTGCGACAATGTTCCTGCACGCCTCATCAACGGCGCTCCGGGCCCCATTGAACGGGTCCAATGATGTGAACCAAGGATTAACACCGATAGCTATAGCCAAGCCACGGAACGAGTCTGGCAATGGTTTTAGAACGACCGCATCACCAGGACCTCTCATTCCAGGTCTCCCCTGCATGGGCTTTATTACAGTGGCACCCCGGACCTCATGATCATACATTCGAACAATATACTCCTTTGAGGCGATGTTGGTATCAGACAACAGAGATAGCAAGGTGGCGCTAAGGCTCTCTGGTACCTTTGGCGGCACAAGAGCCATGCTCTGCATACCGTTCGATGAAGCGCAGGGACGACAATACTCGGGCCCCTTGGTCAAGAACTCAAGGTCAAGGTCGAATATCATCTCACCAAGGTAGTTTATCTTAACTCGCTGCTCTTTGATAACATGTCCGATGACAGTTCGCTGGGACATCCCACAGATCGAATATCTCAAGGATCTCTTTCACATTCTTCTCGGGTGCTGCGAGCATCATCCGTTCTTGCGATTCTGACACCCATATCTCCCAGGGCGCCAATCCCTCTTCTTTGAGCGGGACCTTACCTAGATCAACATCCGCACCGCAACCTCCTGACAGGGCAATCTCTCCTACCACGCATGATAGGCCACCCCCGCCAAGGTCCTTTATGCCTGAAAGAAGACCTCGGTCATTTACCTCAAGACATGCATGTATGGTTGGCTCTTTCATTATCGGGTCCCCGAGCTGGACCGCACCTCTTGAATCCTTTTCAGAGCTTTCCTTAAGTACCGCTGAAGCGAAGGTCACCCCATGTATCCCATCGCGGCCAGTGAGGCCACCTACCAGGATCAGTACATCGCCAGTATCCTTGACAGCGTTGTTAAGGAGCTTATCTTTCCTTAGGAAACCGATGCAACCAACGTTGACAAGACAGTTACCCGTGTACGACGCATCGAACCAGACACCTCCAGCGACCGTAGGTATACCTATCCGGTTCCCATAATCACGTATACCGCTTATCACACCACTAGCCAGGTACTTTGGGTGTTTTACACCTGGGGGAACATCTTTTGCATCGAGGGGGCCAAAGAACAACGGATCTACCAATGCAATAGGTTGCGCTCCCATTGCAAGGACGTCCCTGACGATACCGCCTATGCCGGTCGACGCCCCTCCATAGGGCTCTATGGCTGATGGATGATTGTGGCTCTCGATACGCAAGGCATAAGCATGCTCCTCATCAAAGGACATGACCCCTGCGTCACCTTTCGCCAGAATATCAGGATGTTTAATGCCCAAAATATATTCCCTTAGGAATACTTTTGATGATTTATAACAACAGTGCTCGCTCCACGCCTGTCCGATGGATTGCAGCTCCACATCCGTGGGCGATCTGCCGAGATCAGTGTAGTATTTCACGACGCGGTCCATCTCTTCAGGGCTAAGATTTAGCCCCATGCTCTTCGACAGTTCATCCAGCTGCGACCTGGATGCAGACAATATGTCTATGTCGTACAGCGGGAACGGAACCGCCCGCTTTGTGGTAAGCTGCTTGGCGGCCATATCATCCCTCATATAAGTTCTACATTATAATTTTGAATAACTGGATTGGCCAATAGTTTCTGGCACATCTCTTCGCATGCCACCTTTGCTTGGTCATTGTCCATATCTAGCTCGATCTCGAATAGCTTGACGGTCTTGACGCCTTTTATTGATCTAAATCCAAGAAGCTCAAGTGTCTTCCTGGTATTCTCTCCCTCTGGGTCAGCAACACCTTTCTTCAGCTCTATCCTGATCTCAGCCTTGACCATCTACAGCACCGTCTCTGAAATGTCCTCACATGTACTTAACATTTTACCGCTGGGACTGCATTCAGCAGTTTCTCCGGGCGGCGAGCTAGAACAACATATCCAGTATGCGCCATGTTCTCGTACGCAGGTCTAACCCCACCACCGTGAACCTCTATGCTCCGCTGGATATTCTCGACAGCATGTATCTCCAGATACCCTAAGTCCCTGAGCCCATTAACGACGTCCGCCACTTGATTGGCATTCGGAACGAATGCTGAGAATCTACCTCCCGGGCGAAGGAACTTGCTGACATTCTGTATGGCCAACCATGGATCGGGCATGTCAAGAGCGATAGCATCTGCGACCATTCCGGGATCTACTGTTTTTATGTCCCCTGCAATAAGCTCCCAATATTTGCTTAGACCCGCCCTTTCGATGTTGCGGCTAGCTTTATGCGCAAATTCCTCTCTGACCTCGACCGATATTACTTTACCATCTGGCATTATTGCGTTCAAGAGAGCGATGGTCAATGCACCTGAGCCTACTCCCGCTTCTATCACAACATCACCGTCGTGGATCCCAAGCCCAAAAATAATGGTAGCTGCGTCCTTCGGAGTGATGATCTGAGGACCCCTATCTAACGATCCCATCACTTCGTCAACAATACCTTTTATGACGTGAAAATCTAGCCCGGCCAGCTTGATATATGAACCGTCTTGCTGCCCTATGATCTTTGTTCCGTCCACGATCCCGAGCCCCTGCACCCTGACCATCTCTGGTCGCAATTGTACCCAGAACTTTTTTCCCTTATTATCAAGCAGGTAGACTAGATCGCCCTCACTAAGCATAAGTGACGTAACATCGGCCCCAGAAAAAATGTTTTCCATCATCGCATGAGTTACGATGATGTACATCGGACAAGAAAATGGGAGTAAAATTATTCAATTTAGTGCGTAATCTCTTGCTCTACCAAGGACCATATGATCAACATATTAACGAGTATGGGCCGGATTTGACCAGAGCTCTCTTAAAAAGTGAACAACGCGTTCATAGCTCGTAGACGCAAGGAAGCTCAATATATCGACCCAGGAGGGATTATTCCTATAACCAACCGACAAAGGCATGATATGAACGCCACGATAAGATAAAATACCATATCGCTGGCAAAGAGATTGAGGTCACTACCGAACGATGTACGGTACTCTTGGCTCATCTTCCCATGGGCCTGCACGGGGACTACTTTTTAATACCATCTCTTCATTCAAGCTCCACATACGCGGGCTCATGGTCTAGCGGTTATGACGTCTCCCTCACACGGAGGAGACCGCCGGTTCGAATCCGGCTGAGCCCACCACTCTTCCTGTTCATATGATGACTCTAACATTAACGGTCATGTTCTAGGATTAGTTTCTAGCTGAAAAAAGCAATTGGATTTGAATATGGCGTTGAGGTCTGGACAAGTTCATGCTCGGTCTATTGAAAAATCACCATTCGCTCATTGACGCTGGGAGTTTGGGCCACCAATATTATCTGTTAACAGAATCCTATTGACAATCCTGAAAAGATGTTTACCAGCCTATTTGTTGAGTTGCTGTAGCCTCCATACGATCGCAGGATGCTGCGCCAATCTATTATGAACAGGCGCGTTTTCGAAGAGGAGGTTCTGGTCAATAGCCCGCCCTAAATACATATTATCGAAGAACTTGCTTTCTGTATCTGACAGATCGAGCAGACTCTGGGCTAATGCCAGTACGTTATCTTTCATGTCCTTCATTTCGATCTGGTCGTTCCGAGACAGCATAGGAAGCAGATGATTATGGATATCAACCTTGGTCACAGTTTCAATGGCATTTGTGTTCATGTATCGAGCATCACCGTACATCGATAGGTAGAACAAAGCGGTTTTTCTGAACAGGTTCTTGTCCAGAGTATGGGCCGATCGAGCGATTAGGTCGGCATCATAAACATCACGAGGGGTTCCCCTTACTATCAATGCGCGCATCTTTCCTGCAAAGAGTTCTTCTGGTCGATAGGAAAGCGCGTCCACAGCTCCAAGATCATCGAAGGGGTGTTTCAGCCCTCTCTTGAAGGTCCCAGCGATTGGAAGCCGCTCAAGATAGTTGATTTCCAGCTTGAGCCTGTCCGCCCCACCTCCACAGTTCTTGAAGTGGATGTTGAACTGTTCTTCAGCGTACATCGACACCGGCCGGTCGGCCATGTACCCGAGGTCCTTGAACAGGAGCAATAACGTCTTTCTTATCTCCTCCCTATCCTGCTGCATAGGCGCCTTTTCGATGTTCCCGATGTAATTGAGATCAATATCCACCGACAATCGTTTGAATCCAAAGATCAGGCCTTGGATGGCAGTCCCTCCCTTGAGGGCCAGATTCTCGGACAATTCTGGTACATCTTGAATTCGGCCGAGTATAATCATTAGGCGATAGACCTTTTCCAAGGCATCTGATTTGAAACCCGTCTGATCGGACAACCTGGAGAAGTATGTCCTTCCAGGAACATCAGACAAACCTCATCAGCTCCTCTAAGTTGCTTGGGACCAGAAACGTTCCATTCCTTGACCAATCTGCCACCGGTCTTTTTGTTCGGCACCAGATAGTAGGTACTTGGGCCCACTTTGGACCGCATGATGTCCAGGAGATCGTCCGGAACCCTGATCTTTTCTTTCAGGTATGTCAAAACAAATCCAGCCCTCTGGTAGAGGCTCCGTTCACCAAATAGGTCTAAGTAGTTCAACAGTTTTTTCGGGCTCATCAGCGTGAACGCTTCGACGCTCTTTAGATACTCCTCAACTCCCCCGCAGAGATCAGGTCTTCGGATGCAATCGAGAAATGTTCGTTCCTTATCTGTCACCTGGACAGGAAGGTCATCGATGTAAAGAGCGACCCTCCCGAATATCTCAGGAGCCCACACCGCCCGATAGCTAATCTCCTGAAACTCGAATGGCCTCATTTTCTTGGTCGTAAGATAGAATACGGATGAAAATCGTGAGTATGCCGTACCATGAAGCTCTAGGGCACTGTGAAATGCCAGAGCTCCTGTTGAACCCATTGCCCTGTCGAATAGAAGATATCGATCTATCTCATAGGCAGAGCCCACTCGCTCTGGTGGAATCGCGGCATATAGTCCCTCCCGAACGCGGACCAAATTACCTTGCTTTGTTAGCCGCCAGAGCGCCATCCGTGCCGCTTTATCCTTCCCGGTGATGCGCCGAGCCTCGTCCAGTGTTATGAAACGATTGCGTAGGGCGGACATGTAGATATGCTTCTGACCCTCGCCTATTATTTTTTTATTTCCTGTGTCAGTCCCTGATTCTGTAGACACATATAGGAAAAAGATAAAGAAATAAATAAACTTATTGAATTTCTGTAATAAGCCTACCATTCTGTAGACCTATTGCATAAAAAGAATCCCCGTCCGGGAGCCATCGAACGAACAGTGTAGGCCTTTTCATCAAACAAATCACCATCTTGATCATAGGTAAATATGATGCCCTTCCCTAAGAGGCAAAGGCATAGAAAAATGAAGAACAATGGAAAGGTGGATTAGATCATCAAAGCGTTCGGCGAGCGGACCTATCAAAAAGGAGCGGCTTATTTCAAGGAAGGCAGGGTGGGAGGTCTGTTCGTGGATGGGTATACAGTAATGGCCCAAGTAATCGGTAGCATCGAAAGACCCTACAATGTTACATTAACCTGAGGTAAGCAACTCTTAATCTCCTGCTCCTGCCCGGTGGGAAAAAGGTGCAAGCGTGGTGCGTGCAGCGGTGGCGTTGGCCCTTATTTCAAAGGATACCAAGAGAATAGACTTGGAAATGGTGGAAAAGGGAATGGGCCCGTTGAGCGAGAAAGAGATGAAGGGATTGCTGACGGATTGTTTGGCCCTGGAGCCGCAGCTAGCCATGCTATTGCTGATAGATGATGAGCTACGAATGGAAAGGGCATTAAAACGCTTGGATCGCCTGTCATCTAGCGAAAAACGATTTGGTATTCCTGTATCCCTTCTTAGATACGATTAGATAAGATGGATCTGGTGGTTCCGAGCGCTCGAAGATGGGGGGGAGAGAAGGCTTACAGGGACCGATCGTAGTTAGTCCTGGAGATCTTAGAAAGGCTGTTCAAGCACTCTGATGCTGGGTGGAGCGATTTTGACGGTCAGTCTTCATATGGGGCCATACGGATGTTATCGACTCTTTTGATGGATTCGTTGATTGCTCCCTCTGAGGGCGAACTCAGTCAACTTTATGAAATACTCGCGGACCTCGCTGAAAAGGATGAATGCGAGGATGAATGCGAAATAGGTATAGACCATATGTTAGTAGCCGTGGCTGCGAGGACCGGTCAGAAGGGATGAGGGGACCTTGTTATGAAAATGGGGAAAGGAAGGTGTCGTTTCGTGCGATCACCATTGGCGATTGAATGATCATTATTTGAGATCCTGGGCATGACAAACTATTTCGTCCAATATATATGAAAAAGGGATCGCCTCACTAGGATACTGCAGGCAATATCACTTTGAAGCTGATCTCCGTGCAATCATGTAATGATTCAAACTATGATCCCAAATGCCGCAAGGTAACCGGGTCGAAACCTGGTTACGAGCCTATGAATTCATTCATAGGTGGCCGATCTGGAGGAAGAAGGGGTTAGAAGTGAGCAGCTTCTTCCCCGAAGCCTAGCCTCTTACTGGGCATCGCCACCTTGGATCTCTTCGAAATGAATGATGCATCGATATCATTGGCCATCTGGCGAGCTATATCGAACGGTACCGACAAAGCCATCATGTTCTCAGGGAACCATGCGTTACCTGTAGGGTCCACCGGTCCGAACGTAAGAACTGTTCTTCGGGGCTTTCTCCGACATACCTGCTGCATAGGTAACGAGAGATGCGCATGTAGGGCCACCAGCCATGAGTATCGCGTTGAAGATGTCCTCGCTCCTGAAATGGATAAGCCCACCAAGGTTAAGTGTCTGTTCCGCGCTCCCGAAGAATATCAAGGATAGGACTTTCTCATCACCTGATAGCTGATCGTAAGCAGCAAAATTTATGAACTTTCCCGGAGGAGTGATATTTCCAGGAGCTTTGAAGAAACTCTCCGCCATATCTGGGTCTGCCTTCAGATATTCGGCCGCCCCATTCATAAAATCCGGACTGCCAACTGATATGAGATATTTGAGTTTCGGAGGGGTCTGCATCAAGCCTAACCATCCCTGCCCTCCACCGCATACACCTTCTCTTGCTTCCTTTCCGAAATAGAACGCGGGCGTATCCTTTTTTGCGGAAAGGGCGAAAATGGCACGAGCAACACAACGATCAACCTTTCCCAGCGGTACTTTACCTTCGGCCATATCGTCGGTCCCGAACACACATACTGGCCTACAGTTCAGCTGGAATGCTTCGACTAGTCTTTTCCCGATCTCAGTAGCGGCCATATCTTTCATAATATCCCTCACCCGCATTAATATCGATGTTCGTACTGATCTTGATCTGCGACTAAGTTGTTGAACTAAGTAACAAAAAGAAACTATATAATTTCCAGCTAACTTGCACTTTACTAAGTAAGAATGAGATCATCTTACCGAATTGATCTTTAGACAATATCAAAAGGATGTCATGCCCTGTTCAGCTCAACATGTTCAGCTTGTCGATAACCCATGGAGCTTTCTTATCATTCTTGAGCTCACTTTTCGCAAAGGGGAAGTTCTTTGAACAACAGACATAACATTCAATTTGAATGGTGGTGATGTATGGCCAGGTCAAGAGCGACAATTACAAGCAGACCTCTGATGCCATACATCTAGGCGATATCGGACATCCTTGAGATGGTCCATTAGGGACCAAGCGAGCTGTCTTATTTCATAGGTCGTGGAGCAAGAATGTCCAGTCATCGGATGGACAAGCAATAAGAGTCACTATCAACCGGAGTGTGCTCACCAGTGACCTTTAGGCGTGGGATCAATTTCTTTCTTCCGTCACATCTCAGAATGATCTGCTAGAAGATGGTTTGAGACACTTCGTCCGCCCTTCATCGATCACTAAGAACAGTGATAGTAATGAAAAAGATGTTTTGAAAGCGGCCTCACCACTTCTCATGGGAGTGCTGGCCGCCCTTCCGCTTGGCTTCGATCGGCTGAGCATCTGCCCCCTTCTTGCCTGCTTCTGACAGCTTCTCCCTGGTCTCCTCACTTATCTCCTTGCCCTCGCCCCAGCGGGCCTCGGCACCATGCTCACCGCCTTTCACCTTAGCCTCTCGAGGCTCTGCTTCGGCACCTTTCTTGCCTATCTCCCTATAAAACTCCGGCCCCCTCTCCTTAGCGACCGTCTCTCCGCCCTTATGGCCTATCTCCTTATAGAACTCAGGACCTCTTTCTCTAGATATGGTCTCTCCGCCCTTATGGCCAGCCTCGGACAACTTCTCTCGGGTGGATTCGCTTATCTCGCGCCCTTCGGACCATCGAGCTTCAGCGCCTTTTTCCCCGGCCTCGACCCTCTTTTTGTGTGTTGTCTTCTCAGCCATTTTTCATACCTCTTTTTAATTTTGGGCTCGTCCCGATATCGCTGCCTCCGAACTGATGTTATAAATCGATGATCCGATGTTAGACCAACAATACAACTAAGTGATCGCAGGAATAACGAGGTGGTATATTCCTGATCGTGACCCCCTTCTCGGTCCAGTCCATTCTTGTTGAGTTGACTTTTGAGCCGCTTCTTGACGATCTTACAGCCCTCCACTGATAATGTAGAAAATAAGCGCGGCAATGTTAGGGTCATTTGAGTCAAAATAAGAAGAAGATAAAAGATATCTAGATCTGCCTTGTTCGATCATGGATATATTATCGCAAGGTGGGGAAACAGTAGGATCCCACCCTCTTACTATCAGTTATTAGTCAATGGGATGGATCAGCTCTTGTCACATCACCGTAGGGTGAACAAGAGCACTTGCCTAAGAGGCGGGTCGGTTCAATTCCGACGATCCATTTGATATACAGTGAGCTCGCCTGGCGTAAAGTGGTTCGTAATCATGGTCGACATTGTTACTGTCAAGAACCTTGTTAAGTTATATCCTCCAGACATCCGAGCTGTCGACGATATCTCTTTCACCGTTGCCCAGGGGGAGGTCTTCGGCTTCCTCGGTCCTAATGGTGCGGGTAAGAGTACAGCTATCAAGGTGCTCACGACCCTTCTTAGAAAGACCTCTGGGGATGTTAAGATCAAAGGCTTCGATATCGAGGCGGAGGCGAGGAAGATCCGTGGTATCATCGGCTACGCATCGCAGGAGGTCGGTGTGGATATTGATCTAACTGGTCGAGAGAACATAATACTTCAATGCCGCTACTATCACATGTCCAGGGACAAGGCCCATCAAAGGGCGGACGAACTTCTCAAGACCGTCGGTCTCTCCGACTCCGGGGACCGGCTAGCCGGTACGTACTCTGGTGGTATGAGGCGACGTCTGGACCTAGCGACCGCGCTAGTCTCCGATCCAGAGATCCTTTTCCTAGATGAACCCACCACAGGTCTTGACCCGCAGAGCCGCCGGGCGATCTGGGATTACATACGCAATCTGAACAGGAAAGGTACCACCATCTTCCTTACTACCCAGTACCTGGAAGAGGCGGATCAGCTAGCTCATCGACTTTGCATAATCGACAATGGAAAGATCGTAGCGGAAGGTGAACCGGCAGAGTTAAAAAGCCAGATGGGGGCAGATATGATCCGCCTCTTCATAAATGGCGCTGAAGACCCCATTATTATCAAGAAAGCAGTGGATGCGATATCTCAGATCCCTGGAGTAAAAGAGGTGCAGGATTGTACGAAGGGCGATCTGGACTGCACCATGGGCATCGTGATCTATGGCACCGCTGGTAGTAACATCACGACCAATATCGTTCGGTCCATGGACGCTATGCATATCGGGATCGACAACCTTGTCATGACCAAGCCATCCCTTGACGATGTGTTCATCAAGTTCACTGGAAAGCAGCTTCGGACCGAGTTCCAAAAAGCACCCCCGAAGGCCGGTTTCCGTTCCAGGGGGCGCAGAAGATGAGAATGAACTGGGATTTTCCAATGGAGACCTCTGCCATTTTCGGTCGATGGGTGCGCAAGCTGATACGGAGGCCGACCAACCTTACCTTCTCTCTGATCCAGCCATTGATATGGTTCCTGCTCTTTACCCAGGCGTTCCAAGCTATCGCCAACATTCCTGGCTTCCAGCAGATCACCGGGACCAGCTCGTACCTTACATTCTTTAGTGCTGCTGTGATCGTCCAGACTGTCCTAACTTCGGCTCTGCAGAGCGGGCTAGGTATGGTCGACGATGTTGAATCGGGATATTTGGATAAAATGAGAGCTACCCCTATCAGACGTTTCTGATCCTGATGGGCAAAGTGTTCAGCGACGGCTTCCGTATCGTTATCCAGGTGCTGATAATCATAATCCTTGCCTACATACTCAATGTCCATGTAGTGACCGGGATCCCCGGAATAATATTGATCTTGTTGATGGTCATGCTCTTTGGCATCGCCTGGTCAGGCATATCCACGTTCATTGCGCTTACGACCAGGAACTCCGAGACAACGCTGGTCATTTCCATCATGTTCGTGTTCCCCATGCTGTTCCTGTCCACCGCGGTGATGCCGAAGCAGTTCCTAGCCCCTTGGATACAGACATTCTCAACATACAACCCAGTGTCATATGTGGCCGATGCCGTTCGTAGCCTGATCATCAATGGTTACAATTGGACCATGATCGGCCAGGCTTTCCTGGCGATACTCGTGGTCGGGGCCATCACGCTTACAGCCACCACGATGATGTTCCGGAGGACCTTGTCAAAATAGGATGGCTACGGATCGTTACTACCTTAGCGAGCAAAAAGAGCTCTGGACAAGCAGGGTATAGGAATAAAGATACTCTGACAAAGGAATGCATGGTACCTTGTCACTTTTCCATGAGCCTAGCAATAGGTCCCACCAAAGATCTAGTGGCGGGTGCGATGATGGACAGGACCATAACGTTCTGTTCATCATCTTTTCCTGAGGACTGCACAGGGTAGGATCGCGCGACCGGAGAGCAGGCCTGAGACAATGCGCTATGCCTTAGTCAGCGAGCGCGATCGCACATTAGTGAACATGAGATCGTGATAAGCTCAAGTTATTTTGGATGATCAATCGATGAGATAATATCATTCTAGGATATCGGGCATCTAAGATGATCATCAGATTCCTCTTACCTCAAAGTGCATCAGAGCCTAAAGAGCTGGTATCCAAGCTGCAGAACGAACATTTCTGTCCGCTTGGACAGCCGGGGGGGTTCATAGGCTTTGTAAGAAACATCCTGGAAGAAAATGGCCGCTTCATCATCCTTGCGGATATCGATGATCCAGAGCTTATTGAGTCGATCAATAAAAGGTATGGATATAATGAGCCTATAGAAATTGATCTGGAGCAGATGTCAATGGAGATCCCTATATTCCATTACATGCATAACCGATTTCCCAAACATTTGTCAACGACCAAAGAATAGATCCACGATCTTGCTGATCCGACCTCGCGCATTGACGGCATGAGCGATGGTCAGGCCGGATGATGCTATTTCTTGCTCTTTTGTTATTATTCTCAGTTAAGATCAGGATCATTGGCTTCGTTATGCATGCGCTCGTCAATGATGTTCAAAATGATCTATGGATAAGATGGCCCTCCCTGATAAGAAGGCCATCCTCGGATCAATTATGCATCTGAAGAGCAACTTTGCCAATTAAGGATATGAGTATCCGTGCATCATTGTCCGCCGATCAGTGATATCACACACATCACGGAGATGACGATGGCAAGTAATATCGCTGTCCATAGGGTGATCCTGGTAAGGGCCTCGAGTCTCTGTCCCTCCACTTTACTATCTTGCTTCCTTTTCCATACATATGCTATTACAACAGCCATCCATAGTATGACTATTGTAGCGATGAAAAGTATCGTACTAACAGCACTTATCCCGATCGCTAGGAAGAATATGACCAGACCTAGGAAATCCAACATAATCGCGGACATGCGCCATTTGCTGAAGACCAGTTTATTCATCGGACCTTGCATGTCATTTCTATATATAATCGATTGGCGAAACTGATGACCGATAGGCGATATTTTGGCCATTTTGAACAGGACCGCCTTTGGAAGGTCATAGCGGGATGAACACACATATCGCTCTTTATGAGCTATACCGTCCTAGCCGGCAGGGCCATTCATTGACCCTGCAAGAGTACAGTTCCATGACGTACATACGGTAGCTAGTTCAGAAAAAACCTTGAGCTTCGGTCGTACCGAGATCAAGATCTTTCCATTCTTCCCAGGACCGTCGATCAAGTAAGTTATCCGATCTGTTCAGTTCATTGAAGTGTTGCAGAATAGACGACCGTGGAGCTCGAAGAATCATCTATGACCTCAATAGCAATGGATGACCCTGCATTAATGCCGGTCAAATGATATGACCATGTTTCTCCGATCGTCCATTTATTAGTGATACCGCCATCACTTATACCTAATACAGTTGGGACATTATTGACGATGACACATATCTCTGTGGAGTTCTCTTTCAAGGAGTCACCACCTATCATTGTCATATTTATCCAAGCGTTACTATTCGCATTCTCAGTCTTAAAAGTTGATGAAATGTCTGTATATGGTGGTCAATGTCGGTGTCTGCTGAGTCGATACCCAGACAGCTATTCCCGCGAATAACGTAACGGTCATGGCGACCAAAAGCATCTCGCCTACGATCTCTGCTACTCCGCTCCTTTTCTTTAGCCCGGCTATCTTTTTGAAGCATAGCCTTCCAAATGATATTCGCATCGTCCGGTGCGTCCTCATCGGACCATCCCCATCCTAGGGAGGGCAGGTCATTCTTAGATATAAAAGCAAGAGGGCGCTTGGTCCATCGCTCCTGATCCGCCATATGCGTGCATGAATTGATCTTAAGATAATATGTTACCACAAGACAAGAATGTTAAGATGCTTCAAAATCTGATCAAGCAATAATTCTCAAAACAACATTTAGCACTTGAAAGCACCGCTTGCCGTTCAGGCAGTCTCGCAACCGGGACACGATGCTTCCATATGCGTGTGTTCTTAATACAGTATAAGAATAAAAAACTTTCTAACGATCAGGCTTTACATCCATCGGCGCATTGCAGGCCCATAGTGAACCGCCCCGTACGAAAGAACGATGTAGTTCAGCTCACCAGGCCAGAGGCAATAATCGGCTGAGCACCTCAGTGTTAGGGATAATGATTATACAATATCTACTTGTAAATGTTCGGTGCGGGTATGGAGGTAGGGCCTGACCCCGTAGGAGATGAAGATGAGCTTGGTCAGGATAGGGGATGTTTCTGATATCAGAGATGGATCTACGGATCGAATTGAACGTCGAGGGCAAGGAAGTCATTGTTTCGAAGGTCGAAGGAGAAGATTACGCTATCGATGGGAGATGCTCACATGCAAGGCGCCCGCTCACCGACTGCAAAACAGATGGCCATGACATCATATGTACAATGCATGGAGCAAGGTTCGATATACGAACTGGAAAGAGCTCTTCTTTCGCTCCAGCTAGCGACCTTAGGACCTATGATGTTATCATTAAGGGCGACGAAGTGTTCGTTGATATAGCATTCGCGAATGAGCGGGATCAAAGGATGTAGGCCCAGGAAGCTTACATCCGTCCTTCCACTATTCTGAGAATATCTTAGTATGCTCAGATCATCAAGCGGACGTTAGAACTGCTACCTTGGCATTCACAGAGTTATTTTTCGCTTCTTATTTTTCTATATATTGGCAGCAGGTTCTGAAGATGATCTATTCTGTTCCGATTCAAGGTATTTTTCCCGTGACTTTATCTGGGGGAATGTCAATCGCCATACCGTCTAAGGGTGTATCGATGAAGAAAAATGAGAACTTCAGCGAATGGTATAATGAGATCGTTGAGACAGCTGGGTTAACTGATAAAAGATATCCGATCAAAGGAATGAACGTATGGCCAGCATATGGCTGGAAAATAATGCGTGCCATAGACGGATACATTCGTCTGGAGCTCGACGCTACTCATCACGATGAAGTATGTTTTCCATTGCTCATTCCTGAGACCGAGTTCAAAAAGGAAAAAGATCATATCAAAGGATTCGACGCTGAGGTCTATTGGGTCACTCACGCTGGTCTGAATCCACTGGACATACGCCTTGTGATACGGCCTACATCCGAGACAGCGATGTACCCGATGTTCGCATTATGGGTTCGTTCTCACCAGGACCTCCCGCTTAAGGTCTATCAGATCGTTAATACATTCAGATATGAGACTAAGCAGACCAGGGCGTTCATACGTGTTCGTGAGATACATTTCTTTGAGTCGCATACATGCCATGTGGACGAGGCTGATGCTCAGCGTCAGGTCGAAGAGGATTTCACGATACTGGAGCGTGTGATGGAGAAATTATGTTTACCGTATATGTTGCTTAAGAGGACAGAATGGGATAAGTTCCCAGGAGCATATTACACGGTCGGCATAGATACCGTCCATGTTCAAGGGGCGAAGTTTGCAGCTTGGCTCTATCCATCATTACAGGGAGAACTTTTCCAGACCGTTCGGGATACAGTATGAGGATACTGAACGGTGAGCTCAAATTTGTCCATCAGACGACCTTCGGTATGAGCGAGCGTCTTCTTGGAGCAGTGATAGGCGTGCACGGTGATGACAAAGGATTGGTGCTGCCTCCAGCCATAGCTCCGTTCCAGGTCGTCATCGTACCTATATTGGCCAAAGGGAATGTGGAGGAGATATCTTCTCAGTGCAGGAGATTGGCCGATGAGCTTAGAGCTGAAGGTCTTAGGACCGAACTTGATGAGAAAGATGAAAGGCCCGGGAGCAAATTCTTCAAGTGGGAGATGAAGGGGGTGCCTCTTCGTCTTGAACTTGGAGCTAGGGACATGGAGAAGGGCGTGGTCGCATATGCGCGCAGGGATGATGGCAGCAAAGGACTCTTTTGCTAGGGAGAACATAGCGAAGCAGGTCAAGAGCATGCTCGATCTCATCTCTAACGATATGAGGAAAAGGGCCACTGAGAATATGAATAACGTCATAATGACCGTAGAGGGGCTGGAAAATCTGCCCGAGAAGATCCTCCGCTTTGGATGGTGTGGAGATCAAGAGTGTGGCAAAAAGATAGAGGAGCGGACAGAGCTCAAGAACTCTAGGCTCCCCCTACATAAAGGAAGAGTTCCATGGTAAATGTGTAGGTTGTGGGAAGGAGACAGATACCGTAGTTTATGCTGCAAGGGCCATGTAAGCCCTTCAGCTATAAACTCTCGATATCTAAGAAATATGCACTTTGGGATCCAGTGGCATCCGCCAATGCTGTCCGCCTAATGAAAAAAAGTTGTCCAGACATTCACTTGATCAGGTTCGGATGCGTGTTCTGATGCACAAAGTTCCCTGATCATCGAGTGTACTCGACGACAGGGCATTCATGATCGCATCCCAAAGGCTCTCAAAATGCTTCCTCATAATGTCTGCTTCATAGGGGGTCCTGGCTCGCCCTCTAGGTGTCGTAGCGAAAGTATTGGAACATAGCTGTAAGTAATGATCATTGAATGTGGTCCAATATTAGTACCTAAGTCAAATAACTTAGAAATGGTATTTGTAAGATCTATCAAGGCTCACTTGTGTGATGCCCTGGTTCAGGCCTCTTTTTTCTCGGTACGCACCAACAATATGCCGAGGGCCCCAGATAGTACCATTACAATGGTTATACAGTAAACGGTTATGAACTTAGCCTGAAAGAAGTTCCAGCTGCCGTACGCAATGCCCCACAGAATGTAGAATAATAATCCTAGTATTATTAACAGTAAAAGATAGGCTTAATTTTAAAAGTCGCGGGACGTTAGATTCAGCCATTGCAAACGGCTCAATGGCGTAACGATATAAAATGCTTTTCCACTATGACGAGGACTTCCATTGATCTTGTGTATGGGTGAAATGCGGTCGACGAGAAAAGAAGGGCCACTATTCATTCAGCAGATGAACCCATGAGCTTCCCAGCGACATGAAATATTGGATCTTTATTGGCCATTAAGAAGTGCCCATATGATATCTCCCGTGATCGAACTAGAAGGAAACATATATGTGCGGCCGTTCGATAACCTCGACGGGATGCACTGAGATTGGATATTACATATTTGCCTGCACATATATTATTTTGCGGCAAGACTGAGATCCATGCCAGCAGTCCTAAGCTAATGCGGAGGAACGGGATGATGGGGGCCTGGCACCAATGACCGATAGTAGTCTGGTCTTTGAATTAGGAGCCATTATGCTGGTCGCTTTTGCTGGTGCTGCAATAGCAACACTAGCAAACAGAGCGTGATCCTCGCATACATCGTTGTTGGCATATTCATCGGTCCTTATATCCACATACAGATAGGTTCATTCGTTTACAATGGCCTGATACAGGACCTTGACACAGTGAACATGCTGTCCCAGATCGGCCTAGTGCTTCTGATGTTCTTCGTTGGCCTTGACTTCTCAATGGAAAAGATCCGTAAGGTCAAAGGCCCAGCTTTACTTCTTTCAATAATTGGCGTTGGTGTCAACCTCTTCACGGGCTTTCTGCTAGCTGCCTGTTTAGGTTGGCCGCTCATTGATTCCATTTTCTTGGCAGCGAATCCTCTCAATGAGCTGCACAGCAGTTGCTATGAAGTCATTGATGGACCTAGGCAGGCTATCCAACCCTGAGACAGACTACATACTTGGTATGATAATCATGGAAGAATTCATTTCCATGATCCTATTGGGGGTCGTCGATGGCCTAGTCATGGATGCCAGCTCAAGCATCTCAATATTCAACATGATGCTTGGGATGGTGGCATTCATAGTCTTCTTTGTGATCATGGCCATGGTAGTGATCCCGCGAACAATATCATACATTCAACACATGAAGAGCGATGAGCTGTTCATACTGTTCATGCTCGGCGCCATATTCCTGTCTGCTGAGGTGGCCGAGCTATGCGGAGTGCCAATGCTGATAGGTGCGTTCTTCATTGGCATGACATTCGCAGAGACAAAGGTAATGGCAAGGGTTGAGAAGAAGGTCACACCCCTCAAAGACGCGTTCGTAGCCATCTTTTTCGTAGCGTTCGGGATGCTGATCAATCCATCTATGATCTACCCGATACTAGGGATAGTTGCTATCGCGATAGTCCTGATAATAGTCGATGAGATGCTCATAATGTCCATGGTCGCGTACCTCGTCGGATTCCCTCGTCGTGTGGCTACATCAATAGGCGCATCGTTCACAGCTAGAGGCGGTGAATCGCTAATGTATGCTAGCCTAGCAAGTGAATCGCCTAATGTAACGAAGGGAGCGCAGATATATCCGATCGACAGGATCGTCACGTTCGTTATGAGCGCACTGTGTCCATTCTTCATTAAGAAAAGCTACGCTCTTGCAGATAAAGTGGCTATGGGATTTCCGCGTTTCATGGTATATGGAGGGGCGGTATTCTCAATGGTAGTAGGGAAGATGGTCGTACCAAGAGGGTTCAAGATATTTACAGATACAAGGTTAATGACAGCAGGGCTTTTAGCGTATTTGGTGGCTGTGGTGATGACAGCTTCGTTGACCGGAACTGATCATATCATCATCTATCTCATAGCATTGATCTTATCTGTCTTTGTATGGTTCGTTCTTGAGCGTCAGTTGCTTCATGGTGTAGAAAAGATGGACTTCTCCAATCTTGGGGGATTGCCGGAAAAGGGCTCCATCATCGTGAGATATGTAGCTTCGATGGTATGTCTTACCTTGATCATGTGCGCAAGTCTGGCGTTCATGTTCACAATATACTTACCATCTGTTCTAGTGATCTCACTTGCTTATGGTCTCTGGTTCATTTTCTTGATGTGGTTAGTGTACAAGCGGACCCAGGACAAGGATAAGCACATTGATAACAGTCCTGGAAAAGGACCAGGAATGTACAAGCTCCCCTCTGAAGCACAAGATACGTTCAGTCATAGAGAGCGCTGGAAGACAAGGGAAGACCGCAAAGCGGCAAAATGAGAACGCCTTTTTTTGATATCTTGGCCATCAATCTTTTAAATAGTGAGGTGTTCCTGCCTTCCGAGAAAGCAGATGGACACCGAAGCCACCCTCCTATTGAATTTAACAATGATGCTTATCGTAGCAGGCATATGTTCGATCCTGCTAAAGAAGATAAAGATGCCAGCGATAGTTGGCTATCTTATCGCAGGCATACTTCTGGGGCCATATGTTTTCACTCAGTTCGTCGTGGACCAGAACATCGTCACCATATTCTCCGATATGGGCATAGTCCTTTTGATGTTCTTCATAGGTCTGGAACTGAATCTCAAGGGCCTAAAAAAAGTAATGTCATACTCATTGATAATTGTCACCGTCGAGATGACAATAATGGTCGTGACTGGCTATCTGTTCGGGATACTCCTTGGATTCTCCATTCCACAGGCGTTGTTCCTTGGAGTAACGATAGCTTGTGCAAGCACTGCGGTCATTCTCAGCTTAATTCATGATAATAAGCAGATGGAGCCTAACCTGATCAAAACAGTTACTGGCATCCTTGTGATGGAGGACATCGGCATAGTCGTGATCATGAGCATGGTCGACCCAATCATAGGTGGATCGAGCAGCAGTTCGCTCTTTGATACCATGGTATTGATCATTATATTCATAGTATTATCAATATATCTTGGTCTGGCCTTTGTTCCACGTTTCCTGGATTGGGTAGAGAGAAGACACTCAAGCGAGGCTCTTTTCCTTATCGGGATCGGACTAGCTTTTGGTCTTGCGTTCATATCGAAAGGTCTTGGTCTTTCCACCTCGATCGGAGCGTTCATAGCTGGTATCATTACATCTCAGGCAAGATCATCTCAGGAAATGCTGCATAAGGTGGAGCCGATGAAGGAGGTCTTCATGGCCATATTCTTCATCTCGATAGGTATCCAGCTGGATCCTAATCTGATACTTCAGGCTCTTCCGATAGCGTGCATAATTGCTCTAGTATTCATAGTCGGGAAGATCGTGAGCGTGAGCATAGGTTGCTTAGCCGCGAACTTCAAGATACGTTCAAGTCTATATGTGGCGACGAGCATGGTAGCGATGGGTGAATTCACGTTCATCGTCGCTAAGACCGCTTTGGACGGTGGGGTGATAACTAATTCCTTTTACACTTCTGTGATAACTGCTGCCCTTATCACGATGATGTTATACCCAGTCATATCGAGGAGCGCTCCAAAGATGATAGAAGTTCTATCCAAATATTCACCGAGGAGGCTCCATAGGGATGTCGCAAGGCTAGAGGTCGAAACGTGATGAGATACGACGACGTTTGGGAGCATCGACCGGTGTAAAGAAAGCAATAAGGAAGCAGATACTGTACATCTTCGCCGATTACATCATAATCTTCACGATCTTATTCATGGTGGATGTTGTCTCGGTGGTAAAGAACCTCATCATAGGCTATTCTAACCAATTAGATATAATTCCATCAATAATATTGTACATCGTTACGATCTTCTTGTTGTTACCACCGGTAAGTAATATCATTAATCGTCTTAGGGCCATTTCAGGACTACTTGCTGCCACGATCAACGGGGATAATGTAGAGAACAGGGAACTGTCAGGCCACGGTCTACAAGTTGTTCATGAACATGGGATCGGCAATATCCGTTATGCTCATTTTCATATTGGTCGTGCCAATGATGCCACCCATATCGGGAATAGTCATGTTCCCGATCGAGATAACGGCATGTGCTTTGATAACCGCTTGGTTGATCTGGGATACGCTCAGAGGAAAGTATAACAAGGCCCCCGATATCGTTGGGAGCAAGACCGACAAGGGAGCAAAGATCAACAAATAAAGAATATGATCTCTTAAGATAGAATGGCCCCTTATACGATCGGTCAGGTGAAAGTTTATTCGCATCGATCAGGAGACCATGACCTATATTATGAGGATGCCCACGACCGTAGGCGCAATGAAGCCTAGGAACGATCAGTAGGTCGCTGACGGTAAGAATATATGCTAAAGGGAGCTCCCCATGATATCTTGGAATGGGAGCGGCAGATCATTGTTCTAGACCGAACCACTCTGCCTCGCTGGTCATTCTATAATATTTCAGGTCCATACGCACCAATGCAAATGCAGCTACCGCACCCACTCCCAATAAAAGAGGGTCTGCTGTCATATACGCTAGGAAGGCTGATATACCGATCGCGGACCCAGCCAGTGGATATCGGTATGTATGCTCTCTTTTCAATTTTATTGCTTTGGCCTGGAATCTCTCAGATGCGTCAGGAGGACCGAAAATAGAAGCGAAAACCATTGATGAGTACATGGTCGCTTGATAAAGTGCTCGTTCTGGGTCCTTTTGTGGTCTTATCTCGATTATGCATTCACGAATGAATTTCGGAGAGCATATTGCCATCTCTACGCCCTTATGAACAGCTTCGATAGGGACGTCCAGTCTAGCTATATCCGCCTCTCTGCGGTCATGCGAAATGAACCTCCACCCAGGGGACGTGCTTTTATCCTGAATATAATGAAGAGCCCTTCCTGCACTCTTTACGGCCCACCAATCGTTGTTATCAAGGTAAGCCTTCCTTGCCCGCCATACATAAGCCATTATAGTTCCGATGGGAGGGGTATGATGCGGTGCCCTGCCTATGAAATGATGTCCATTGCGTGCAGTCCAAAAAGCTAGGTCAGGTCTCTTATCAGGCTCGATACTACCATTCGCCAATGCGATCTTGAGGTCCTTATCCAGGACCATTTCATCAGCTATTGCTTTAGCTATTGCTATATGGCTTTTCCATTTCATCCCATCATCTGTCGGACAGAATAGGAGTATAAGAAGGATGCTAGGGGGTGTCCGAAAGTGGGATAGAACGGGTCCAGGAACATATCAAGTTACAGAATGGTCTTCCCCAACAGATCTCAAATACGAAAGTAGAAGCAACGAGGTCGTCCTTATTTTCATCAAGCATCAATAAAATAGAAATAAAATAATATCAGATGAAGGCTTTGAAGTCACCATAGGACTGAGGTCGAATGGCGATCCAGAGGCTTTTCGTGCGACGGGAAAGAAAAGCATATAAAGCACCTATCGAAGGGCTGTCGGATAAGATACATGTTTTCCTGGAGCAGGCCGGTTTCGTTATTGACAATATCTCTATCTCTTCTATGCATGGCGAGCAGTCCTTCGATAAGCTTGGTCTCAAGAGAACAATGGACATATGGATATCGGACAGTGAAGGGCTGGCCACGGTGAATGTGGAGTGTTCTGCGACCCTCGAGAACAGCAAAGCAGCGGTGGGTCTCATAGGAGCAGAACTTATGCTGCCGGTTGCGGTCGTCGCAGGAGCCGTATCTTATTTGGACTATGACAAGGATGCAGAATATCTGATCACATCGCTCTGGGACTATTTAGATACAAATAGCATGTCCATATCCACAAAGAGATGTGGGAATTGTGGCCTGGAGCTCCGTCCAGCAGCAAGATTCTGTATGAGATGTGGGGCACAGGTCAGGAAGTGAGGCAGCCCATTGCCGTCGGACTTCTGTCCGACAAAGTATAAAAACAAGAATGTTAATTACCTGACTATGTCGCAGGATGGGAAAAGCGGCTTCATCAGCGGACAAACCGCTGGATTCGTTACTATCGCGATCGGGTTCGCGGTACTTATCGCTAATTATCTGACAAACAACTGGATACTTGTAGTACCTGTAGCCTTAATTGAGGTCGGCATCTACGGGATGTCCCGTAGGGGCATTTGGTGAGTTCCGTGGCAAGCAGGCGAACGGGCAATCGAGATGGGGTACAGACCCTGGCTTCACGATATTCTGGGGAAGCCTGGTCGCAGTGGTTGGTGCATTGTGGTTGGTAAACGCAGCATGGCCGAACAACATACCTGCCTTGGCATCGGTATTCATGGTATGGTTGGGTATTGCGGTAATGATGCTCACAAGGAGAAAGAACACCAACAGCCGCATCTGGTAAACTCTTTTGATTATTTATCTGGACCATAAGAAGAGGATAGTATCCTCTTCTTATCAGACCAGGTATCTAATATTCTAACATTATGTCTTATAATGAAAAATGGAACAATAGATGGTGTTCTAGGCATCTCATTTTCAATAAGGTGAATTGGTCTTAAGGCATTTGGCTGATCATGGACCAGTTCTTTTGATCGTGCGCCGTCCTTGACTCTGTTCACAGATAATCTCCGCGATGCTACCACTTTCGATACGATGCCTTATAAGCGCTAAGTATCCACGCTCATCCTCGTTCGAGACCTTCGATGCTGCTTCATATAACCTATAAAGTTCTGGCCTGAATGCGGAGACCCCCTTGGTCATTGCTTCCTCGTTCATTCTAAGAAGCATGTCCTGGTCATCCTCAAGGTCGATATCGGCCCTAAGTAGCGCTAACAAGAACGCTGTCACTGCCATATCGGAGCGTATGCATTCTTGCTCATCACATGCCTTGAGCTCAAGGCATTCCCTATGATATCTTATCACTACTCCCCTTGAGTCGATCCATTCATTGCAAAGGGCGTCCCCTCCGATCTTGCGAAGGTCCGTGAAGATGCCATTCAGGATCTGATCGTGCTGTTTTTTAGAGGTCAGCTTTTCAGGGATCATATTATTGCATATCGACGGTACCCTTTCCTGGTTCTTTCGATAATGGTAGATGCGATTATCCATCAGCCCAGTAAGCTTTCCTTCCACCATTGGGGAAGATGCCGTCAAAGCCACAAGATATGGGATCAAGGACCTCATTCTTGCGAACTTTCGGAGCAGATCTGTTTTGTTCTCATAATGGACATTGACCTGCAAAGCCTGGATATTTAACCATCCATGCTGTTTAAGAATCGAACAGCCGATCATATACATCATAGATGTCCTTGTCCTCATGGTCCCAGTATGTTGTCTGGTCCAATGTCAAGAAAGGATGCATACCAAGGCCCAATAGTTCGAATCTTCCATTGGTCACCTTATTGAATCGAGTGACCCCATCGAACAACGCCATCTCTAGTCCCCTAACGGAAGTGCTGGGGACAGCTGGAACGATCTCTATCACATTCTTCTGAAGTTCTTTTGAAAGGTTCACGCTTCCGAATCGGAACTCACTCTCAATTGACCCATGTATACCCTTGATGATCTCATCCACTATTGGAAGTGGACGTAGCTCGTGATCGTTGACCGAGTACTCGTGCTCAGTTCCGACCGTCGTCGGCATACACCTCTGTCAGCGGGATTCTCAGATATCTTTACGGTCTCCGGTTCATCGACCTTCAATATCTCGCTCAGTTCATCTTCTGGCAGGTTCTTTATCAGATGTATTATGTTCTTTACTGCCAGTTCATATTGTTCTTTGTATACGTCTGAATGCTCCTTAATGAAGGACACTAGGTCGCATATCCTCTCTTTTTTGAGGTAGATCTTCCAGGTTCCCATTCTTTATATCAAAAGTGAATGGCCCTGCCACGCAGGTCTCCGGTTTTACGGATTGGACCTTGCATCTCCCTTCATGATATGCAGAACAGAAGCCGGTGGATTTTATATCTAGGTTTCGATAATTACCGAACTTGATCTTGTCCCAAGTTATACCGTTCTCTAATAGTATGGATATTCGTTCCTCTGAGAGTGGAGGCCTAGCGAAATAGCAACAACGCCCGCCACATTTTGCACAAATATCGCTTATCAAATCGTATGTTCTCTGATTCATTCTAAAACACCTTTCGGGCGCTCCGTTGTGGGAGCCGAATGCCTGTATTTTGCGAATGAGCTATCATCGAGCCATTGCAGCATGATGCATCGAGCAGTTCTGGGCGATGATTCGAGCCGTACTATTTTATCTTTGCGAGATCTGTGAAGTTAGAATATGGATATTGAGCTATCATGGGCAAGAACGGCATCTATGATGTAAAATATGCTATATGCTGTGGGATCACTGGACCCTGAGTTGATAGACAAGCGAAGGACCGGTGTTAACGGGCGCTTCTTGATCTTTAGGGATGGCAAGCATAAGGTCAATTACCCGCCTTATGGATCGTGTCTTCTTGCTTAAATGCTGATATCGGCTCCTTTTCTTGAAGATATATCAGAACTTATGTTCAGACGATGTAAGGTCTTTCCGTATAATGATAAGCCGATCGTTCACTATGGGCTCCCAGGCATCACCGATTGGTTCTGAACATATGATCGTGGACCCTTTTTGTCTCAAGATATGTAATGTAAAGTGTGAGGGGAGCATTCTGTAGGAGCAGTACGCATAAAGGGATTGTCCGTCGCTCATAAGGAAGTTAAGCGATGTGGTTCTAGGCATCATGGTCTTCTTTAGAGAGGTTATCGCTTCCTTTATCCCTTGTAATGTATCCTTTTTCATATAGATATTATACACGATCCACTGGAAGAGTGCCTCTGAATCGGTCGTTCCAAGGACCATGTCGCGGCGATCAGGAGGCAACAGATCTTTCATCGGTGAGGCCGTTCTTATTGTTCCATTATGGGCGAAGATAAGGTCACCTTGTGCAAAGGGATGTGTGTTGACCATGGTCTTTTCCCCGATCGATCGTTTGCGAAGATGAATGATCGAAATGTTGGATACTACATCATCTATGATAGGAAGAAAAGTAGGGTCCTTGAGCGCGTTCCGAGGATGTTTGACGATCTTAGCATTGCCATTTTCATAATACCCTAAACCCCATCCATCTGGATTGTTCTTAGCGAAAGTCCGGAATTGTTCTATCTTATCAGATATCCTGTCCATGCATTCATGGTCTGATATGATACCGAAGAGGCGGCACACATCTCAAGATATTCCCTTGAACGCTCAAATAAGCTTGCCATCCGTTCTCCGAGCAGGGTATCTTGAAAACAAGGACGATGATCGATGTGTGACGATAATGGAACTTACCATCTATGGATCAGAGATACTATACTGAGTGTACAGGGAAATCAGCCGCGCTGGGCATATCCCTGTTGAAGTCATGCCTTTTTGCTAACATATCGAGAGTCCGCCACGAATCTCCTCAAGCGGTCCTTATCATCACCTGCATAATCGACCCCGACCCTTTTTGACCTGAGAACAGTTAAGTCCTTTGTTCTCTTCTCGCTCACGGTCACTGGCCCATCATGAACATCCGCACCGTTCATCCCCATATTGACACCTAACGATTGGCATAATTTTGATGGGCCTGAACATAGACGGAGGAGATCTTCTTCAGATGAGAGTCCTCTTCTTTCTCTCATAAGCGATATACCTTGGACAGGCTCTAACGCCCTGATGAGCACCGCTTGGGGGTCCCCCTCGTGTGAACATTCTATGTTCATACAGAGATATATTCCATATATTGGAAATATATAAAGATGGCCTGGAGGCCCCCACATGACCTCATTCCTGGGTGTCCTTCTTCCATTGTATGCATGGGATGCCTTGTCATCTACGCCGCAATATGCCTCGGTCTCCACGATTATGCCTGCGGTCGTACCTTCAGGTGATCGGCTTGTTAGCGTTCTCCCTATGATCTCTTCGGCTACAACAAGAGCCGGACTTTCGAAAAGGTCATCCCTTGATACCCCCGGGATAGTTTGCCTCCGTACCATAAAGATCCTATGATCATATCATGGTCTAGTATTCAATAAAGTGCTGTTCTCGCGGGATCCAGAATTTTCGGCTTGCCATTATTCGATGGGCGATCATATATTATGACTTAGGCGAGCAGAAAGATCTCTGTAAGAGCTATCGTACGGACATGCACGAAGTGTCAAGTGAATATTATCGGGGTGACCTTATCTTCATCGTATATGCACAAGACTTTTCGCATGCCTTTGGCGTGATAAAGGTCGACCGGATCAAGCAAAACCATCGTTCGCAAAGGCAGGCAGTTCCCTATGAGGTTGACCCGGACTCGAGGAGCAGAAAGTATCCAGATGTTTTATGAGACCTCCTTTTACATCGAATGGGATGCTATTCCGGAATGTTCTCGATCTCGCTCTCGTATACTAAAACAATATGATAAAACATTAATAACCTCACTCGGTATGGGGACCCTGGGTTAATCAATAATGGGACAGCAAAAAATCATTTATCCAGGTCGGTAGTATGGAGATCGTACAAATCGTATTATTATATGCATTTCTTGGCGGTTCCATCAAATTCATTGATCAAGCATACGATGAAAAAGTATACTCAATCATGGCCGCTAACATGGTTGCCATATTCTCAGGCGTTATAGGCGGTTACCTAATGGCTATGGATAGCCCGTTCTCTACCGCATTCTTCACTGCAATGCTGATATCCCTGCTTCTAGCAAAGAAGATAGACAATATCGCTTTCGCTATGGTCGTGCTATCCACTATAATCACGTTCATCGTCATTTACCCCATAGCTGACGTTAGTTGGATATTGATACCCATTGCAATATTCCTCGTCGCTGGATTTGTCGATGAGGTCGGCGATGGCTTTGCTGAGAGGCACCACATCCAAGGGTTCATGGGGATGTTCCTTTGGTATCGACCTTTCAGCGACATTGCACTGGTAGCGATGATAGCGATAGGGTGGTTCAACATACTCTATCTTCTGCCTTACTTCGCATTCACCGTCGCATATATGTTCGTTGAGTGGTATAGTAATCGTGAGTACAGCATCGTCGATGGAATGGTCTGGATAAAGACCCGCGTCCTTCATAGAGGGAACGTCTCAAAGTAGGTGGAAAAGGGGCTGGCTCATTTCATCACATTTTGCACTAACGAAGCGTAGCGAAGATGTGGTCATGGAAGCGACGATCGGGAGTAAGGACCTATATCTGTATTTTTTTATATAATGTCCTTATGATCCCATGCGAACTTAGGATGAACGAGAATACGCAAATGGTCCTAGATCAATGAATGAAGCACAGTCGGAACGATCAGATCCTAAGTTTGTGCACGAACTACTGCAACAAGCATTATTGATCAATTCTCGGATACGGTCCATAAAGCTCGGATGAAGAAAAAGGCACGCTCGATAATGAGGACGGTTCACAAAACAGAACCTAGGAAATCGACCGCTCTCTCCATGCTCTCGTCCCATGTAGGAAGCTCTTTGAACCGTTCTCTGGCACTATGTGACATCTCAAGAAGGGTATCACGGTCCTGCATAAGCGTCCGGAGGGCCATCATGACCCCTTCCGTATCCCCATAGTCTACCAGAAAGCCATTCTTTCCGTTAGTTATCATCTCTGACGCTCCACCGCGCTTAGCAGCGATAACAGGGAGCCCTTGTCCCATCGCCTCGGCGAGTGCGATCCCATACCCCTCGTACCTTGATGGTATGGCAAGGACATGGCCTTGCTGCATGACCTTTGTTAGCGCATCAGCGTTCAGATGGCCATGGAACTTTATCCTGCCATGCATAGGTATCATCGATATCCTTCTTATGATGCCCTCATAATACTCGGTATCAGATATCTGACCAGCTATCTGCAGATCGTATCTGCATCCTGACATCTCAAGAGCATCAATCAGGACATCCAATCCCTTTATCGGCGAGACCTCAGCAGCGAATACAACAGTAAAGGTGCCGTCTGGTAGGGGTCTATCTTCGGGTGCAAAGCCCAGCCTATCGGAGCCAGGATGGACCACGGCGCTGAGAGGTATCTGTACTTTAAGCCCGTTCACGCTGCGTCGGACCGCCTCACTGACACAAATGCACGCATCGACCGAACTAAGGTATCTTTTCTCGATGACCGCAGCTCGTTCTCGTTCCTCTGCATCGGCAGCAATGCAACAGCTCAGATTATGCACGAGGGATACGATACGATAGCCGATCGTTCCTTGATACAATTCGTTAGCTAGAAAGAGGGATGAATGGCAAAGCTCATCTTGGACCAGAACATCGACCTTAAGATCTTTCATCTTAGCATTCGTTTCTTTCATCATCTCACAATATGCCGGACCGGTCCCCTCCATATGTCGAAGGGGGATCATGGACACATTATGACCCATCTCAACAAGCTTATTGATCAACATCCGGTCATAGAGATTGCCACCAGTCCAACGTTTCTAACGGACCGTATAACATCAGGCCTGCCCTCATCGCAGATCCCTTTCATATGTAGCTGAGGCCTCCTCGCTCTCCCAGGTCCGAACTGAGATGGAACGGAGCCTCGTATCGTGCATCCCTTCTGTGAATATGGTTGAGATGTAGACGCATAAGTTCTCTACTGAGGGATGGTCATGCATCGGTCCAAGATCATTAAGAAGTGTGCCACTAAGCTGCTGCACAATATTATCCCATCGATGTTCCATATCCTCTATATCTAGAAGGAAACCGTTCTCGTCGAGGGCCACACCAGAGATAGTGATCTCGATCTTATACAAGTGTGAATGGACCATGCCCTCCTTTCCGTGCGCCCCTTCGAAAAAGTGTCTTGCGCTCAGGGACCTGGAGACGGAGACAGAGAACATCCTAATCTCCTTCATATCTGATAACTACCTGTATGGTACTGCCTGCATCCTCGTCAAGCTTTTGATATGCATGTTCCGCGTCGTCTATGCTAAAGCGATGTGTGATCAGCCTGGATGGGCATATCTCAGATATCATCTTCCAGGCCAGCTTGAGCCTTCTATCCTTGCTCCATCTACCAGATAGCTCTGGAGAGAGATTACTGACCTGGCTACTTATTATCCTAAGTCGGCCGCGATGGAATTTTTCACCAAAACAAATGGGTTGTCTTTTATTTCCATACCAGGAGCCTACCACGATCCGGCCTTCATAGCCGACGGATCTCATCGCAAGCTCCAGCGCCCTAGGGTCGCCGGAAAGTTCCAGGACGAGGTCAGCACTGTCATCCGGTAAGGATCGGGTCATTTCATCCAGGGACGCATCGGCCGATATACACTTAGACGCTCCAAGTTCCAGTGATGCTTCCTTGCGACATTGGAAGCGGTCGATCGTGGTCAAGTGTGATAAAGGCATTTTCGCCATGATCGCGGTCGTAAGAAGCCCTATGACACCCTGGCCTATGATCACAGCTCTTTCGCCAAGGATCGGGCGTGCATCCATAACAAGGGATACAGCGGTCTCCATTGATGGCAGGAATACTGCATCTTCTTCCCTTATCTCACTGGGGACCTCTATGATATCCTCGGGTCTGGCAAGAAAATAGCTCTCGTGCGGATGGAATGAGAAAACGGTTCTCCCGATCATGCTCTCAAGATGAGGATCGCCGGCGCTTACGACCTTGCCCACTGTGGAATAACCATACTTGAACGGATAGCTAAATGACCCGCCAAGCGACCCGATCGTAGGGTCTAGCGCCGATCCAGCTTCTAATTGGGAACGATAGAAAAGCATCTCTGTCCCGGCACTGATCGCTGAGATATCACTTTTGATCAGCATGGTCCCTGGACCGGGAGACGGAATGTCCTCATAATGTACCTTGACCTGCCTCGGGCCCTCAAAATACAAGGAACGTCTCACGAACGATGATAAGTTGGCTGGCCGGACTTCAACTTATCGGTCATGTTCGATATGACCCGCTAATAATCTCTGAAAGGATGCTCTTGTCAAAAGGATCTTATCTCGACCATATTATTGTATGAGTGCCCGCAGGTCCGAGCGAAAAAAGATCGATCAACGTGACCTAGACGCATTTCCCAACAAGCTTGCTGACACTATCTACCGTGATCAGGCCCAATACCTTCTGATCAGCGTCAACTACTGGAAGAGCTGAGATGTTCCATTCTTCCATCCTGCTTGCTGCGGCCTCTACAGGCTCATCCGCTTTTATCGTGAATACCTTACGGCTTACCACATCCCGAAGCTCATGATGGTGGCAGGCCACTGCCTTAGCGATATCCCATGAAGTGATTATGCCTATCAATTGCTTCTCATCGTTCACTACGGGAAGATGGTTCACTTCCTGCCTTATCATGACCTTTGCGGCATCCTCGAGGGAAGAACTTTGATCTATAGTAATGGCCGGATGCATGACATCACATTACTGTAGTATGACTTAGGAAACGTTTCAGGATATAGTTCAACTGACCAGCCTCTATCAGGAAAGCATCATGCCCATAGTCTGATCTTAGCTCGTTGTAAGTGACGCGAACGTTGTTGGCTGCCAATGCAGCCACTATCTCTTGGCTCTGGTACGGAGGAAAGAGCCAATCGGACGTCACCGATACTATCTGCACATTTGCTCTGACAGTGGATAAGCCTCTTGCCAGAGAGTTATCTCTTGTGAGGTCGAAATGATCGATCGCCCTTGTTATGTAGAGATAACTATTCGCGTCGAACCTCTTAACGAAGCTATCCCCTTGATGATTAAGATAGCTTTCCACCTGGAAATCAGCAGAGAAATCGAACCCGATCTTATCTTTCTCCTGCAGGTTCCTTCCGAACTTAGAATACATCGATCCATCGCTCAGGTAGGTGATATGTGCTATCATCCTAGCTAGCGCTAGCCCATGTATGGGGATATTTTTCCCATAATAATCTCCCCCCTTCCAGTCAGGATCAGAGCATATGGCTTTCCGGCCCACTGCATTGAAAGCTATTTGTTGCGGTGATGAATATGCCGATGAAGCTATTATCACTGCTTTGTTCGCCATCTCTGGGTAGGAGACCGCCCATTGAAGGACCTGCATCCCGCCCATTGATCCTCCCGCGACCGCTAGAAGCCTCTTTATGCCCAGCTTCTTGACAAGTTCGGACTGTGCGTTCACCATGTCCTTTATCGTGATCACAGGGAATGATGTTCCATATTGTTTCCCAGTAGCGGGATCGATCGATGAGGGCCCGGTTGACCCTTTGCATCCGCCAAGCACGTTCGAGCATATTATGAAGAACTTGTTGGTATCGAAGCCCTTGTTCGGCCCTATGGTGTTATCCCACCAACCAGGCTTCTTTTCGCCATCATGAAGGCCAGCGGCGTGGGCATCGCCAGAAAGAGCATGGCATATGAGAATAGCGTTCGTCCTGTCCTTGTTAAGCTGCCCGTATGTTTCATATGCTATTCTTACTGGGGACAGGGTCGAACCATTCTCAAGCCTTAGGGGCTCTGACAGGTCCACATATTTTGTCTCAACGATGCCCACTGAGCCGTTCTCCATCGCCGCCACCCCTCTCTTAAAGTTTAGCCAGGGCCTGGTCAAGGTCCGCGATTATATCCTCTGCATCCTCTATGCCTATAGCGAGGCGGATGTAGTCATCTGTCACTCCTGTAGCGATCTGCTCTGCAGGGTTAGCTGGAGATGGGTGGTGCTAGCTGGATGGATGACCAGGCTCTTGGTATCACCGATATTCGCCAGTAGAGAGAACAGCTTCAGGCTCTCGATGGTCCTTATGCCTGCAGGCTTTCCACCCTTCACGCCGAAACCTACAAGCGCGCCATATCCGCCCTTGAAATACTTCTGTGCCAGTTTATGGCTCGGATGCTCAGGCAGTCCTGGGTAGTTCACCCAAGATACCTTGGGGTGGTCACTCAGGAACTTTGCGACCTCCAATGCGTTCTCAGAATGTTTTTTGATCCGAAGTGGCAATGTCTCGAGGCCTTGGATGAATAGCCAAGCATGGAACGGTGCAAGGGTAGCTCCAGTGTCGCGAAGCAGCTTTACGCGTGTATTGAAGACATATGCTACATTACCCAATCCTGGGAAGTTTCCGAACGCGTCCCAATACTTTATGCCATCATAGGCGGGGTCGGGCTCGGTGAAATCGGGGAATTTCCCATTATCCCATCTAAAATTCCCGCCATCTACGACCACACCACCGATGGCCGCTCCATGGCCACCGATATATTTAGTGGCAGATATCGGTTCAATATTCGCACCATGTTCTATCGGTCTGACCAATCCTACCGCTGCCGTGTTATCCACGACCAGGGGGATACCATGCTTATGAGCGATCTTCGCTATGCCTTCAAAATCGGGGATATCCAGCTTCGGGTTGCCTAGGGACTCTACATATATTGCCCTCGTGCGGTCCGTTATTGCTTCCTCATATGCTCCAAGGTCCGTGGACTTTACGAACTTGACATTTCTTGCAAGATGTGGGAAGGTGTAATGGAACAGCTCGTATGTACCGCCGTACAGATTATCTGCAGAGACTATCTCATCCCCTGGTCTGGTCGATCGGGATCAATGAGTAAGTTATCGCTGCCAGGCCAGACGCAAGGCCGAGCGCTGCAGTTCCCCCCTCGAGGGCAGCGGTCCTTTGTTCGAACACATCATTGGTCGGGTTCATTATCCGGCTGTAAATATTACCAAGTTCCTTCAGGCCGAAGAGGTTGGCTGCTGTCTGAGCATCCTTGAACACATAGGATGTCGTTTGGTATATCGGTACTGCTCGTGCATTCGTCGTCGGGTCTACTTTCTGGCCAGCGTGGACCGCTAGGGTCGCTTGGCCCAGTTTTTTTTCTGTCATTGTTTCATCACCTTTTTTCATCATATCATTACCCATGTGGGCGATCACCGAACTAAACTATTGTTAATCATTTCTGACCTATATTAAAGTGAATGATCAAAATATTCATATATGAATTTCAATTGATGCGATCTAACCATTGGCGTTCATCGATGGCCATTATCTAAAAGCAAGTAGGAATGGGCGGTCTAACGGCTTATTTAACAGTACACATCCTTGTGATAATTCATTATAGAATTAACGTATGCGATATAGAAGCCCCTGCGAGGGCTGGGGGTTGAAGGCCAGCATACAAGGGCTAATGGGGCGACCAGTGGTTCGTGATATTCGAGAGAGTTACCAAAGGCATGGTAAGAAGAATGAGAACTTAACTGGCGGACAGTCGGCCGCTAAGGCGGTCAGAGAACGAGCCGCAAGTTGACTGGATGAAGTAAGAAGCCTCGACCTCTTGGGGATCAATGGTCATATTGGTCATCGCTGAATGATATTTCCCGTTCATAGAAGGCCTTCCTGATCAGGACTTTTTAACTCCACCATACTAGGTGACAGTCCATCAGATCAACTGTTATTAGTATACGTAAATGATAAGCATTTTTGTCCCTAACTGACCGATCCATATTTACTACTGGATAGTAGTAAGGACATGGACTTTTCCGAACATTTTGTTGACGTCATAAATGATAACTGTGTCAAAGAGCATAGTAACCCCTTCTGCGTCGATCCTTCCCATGAGGGATGGAAATAAAGAATAGATTTAGAGTATTAGCGGCCATAGGTGTGTTCGCGATCTTGGTGTCAGGCGTTGCAATAATCGGCAACGCTTCGGCCGCATCGCCAGCACCCACAGTATGGTCGGATATCCGTATCCGGGACGAACATAACAGTAGATGGTTCTGTGCCCGATTATCATTTGTTCGGTGTTGTAGATCCTACAGCATTACAGTACGCTATCCTTGCATACGTCGATGGTGACATGCAGGACGCTGGTATAACATCAGTGTTCAACGGTCCTGATACATCGAGCCTTGGATATATACCTCAAAATTCCAACGCGACGGTATTCTGGGAGCAGTACTTCTCATTGCTACACCTTTACGGTTGCAACCTGGTACGTCTAGGAGCAGCTGATTCCTGGGGTACAGGTATAGAGTACAGCGCATGGGAGGATCATCATGCATCATATCTGTCCATGTTGAACATCATGCTCACTGAGGCCGCAAAAGAGGGCGTATGGGTAGTCCTATCGCTAGCAGGCTCTCAGGAATATCCGACATACCAGTATGGTGGGTCGGGCTCAGTGTTCGTTCCTGGATCATCAGCGTATGACAACTACATATCATATGCAACTGGAGTCATGTCCGCATTACAGAACTATGTAGGTCTTGGCTGGTTCGACATGTACAACGAGCCGGACTGCAACAATGTATGGACGAACTTCTGGAGCACGAACGGCGGTGTCGATGCTTTCCACACATGGGCGTGTGACGTAGCTACGGATACTGCTAATGTTTCGACTCACCCGAGAACAATGGGAGTGGCAGCGCTCGGTCTCATGTTCAACTGGGACCAGGCTGACTTTGATCTCGCCACTGGAGATGTGGGCTTCGAGATCTGTGAGGTCCACTACTATGGCTCTTCCTCCGACGCAGGAAGCTTTAGCTCGGCGCAGCAGTGGGCTGCAGCCGCCGGGAAGCCGCTGTTCTGGGGAGAGCTAGGATACAACGCCGTCTATCCGTTGATAAGATACACGGCAGCTGAGGACGCGATATGGGCCAACGGCGGGCAAGCGATCACCTCGATGGTGCTCACTGGCACACCAGGCTACCCATACACTGGCGGGACCATCACCGGTCCCGCCCAGACCAGTGCTCAGGACAATTTTAACGTTGTCTCGACACCGGTAACGGCTTCGAACGTAGGAGCCTCATATAACTATGAATTATCGGCCTCTAGCACCTCTTCTTTCTCGATAAGCTCTAACGCATCGTTCCTAAGCTTTAGCACTAGCAACGATACCATATATGGGCGTCCAGATGCTGCTGGCTCGTACTACGTTAACATTACGGCTGTATCTTCTACAGGGGATATCGCATATCAGCAGTATACGCTCACAGTGACCAATGGCAGTCAAGCCGGCCAGAACGGAATGGTAACATACAACGCACCGAACATTCCTGGGACGATCTCAGGAAGTTTCAGCGGGGGCATCTTGCCGATATCGTTCATAATAGCGATCGGCGTCGGTGCATTGGTCCTGTTCATGTACTGGAGGAAGATCGAGCAAAAGTGATATCCTTAAGAGGTAAGGTCCGCGATCGTGATATCACGCCATCCAATGGATCATATGCTATGTATCCAGGCGATGGTGTGGTCACGATCTCTTTTTCTTTGATCAGGATGATCATATGAACTCACATCGTCAGGACAAGATATATCGCAAGAAACCATAGCGGGTAGATGTTAGCATGGGGTTTCATTGGGGTTTCCTAGCAATAAAACGTTGAAGGACCAGGAATAGCCAAAACCGTGATGGGTTCATTAGGATATCCCATTGACACATCTTTCGATGATCTCGGGACGTTGGAAGGACGCGAGCTCTTCCACGATATAGCAAGCTCTGGACAAAAGCGCTCTGCTGTTCCGAAAGAGGGGCTTGCGTATCTTATCACGACGCTTGATGGATGGACATTCATTGAGAGCAGCAGAGGCATATTCTATTGTGATGTCTCCAAAGTAAGCTCTGCCGTTGGAGCAGACGTATGTCTTGCTTGGGCAGATTCAACTACTTGGTCCATTGGCATGGAGTATGCAACAGCCGATGGTGCAAAGAGAAGCAGGGAGTTCAAGCTAGATGCCGAGCTGATAACAGGTGGACGGAGCGTAATAGCGAAGAGGCCCTTCAAAGATGGGAATGGCAGGACCTTTGGATATGAGATAGTGCCATCTATCCTTATAGGAAAGGATGGTCAGCTCCTTCCTTCGAGCATGTTCGGGAAAGAGCACGCAGAAGGGGCAGCCCTACCAGGAGAACCTACCGAGCGACAGATAACTGATGATGAAAGCCTGATCGCGCTCTTGGTATCACTGAAGGTACCGATAGGAGCAATCCTGAACAGATGGCACTGCAGTGCTCCAGATATCCTGCTTAAAGGCGACAGCTCGGTACTAAGGATGTCTGGCATGTACAACGATGGACGTTGCAGGGAGATCTGTGTAGAGATGGCGCTAAGGAACAACGGTGGACCCGACGACAGATGTCAGGTATTGATCTCTGGGCCTATTGATATATCAGAAAAGACAAAGCGACCTAAGCATCATAGGTTCTCGTTATTCCATAAGTGAAGAGAAGATCCTCGATCATAAGCTAGATGATGAGAGCATGTGCCAGGATGAGATGTGTATGGTTACTTTTGGTCGCGTTCCTGTTCAGATCCACGATCAAGGTACGATCCGCATTATTCTAGAAGACCTTCAACAAGTCCTGCATCCATCTAACGGAGAATGCCGGACATGTCCGATATGCTATACTTCTGGAAGCGAATAATGTGCATGTATTTTGGTTTTATGCAAAAGTCTGCTGTGAACTGCATGATAGTTGACGGTTCAGAATATATATGTGCTGAGAATATACGCAGGTGAATAAGAAGATGGTGTATCGACATGAAAGGGGACGAGAGGATAGTATCTTTTGTTCTGGGACTGATCATACTTGCGGGCAGTGCGTACGCTTTATTGATCCAAGCAGTTCCATTCGGGGCAGTCGGATTCGTTGTTGTATTCGTGATAATGTGCGGTGGCGGTTATATCATGTTCACATCGTTCATCGAATCAGAGACATCACGTTGATAGGCTGTAAGTCCAGGAAGACACATCCGATCTTTCGGATCTTTTAACTTCGTGCGAACGAGAAGTCTACCAACGTGATCTAGGCGATATGGGCGACCGTATGAGGGCCTGAGCATGCAGGAAGGGACGGACCAGCGGAGGCAATGGAACAATGCTTACGCCAGTGTGGTGGACTTTTTCGGCAAGGAGCCAAGTGAGCTAGTGACCTATGCATTGGCGACATTCGAGGATAATAGGTCCCGGGACATTCTAGAACTCGGTTGTGGACAGGGCCGGGACACTTGGTTCCTCGTGAACAGCGGCTTCGAGGTCTCCGCGCTTGACTATTCAGAAGAATCTATCAGCCAGATGAAAGAGAGAGCGAAGGGCGTGGGAGCCAATGTCACGCTAAAGGTGCACGATGCTAGGGAAGATCTGCCTTTCCCAGATGACTCGTTCGACGCTATCTATTCCAACATGTTCTTCACCATGGATTTCACCGATGAGGAGATATCCAAGATGCTCATCGAATGCCTTAGGGTCCTGAGGCCAGGAGGTGTCAATATATTCTCTGTCCGGAATGACCATGACCCGCACTATGGAAAGTTCACTCCCAAAAGAAGGGGCACATGGCAGAACCCAAATGGCTTTGTCGTTCATTTCTTCACAGAGGAAGAGATAAGACTATCCGCAATTGATTATGACATATTGTGGATAAAGGAGTTCGAGGACCCCTCCCCTTCGTTCACCAAGAAGCTTTATGGCGTCGCTATGAGAAAACCAAGCCATAGATATCGATCGAAATAGACCTTCAGATATGTGAAAGGTCTAGCTGATCGATCGGTCATCTCATGATATGATCTAAGGTCTTGTCGCATCTCATGGGCGTGTCATCTATAATCTCGATCGCCACAGAAGGCTGTCATCTAGATCAGATTTTGAATATCATTTATTATATGTTTTTCCTATGGAGAACGCTTTTGCCACCGCACTGCCAAGGTGACGATATTCAGAACTCGCGTAAACTATCGGATCGATCTTCTCAATATCCGTTTTATTATTTGTCATACGGTCCTCATCTATGTGAACTGTCGTGACCTGCCCGATATATAGCATATGACTGCCGCAGTTGACGGATCTAAAGACCTTACATTCAATGTTCACTGGCATATCATTTATCATGGGTGCGCTGCCAAGCTTGCCATAGAATGTTTCGAACATGGTCGATTTGTCCTCTTTCGATCCAGACACTATCCCACAATAGTCCACGGAGACCGCATCCTTTGTTGATGGGACATTTAGACTGAACGTGCTGTTCTGATCTATACCTTTGGCCGTGAACCTTGAATGGTTTATGGCTACGCACACCATGGGTGGCGCCATACATGCTATGGTCGCCCATGCTGCGGCCATGAAGTTCGGCCTCCCGTTCACGTTCGCCCCAACTAGTAGGGTAGGTGTTACGATGCTCAATGATGACAACATCTCTGCATCCTTATCGACCATTTTCTTGCTCATGTACCGATCCTCGTCCTGATTATGATCAAGCAGCTAGATAATCGTTATGAGCATCAGCATCAACGAGGGAACGCGTATCTAAGGGAGATGTTCTATCGGATAGATAATTCCAAAAATATGTCTAAGTTAAGGGAAAAGATAAACGGCAGGCCCAAACCGTGCTCAGGAAATAAAATATTAGACCGATCTCGCCGGGTCTCCCTTAGGACGAGCTGGTCGCAGGCATATCGTTGTTGATGTTCAACTATGTCTCCTGCGTACGATCACCACAGCGGCAACGGCTACCACCGCGATCACTACGATAAGAATACCGATGATCAGTCCTGAGCTCGGTCCGCCCATCAAAGAGGACGCCTGATCAGAGGAGGTCTCTGAGTAAGGCGTTATCACGGCAGGATCAAATGACAGACCGGTGCTCTGGCCATATTTGAAGCCATCGAATACCACATAGATCGACGAAACGTTGCCGTTCTGATCGTGAACAGCATTCTGAACATAGATCCGCGTTGTGTTATACACTTGTGAGCTTCCATTGATCGTATATTGTGTCGTCAATAGCTCCTTGCACATCTCTGTGCTACCTAGAAGATATATGGCACTGTCATTGTTCGCATCAGTGGAGAACGATTTTATCTGTATCATATTGCCACCTTCGCTCGTGGAGTATGAGAAAGATAGCAGGTCCTGAGCGACCAGACTGTAGTTCTCCCCGGTCGTCAATGGCGATGAGGTCGGGAAGTCCTTATCCGCGCTCCAATTGACGCTAGCTCCGTACTTGTACTCAGTATCAGTCGCATTGTGGGTCACCTGGAAGGTCAACAACGTCGGTGCAGGGACCTCCTGCTCATCGGACGATGTCTGCCTGAGCGGAGCATTAATTAATTCTGAATCTATGGTGACATTAAAGGTAGCTACGCTCTCCTGGAGTGTGTTCCCTTGATAGGAATAGTTCTGTGTGCTTAAGTTCACAGCGCCGATCTTTGCCTCGTTGGCCCAATAATCAATGCTACCTACAACATTGTTGAGAATATAGCTATATGAGCCGTCGGAGTTGCTCTGATTGGTCAGACTTATCCCACTGGCATTCCCGCTGACTATGTCAAACCCCTGGAAGTTGTACATGGTCGTTATCGTGGTGCCGTTCAGCGACGAGGTGCTGCTAAGAACAAGCTCGATATGGTTCAGCTGGCCCCAGTCAAGCACCTTTTGATCTGCAACATCTAGACCGCCTGGGTTGAAGACGCAGTCGATCGAGAACTCCACGATAGTTCCGCTTCCATCATCGTATGATAGCAGCATATTATCCGAGAGGACCCCTTCTATCGTATTGTCACTGCCACCGGCAGTTCTCGTAGAATATCCAGTGGTATAGGTCACATTCACTAATGAAGTGGAGCTATTGCTCCCATCATGCCATCCAACGTTGGACATTGTCAGGGGTTGAGCGTATCCATTGATCGATGGATCTGTAGGCTGCGAGCTTGTGAATACTATTGCACCAGGTAACACCAAAGCGATCAAAAAGATCGAACACATCGCTGCGCTCATCCATTTATTATTGTATCTCCTAATAGGACCTCAACCCCTACCTTACTGACCAGTCATGCATCGTCATCTGAGTATAATGAGATTATTATCTGGTCGTAAGATCTTATTGGGTTTTGGAGGTTCTGGAATATTTTATATTTATAACAGATCAGGTCAGGATGATCCTAACAAGATAACTTACCTACATATTACCATGACCGCCAGCTAGATACGTTATCCATGTAGCTCTGCACGCTTTGAGGTCGGTCATGACCGTGGCGTGTTCCGATGATCGTTCTAGGTGAAAAAACCGATATCGTCCGTCACGAATTGCAGATAAGAGATGATCCTGAGATCATCATAACTTTTGGTCCATAACTGATGTCTTCCGCTGAATATCAACGGCTAGAACTAAATACCCGCTGGGACGAACGTTGGATAGGATGATCTAGCAAAGGTGATATGATATGGCACGTGTAGAGAATATTGTGCTTGTTCATGGTGGTTTCGTGGACGGGTCTGGCTGGGAAAGTGTTTACAAGATACTGAAGAAGGATGGTTATACTGTCAGCATCGTCCAGAACCCGACAATAACGTTAGAGGACGATGTAGCGGCAACAAAGAGCATCCTTGCAGATCAGGATGGGCCGGCGATCCTCGTAGGTCACTCTTATGGTGGAGCGGTCATTACCGAAGCTGGCAACGATCCGAAGGTAGCGGGGCTTGTCTACATAACCGCTTTTGCTCCGGGTAAGGGTGAATCCGTGGCAACGCTCATCAGGGATCCGCCTCCCGGCGCTCCTTCTCCGCCGATATTGCCGCCTCATGACGGTCATTTACTCCTCGACAGGACCAAATTTTCCGCCTCCTTCGCGGCCGACGTGGATGCAGAAAAGGCCATGTTCATGGCCGAATCTCAGGTCCCGTGGGGCGTTGGAGCTCTTAACGATGCGATCAGCGAACCGGCCTGGAGTACCAAGCCGAGCTGGTACTTGGTCGTCACAGAGGACAAGATGATCCCGCCCGATGCCCAGCGGGCAATGTCCAAGCGGGCGGGTTCCGAGGTCGTCGAGGTCAAAGGCAGTCACGCCATTTACATCTCCCATCCCGAGGTCGTTGCAGCGCTCATCGATGAGGCCGCCAACGATGCGAGAACTGTCGGAGCTAAGCAAGTTCCGGAAGTCATGTTCGCGCGACAGTGATAATTCAGGATACAATTCGGATCAGAGGCTTCCGGCCTATACTGACCATGCTTGATCACGGTGAATAACAACGCGAAAGGGGACAATGTCCTAGGGCCTGAAAGATCAGACCCTTCCAAATATCCGGAGAACGTGAGGGGCCTAACCCCATTCATGCTTTTCCCTTTCATCACTGCTACGAGCTACGTCTATCAGTAGGAACATATTGGTATTAATCACAGAAAAAGGGATAGATGTCCTCCGAAAAGAGTTGGGTCGATCAACTAGTTCTAGAATAGAATGGATCGATCCAAAGGTGCCCATTACTTTTTCCTTTCTTTGGGGTAGTCCTTCTCCCACTCCTCAGGATGCTCATCGTACCACTCTAGCATCTTCTTTGCCCTCACATTCAGTGGCCACTTCAGGAACTCTGGATGCTTGCACCTGGGGCGGGGTTTGGGAACGTTCGTTCTCTTCTCTATCTTCTTTTCCTCACCTAGCCATTGGTCGAGTGTGCTCTTTGATCTAGTCACTACATCGGAAGTGGGCATCAGAACATTCCTCTTGGCTCTATGGATCAACAAGCTTCAAAGCTTCCGGTCCGTCATTGTTGAACACCATCATAAGCCCTTCTTGCCTGCTGAGGTCATATTCATTGAACATTTCGTTCGGTTAAAACTGAAATTTGCATATCGAGTGTCAATGAACGGTTCGATAGCATTGGTCCAATGGTTCCGGCATGACAGAATATCCATCATCGCATGCTCTATCCTCGAAACCGCGAGGTATACATCCGATAATCCCTAGGGGCGTTCTCGTCCATTCTATCATGTCCACGTAAATTAGTAGACATGTTATTCATGAAAGCTTTCCGATCTAGATCTAGAAGGACCATTTGACAGACCAGATGAACTAAAAGTGATCGCATCCTGATCGATGCATATTAATGATCTGCTCGTGTGGGTCAAGATGCTGATCAATGGGGCGGTCAGGACTAGCTGCCCCATAGCCCGGAACGGAAGCGCTCCACCTGCCATTCCAGCCACTTATCGCCGCCCTCGGTGCACTCCACCGTCAGGGCGATATTCTCCAGCCCCTGATCCCTGAGCCACCGCTTGACGTTCTGCGGGGTGATCATGTCCTGTGCATGGGGGAACAGATGAGTCCAGGTCCTCACCTCACTAGGTCCGCGCACGCCCTCGGCGTGGGCATTCTCTACCCACAGCTGGTAGAGGTCGACATTCTTTTCGATGGCGATGCGTAGGTTCGCGCACCCCGGCCCGGCGTACTTCTTCAGGTAGTCGCACAGGAACGAGGAGATCACGCTCTCGCTGATTCCCAGAGAATATTCCCATCTTCTTACCTCGCAACGGCGGCTCGGACCGCTCCTGTGAGAAGTGTTCGGTGTGCTGTGACATTAGTGACGATCAAATTGTGAAAGAACATATTGTTACAACCGGGTAACGTGGTTCATAACCGCTTTGTCCTAGGTATCAAAGAAGATAATGAGGGCGGGTTCTTGTATTGGCCCTGAAGATAATTCGATCAACAAGAAATGAAAATAGAGGGGTTCAGGATTCGACCCACCAGTCTGAGCCCTAAGCACCTGACATCAGAACTAGATGGTCAGGTGGAATCCGGCTATGCTTAAGAGTGCGGGGGATGGAACATCAACCTTCGCTTAGCCAGCGTCTTCATGAACTGTGTCAATCAGCAGAGATTGATCGAAACCTTTTTACTTTTTATTTGTTTTTATCCGTCAATTCCGGGCATTAGGCTGGGGCCGTGAGGGTGAATCTCTAGCTCCAGTGCCATTTTCATCGATATGCTCCTCTTTAGAATAAGTATTATCTTCATATGTAAAGTACATTTTTACTCCAAGTCTCCCCATACTAAGGAAACCGAGTTTCGTAAGACGGAGCAAATCAGTTCTGGCGGTTTGATGGACAACATTGAACTTAGACATTATCTCATTTATTGAAACGGGCTCATCCTTGTGTTTGATAATGTCCTTAAGTATCTCAGCCTGACGGAAGTTAAGCTCGGGGTGGGTTTGCACTAACTTCATAGCTTCTCTCTGTTCACGTTTGTTTTTCTTCAATGTACTTATTTGTATTCTCTAAAGCCCTCTCCATGCATCCAAGGTTATAATTTATAAAGTATGTTACATCATTATTGTCATTTTCTGTGTAAAGATACGATAGGCCATATCTACTCTTGCTCTGTTTGATTGCCTTTGAAATAGCCATATACTCAAAGAGCCAGTAATTATTTTTTAGGGCATACCAATACGTAAGGGTCCTGGCTAATCTTCCATTTCCATCGATGAACGGATGAATGTAACCTATCATAAAATGGATAATTATCGCTTTCACCAGGGGATGTAAAAATTCTGATTCTGCCCCTCATTGGCAAAAGCACAAAGATTCTCCATGTACTTAGGAATCTTGTCATACGCTGGAGGATGATGGTACACCACTTCGATTATTCAAGGGGGTCGCCAACGATTGTTTCATTATCCTCTCGGAAACGACCTTCAAAAGCTGAATCTTTTAGGGTATCATGTGTTATCAGTTTATGCAATTCGAGTATAAGGTCCACTGAGAGGGGCTTATTCTTCAGTTCTTTCATCCTTTTCATTGTAATATAATCATTCACTATCATCTGTTCCGACTGGGAACGGGGTTTCCTGTTATCACGCAGCATCCGCTTTGCTACCTTGGTCGTTGTCACAGCACCCTCTATCTGGCTGGATGCAATGGCCTCCTCCATCAGTGAGCTGATAACATATCTATCCATCTCTGGACCTTTTAAGGGTTCTTCCATGACTGCCAATCCTGATGCCCTTGTGTCCAGCATATGCATGATTCTTTGAGATTGGTTTATTATATTGTAAGTTAGAGATATATCCAAGAAATTTATGTGCTTGGACTGGCTTTCTCTAGAGATCTTCATTATTGCCCAAACGATTTCTGGGTCAACTGGAAAATCTCTTCGCCTCAATTCATCCCAATGCAAGTATTCTTCATTATATTTCTTAGCTAGACCTAAAATATCGCCCCTTTCCATGGATTTTTGGATATCCTGTAATCTTTCTTTGAAAATTTGATTATATAGCCTGGGTTTTTCGGGCATTCTCATATTTAGGTCACGTCAAACAATGATGCTCATTCTGGGCTAAGAATCTATTGCTAAATTAGCAGGATTTAGCAGAGATTAGCACCTTTTTAACCGAGTTTACAAAATCGTATCGATACCTCAATGAAACGATTAGTGTTAGTTTCACTGTCAAAAATCATATCATAATCGATATCTTTGTTGGTGTGAACTACCCCACCCTTGCGTGCGGGGCTTCTTGCTTCAACCAGGCAGCTTGCTGTACCTTCGCAGAGGCCAGTAGCGGTCGCTCGTCCGGTGCATATCTCATGGTCGCCATGAGTCTTATGCACCACAATTATCTATCCATGCTCGCTCTGGCTTGCTCTCATTCCCCCGCGCCAGCGGGGGACTTCCAGTTCGAATAAGTTAAACTTTTTACATAGCCTAATTTGCAATATTATCAATGGCGTCAATCAGCGGGGAACTGACCTTTAGAGGTCAAACAACAGCATCACAAAGATGGTTCGAGGGGTAAGCAAGAATGCTCACGTATGAGATGTCACGATACAGAAGTGCAGACGTACATATGGGCAAATCCTGCTCGATGAAGGTGCAAGTAAAAGGATGTAAGCGTACTTATTGGGCACAAGAGCACAAAGACAACAGAGAAGTATTATTGCCATGAAAAACAAAGTCAGGTAACGGTCAATGTAAGAAGTGGATGGAACAATAGCAACCCCGCAAAATCCAAGCTCCGTTGCCGGTGGTCAATACCCCCATGATTGACAAGAGTAAGTGGGATACTGGCTACATAATGAAGTGCGGGGGATGGGATTTGAACCCATGAACCACTAAGGACGGATCTTAAGTCCCGCGCCGTTGTCCAGGCTTGACTACCCCCGCGTTTGATAGATCATATCGAGGCCTGTATAATACCTTTTTGAGCAGCGTTATTTTCCATTGTGCAATGGAACAGGTCATGGTACGAACACCCTCGTTGGTTGGTCACCATGTACAACTTGATCATGTGTTGGATGGAATAACCAATATTGAAAGTAATAAATATAATTCCCGTCTTTCCCTCTAGTAGGTGAAAACAATGGTATGTCTACCTCAAACAGCGCAGCTCTCAGTAGAGAAACTTAGCAAGATCAAGGACCTAGAGGATAACTTAGGCATAGTGCTTATCGCCTACAAGCCAACTGAATTCGCAAAGTTGGACGATAAGCAGGTAAAGGACAGTTCAGAAGCTTGAAAAGACTCTGAAGGCCACAGTTATCGCTTATCAGTAAATAGTATCGGTCCATAGTGAAGAACGGCCCCAGATCATGAAGGGGAAAGGAGCATGTATCGGATCAGAGGCAGGATAGATGTCATCTGATCCGTTAAGCTCTGATTTTTATTCTGTGAACTGCTCAATGAATTCATTCATAGACTTGTAGTCATGTTCCATCTTGGTTTTCTTATAGCCATTTTATCTTAGTGAGCTACGTTCGGCATGTTGACAGTAATCCTGCCCTTCTTGACGCGCCGGGATGAGCGATGCCGGACGCATACATTCGTCGCCGACGGTCCCATCTTTTTAACTTGGGTCTTCTAGCTACATCTATCGTAACATACGATCAGAAAGACCAGGATCAAAGCATGTGGATGAGCGATCCTGATAAGTTTAAGTAAGCGTAATCCAAGCGGCCGTATGAATCAAGAGGACTCGCCCGCAAGAGCATGTTGTTATTCAATAAGCTACTATTGACGATAGTAGTATTATTATATTAGAAGTCGATATCCTTATGCCTAGGATAGAGTAATGAGGCCGAGAACAGAACAATGACCAAACCTGGAAAAACCTTATGGGTGAATCGGCTTTGTTACGTCCTATCGACCGTACATGACGGGGAAGACCATGACGGACGAACGAGGGGAGGGTTTCAATACATTCCACTTTCTCCACACCCCTCCTCTCAGTGGCTACGTCTCTTTACTAACTTTGTTGTCAGTAAGCCCTAAAATTCTCCACAGGCTAAGGTGAATAGCCATCTAAATATATAAGTCAAAGGGTATGACAAAATATTTGCCAGGGTTTGAAGTACTAAAGAATGCCGATCCGCTTCATCCTTTGCTCAGCTGATATGACAGTATTCTGCATGAGCATAATTATCGTCATGGGGCCGACCCCGCCAGTTTCTGGGGTGATCGCCGAAGCAAGCTCTTTTACTTGATCGAAATCCACATCGCCAACGAAGCGATAACCCCTTTTGCTAGAGGATCCTCGATGCGATTGGACCCGACATCAATGACTACCGTTCCTTCTTTTATCATATCTTTCTTTATAAAATGTGGCGAACCTATTGCGGCGATCAATATGTCCGCTTCCCTTGTTATTTTTTGGAGATCCTGGTCCTAGAATGGCAGACCGTAACAGTGGCGTTAGCGCCCTTCGACTTCTGCATTAAAAGCGCAGCAAGCGGTTTCCCTACGATGTTGCTTCTCCCAACGATCACTACCCTCTTACCCTCTGGATCATTACCGCTTCTCATGAGGAGCTCCTGTACGCCATGAGGTGTACAAGGAAGGAACCCAGGGTTCCCGATCAACATCTTACCAACATTGACAGGGTGGAAACCATCAACATCCTTACCAGGGTCGATAAGTTCGATCACTTTCATCTCATCGATATGCGCAGGTAACGGCGATTGTACGAGTATGCCATCGATCTTATCATTACGGTTGAGCGCATCTACTATGCCGAGCAGTTCTTCTTCCGATGTCGCTGCTGGTAATTTTATGGTCCTGGAGTATAGCCCAAGTTCTTCGCACATCTTTTCTTTCATTCGGACGTATGATTGCGACGCTGGGTCTTCCCCGACCAAGATCACGGCCAGGCCAGGAATGGTCCCTCTAGCCTTCAATACTTCGATCCTTTCCCTCAGCTCTCCTTTTATTTGTGCTGCGATCTCAGTACCACTAATGAGCTTGGCTACCATTCGATGACCCTTTCGCGAGGATGATTATCGAAGTAATAATAATTGACGGTATCTATCCGAGAGCATGTTCGTCGATTCTATCATTCGTGCGAACGAAGAATCCGCGAGAAAAAGAGTATCTCACATATTTGGATCGTAAAACAAATATTCTGCTCAGCTCAGAATGGCGACCACTGATCATCCAAATGACGGTCATCGCTCGAGCGAAGAGCGTCCTTCAAGGCTTACTGTAAAAAGAATATACCGCATACGCATTAGCTCTGGGAGTGTGCTCTTCATGAAGTCCGACATTGATATCGCTCAGGATGCTAGGATGGAACCGATCAGTGCAACAGCTAGCAGGATCGGGCTTTCGAAGGATGACATAAAACCGTATGGCCACTATATCGCCAAAGTGCCTTTGGATGTACTGGGGCGTTTTGATGACAGACCAAATGGAAAGCTAGTACTTGTCACAGCGATAACCGCGACGAAAGCTGGCGAGGGCAAGACGGTAACCTCCATAGGATTAATGGAGGGACTGGGTAAGCTCGGCATCAATGTTATGGGTGCATTGAGGGAACCATCGATGGGGCCGGTCTTTGGTGTCAAAGGCGGGGCCACCGGCGGCGGTAGGGCTCAGAGTACCCGATGTGGGATATCGATTTCATTTCACTGGAGATATACATGCAGTTACGGCTGCGCACAATATTTTATCAGCAATGCTCGAGAACAGCCTCGCGAAAGGCAATAAGCTTGATCTCGACATCGATAAGTGATCCTGAAAAAAAGCCATCGACGTGAACTCGCGAGAGCTGCGAAAGATCATTGTTGGTCTTGGCGGTGAGAGCATTGGCGGGGTAGAGCATGAGAGCGGATTCGTGATAACAGCCGCTTCAGAGGTCAGTGCGGTCCTCGCATTATCTACATCCTTAAAGGACCTGAGGGAAAGGCTTTCACGGATCGTATGCGTATGATATTAACGGGAACCCGGTCAGGGCGGGAGACCTGAAATGTATAGGTGCGATGGTGCTTTTGCTAAAAGATGCTCTCGAGCCGAACCTTGTGCAGACACTTGAAGGACAGCCGGTCTTCGTCCATGGCTTCCCCTTTGCGAATATTGCACATGGTAGCAATAGCATATTGGCGACAAGGTATGCTCTGAAGATGGCGGATGTTGTGGTCACAGAAGGTGGGTTCGCATCTGACCTTGGCGCTGAAAAATTCTTTGATATCGTATGTCGGATCGGCGGGTTCATACCAGATTGTTCTGTCATAGTTGCATCGGTCAGAGCGTTGGAGATGCATGGAGAGAACAGCGATGACCTGATGAACGGGCTTGATGGGAAGATATCCATGCTTGAAAGAGGGTTCGCTAACCTGGATAAGCATATAGAGAACGTAAGGAAATTCGGCGTGCCTGTCGTTGTCGCATTGAACCACTTTGCATCGGATACGAACGAGGAACTGAATGTCGTAAAGGCACACTGCGAGCTGCTTGGCATCAAATGTGCGATATCAGACGCATATGAGAAAGGTGGGGATGGCGGGGTAAGTCTGCAAGAACAGTGCTCTGGACGATGGAGCATGAGATCCTAAGTTCAAGTTCATCTACGATATTGAGCTTCCTATCAAAGAGAAGATCTCTAAGATCGCTACTGAGATATATGGTGCAAAGGATGTCAGATATATCGGTTCAGCGGAGAGGGACATAAAAGCGATCGAAAAGGCAGGTCTTGATCGGCTTCCGTTATGCATCGCTAAGACGCAGCTCTCTCTCACGGACGACCCTCTCCTCAAGGGTGCTCCACGGTCATGGACGTTGACAGTGCGGGAAGTGACAGTCTCTGCCGGGGCTGGTTTCATCGTACCCATCTGCGGCGATATGATGCTGCATCCTGGTCTGCCGTCAGTGCCAGCCGCAGAGCGTATAGATATCACAGATAGCGGCCGGATAATAGGTCTGAACTGATGCTCGACGGGGACATATGACCAAGATAGGACTCGCGCTACCGCAGGTCATCACGACCAGGTCGCTACTGTCCATGGCTTAGTAGCTCATTCAGTGTCATGATACTGATATCTTTGTCGATAACTGCACTGAGAACTGCCCTTACATTGTCAATGGACAATCTCATCTCATCATCTGCGAGGGGACCGGAGAACCTCTCTACCATGTGCCATGTATGAGTAGCTATGACCAGTGTGCCTTCATCGTAGTCATCGAGCAGATCGATATAATCGCTAGGTCCTCTTTTTCCTTCATGCATGGGCCAGAGGTATGAAACTATCTTTTTTTGGACTTGTCGCGGCCTCTGGCGATCGGGAACTCGACGACCCCCGATGGATGATCATAAGGGACTATCTTTCGGTCGATTATATCCTGTGTGATGGATGAATCATATAGAATTCCCTTCCTGGGCAGGATATCAAGTATCTCGTCATTGACATGCTGATACGGTGCTCTGAAGCCTACCGGCATTTGACCCGTAGCTTCCTTCACCATATTGAGCCCTTTATCCATCATGTCTGAAATATCATCGATGCCAAGTAACACACCAGTGCTCTCACCGGTCAGGTCCTCATGAGCTAATCCATGGAACGCTACTTCATGCCGTCCGAGAACTTCCTTAAGGTCCATGATATTCGAGAGCTGGGCCGCGGTCATGCCTTCCATGAAGAACGTCGCTTTGATGTCAAGCTCGTCCAGAAGCCCAGCTAGTATAGAGAGCCCTCTGGCCGATGATGCGTAGCGCGGGGACCGGTCCCCATCTCGTTCCTGAGAAGCCGCTTCGATCCTACCTTGGACGGCCTGGTTAACATCACGGTCAACGTCCACTGTAAAGGCGGCATAACGCATGCCCCGAGATGGCCCGGCTCCGTAAATAATGATTCCTTGGGGATCAGTTACGATGGGACGATCCCTGAATGCGCACATTTTTGCATATGAATGCTATAAAGGGGCGACCAGGTCATGACCGATAGGAATGAGATCATTATAATCGGAGGCGGGGCGGCAGGAATGGCTGCGGCGATCGAGCTTTCTAACCGCGGGATCCCATCTACGATAGTGGAGATATCAAATGAGATAGGTGGCCTCGGGTCGAGATTAGGATGCAAAGGTCTTGATGCATGTATCCGCTGTGATATATGTACTGTAGAATCCTTGCGAAGAAAGGTCCTTAACGATAAAATGATCAAGGTCGAGACAAGGTCCGAGGTCGTAAGATCAGATGATAAGTGTGATGGTCTTGAGGTCGAGATAAGTTCCCCTGCAGGCAGACATGTATCGGTCGCGGCAGGAGTGATAGTAGCGATCGGAGCTGAGCCGTTCGATGCGGCAGAGGCATCGGCATATCATTATGGGGAGTTTTCAGATATCATCACATCACTGGACGCGGAAAGCATGCTTCGGACCGGCGGACTGATCGTTCCATCCACTGGAAAGGTTCCGACATCGGTAGCGGTCATTCAGTGCGTTGGATCAAGAGATATCATGCATGGCGTCCCGTTCTGTTCCAAGGTCTGCTGCAAATATGCCTTAAAACTAGCTCAGCTCGCTAAGATGCGTGCCCCTGACCTTGCGATGAAGTTCTTCATAATGGACTGGAGACCGGTATGCCCAGAAGATGACATCTACGCTTGGGCAGCGAAAGTTGGTGGCGTTGAGGTTGTCCGCGCACGACCATCCGAGATATTGATGGATAAAGGGCCGACCATTCGTTTCGCGACCCCGAGTGATGATGTCATAGAGGAAAGCTATGATCTGATATTGCTATCGATAGGTATGAGGCCCGTTAAGACAGCCCGATCCCTTGCACATGTCCTGGGATTAGAGGCAACGGAGCTTGGACAGCTGCTCCCAAGGAAGGGCGTGCTAGTAGCTGGATGCTGTGCCGGGCCTCAGGATATACCCGGGAGCATACGCTGAAGGGGTGTCGGCAGCTGGCAGAGCAGCGATGCTGTATAGGGGGGCAATATGAACGAGGCCCCGATACTTGTCGTAGGTAACGGTCGCTCTGCGATCATTGCGGCTAAAGAGATCGTTGAACAAGGAGCTAGATCGATACTTGTTACCAGTAGCTCTAACTGCCGTACCTGTGACATCATGGTGCCTTCGGGCATGGAGATACTGGGAGGGGGAGATGTCCTATCTATAAGTGGACATGCTGGAAAGTTCATTGCATCGATATCGACACCGGACGACGATCTCAGCGAGGCATGCGGAGCGGTCGTGCTCGCGATCGATTCGGTAGGGATCATGCAGATCACGGTCATACCAATGGAGAAATGGTCGCGGCCTGAGGGATATAACGACATGGCAGTGGTCGCCTCAAAGGGGGACAGATCCGCGGGTCTCGCAGCCATTAGGACAGCCATAGGCCAAAAGACGACGGACCCCAAGGCGAACGTGGTCGTGTTCTCAAAGGAAGTGCTAGCATCAGGGCTGGATGAGCTTGATTATCTAGATGCACAGTCCCGCGGCGTCATATTCGTAAGGACGGACCATCCAAGGGTCACAACGACGAATGACAGCATTACCGTGGACGCTATCGACATGTGCACGGGGTCGGAGATCAGCATAAGGCCACGCATGCTCGTCCAAGAATCAGGCCCAAGGGATGATATCGCAAAGATAGCAAGGACCTTCAAGCTACCATTGGACATTTCAGGACGTATAAGGTTACCACCTCCCTCCTGGGGACCAGCAGCTTCCCTTCGTGAGGGTATGTTCATCTGCGGTACGGCCATTCGGTCCATGCTCCCTTCCGAAGCTGAGCTGATTGCGAAGGCAGCGGCGACAGAAGCGGTGACATTGATCTCAGGGGATGCTCTACGGAGTGGTCCCACGGCTACGGTCGATGAGGACAGATGCGCTTCTTGCCTTACATGCGTGAGAAGCTGTCCGTATGGTGCGGCATCGATCGGGACAGAGGGCAGATCGACGATAGACCAAGAGGTATGCCATGGTTGTGGGATATGCGTATCCGCATGTCCTTGCCAAGCCATCTCGCTGACCGACGGTCCATCGAGCAAGATATCTGCAAGGGGGAAGAAGGATTGAGCGGCCTGAACATCATTTGTTGTGAACAAGCGAATGGAGCGCTTGAGCGAGCGAAGAGGGAAGGATACTTGTTACCTGAGGGGACGATGATCGCTGTGGTCCCTTGTACAGGAGCTATTGAGGCCGTCCAGCTGCTCCACATGCTGCGGCAGGAAGGAGGGGCCATCATGGTAGTTGGCTGTCTTAAGGGGAACTGCCTTCATTGCAATGGCAACTATCAGGCAGAGCGTACCGTAGGCCGGGTGAGATATATTCTTGAGCAGATAGGGCTTGAGAAAGAAAGAGTAGAGATGTTCTTCATATCATCAGATGGGTCCTCACGTCTTATATCATTCATCGAGATCATGTTCACAAGGTCCAAGGACCTAGGTCCATTGGGCAAGGTGGCGACAGTATGATAATCGCGGAACAGAAGCCTATTTGCGAGGTCTCAAGGATGATAGAGGGGCGCAAGAAGGTCCTTGTCGTTGGATGCAGGTCATGTGTAGCAATATGCCTTGCGGGAGGGGATAAGGAGGTCGCATCCCTGGCCGAAGCTCTACGATTAATGTCGGATGCCAAAGGGAAAGGCTGGGACATTGATGAGGCTGTGCTAGATCGCCAGTGCGAGAAGGAGTTCGTCGGTGCGATGGCCCAGAAGGTGGAAGGGAAAGATGCGATAATCTCAATGGCATGTGGTGTGGGGGCTCAGGTCGTTCAAGAGGCATACCCAGGGATTCAGGTGTTCCCCGGGCTTAACACAGTAAGTATGGGGGCTCCGGAAGAGCAGGGGATAAACCTGGAGAAATGTGGAGGGTGCGGAGAATGCGTCCTGCATCTTACTGGTGGCATATGTCCTATCGCTAGGTGCTCAAAGTCTCTATTGAACGGTCCATGCGGCGGCTCTCAGAACGGGAAATGCGAGGTGGACCAGAGCATTCCATGCGGATGGGAGATGATATGCCGCAGTCTTCAGCGTCTTGGACGGGAAGACCTGATCGGAGCGACCATACCCCCAAAGGATTGGAGGCCCTCCAGGAACGGCGGCGTTAGACGAACGGTAAGGAAGGATATGGTCAGGAGCGAAGAGGAGACCGGGATCACCGAGGGAAAGAGATGAGCCCAAAAAGTAACCTTGAAAGGGTCCTCTCAACTGGTTCCTTCGCAGTGACAGCGGAGATAGGGCCTCCAAGGTCCGCATCCCCAGAGGCCCTAAGAAAAAAGGTATCAAAGTTGAAGGGATATGCCGATGCATATAACATAACGGATAATCAGACCGCGATAGTGCGTATGTCATCGATCGCATCTTCCGTTATCTGTCTGCAGGAAGGCCTAGAACCGGTAACGCAGATGAACTGCCGGGACAGGAACAGGATCGCTCTTCAGTCCGATGTTCTCGGCGCATCTGCCTTAGGCATAAGGAATATTCTCTGCATCTCAGGTGACCATCAAACGTTCGGTGATCAGAAGGCAGCAAAGAACGTCTTCGACCTTGATTCTATCCAGGAGCTAATGGTCTTCCGCTGTCTAAGAGATGAAGGCAAGGTGTGGGGCGGTGAACCATTGGATTCGCCTCCGGTCATGTTCCTTGGAGCCACTGAGAACCCCTTTGCTGACCCTTTCGAGATGAGGGCGGTGCGTCTCGCAAAGAAAGTAGCGGCCGGGGCGGAGTTCATACAGACCCAGGCCGTTTTTGACATCGAGCGCTTCGAGCGGTTCATGGAGATTGTCCGCTCGACAGGCCTTGATCAAAAGGTGAACTTGATCGCAGGGGTGTATCCCGCTCAAGTCCCTGAATGCCGCCAAGTACATGGGGTCTAAGGTACCAGGCATGCTTGTACCGAACGATATCATCGAAAGGATGAGAATCTGCCCAAGATCCGAAGAAAGAAGGAATGAATATATGCATCGAGACGATAGAACACATACGATCGATAAAGGGCGTTCATGGTATCCATATAATGCCTGTCACTTGGGAGGATAAGGTCCCAGAGATAGTTGAGCAGGCTGGATTATTTCCGAGACCATAGACCGAACTGACAGATCTGGGGTCTCAGGCCCCGGCAGGCTCCTTATGTTCGAAGAAAACCTTCGCAGTACAATTCTTCGTTCAAAAGTACCTGGCCAGCTTTTATGGTTTCCATAAGTTCTTTATCTTCAGGATCGCAGATGGCTGCTGTAAGCCCAGCTCCCATGAGCATGGCAATGAACGTGCGGTTCAGGAGCGGACGTTGCTTTGTGCCATTGGATACATTGCTAAGCCCGATGACCGTGCGGGGGGACGGCTCATTAAGGGACTGGAACATTTGTACGGCCTGTATCACTTTTTTTCCCTGGTCCTGTGCAGCCGAGGTAGGCAGGACAAGTGGATCAAGGTATATCCTGTCTGGCATTATCTCATACTCCATTGCTTTCGTCATCATGAGCATGGCCAGCTCACATCTTGAATCGGCAGAGTTCGGCACCCCCTTCTCGTCCATGCATAGGCATATTATGTCCGCATCATGCTCCTTGCAGAGAGGGAAGAATTTTTCCATTCTTTTGGTGTCAGCAGTCGTGGAGTTCATGATCGCTTTGTTCTTACATGCCTTCAGGCCCGCCTCCATCGTGCTAAGCCTTGATGTATCTAATGACAGAGGGACGTCAGCGACCTCCTGTACCGTCCTAACGAGCCAGTCCATCGCGGCAGGGCCGTCTTCTCTCCCAGGCCCTACATTTATGTCCAATGCATGAGCCCCATGCTCTAGCTGCTTGATGGCAAGGGCCTGTATCAGGCCGGCATCACGCCTATCTATCGCTTTACCCACTGAAGTGAAGAGCCCATTGATCCTTTCGCTGATTATGAACATAGAAAGCCAGGCCATGAACGGTAGGCAACGACAAAAACCTTTCCTCGCTGATCGGCATTGGCAAACGGCCCACTAGGAGGCATCTTTATAAAACGCCAGGCCGTATATCCTCGGCGGCCCTCTTAAAGGGCCAATGAATTATCGGAGGCTTCCGTTTGGTCAAGATCGAAAGGGCTTTGATCAGTGTTTCAAATAAAGATGGCATAGTGGAGTTCGCGAAGGGACTGAGCACGCATGGCGTTGAGATAATATCAACGGGCGGCACGGCGACCCTTCTTGAGAAGAACGATGTCAAGACCATTCCGATATCTGACATGTTACTGGCTTCCCTGAGATGCTGGATGGCAGGGTGAAGACTCTCCATCCGAATATCCATGCAGGTCTTCTTGCAAAGACATCATCTGCCAGAGCATATGGCTCAGATAAAGAAGCTGGGCATTAGGAATATCGACATGGTGGTCGTTAACCTATATCCGTTCAGGGAGACCGTCCTGAAGCCCGGGGTCCAGCTTGAAGAGATCATAGAGAACATCGACATCGGGGGGCCGTCCATGATACGGGCGGCTGCCAAGAACTATCATTCAGTGGCCGTTGTCACGGACCCTGCGAGATATACTTCTATCCTTGAAGAGATGAAGGCAAGTGGCGAGGTCGGAGATGAGACCCTTAAGGCCCTTATGCTGGAGGCTTTCCAAGGCACAGCTAACTATGATGCGATGATCGCCCAGTACCTATCAGGCGTGTTCCCAGGCCCCCAGTTCCCAAAAACATGGACCATCGGCATGCAAAAGGCGCAGGACCTGAGATATGGCGAGAACCCATCACAGGCTGCCGCATTCTATTCCGACCCTTTTGCATCAGGAATATGCCCTTCGAAGATGAAGCAGCTACATGGTAAGGAGCTGTCATTCAACAATATACTGGATATCGAATCGGCACTTAACCTGCTACATGAGTTCGAGGACCGCCCTACCGCTGCCGTGATAAAACATACGAACCCTTGTGGCATCGCAAGCGCTGATGACATATATGATGCGTTCATGACGGCCTATAATGTCGACCCTCTTGCAGCGTTCGGTTGCGTCATCGGTCTGAACAGGAAATGCGATGTCAAGCTAGCTGAAGAGATATCGAAACACTTTGTGGAGATAGTTTTCGCACCAGAGTTCGATGCTGAGGCGATGGACATGATCAGCAAGAAGAAGAACATCCGCATCATGCTCACTGGCGGGCCTATACTCCATGATGATGTGCCAAAGAACAAATATAAGTTCGTAAAGGGAGGACTGCTTGTTCAAACAGTGGATAACGGCATCCTTGACACGAACGCCCTGAAGGTCGTTACGGAGCGGGCACCTACTGCAGATGAAGTAAAAGCAATGATGTTCGCATGGAAGGTCGTTAAACATGTTTGGTCCAACTCCGTGATCCTGGTGAAGGAAGAACGGGTAGTAGGCATAGGAGCTGGGCAGATGAGCCGGGTCGACTCGTCATTCATTGCTGTCCACAAGGCAGGGGACAAGGCTAAAGGTTCTGTTATTGCTTCTGACGCATTCTTCCCCTTCCGTGATGGCGTCGACGAAGCAGCGAAGTCCGGCGCGACCGCGATAATACAGCCGGGTGGAAGTATCCGCGACGAAGAAGTGATCCAGGCCGCGAATGAGCATGGTATGGCCATGGTATTTACAGGTACCAGGGTCTTCCGTCATTAGTGATCCAAGAAAAGGGCTGATAAGGTCCTTTTCCTATTTTTTATTTTTATTATAGGATATAGTTTGCTGTTAGGTCGTTCATCATTCCACTTTGTAAGCAACGCGAACTAATTCCTGATCGGAGCTTCCTGCACCATTCGATATGCTTGCACGCAGCCATACGTTGCATGTATGGGGATCGTTGATGATACCAGGTCCCCATCACACGCTTGATATTGTCCTCCTAGCTTGCGCAAGGCGATCTCAAGTTAGCCAAAGGCAAGGTCGGCCCTAAGATCATCCGAGGAACCCGCGCAGGTACGCTGCCCTGAGCAATAGGTCCTCGAGCCCCTTACCCGCCTCTGCATTGATGTTGTCCAATATACGGGATGTAATGCGCTGATGCTCCTCGTCAGGCTCGACATCCAACCTAAGGCGTTCTACCGCTTTTGAGACTATTTCAGGCACCAGTTTCAATGAAGCAGGGTTGAGATAACGCAAAGCATCCTTCATGTTATCGTCGAAAAATGGTGATACTTCACGTACATACTGGATGTCCTCATCGGAAAGCGCATCAAGCCCAAGTATCTCTGGCGGTATGCCTATTGAATAGAACGCACAGCAGAAGCTGATCGCTCTTGGAAGTTTCACTCCTTCTAGACTTCTTGAGTACCCGAACAGGCCGATATGGAGTTTACGCATCCGGCGGCGTGGGACAAGCTTAGAGATATCGTTGATCAGAGGTGCAAGGTGGATGATCTGGTCGCGATAGGAAATAGAACATTTGTTAATGATCTCGAGGCATCGCTTCTCATCGACATCAGGTGCTTTACCAGGTGAGGTCTCATTGATCTTCCTAATTCCTTCCCTTACGACATCATGAGGGTAGTCATACTTGAACGCAGATTGGACCGTGTAGGTCTGGACGGACGGATATTCACGCATGATGCGGTCAACGTTCGTCGGCTTTAGGTTACCACGAAAAGGAGCTGAGCCTACACCAATTATGGGGTATATTTTTACACCATTTCTTCGGATAGGTTCTGAAGATTATAGAGCGCTATCTTGTTCATCAGTATGGCGCTGACCTGGCCATAGTTCATCGCAGGGTCCCGTACTCGCAGGAACACACGTTGATATTCAACGTCCTTGTCGGCAAGATACTCTCGTGTGATGTTATGAGCATCAAGCATATGCTTTAGGTCCTCAAAAAGCGTATCAAGCTTCACATGGTCGGGCTCGAAGGTGCCTATCCAATCCGCCAAAGTAATATCGCCTTTCTTGAAGGCGATATGCTGTTTTCCGACCACAAAGTCCCGATAATAACGGAATATCCTATCAAGGCAATTGGCCGATGCGGTCATCGGAAGGATGACCTCGAATATCGGAGGAACATCGTTCTTATAGAACAGCTTAGCTGTATCGAACGACCTTGGGATGGACTCCAGGGTCTCAAGTAATATCTTTGCCTCATCCTTCTCAACGGTCGGGTTCGGTACTCGCATCGTCAGGAACTTATCCTTACCCAATTGCTTATCCTTAAAATACCACTCATATTTGGCGAGCAGTTTCTTGACAACAAAATTATCAACCTCTTTCCCTTCGCAATCCCACATCTGTTCATCGCAGTCCAGATGCGAGAAAACATAGTATGCCTCTTGTATCTCGTCCTCTCCTCCCATCTCTGAGGACGCAGCGAAGAAAGGGACAGTGACGTTATCTGGATGTTGAGTGCTCATGCAGCGAGGGATGTTAGTTGATTCTTTTACCACGAATCTATGGAAACTCAACAGGGTTATAAATCTTATCCATATCTTTTTCGAAGAATAACAGTGAATATCGTTGTGATTTATCCAGATTTATGCGCGTTCCGCCGTGAATTTATCCAACCTCTCAGATCAAGGGATATGTGCCATTCCTACTTACGGTCAGTCATATCTTACTGGACTTTCTTGCTCTGACATTGCTTGGTTCTCTCTCGCCTGCCTAGTTCAGTGTTATATAGCCAAAGGCCGTTTTTGTTCATGGCATGTGCAAGGTAACATTTTTTCCTGGCGGATCTTCGATCGATGTAAGAAAAGGAACGACCGTATACGATGCCGCAGTAGCTCTTGGTATCCAGATCAATAGTGTTTGCGGCGGGGATGATTCTTGCGGTAAATGTCTAGTGATGGTCGAAGGCGATGCTGAGATAGAGGCGATGCGGTCCATTCATGATAAGGAACGGGCGAATGGATACTCCCTTGCATGTCGAACAAAAGTAGTTGGTGATGTCAGGGTAATGGTGCCAGACAGCGCTGGTACGAATGTAGGCAAGATACTCTCATTATATGCCTATAGAGCCCTGCCGTCGTTGACCCCTCTGGTCAAGGCGGTAGATGTAAACATTCCTGCACCGACGATAGATGATAATACACCGGACCTTGACAGGTTCAAGAGAGGGAGCGGGTCGGACGAGATAGACATCCCTCTACCGATACTTCGCCAGCTCCCAAAGGTCCTAAGGGACAACGGATGGCACGTGGGAGCAGTCCTGGCTAATGAAGGTGAGGGAAGCCATCGACTTATCTGCATACAGAGCGGCTCCAAACCATTAAGGGCGTATGGCCTGGCAGTGGATATCGGAACAACAACAATAGTGGCTGAGCTTGTTGACCTCAGTACTGGCAGGACGATCGCACAGGCTTCGGATTATAACAAGCAAATGATCTGCGGGGAGGACGTGCTGTCCAGGATAGTATATGCTGAGGAACACGGGATCGAACGGTTACGTTCATTTGTTCTTTTTACGATAGATCAACTGATCCTCCAGCTTTGTGAACAGTGTGATATGCAGCAAGGTCTTCATTCCAGCATGGATGCAAAGAGTATCGTCGCAGCATCCATTGGGGGGAATACCGTGATGGTACATCTCCTCCTAGGCTTGGACCCGACCAATATCAGATACTCGCCATACATACCTATAGCTGGCATCCTGCCCACATATCAAGCTTCGGATATCGGCCTAGGCATTCATCCGAACGCATTGGTATATTGCGTCCCTGGGCGTGCAGCTTACGTAGGCGGGGATATCACGGCAGATATCCTCCTATCATCTTTGCATAAGAATAGCGAGCTAGCTCTATTGATCGATGTTGGCACCAATGGTGAGGTCGTCCTAGGCAATGAGGACTGGACGGTCTCATGCTCGACATCAGCTGGACCAGCTTTTGAAGGAGGCGAGGTCCAATGCGGAATGAGGGCCATGTCAGGAGCGATCGATTCGGTCAAGATATCCAATGGCAAGATGATCATCACGACGATCGATGATGCACCTCCCATTGGGGTATGTGGGTCCGGACTGATCGATCTCATTGCACAGTTGTTCCTGAATGGTATGGTTGACAAGAGGGGGACGCTGGATCTAGGGGCGTCCGATCAGGTTCGAAGCGTAGAGCACGATGATGCGATAGTCCTTGCCAGGGGCGATAACGGTAAGGAGATCTTTGTCACTGGGTCCGATATTGTAAATGTCATCAGAACAAAGGCCGCGATATATGCTGGATGCGCTTCTCTTCTCCGCGCGATGGATAAGGATTTCGATGATATCGAGCGGCTTTACATAGCGGGAGGCTTCGGTAACTACGTCAATGTGGAGAATGCGCAGGCCATAGGTCTCCTTCCAGAGATCCCCTCCAAAAGGATCGTACTATTAGGTAATGCATCGCTTGGAGGCACAAAAGCATGCCTTTTATCTGAGGACATGAGGAAGGAAGCGCTTATTGTCCAAAGCTCGATGACGTATCTGACTCTTAGCACCTCATCGACCTTTTTCGAGGAGTATTCATCTGCTATGTTCCTGCCACATACCAACATCGAACTTTTCCCAAGGATAAGGAAAGCCCTGACTTCCAGAAAGACCTAAAGGTGCCGCCCGGAAGGCCTGCGCATCCGACCCTAGGCACGTTGCCGATCGCTAAATGGACCTGGGACATTGGTCGGTCATCATTTTCCGGTGACCATTCCCATCCGGACGTACCATAATCCTTCTATAGTCATCTTTTATGTTCAATATAGGACGGCATTCTCTATCGCTAGGTACCGCGTCGTTGTCAAGGTCTTTCATCATATATGAAGTGAAAAAAGACCGTAGGGCCAATATCACAGGCCTAGCTTTGAGGATCGATGTCACGATAATGTGGTCGATGATAATATGAGCTGGGATTGTTCACCAACCTGCATAGGCTCATTGGCGTTCACTGATCCATCTAAGGCAGTGGATATTATACTTGAAAAGCTGAGCTCCATTCCATTCTGGCCTCAGCTACCTGTAAGGGGACCAGAGGAGAACATGTATGTCCAGTTCTCCATGCATCTGCCTGGCGCCAGGATAGATAAGGAAAAAGGGAAGATATCGATCGATCTTTCCAATTATGACCCAGAGTCATTCTACATGAACGTGATCTCTGACGATGTATGTAATTTCAGCTTGCCAAGGGATAATTTTTCAGGTTTTTATGAGATCATGGCAAGGAATATGCCTGAAAATGCGGTCGCACTGAAAGGGCAGATCACTGGCCCCATTTCCCTTGGATTGCAGATAACAGATGCCACCAACAAGCCCGTGATATATGACGAATCATACTCGGAGATAATCCGTAAAGAGCTTAACATGATGGCAAGATGGCAAGAACATGAGATGCAAAAGAAGTGCCACAATACCATCATGTTCGTTGATGAACCCTATCTTTCCATGATCGGAACGCCTTTCGCCAGCATCTCCGTTCAGGATGCGATAAGATATGTCAACGAGGCAACTGCAGGCCTAGAGGGGACCAAGGCTGTCCATTGCTGTGCTAACACGGACTGGTCAATGGTCATGGCCATGGACATCGATGTGGTCTCATTCGATGCTTATGAGTACGGTCACGCTATCGGGCTATACCCGGAGGAAGTATCACGGTTCCTCGAAAAAGACGGTGCTTTGGCATGGGGGATAGTACCGAACAATGAGGAAAAGCTCGTAACAGAAACACCTGCAACACTGGTAAAGAAGCTAGAGGATCAGATAAATGTACTTGAGGGAAAAGGCATTAGCAAGGAATTGCTACTAAAGAATGCGATGATAACGCCCCAGTGCGGTCTGAGCGGGATAAGTGAGCAGTCGAACCTAGCAGCCATTGATATGGTCAATGATGTGTCCGATCTAATGAGGATAAGACATTCACTGAGGTGAGCGCTATGACGTTCATTGTGGCGGTCGCTGGTAAAGGAGGGGTCGGAAAAAGCACCATCTCAGCGGTACTTGTCCAGATCCTCGCGGGAAGGGTTGACGGGCCGGTACTTGCCGTTGACGCGGACCCGAACAGCAATCTAGGGGAGAAGCTTGGGGTAAAGGCAGACCTTACAATAGGATCGCTACGAGAAGACATAATGAAGCGATCAGATGAGGTCTCATCAGGTACCTCCAAGCCTGAGGCCGTACTATACCAGGTCCGTTTAGCGGTAATAGAGGGAAAGGACTTCGATCTTATCACAATGGGTCGGTCCGAGGGCAAGGGCTGCTATTGCTACATCAATGGTCTTCTTAGGACCTTTCTTGATGCTGAGATGGAAAAATATCCTTACGTCGTGATAGATAACGAGGCAGGGATGGAGCACCTATCGCGGAGGACATGTTCACGGATGGATGCGCTTGTTGTGGTCTCTGACCCAACGGTCATAGGTCTCAGGACCGCTGGCCGCATTTTAGAGCTCGCGAAGGAGATGGACATAGATGTGGTCTCCAATGTACTGGTGATCAATAGGGTCATTGGCGAGATACCTGACACCATCAGGGCCATGTCAATATCGCTTGGTTTTGATCGCATCGTCCGTGTGCCGAACGATAGAACTATCGAGAGCTCAGCTATCGAGGGGGGCCCGGTGGACATATCAAGCCTTCCGGAAAGCACCATTAGGTCGATCAGGAACATAATTGAATGAACTATTTGCGATCCGGGTCAAGCTTTTTCCCCTCAGGGTCTATCACAGAAAGGAACGCCGACTAGCGTTGTGCAAGCGATCTGGATGAAGCTATATGCACTACATTTGAGCAGTTAGTTCCAATATATCTCAAAGCCCTTTCAAGAACTTAGGTATCCCTGTTGATTCTTTTGGGCCGACCATTACTTTAAGGCCAGATATATCTTGCAGCTTACCCGACATCCTAGAAAGCATACCAGGTATCACGATCAAGCCGCTTTTGCTCTTAGATCTAGCATCATTCTCTTCGATTGCTTTCACCACGCTTTCTGGTGTAAGTTTCCCAGCAGAATATGCGGTCAGGACCGATAGGCCCTCTGTATCCACAACAAGAAGCCATGTTGGGACCTTGCTTTTTTCTATGTCACCAACGACCGTAAAGTATGTCAATGAGAAGTTTGTCGTGAAAACGATCGGCGAACTCTCATCAGGTCCGTTGATCGGATACATGCCAGCTTTTACCTGGATAGGAACCTGAGGGTCAGTATAGATATTCTGTCTGAGGACAAAAAGCGGCAGCGCATGAGCGGGGTCAATGTCATCCATAAGCACTACGCCCCCATACTTCATCGTGGAGACCATTGCCATTAAAAGTGACCTTTGGGACCCGCACACATTGGTCACCAATGGATATCCCATCTCGCGGAATATCTTTTTCACAGCGTTCTTCCTGATGATGGTATTTCTTTCGACGACCTCCTTAAGAGAGGAGGGAGCGGGGTCTAGCATGAGGTCTTCAGCACCAGCATTCTTCGCGGTCTCGACCAATTGGGCGAGCTCGTTCATATCTCCGCTCCTTACGACCAAGGGACAATTATGGTCCTTTGCGATGGCCGCCATGCTCCCGACATCCTTGTTCGTAGCCGCATAAAGAAGCGGGCGCCTTTGGGCTATCTTCGACACTGCAGCCCTCATGGATACAGGGTCGTCAGTGATAAGCACCATTGGAAGGTCTGTCAGACCAGAGATCATCGCTGTCGCACGAACGAACCGTTCAGTGTCTTTGGAATCGTTCCTGATGCCGAGCATATCGGCCTTGAGGACCTGACCTACCCGTTCGAAATGTAAAGCAGCTATAAGCGTAGACCTTTCCTCGATCTGCTCCGCTGTTAATAGGTCCGATATGACCATCGCATACCTTGTAGGATGGAAGAATTTTTTCTCGTGCCGGTACAGTTCCGTCTCCTCGCCTAGCTCTATTTTGTTACTGCCGACCCCTATGGTCACAAGTCTTATTGGGGGCGCGGATGCCGATCCGAGCTTCGCCTTTGCTTCATCCGATATATATGGACAATCTGACAGTTTCACCTTTTGATTTGCTAGCTGCATGGCGAAAGCGAGACATGTTGGGAAATTGCATTTTCCGCAATTCTTCTTTGGCAAGGACTTGAAGATCTCTATGGCCGTTGGCATTTCATTCACCCCTCAGGCTGGAGATCGCATCCTTGAGCAGAGCCAGCGACCTTGGGCTTCTTACGATCACGATATCAGCACCGGACATCAGTGCAGCTAGAGCAGTGGTCGTCTCCCACCACATGTAGCTCTTTCAGTTTTATCGCCATATTCCGGCACATCATCCATTACTTCCCTTGCCTCCAATGATGGGGTGGCATCGCATATTATAGGCGACTGAAGCATCTTATCCCCCATCAGTGCCGCCATCCTGATGCGCTCATTGACCGAATATGAATATTCTAAGCCCATGCCCAATGATGCCATTAATGGGTCCATGAGGATATCATCAGACCTCACCCCGAAATCCGCTAACAATATGTTCATTTGTTTTGCTAGATTTATATCAAGGTTCGAGAAAGCGACGACGGCATGATGGTTCGCCATGGCCGCTGCTGAGACGCTCTTGTAAGCGTTCTCTTCAGCATGGCCTAGTGCTAATCGGTCCTTTGAGCATGCATTAGAGATGGCTTCTAGCGTCTTTGCGTCCTTTTCCTCGTTGCCGCATCCATAGACTATGAGCGGGACGCTAACTGCACTGAGCACTTTCAGGACCGTCCTTGCTGCATCCTCGGGAGATGTATTCTGTCCATCTGGATTTGTAGATATTAATTTCAGGACGATCATTTCAGCGTTATATCTTTCGACCCATTCCTTTGCCCACGTCGAAGGATCATTCACAGAATTTCCAAAATCCGCAATAGCTAAAGTTCCAATGTCCACTATGCTGTCAAGCACTTCTCCTGCCACCAGCTGCTTATACCCAAGACCTTCGTACGATAGGAACGGCATGCCGCTCTCGCCGCCTACCCTAAGGGAGACCTTTAGCTCACCATTTTTGGGCGTTGCGGTCCCAAGAGTTACTGTACCTATCTTTCCTGACCATTTTTCCTTTGGAATCGGGACATCGGCCATTTCTATCGCCACTTATCATTGTAATAACGATGGCATCCTGAGAGCGGGGTGATCGACCTTGACCATCCAATCAGAAAGCCCCTCAGCATCTGTGGTTATTGTCTCATCGGCTATCTTATCAATGAAGCCAGGTTCTCCTAGCTCCTTAGCCCTACGCTCAAGTGCATCTTTCATCGCGGTCTTTAGGTCCTTAGGCATCCATGCGATTCTAAGGAACCCACCGTCCGCAGGGATGAACTTTCTGCTTGTTAAATATTTTCTACCTATCCCTATGAATCCAGGTGTTTGTCTTCCACCGCCGACCGATCCTGCCAAAGAGGAGAACTTCAGGCCAACAGGGGTCATTCCTGGATATTCGCGGTTAACAGCGATAACAGCCTGTGCATCAGCTGTCATGGCAACTATGACCTCAAAGCATCCGCACGAGGTCATTGGGTCCTCCATCATGGTATATGCGTTGAACCGTTCTATCTTATGATGGCTACCTTCAAAGACCGTCTCGTTCACACCCTCCCATTGGCCCTTGGTCGGATCAATGGTCATTCCTTTTCTGATGTTCTGATTAGGTCCAGTAGGTGATATCTCCTGTGCGGCTTTCGCATCAAGCCAATTGATGGCGCCACAGAGCCCGAGACGTTCAGGGGATATTATGCAGATGTGATCCGGTGCGAAGGAAGAGCATAAGGTGCATGAATAGAATGTATCAACATTCTCATCCGTGAGGCCTGCCAATCTTGCATCCCTTTTGGAATATGCCTCTAACGCCATAGGAAGAAGCTCCCTGACGTTCTTCTCATCTGTCACAATGGTGACCTGGACGCGGCTTATTATGTTCCCGAACTCTTCTTTGAGCTTTGTGATCAATATATCCCCGAAATGCCGGAACCGAAGTCCTGCATGCACGGACGTTTTGCTTAGCCTGATCCAGAGAATGTTCCTTTGACCAGTATGCCAAGCGCCTTCAGCATAATTGACGAATTGGTGTATCCTTCGCTCTAGTACAGGTTCAAAGTCCTCTTGCATCTTCTTGCCATAAACCTTGACTAATATCGCAAGGGCGGTCGAGCCCCCTTCTGGCATGCTATCAACATCGTTACCTATGACCGTGATGCGTCCATCCTCGACCTCTTCTTCGTTACATGAACGTAGAAGCTCGAACGCAGTGGTCTTTGAGGTCCCGCCAGCTTCTATGTATGTATCTGGACGTCTTACTGTCTCGCCCTCAAAGGCAGGACCATATGCTACAGGTATGTCCACTGGGGCCAGCTTGACTCTTATGTTCCGAACTTCCAATGCGGTCTGGACCATCTTATTTGTGGATGAACGGACCAAAACCCCAGGATCTCTTCCACATTCTGGTCTGTAACTATTACCGCACCATGCATGATGGCAGCGAATGCAACGCCCGCTGTTATATCATCTATATTGCCGAACTCCAGCACGAAGACCTTGGGTCGCTTTAACAAGTACCCCTTCAAAGCCTCGCGGTCCCCTTTCTGAACGCCTCCAAAGGATAACGCGGACCGAACAACAAGGTTGAGGCCATGGACGACCTGTGTTCCCTCGCCTAACGGGTACAGCATACGGTCAAGTCCCATCCTTATTCCTTCCTTGCGAAGCTGACCGATGATCTTGCCAGCTACTAAGATGAGTATCCCTTTGCTCTGCAGGTCCTTTACAAGTGCGACCAGTTCCTTAGCATCAGGGGCCTCGCCGATAAGTACAGCAGCACCGGGGATGGTATCATCCACCAATGCTACCCCTAGCTCTCTAAGGATCTTGTCAGGTATGAATCCGCAATACCCAGTGCCCTCATACGGTCTTGGCGATTCCAGATATCTTAAGGCCTCGATCGTTTCGGCAGCTACCATCACAGCCTCCCCCGCTGCTAATGCGTTCTCTATGGACAGATCACTATCTAGATCCGATCGCTGAGCCTCCATGATGGTAGCAAGGCTTCCTAGCGTGATCTTTTCTACGCCTTCCCAGGCATATATGCACGGCATACCATAAGCCGTCTCAGGGAATTCGACCTGTTTCTCTGGGCCATACTTAGCAATAGCACATTGCAGGTCCTTATCAGCTGCCGATAGTGCGACATATGCGCCATCGTTAGCTAGACCGATAAGCCTTCCCAGATCCACTTTGTCCAAAGCGTTCAATTGATCTTCCTCACAAGCATCTATCCATTTACTATAAACGGGACAGTAATATCCATGTCGATCATCTTTGTCGGTTAGCCTATATGGTACCCAGCCCTATAGATTATTTGAAGCCATCGATTTATAGATGATCATAGGGTAGGTCCGTCCTCCCAGAGACGGTCCGAACTAGCGATAAGATATCCATCAACAGGTATATTTCAATCCATGCATCCTAAAGTATGAGGCCCTAGGTTTATCCTTACCAGATCTTAGTTGAATGTTGGGATATATTGCGATTGATGGCCTGATCAGAGAGATATGATACCATTATCTATCGGGCATTGTTCTATTAATAGCCAGCTATGAGCAGTTCAGAACTGGATATTCTCGAACGATATTACCTCATAAGAGCCCTTCAGCTTCGACAGCAACTCTGTCACTTCTGCCATCAGCGCTGCGATCTCCAGGTCGCTCTTGCTCACATCAGCAACGATGTCCATGGACATGCTTTCGTAATACACTCTGACCTTTGTATGCACCGCAAGTAAGTTCACGTCATGCTTTGCGAGCACTTCAGTGACCTGGTTGATCGTACCTGGCCTGTCCGGTATGACAAAGCTCATGCCTATCAGTTTAGTGCTGGGATCGAGCGTGGATATAGATAGAGTATATGAATCCTCATCACCGACAAGCATCATCGGTTGGCCATCCTTTGGCCTGCCAAGTGCCTCCAGGAATTCAGCTGGAACCGTGAATTCGCCGTTCGATATCTTTGAGGGCGATCTATTCTTTGACCTTATCTGTTTTGTCTTGACAGCCTTCGAATGCGCTGCAGCTCCTTTTGTGAAACGGTCCGATATATGAGATATATCTATCTCTAGATTATCCATCTTATCCACCGTGGACGACCGCTGCTTCTTTATGGAATCGAAATCGGCTTTCAGATCGACCGGCTCGCCATAATAGGAAAGATCCGCCAGCATTCTCCATACCATCGTCACTCCGGTGATCGTGCTTAATGATACCGAGTTCAAGATGTCAACGTTCCTATCCGCAAGGAACTTGGAGGCCTGAGCACATGCACCAGGCATATCTATCATATAGATAGTGATCGAGCACAACTGCTTGTAGTTCTCAGGGCCGAAGGTCGAAAGAACTATCTCAGAAGAAGCATTCCCAGAGTAGTCGTACCGGAACATCGTGCTGAACACCTGAGAATTCGTCGACCAGTCCTAAGGGTTGCCCTATCTCATTATCTATCTTGATCTTCGAGCCTTGCAACCTGCTGAACTGCCAGAGCCTCATTTTACAGACCAGGGCTGTGAATATACTTCAGAGTGATAAAGGTTATCAGTGAATAATCTATGGATATTTTACCGATCTACAGGTAATAAAACGCGTATTTTTATCAACTATCACAGCCCTGATCGAGCGCGAGAGGCTTTTTTACCGGTAGGTCGTTGATGCCCATATTGTCAGAGCAAGAGGGCAGCGAAAGAAAGATAGAAGAGCTAACACAGCGAATTTCGGAGCTGGAAGCATCTCTGCATGAGATCACTCGGCCTTACACAGAATTGGTACAGCAGCTTGGACAGTTCCAAGGTACGGTAGAAAAATACTTTCGTCTTATGAACCTCTACCAGGAGCACGGTTCGATATCTATAGATCTGATACTCCCTGACAGTCAAGGACTCGATCTCCAAAGAAATAATACACATCGTTCTTGACCGTCCTGGCATTAATATTTCTCAGGTAACGGACCAGCTCAGGGTCCACCTTGGGAGCGCATCGCGCCGCATTGTGCGGGGAAGGCTCGATGAGCTTGTGAAAAAGGGCCATATTTTGGAGCGAAAAGGAAAGAGGTCGAGGACATACGAGGTCTCAGGCGAAGTGCTCAAGAAGTGGTCACAAATGGCCGGTTTGATCAAATAATGTGATCAGTGTTATACTTGGCGTCGGAAGATCGACAAGGTGACAAGATGAGCGATGAAAGATATCATAAGATACCGACCGAGGAAGAGCTTCGAGGCATTTTCAAGGTCCTGGGAGAAGAAGTTCCTGGGCTAGTGGAAAAGTTGACCAAGATAATGTATGGTGTCAAGGAGAGCGAGGATTTCGGGAAAGCCATCGGGAACTTCTACAAAGCTCTCAAAGATGCCGGAATGAGCAATGAACAAGCGTTCCAGCTTACTCAAGAGTATATGTCGAACCTCAACTTGGGAAAAATATTCAATGGCTTTAAAAGAGGTCCGCCACACGGATTCGTAAGCCCTCCTTTGAACGAGGATGCGAGAATGGAGTGAGATGATGGACCGTCAGGACCGTTCATCGGTGCTCATGACCGTGGCACATCTACCTGGCCTGGGCATCAGAATCGGCATGCAGGTCCTGCGAGCTAAGCGGTCCGTGACAAATGCTAGAAGGCGATTCTATATGCAGCTTATCGTCAGCGGCGTTCCAAAGGAATATGCCAGGCGGCTTGCTGACGATTATGCGGCAGCTGCGGATCTCAGGACGACCTTTAGCATTTTGATATCGAATGCACATAAGCGTTGAAAAATAGTAAATAAAAAATCAAAATGGTAGAAAATCCTCGCTTATCTTAAATATTAGAGCGCTACTCGGTAGCCCGCTACCTAGTAGCTAGCTACTCAATAGCTATATAATAAAAAGGGAAAGAGGAGTATAAAAAATGATCGGGAATGGCCGCACATACAATGGCCATCTGATAAGTCCTATGCAGTTCGCAATGCTGATACTGCTAAGGAAGCGCCCCATGTATGGATACGAGGTGCTAAAATGCCTCAGAGATGAGTTCGAAGAGTTCTGGGTCCCTCAGACCGGATCGATATATCCGGCACTAAAACGATTGGAGGAGCACGGGCTCATCAGCTCAGAGAAGAGGGATGGCACTGACTATTATGCTATAACAGAGCAGGGCGATGAATGGGCGGTAAGCTCCTTATTGAGAAGTCCTAAGGATATCCGGTTCATCACCAAGTATATGGAATTCTTAGGCAAGGCTGAGGCTGAACTTATGGAAAAAGGAATACATCCAGAGGCTTCAGAGACTTGCCACATGTTCGAAAAATTGTTCGACAATGGTGATATGAACGACAAAGATGAGATACGCCATCTTTTGGAGATCAGGGAACACATATCCAGGAATCTATCCGAGATCAATGAGGAACTCAAGAAGCTCGAGTCAAAGGTCGAATCAGATCCAGATAACATGAAGCGGAGAAAAAAAGGAGCCAAGAGACAATGACCGTGATAGTTGAAGTAAAGGATCTTGTTAAGAGATACAGTGAAGATGTCCTAGCGGTTGATGGCATCTCTTTCACCGTTGAGGAAGGGGAGACGTTCGGTTTCCTAGGTCCTAACGGGGCAGGCAAGAGCACTACTATAAACATGCTAACTACGCTTTTGAGAGTGACGAGCGGTGAAGCAAGGATAGCTGGCTTGGACGTAACGAAAGATCAATTGAAAGTACGCCAGCAGATCGGTGTGGTTCCTCAGGACCTTACGGTCGATGATGACCTGACCGGACGAGAGAACATGCTATTGCAGGCAGAGCTGTATAGCGTGCCTAGAGAAGAAGCCAAGAAAAGGATCGCCGACCTGCTTAAGGTCGTTGGCCTTGAAGAGGCGGCAGATCGATTGGTAAAGACTTATTCTGGTGGCATGCGCAAGAGGCTAGAGCTGGGAGAGGGGCTCATCCATCATCCTCGTGTCCTTTTCCTCGACGAACCGACACTTGGTCTGGATATTCAAACAAGAGCAGCGATATGGGAATATATCCATCAGCTAAAGCAGGATCACAATATCACCGTCTTCGTGACGACGCATTATCTCGAGGAAGCCGATGAACAGTGTGACCGCATAGCTATAATTGACCGTGGAAAAATTGTAGCGATGGACACACCGGCTAATCTAAAAAGTTCCATCGGAGGGGATGTTGTGACCATAATCTCTGATGAGACGAACGACCTGACCGGAGCGCTCAGCAGCGTCGAAGGCGTCATAGATGTCAAGAGGGAAAAGGCCAGCTACCGCGTGAAAGTTTCCAAAGGGGAGTTAGCCATCCCGAAGCTCCTTATGGCGATCAACAATATCGGCGCACCAGTTTTGTCGGTCGCGCTAACAAAGCCAAGCCTTGATCAGGCATTCCTCGAGTATACTGGCAGATCCATGAGGGATGCAGAGCAGTCGAACACCTTCGATAAAAGGGCCGAGGCCCGAAATGCTAGAAGGAGGGCTTAAGATTTAATCTGGGAGACATGGGCTCTTACAAAAAGAGAGCTAAAGCATTGGTATCGTTCGAAAATGAACATAATGATGTTGGTGATGCAGCCTATCTTAATGCTAGGATTGTTCGGTCAGGCATTCAACATAGGCAGCTTAGTCTCGCCAGACCTGTTCAAGCAATACTTCTCAGGCGCCCCCAACTATGTGTCTTTCTTATCTCTCGGTATACTTGGTATGACCGTCATGATGACATGTATGTTCAGTGGCATGTCCATTGTCTGGGACCGCAGGTTCGGCTTCCTAAAGAAGCTTCAGGTCGCGCCAATACCAAGAGGTGCTATACCCGTATCAAGGATGTTCTCCTCGATCATCCGGTCGATGATCCAGACCTTGATCGTATTAGGCATAGCAATATCATTCACAATGATACCTGGCCTGACAGGACTTTCGCTCAAGCCGGGCTTCAGCGTGATGGACTTCCTCGGGATATACCTCGTGGTATTCTTGCTAGCCTGGATATTCTCATCGCTCTTCGTAACGATAGCACTGGGTATCCAGAACCAAGAGACAATGTTCGGCATTATCAACTTACTTAACATGCCGTTGATGTTCGTATCAGCGATCATGTTCCCGACGATGATGATGCCAAACTGGCTGAAGACCGTTGCCAACTGCAATCCATTGACATGGGCAGCGGATGCCATGAGACAGTTCGCTTTCAATGATCCTGCCCCAATATACAATATTTGGATAGATCTCCTATTGCTGGCATTGCTAGCGGTCGGCATGATCATTGTCACTTCGTTCATCTCAAGGAGGCTCTTGACCAACAAGTGAACGAAACCCTTTCCCCTTTTGGGGTATTTTTTTTATTAATAATTATCTGTCATGACCTGTCATACGCGGGGATGAAGGCTGGGATCAACACCATCGCTCATGCGTATCATCCCTTGAAAAAGATCGTGCGATGGTCCTTTATGTTCATGAGACGTTGATTGGTAAAATATTCCTTTGTGCTTGCCTTTGATCAGGAACAATATGGCTCAGAGCCGACGGCATACCATGCCATCGCTCAGCATATTGGCTTCCTTGAAAGTGACATTTGTAAGAACCGTCTTCTCTCCGATGATATTGGTGCAGATAGCGTTCTGGCCATCCATGACTATCCTTGTAACATCTTTCATGACCTCATGAGTACCATCGGTTTCTTCAATAAAGACAGTCGACTCGCACATAAGCGACCATCAGCAGATGCGATATATAAGAATTGAGAAGAGCGAGAACCGTCATCGACGAGCGACCGTTCCCATACCATCAAGCGCTACGCATTATGCATGCATGAAGAATCATCGCGTCCGCAGGGCGGGATAAGAGCAGATGGCCTACAACTGTGTGTTCTGAACGAAGCCTAAGTTGGATCGATGTTCACGTGGTATGGCATCATGGAATGTATATTGGGTCGGTACCTCTTTGGTCCGTCCTGTGGAATATGGGCAGGTCGAACATTTGTATCCGAGTATGACCGAACCGCCGTATATTGTACCATTTCGGACGCGTTGCATATGAGAGCCACATACGGGGCAGACTATCATTCTCCGTTTGATGCCGCTATCCCTCGTTTTGATCTCCAATCTCACAAGGTTCAACGTGACCGCCATCTTTCGTACGCGCGGCTCAGTGACAGAATATTCAGGATCGAGGCCCTTTAATTTAGCCTTCACGAGCTGGGTCAACATTCTTTGCGAGCTTATCGTTGGTGTATCTCGCAGAGCCTCCGATATCGCAACTGCCAATACCTGGGATGGCGGGACCTTGTAGCTCATATTGGCACCTAATGCTCATCCGAGCTAATATGTTTCTCCCCGACAGGAATATAACTCATCTATTTCCATGATTGAACGGTGAGAAGATGGTAAGGTCCAAGATAATCATAATGGGGGCAGCTGGTAGGGATTTTCATGATTTCAATACATATTTCCGGGACAGGGAAGATCTAGAAGTGATCGCGTTCACAGCTGCTCAGATACCCAATATAGACGGTCGGACGTATCCTCCAGAGCTCGCTGGTCCATTGTACCCCAATGGCATACCTATCTATGCAGAGGAGGACCTTCCTAGCCTTTTGGCCAAGAATGAGGTAGAGCAGGTGATCCTAGCTTATTCAGACATCGCACATCTGGATGTTATGCACATCGCATCAGAGGTCCTAAGTCTTGGCGCTGATCTGCGTCTAATGAACAATGCCGCCACCACTCTAAGCTCGAGCAAACCCGTGATCAGCGTTTGTGCTGTTCGGACTGGTGCAGGCAAATCACCAACCACTAGGAAAATATGTGCATTTCTTCAGGAAAGAGGATTGAAAGTGGCCGTGATCAGGCACCCGATGCCCTATGGTGATCTTCTGAAACAGATCGTTCAGCGATATTCCTCCTACGACGATCTCGACGCTAACGAGGTCACCATAGAAGAGAGGGAGGAGATAGAACCATTATTGGACAGTGGTGTGTTGGTCTTCTTAGGGGTCGATTACAAGAAGATACTTGAAAAAGCGGAAGATGAAGCTGATGTTATCATCTGGGATGGAGGGAATAATGATCTTCCCTTCATAAAAAGCGATCTTCACATAGTTATCGCTGACCCGCTCAGGCCCGGTGATGAGATCTCATATCACCCCGGGGAGGCTAATGTCCGAATGGCTGACGTGATCGTGATCAACAAGGTACAGACGGCCGATAGGGAAAGCGTCCTAGAAGTAATGGATAATTGCAAGACTTTGAACCCTAATGCCATAATGATAACCGCAGCCTCACCGATAACTTTGGACAGGCCGTCATTGGTCACTGGAAAAAAAGTCCTGGTCATCGAGGATGGCCCAACGGTAACACATGGCGATATGGCCTTCGGTGCAGGGTTGATCGCCGCTGAGGATGCTGGTGCGGCCGAGATAGTTGACCCGCGACCATATGCTATCGGCAGCATAGCGAGAACGCTATCACGATATCCACACCTTACCAATGTGCTACCAGCCATGGGCTACTCACCTGAGCAGGTGTGGGACCTCGAGAGAACGATCTCTAATACGCCTTGCGATGTCGTTGTAGCAGGTACGCCGATCGATCTGCATAGAGTGTTGAACGTGGACAAGCCCATTGTGCGGGCCAGGTATGACATAATGGAAATAGGCCAACCAACATTGAAGGATATAGTATTCAAGTGGCTGGATAGCAATAGTATCATTGCATACACTAAGGCCACTTGACCCCTTATCCAATATTTCGATTCAATATGGCCAGATCTAGAATGTATCGGTCCTGATATCACATGGGTGCGAAGCACATGCATAGGCCCAAGGTGGAACTATACCACTGCTAGGCACCATAATGTCGTGCCGCCTAAGATGCTATTCAAGATCCAAAGTTAGATCTGGCAATATAGGAGGCCTTGCCCAATGAACAATATAGCTTATTCGTACAAATCAATGGAAAATTATTAAGAACTCTCCTCCATACACCCACCTGCATGCTGCGCGAATGCACGACCCATGGATATTTTCGTGGAGAGGTATGTCCTGTCTGCGGTGAGGCTGGAAAGTTCCTGATGAGCGATGAGGAACTTGAACGGATAGGTAGGACCATGGCAGGTGCCCTAAGGCACTTCCCGGACAAGTTGGGACTTAGCATGGATAAGCAAGGCTTTGTTCCGATAAAGGACCTGATCTTCGCCATTCAGACGAAGGACTCGCGAGACCCGAACAATTCACGATACCACTGGTTGAGGCCACATCACATTATCGCGCTTGTTGAGACGGACCCAAAGGGAAGGTATCAGTACAGCAACGACCTGATAAGAGCTACATACGGGCATTCGATCGATCTGGACCTAAAGCTGCCTACTGATAATATTCCTGAACACTTATATTATCCAACAACCGAAGAAGAATGTGACATCATTCTTGAAACAGGCCTGAAACCCTCAGATAGGAAGATGGTACACCTTTCCAAGGCTTATTCCGATGCATATAATGCTGGTAAGGTCAGGACCGAGACCCCCATTATATTAGAGATAGATGCTACTAATGCAATATGCGCAGGTCACGTTATCATGAGGGCAGCTAAGACCGTCTATCTAGTAAAAGAGATCCCGCCAGAGTTCCTAAAGAAAGCAGAGGAGCAAGAAGTACTAGAGGACGAATCATCGGAAGGCTGATGAGAGCGTAGCATTGCGATAGCATTTTCGGAGTACAGGATGGAACTATTATTCGAATCGGCCGATAAGATATTGGAGCAGGGTCTGAACCGTTCACTTCATATAATAGATTTTTTTTGGGCAGGGTTCGAACCTCATTTGATCGCGTATGACCAAAGTAAAGGACGAGTGGAAGAGATAGAACTTGATAAGCTCGGGATGATAGTATCGGAAGAAAAAGGATGCGTAGGTAGTTTTGAGGATGGCATATATCGTCCATGTCCCTTCAATGTCAAGATAAAAGTTTTCTCGCAATGCAAGAGGTGCGCTGGGGCATGGGTGCCCGTTCAGAAATGCATCTTTGAACCTCAATGCAATGGCGATATGTGCGGGCATCCAGAATTCTGCCGCCGGCCTCATGTTGTTTATTTAGCGTTCTATGGGGACCTTGTAAAGGTCGGCATGACATCCGAGAAGAGGCTTATGGAACGGGCCATAGAACAAGGCGCAGATGCGGTAGCTCCAGTGCTTAAATGTAATGGTCGCTCAGAGGCGAGATCCCTCGAAAGGGAAATATCCACTCGTTTCAAGATACCTCAGGAGATAAGGGCTAAGAAAGTCCTATCCAGATGGGTGTCCCGCCCACAAAGGAATCTGATAATAGATAACTATGCATCTTGCCTAAGCATGATCTCCGCTTTTATCCAGGTGATCGAAGATAAGCTTCAGTTCCTTGATAGGTACCCAATAAACGAATTCCCGGTCTCGACGCCGGTCATAGATGTATTGCCAGGTATGCACTTTGGCGAGGTCATAGGGGTCAAGGGAAGGTTCATGATGTTCAAGAAGGGAAAGAGCGGCGATGTACATGCCATTGACCTAAGGGGGCTCGTGGGTCGTTGGGCCATCCTTTTCCCGTCCGATCCTGCACGGTCGCCGGATAGGTCGCAGCTTCAAGCCTGATCCCAAGCATGAACTGTATGATCTCATGTCTTTCCATCATTCGTATTGTTCCAATATAACTACGCATCAGGAGGATGGCATAATTATATTAACAAGGCCTGAAATGAACGGTGGATCAGAGAGCATACACCATGATCCTCTAAGAAGATCGTGGCACATATGTGTGAACGAATGGAGCTGAGAGATATCCTGACAAGATATGGACATCTGAAGTCAATTAATGCTCCATAGCGCGCATGTATGAATAAGAAGCTCGGCTTGAAAGAGCGAAGCGATCTATTATCTTTAACCAGTAGGGAGAGGGACACAAATTGGTGTTCTTTTAAAGAGGCGCGTGATCTCGCCAAAAGGGAGCAAGGCGATGCGATCCATCCATCGAATATCAGTGATCCAAGATCGGAGCTGTTCCAAATGACCTTCGAGATGACCCCGGAAGAGGTAACAAAAAGGTATGGCAAGCTATTCTGCAAAGGGTTCTTCACATTAGTGGATGAGAAGAACGGGAAAGCGCTGATAATAGAGGAATGTTCAGCGAAGGGTCCTGTCGAATGGGACATGTGCAATCGTAAGAGGGCAGGAGGCGCCTTGGAACATATAAGGGTCGAAGGTACCACGCTCATTATGGATACGATCATCGGTGAAAGAGAGGTCCATTTCGGACCGGCATCCAAGGACCTCGGAGGGCAAGGTCTGAAAGCCCTTATTGTGGATGGGGACACGGTAAAGACCACATGGGTAGGCCTTGCAGGAGCTAGTGTGGGTATTGGCGCTTGCCTTCCACAAGCACCTCAGGCAATAAGGACAACATACCCGGACGACCCTAAGATCGGCGGTGCGCATAAGATAGAGGTCACGATCTCTACGCCAAAGATGTCCCGTGTGATATATGCGGTCGATGATACCGATACAAAAGAGAAGGGAGCATCGTGGTCAATGGTGCTTGCCATGGCGAGGTCTGCCCCGGTAGGGCATTTCTTGGAGCATAAGATAGTACAGCTTAATCCCAATGTACCAGAGAAGACCACGAATTGTGTAGCGTGTGCCGTTTCGTTCGCAATAATGGATAATGAGATACAAGTTCTGGATGAATATGTAATAAAATATCTAAAGGAACATACATTATCAAATAATACGACAATGGCCGTCTTTCGTGGGTTAGTGGTCCCGAATGACCTCCAGCAATATGGTCTGAGCGCTAAGACCAAAATACTAAAGGTCGTCGAAGCAAGGGAAGCTGCTTCAAGGAACGATGTAGAGATAGTCGAGATAACTGGTGAGCGCGGGGCCATAGGTGCAGTAGCTGCCATTGGCTGTTTCGATCTCGGACCGCTAGCAGCCGGCCTTCCAGAGGATGAATTGGCTAGACAATGCTAAATATGTCGATCCCGGATATGCTAAGAAACCTTTTTTGAGGAGAGTGGGGGAATCAAGGACGAAATCTCAAGGGTAATAGCTAGCACCGCTTATCAGACATATGAGAAGCGGCTGTTAAAGGAGGTAAAGGAGCTACCAATGCCTCATCACGTAGCTGTTATCATGGATGGCAATCGCCGTTTCGCCAAAGAGTTCGGTCTAACCTCTGTAGAGGGACATGTAAGGGGTAAGGACAAGCTGGAAGAACTTCTTGATTGGTGCATGGAATTGAACATCAAGGTCCTTACAGTATACGCATTGTCCACTGAGAACTTCCATCGGGAAACTGATGAGCTCGAATCGCTAATGAAACTGTTCGAGGATAATTTTTATCGACTGGGTGATGATGATCGTGTGCACAGGAATGGCATAAAGATCACAATGATCGGGCAACGTGATCTTCTTCCGACAAGGGTCAGGAATGCCATAGAATATGCAGAATCAAAGACATCATGCTACACCAATTATTATTACAATATCGCCACAGCCTATGGCTCAAGACAAGAGATGATCCAGGCCATAAAGCAAATAGCATTGAAGGTCAAGGACGGTAATCTGAATGTGGAAGATATCGACGAGAGCATGTTCTCGAACTTCCTTTACACAGCTGATTTCCCTGATCCAGACCTTATACTTAGAACATCAGGGGAAGAGCGGATCTCTAACTTCCTTCTATGGCAGCTTGCTTATTCAGAGCTATACTTTACGGATGTTTATTGGCCAGGTTTCAGGAAGATCGATTTTCTTAGGGCCATCCGATCGTATCAAATGAGAAAGAGACGCTTTGGACAATGAGAAAGTCATAAGTATGTTCCAACCGTACACGCTCACTTACCCTAAGGGGGATGGGTTTTGCATAAAGAAGATCTGATATTCTTACATGCGCCGAGCGTATATGATTTCAGGAAGGAATCCATTTTCTACGGCCCTGTGAGCGATCTTGTGCCATCGACCCCTGTATTCGAAATGTATCCTTTCGGTTTCACAACGATGGCTGTTAGGCTGGACCGAGCAGGGTATAACGTAAGGATAGTGAACCTGGCCACATTGATGTTGAACCATCCGAAGCTTGACGTAAAGCGATATCTGTCAAAGCTTGAGGCTGACGTCTTCGGGATAGATCTTCATTGGCTGCCACATGCCCATGGGGCACTTGAAGTGGCCAAGATGGTCAAGGGCCTACATCCTTCGTCCAAGATACTAATGGGCGGTTTCTCGTCGTCCTATTTCCATGAGGAACTGATAAGATATCCGCAGGTGGACCTTGTCCTAAGAGGGGATTCTGTAGAAGAGCCCATCGTTGAGCTCATGGATAGCTTAAGCAAGAGCGAGGACCTATCAAAAGTGCCGAACCTTACATGGAAGGATGCCTCTGGGAGGGTTCATGTGAACGATCTCACTTGTGTCCCCAACGACTTGGACAATGTCGAGGTCGATTATGGTTGGATGATGAGATCGGTCATACGGCATCGGGACCTTGAAGGGGTCATGCCCTTCAAGGATTGGGACAGATACCCGCTGACCGCAGTGTTCACTGTGCGAGGCTGCTCAATGAACTGCGCCGAATGTGGTGGTTCATGTGGAGCCATGAAGAGAGTGCTTGGAAGGACCAGGCCAGCTTTTAGAAGCCCGGAAAAGGTCGCTCAGGACATCTCAGATATCCAAGGACTGATGAACGCTCCTATTTTCGTTGTAGGTGACCTTAGACAGAACGGACCAGATTATGCAAATAGGTTCTTCAGCGAAGCAAGAAGGTTAAAGGTCGATGGACAGGTGATCCTTGAGACATTCACCCCAGCATCCTCATCATTCTTTGAGCAAGCTGATGCTACGTTCAGTGATTATTCTATCCAGTTCTCGCCAGATTCCCATGATGAGAAGGTCAGGTATGCGTTGGGTCGACACTTTGATAACGCATCGATGGAGAAGAGCATCACCAGTGCATTGGCGAACGGGTGCAAAAGAGTTGATATATTTTTCATGATCGGCCTGCCGGAGCAGACGATCGGATCAGCCATCGGCTCATCGGACTTCGCTAGGCATATGTACGGAACTACGAACAATGATGATCGTCTGAGCTTTTTCACCTCTCCTTTAGCACCGTTCCTTGACCCCGGTAGCATCGCGTTCGAGGACCCTGGTAAGTTCGGGTACAAGCAGTTCGCTAGAACATTGGAAGAGCATCGTGCACGATTAGCTTATCCATATTGGAGGGACGTTCTCTCCTATGAGACGCTGTGGATGACAAGGGACCAGATCGTAGAAACATCGTATAATGCGGCCGATAAGCTTAATGAAGTAAGGGCTGAAGCCGGGCAGATATCAAGGGACGATCTCAAACTCATCAGGGAGAGGTCCGAGAACGCTAGGGCACTTATGAATGATGTCTCGATGGCCATGAACATTAAGGACGATAATGAGCGGTCCAAAGCAATGGCAGACCTAAAGATGCGAGGCGATGAGCTGATGGAATCTACGATATGTCAAAAAAGGGACCTGGAATGGAGGACCCCCAGCATATATATGAACATGCCAAAGGCCATTCTTGGGATGTTCAGGCGCAAACATAACTGAAAGTTCAGTTCTTCCCCAGTTCTATGGATCGTTTTGATGCAGCTTCGACCGCCTTTATGAAGGAACCACGCACCCCTCCGACCTCCAGCACCTTGAGCCCCTCTATCGTTGTCCCGGCTGGAGATGTGACAGTATCCTTGAGCTGAGCGGGGTGACCATTGGTCTCAAGAACGGTCTTTGCGGCACCTAATACAGTTTGCGCCGCAAGCTTGATGGATAGGTCCCTCGGAAGACCTGCAAGAACGCCGCCTTCTGCCATCGATTCGATCACAAGATACACATATGCCGGTCCGCTGCCGCTAAGCCCAGTTACCGCATCTAATAACTTTTCATCTACGCAGAAAGCCATCCCGACCGAGGAGAATATTTCCTGTACGGACCGCTCGTCCTCAGGATCCGCTGCTTTTCCGAGGGAAAATGCCGAAGCCGCAGCACCTACCATGCATGGCTGGTTAGGCATCACCCTAACGACCCTGGTCTCTTGAGGAAGGTGGGACTCTAAAAATGATAGTTTTACCCCTGCGGCAATGGAGATCACGATATGGTGCTTTGTAATGAACGGCCTTATTCCATCTAGTGCCGGACCTATCCCGGCTGGTTTAATGGCCAGTATCAGGGTGTTTGAAGAACGTGCCACATCTGTGATATCTGAGGTGACCGCGATACCTAGTTCTCTAGCGACAGTTCTCTCTCTTTTGAGGCGTACGTTCGCTAGCGATGATATCCTCCGGGGACGCCAAACCACTGGAGATTATACCTTTTATCAATGCTACGGCCATATTGCCTGCTCCAATGAACCCATATTTCTTGCTCATCGATGTCCCCTCTTGCGCCATGCGATGCAGGCAAAATAGTTAATGATATGTAAAGATATGAAATATCTCATCTTCTTAGGCTTTCCCGCCGTCTAGGAAAAACTATTTGTTAGGTCTGAGCAAGCTAGACCTGATCAAGGTGCATCATATTGCTATTTGCGAGAAAAGGTCACTTCAGAAACGTAAATGCTGCTAACCTCGATCAAGTGCTATCTTTTCTGTTCATTCTCCCCCTCAATTCGCGAAGGGTCCTTTTAGATAGGTGATATATAAAGAGTAGATATTATCATTTTTCGTTCTATGATAATCGTCGCCAAAAAAAGGTAGCGATCCTCTTTATACCCAGGCTGATAATATCAGTGCCAGCGCATATAATCTGTGGCAACGTATTTATAGAGGAATCATATTCTTCCTTCAATGCTCTTGGATACTTATTTACCAATAGCTATCTTTGCTTTGTTCGCCATAGGATTCCCTGTAGCCTCATTCTGGGCTTCTAGGTTCTTTAGGCCAACGCATATCACGCCGCTTAAGAGAACCACATATGAATGTGGAGAGGCTCCTATCGGAGAGGCCAATATCCAATTTACATTCCAATATTATATGTTCGGGATTATTTTCGTTATTTTCGATCTTTTGACTGTTTTTCTTATGATCTGGGGTTTGGCCTTCTCACAGTTCGGCAATGGTCTCACGGATACTAAGATCTATATGCTTGGGTTCTTCGGCCTTCTCCTGATCGGGGTGTTCTACGCTCTAAAGAAGGAGGAGAGACTTTGGATCTAAGCCTGTATCCTAACGCTATAGCAATGAACAAGGAAGAGTTCATGGAATGGTCAAATAATGCCCTGGACGAAATAATCAGGGCCAGTGGCACAAAGAGAATGATGGATAAGATGACCGCTCCAATGTGGAGCTGGGCACAAAGGAACTCACTACATCCCCTTCACTTTGGTATCGCATGTTGCGCTCTGGAGATGGCAGCAGCATCAGCGTGCCGTTACGATGCTGAAAGATTAGGGGTCATATATCGTTCTACTCCAAGGCAGTCAGATGTTCTATTGGTAAATGGATGGATCACAAACAATCTGAGACCTGACCTGCGAAGGCTTTATGAGCAGATGGCAGAGCCGAAATGGGTCGTGGCAATGGGAGAATGTGCGATCTCTGGTGGTCCATGGTACGATTCATATAACACGATACAGGGGTTGGACACTTTCATTCCCGTTGATGTATATATTCCAGGTTGCCCTCCAAGGCCAGAAGCAATGATAGATGGTTTCCTGAAGCTTCAACAGAAGATAAGGATCCAGCAACAGGGTACTTTATTGATCAAGTGAGGTGAGCGATTTGAACGCAGTTGTAAAGATCATTACAGTTGATGAGATCAAAAGCAGTATCGCCACAGAATTCCCAACTGGCGTCAGGACCTCCTCAAAGAGCAAGCCTCGTAGGGTATATGTTGACGTAGACAAGGAAGTATTATTCCAATTTTGCAAGTTCATCAAGGAGAAGCTTGATTTTGGCCAATGCTCTTGCGTATGTGGTGTAGATCGAAAGGATAAGTTCCAGACCGTTTACCACATTTCGTCGTACACAAATAATTCTACGATCGAGATAGTCGTTGATCTTCCGCATGATGATCCAGAGGTCGACTCAGTGACCCCATTGTGGGGCGGCGCTAATTGGCACGAGCGAGAAACCTATGATATGTTCGGGATCATTTTCAAGGGCCACCCGAACCTGAAGCGCATAATGCTTCCGCAGGATTACAAGTTCTACCCATTCCGTAAGGATTTCGAATTCAGGGGGCCGTGATCATGGCAGAGATGTGGATAAATATGGGCCCGCAGCACCCCATGACGCATGGATTGTGGAACCTGCGGGTCAAGGTTGATGGTGAGACTGTCGTTGACTCGGAACCGATCGTGGGCTACCTTCACCGAGGCTGGGAGAAGATGGCCGAGAACCGCCGCTATGATACTATAATCCCCATGGCGGACAGGCTGTGCTATGGCTCATCATATACTTGGAGCCAGGTGTACTGCATGGCTGTCGAGGACCTTATGGATATAGAGGTCCCTGAACGTGCCAAGTACATACGTGTCATATCTGAGGAGCTGCAAAGGATATCCTCACATCTTATGTGGCTCGCTGCCGTAGGCACTGACCTCGGCAACCTAACGATATTCCTGTATTGCATGCGCGAACGTGAGCTGTTCATGGATCTCTTCCAATCCCTTTGTGGTGCAAGGATGACAACAAACTATCCGCGCATCGGTGGGGTAAGGAACGATGTTCCTCCAAACTGGGAGAGGGATGTCCTTCGCACCCTGGATTACTTCGATAAGCGTATCAACGAATATGAGGATATGATCGACCGGAGCAAGATCTTCCGGATGAGGATGGACGGTCTTGGCATGCTGAAAGCAGAAGATGCCATCAATCTAGGGGTAACTGGTCCATCATTAAGGGGAAGCGGGGTCCATTATGATATCCGAAAGAACGATCCATACAATGCATACGCTGACATAGATTTCGAGGCATGCGTCAGTAACACTTGCGACTGTTACGCAAGATATCGCGTCAGGATGGACGAAATGAGGATGTCCTGCCAGATAGTCCGTGACGCTTTCAAGAAGATGCCGAAGGAGGGGCCGGTTAGATTGAAACTATCTAAAAGGAACCCGACGGTCGGGACAGGCATGGCGCATGCTGAGGACCCAAGGGGTGAGAGCCTCATGTATATCATAAGCGATGGGACCGACAAACCGTACCGTCTAAAGGTAAGGAGCCCCATCTTCGTTACTGTATCAGCTGCTCCAGTTATGGTCAACGGATGTAAGGTGGCGGATGTGCCGTCCATCATGGGTATGGTGGATATGTGCCTTGGTGAGACGGACAGGTGAATTGAATGTACGTCGATCTTTATTCGTTCTGTTATGGCATAGTCTACTGGCTATTCGTCGACATAGTAGGCCCGATAGTCGGTTGGCTCGGAGCACATGGCCTGCAAAGCTGGGTGGGTCGCAGTGACAGTTCTAGGCGTTCTAGCTACGATACTGATAGCGATAATAGTGTTCATCGCGGGGTTCCTGATCAATATCACGATGATATGGCAGGAGAGGAAGATGTTGGGCCGCATAATGGACCGTCGTGCCACCATGGTCGGGCCCCTAGGATACTTCCAGAACATCGCTGATGGCCTGAAGACCTTTTTAAAAGAAATAATAATACCCGAGTCGGCTGATGAGGGAATTTTCAATGCCGCTCCGATCATCGTTATAGGTTCCTCAATATTGTTGCTAGCAACGATCCCTCTGAGCTCCGGATTCTACATGTCGAATGTTCAGCTCGGGGTCCTGTTCACACTTGCAATATTTGGTATCGCCCCGTTCGGTATACTCCTCGGTGGCTGGGCTTCCAACAACAAATATACCTTGATAGGCGGCATGAGGGCGGCTGCACAGCTCATAGCATATGAGGTGCCAATGCTACTTTGTGTAGCATCCGTCGTCATCTTGTCCGGTAGCTTGAACTTCGGAGATATCGTCAATGCTCAGAATAATGTCTGGTACTGTATCCCGTTGTTCATCGGCTTTGTGGTATTCTTTGTTTCCGTGACCGCAGAAGCGGAAAGGGTGCCGTTCGATCTTCCTGAAGCTGAGGCTGAGCTGGTCGAAGGCTGGGGTACTGAATATCCCGGTATGAGGTTCGGTCTTCTGATGCTTTCAGATTACTTCCGGGGATACGCTGCTTCAGCATTGGTCGTATTATTATTCCTAGGTGGGTGAATCGGTCCGTTCCCGAACCTTATACCACAAGAGGCTTGGTTCCTGTTAAAGACGTTCATCGTATTCTTCATCATGATCTGGATAAGGGCAGCGCTGCCAAGGGTCAGGATCGACCAGATCCTGAACATCGGATGGAAGAAGCTGTTGCCTCTAGCAGTAATCAACTTGTTCATAGCAGTATTGTTAAAGAGCATGGGGTGGTTCTGAAATGGCTGACGAGACCGTCAGGACAGAAGCTGAGCGGAAATTAAGGAAAGGCTTCGTGATCCGCCCAATGTACATAACTTTCAAGCAAATGGTAAAATCGACCATACACAGGCCTAACACGATCCTGTACCCATGGGAAAAACTGAAATTGCCAGATTGCTACCGTGGACGACCTGGTCTGATCTTCGAGAAGTGCATCGGTTGCGGGATATGTATGCGTCAGTGCCCGACACGATGCATCGACCTGGTCGAGGTCGACGATATAAAGCACGAAGAGGGTAAGCCAGCTGAAAAGGTCAAGCGTCCAAGCGTCAACATTGGGCGTTGCATGATGTGCGGCTACTGTTCAGAATACTGTCCAACGCAGGCGATGATCGTAACGCCGGAGTATGAATTGGCGACGTATACTAGGGCAGAAATGATCTATGATCCCTACAGGCTTCAGTACAAAGGCGTACCTGGGAATGAGATACGCATCATAGCGGTCACACCTGCTGAGCTAAAGGCTGGAAAAATGGAACAGACAAAGACCAAGGAGATACCCGACTTAGAGGACAAAAAGTGCATTGGCTGTTCCAAGTGCGCTAAGGTCTGTCCTACCGATGCAGTTACCATGAAAGAGGTCGGGGTAAATGAGAAAGGACGTCCGATAAAGAGGCCACAGATCGATAAAGAAAAGTGTGTAAGCTGTGAGACCTGCGTTGAGGAGTGTCCTAAGTCCGCATTGAACATGAAGGAGGTGGAGTGATGCAGTGGGACCTGTTCTTCTTTATCGTGTTCTCTGCGATCGCCATTTGGGGGGCTATCGCTATGTTGTACACGAAAGAGATTGTTCGTAGTGCAATATATCTGATCATAGTATTCCTCATGATAGGTATCCTATACCTGTTCTTGAACGCTGAATATCTGGCCATAATCCAGATCTTAGTATACGTCGGTGCGGTCCCTGTCCTGATACTGTTCGGTATCATGCTAACGAAGCGCCGGCTGTTAGGCGGTGATCGCCGTGAATAAGAAGTTGATCTATGCTTCCTTTGTAGCAGGCCTGTTAATGGCCATTATGTTCGGTACGCTTGTGTTGTCCAGCTGGCCCAATTGGCAGTTACAGAATATTCCAGATGATTTCACTGTAATGCTTGGCAACGTGCTGTTCAGTGATTATGGTCTGACATTCTTGATCGTAGGGTTCGTCCTGTTCACGTCCATGCTAGCCGGTGTCTTTATCGCACAGGAGGAAAAGGAATGATCCCGATAGAGTATTTCCTCGGGCTTTCTGCCATCCTATTTGTTATTGGTGCCTTCGGTGCCCTGACAAAGAGGAACGGCATAATCGTTCTAATGAGCATAGAGATAATGCTTAACGCTGCGAACATAAACTTCGTAGCTTTCGCAGCTTATACTGGTAGCTATTCCGGCGAAGTGTTCGCTTTGTTCTCTATCGCTATAGCCGCTGCTGAGGTGGCGGTAGGTCTAGCGATCATCATGAATCTTAACAGAACAAAAGGGACGATCAATGTAGATGAGATCAACCTGTTGAGGTGGTAAAAGTGTACTGGAGCGATATTGCCTGGTTGATCCCCGTATTCCCTCTGCTCGCATTCGTCATAGTGGGGTTCTTTGGTAAGAAGATGAAGGAAGGCGGTGCCTGGATAGCTATAGGCCTGGCCATAGTGTCCTGTTTCCTATCCATATTGGTCGCCATAGAAGTGCTTACTGGTGGGGTAACAACACCGTATGTCTACTATCTCAATTGGATCACTATAGGTAGCTTCCAGTTCAACGTGGGTATCTATCTCGACAGCCTGACCGCGCTGATGCTCATCGTCGTATCTGTCATCGCTACTCTGGTAGTGATATATTCAGTAGGATACATGCATGAGGAGGGAGATAGGAAGAGAAGATACTACGCTGAGATCTCCCTGTTCATCGGTGTCATGCTTGGGCTGGTATTGTCCTCTAACTTCCTTGAGATGTTCATATTCTGGGAGCTTGTAGGGCTTTGTTCATATCTCCTTATCGGTTTCTGGTTCACCAAGCCAGCAGCGGCCTCAGCTGCCAAGAAAGCATTCCTGGTGACCAGGGTCGGGGACATAATGTTCATGATCGGCCTTATGATCCTGTTCGTTGGGGTCCACAACCTTGACTACACGACCGTCCTGAACCCCTCGAACTGGACGGGTTCCAACATGCTCCTGACGCTTGCAACGTTCTTCCTGTTCGGCGGAGCGATCGGCAAGTCCGCTCAGTTCCCGTTACATGATTGGTTACCGGATGCGATGGAAGGTCCAACGCCAGTTTCTGCTTTGATACATGCCGCTACGATGGTCAACGCAGGTATCTACTTGGTCGCTAGGTCATACCCATTGCTTGTTCAAACACCTAACACCTTACTGATCATAGCCATAATCGGTGGCTTCACAGCGTTCTTCGCTGCAACGATGGCACTCAATAACATGAACATCAAAAGAGTGCTGGCATATTCCACGATCTCGCAGTTAGGTTATATGCTGCTTGCCTTAGGAGCAGGCGGATACATATTCGCTGTGAGCGGGCAACCCAATGCTGGTTACAGCGCTGCCATGCTGCATCTGTTGGACCATGCGTTCTTCAAAGCACTGTTGTTCTTGTCCGCGGGTGCGGTCATTCATGCCGTCCATACGGAAGATATGCGTCTTATGGGCGGTCTTAGGAAGAAACTTAAGATAACTTCGTTCGTCATGCTCATAGGATGTATCTCCATATCAGGTATACCGCCGTTCAGCGGGTTCTGGAGTAAAGATGACATCTTATCTGTGACTTTCCAAGCCGGTGCAACGAACCCAGCGTTCTATGTGCTGTGGGTGCTAGGGGTTGTCACAGCTTTCATGACCGCATTCTATATGTTCAGACTGTGGTTCATGACTTTCTGTGGGGAACCAAGGAGCCACGAAGCAGAGCATGCTCATGAATCCCCAAAGATCATGACCGTCCCAATGATGATCTTGGCAGTATTCGCAACTGTTTCTGGGTTAGTGATACTGTTCAACTTCGGTCAAGTGATGGTTCCAGTCAATGTGTTCACAATGGCCTCAGAAAGCGCCCTGAGCGTGCTAGCTGATATCTTCACATCATGGCTAACATACGTCTCGCTGCTTGCTGCTTCATCAGGCATATTGCTGGCATACTTTGTGTACTACAAGCACAGCATCGATTCGAAAGTCTTCGTTGCGACCCCCTTCCGCCAAAAGCTCAGCAACATGCTGACCGCACGTTACGGGTTCAAGGCGGGATACGATCTGTTCGCCACGAAGATAGTAAGTGGGATCGCGAAGGTTGTCGATATATTCGACCGCCGTGTGATTGATGGCCTGATAAACCTCATTGGAGTAGGGACCCTGCGTGGTGGGAACCGCCTGCGCCGCGCCCAGACCGGGTTCGTTCAAACATATGCAGCGGTCGTGGTCGTGAGCGTTTCGTTGCTTGTGATCCTCCTGTTCTTTATAGGAGGTGTCCTATAAATGTTAGAGAATATTCCAATATTAACTCTGCTGCTGATATTCCCGCTGATAGGTGCAGTGGCGACATTCTTCATAACAAAAGAAGCTAAGACCGCAAAGTGGGTAGCCCTGATATTCTCAGGCATAGCACTGGCCCTTTCTGGCCTTTTGCTGTTCGATTTCTCGCTGGCGAGCCCATCACTCACATCGTTCCAATATACAGAGAGCTATACTTGGATCAGCCAGTTGGGCATCAGCTATAGCCTGGGTGTTGATGGTATCAGCATACCCATGGTGTTCTTGAGCACCTTGCTATGCTTCCTAGCTATCCTGTTCTCATGGGATGTAACTGAGAGAACCAACCAGTACATGGGTCTTATGCTCATACTAGAAGTGGGAGTCCTTGGCGTGTTCATGTCATTGGACTATTTCCTCTTCTATGTGTTCTGGGAGATCGTCCTCATACCGATGTATTTCCTCATCGCCATATGGGGTGGTCCGAACAGGGCATATGCCTCTCTTAAGTTCTTCATATATACTCATGTAGCAAGCCTGGTAATGCTCCTAGGTATCTTTGCGCTGTATTTCGAAGCGGCTGCATACCTTGGGTATGGTACCTTCAGCATGGTGACGATCGCGACGGTCTCACCTCAGTTCAGCCTAGGCCTGCAACTGATAATATTCGGTGCGTTGTTCTTTGGTTTCATCGTAAAAATGCCAATGGTGCCATTCCATACATGGCTACCTGACGCACATGTTCAAGCGCCCACCGCTGGCTCGATCTTACTTGCCGGTATATTGCTCAAAATGGGTGCATATGGTATCATAAGGATCTGTTTATACACGCTGAGCGATGCAGCGCACTATTTCCAGATCTTAATGGTAGTAATCGGCATTGTAGCCATAATATATGGTGCATTTGCGTGCATCGCTCAAACTGATCTGAAAAAGATGGTCGCATACTCATCCATCAGCCATATGGGTATAGTCATGCTAGGTATAGCGACCCTGTCCCAGCTGGGTGTGGCTGCGGCTGTCTTCCAGATGTTCGCACATGGCCTGATAACAGCAGTCCTCTTCATGACCTGCGGTATGTTCCAGCATCATGTTGGTACAAGGGAGATACCTAAACTTGGCGGTCTAGCTGCCAAGATACCAGTTATCGCTACGGTCATGGTGGTCGGTTTCCTAGCCTCCCTTGGATTGCCAGGCATGATAGGATTTGTGGCCGAGTTCTCTGTGTTCACTGCCACATATAATTACATCGGATTCTGGGTCCTTATCCCGATAATCACCGTTGGCCTTACAGCTGCGTATTATCTGTGGGCTATGCAGAGGACCATATTCGGAGAGATGACGACAAAGGTCGAGACCGAACATATCCACGATGCATATTGGTTCGAGATGGCGCCAATAGCTGTATTGGTAGGACTGATAGTCCTTTTCGGTATCTGGCCCAACCTAATATTCCAATATATCGTGCCTTCAGTACCCAGGGTAATAAGTGGACTTCCCGGGATAATTCGTGGACTTCCCGGGATGATAAGTGGGGTGATCTAGAATGACTGATTTCAGTGCAATATATCCTGAGTTAGTGCTGGTCGCCTTCGCGGTCGCATTACCTGCGGTCCATCTGTTGTTCAAGTCAAGCAAAGCAATGGCCGCTATATCGCTTACAGGGCTAGGTGCTTCGGCACTCGCCCTGCTGTATTTGCTATATGAGAACAGTTCGTACATCTTAGGAGGAGCAAATACATCGCTTGTACAGCTGAACTATTTCGCTGGCCTCTTCGATGCAGTATTCATAGTGGTGGCATTCGTTGTCATCCTTACCTCGGCAAGGTATGTTGAGAAGGATAGGCACATTGCGGAGTACTACTCCCTTATCCTGCTATCTGTCGTAGGCATGATGATAGTCGCTTCATCCCTTGAACTGATAACGCTGTTCGTAGGTCTTGAGCTCGCCAGCATTTCATCGTTCGCGCTCGTTTCGTTCCGCAAGAAGGATAAGAGGGGAGCAGAAGGTGCTGCAAAGTACTACATCATCGGCGCCCTCTCATCCGCTATCGCCCTGTACGGCATCTCATTGCTATACGGTGTAACGGGCTCGACAAGCTTTGCGGGGATAAATTCATACTACGAGAACGGGGGTGGAATGACCGCCGTTTCCCTGCTGGCTATCGTCATGATCGTAGCTGGCTTCGGTTACAAGGTCGCTATAGTGCCATTCCATATGTGGGCTCCAGATGTATACGAGGCCGCTCCGACCCCGGTGTCCGGTCTGCTCGCATCTGGCTCAAAAAAGATGGGCCTGGCTGCATTGTTCAAGATATTCCTGATCGCGGTTATAGCGCTCAGGGCTGACTGGCAGATCATGTTCGCAGTACTTGCCGTTCTCACGATGACCGTGGGCAACATCATGGCGCTTTCCCAGACGAATATCAAGCGCATGCTCGCCTACTCATCCATAGCGCAAGCAGGTTACATCCTGATGATCATACCTGTTTCTACGCAATATGCAGTGGCCGGTGGCCTTTACATGATATTGGCGCATGCATTCATGAAAGCTGGTGCTTTCATGATCGTTGCGGCACTAGCATATGTTTCACTCGGCGAGAACATATCCGATTACAAAGGTCTCGCCAAGAGAGCGCCGCTCATGGCATTCGCCATGATGATCATGCTGCTATCGCTAGCAGGCATTCCGCCACTGGCAGGGTTCGAGGGCAAGTTCCTGATATTCTCATCAGCAATATTCGCATCGTCGACCCCGTCTCAGAGCTGGCTGTTATGGCTAGCAGTGGCTGGTATCATCAACTCTGCGCTGTCCCTTTACTACTATGTGCGCATAGTGAAATACATGTATGTGGACGAGGGGCCATCAAAGGAGAAGTTCAAGATACCTAAGACGATGACAGCAGCGGTCCTGATGTGCGTTGTTGGGGTCATTGTCCTAGGTATATGGCCAGATCAGGTCCTGAACTTCTGCATACATGCGGCTCAGGGTGCATTCCCCTCATTGCCTTGGGGCGGTGCGTAAACCTCTTCAATATAACCCTTTAGAGCATCGAAGGACAGTCAGCGTCCCGACGAGCTCATTATTTTCGTTTATTACCAATATCATTCCAACAGAGTAGTTCTCCATTACCTTTAGCGCATCGATCAAAAGGTCATTCTCCTTTATCTGTATGCACGGCTGTGAACCGGTCAGCATACAGGCGGTCAGATAGTCCTCGACATGCGCCTCCTCTAGGCTCAGCCCCATCGCTGCCAATCTACCGATGTCCGTATCCGATACTATCCCCATTACATCGTTATTCTCCGAGATGACCGCTGCTTGTTTATTGCCGGAGATGATCGCCTTTGCGACCTCTAGCATTGTAGAACTGTACGGCAATGATACAAAATCGTACTGAGCGCACTCCGATACTCTCATCTTCCAGGCTTTTTTGGTACTTTCGATCATGTACTTTCTTCTGTAGGCTATCCATGAAATACTTTGCTTTTGCTCTTGCCAGGAATGATTAAGTATGGAGTTAGTATTATGACGGCGTATGGGAACGAGCTGGGACCGCCCCATCAAGGATGATCTCCAACGTGTCGAAGAGATGATCATTGAGACCATAACCACCCAGCAACCACTTTTAACAGAGATAGCAATGCATGTGGTCAGGTCTGGTGGAAAGCGGATAAGACCTGGCATAGGTCTACTGTCGTTCCACGCTGTGAATGGAAAGAACGTTGACAGGGTGATCAGGCTTGCGACCGCCTTTGAGCTGATTCATTCAGCCACATTGGTGCATGACGATATCAATGACGGTTCGGACACTCGGCGAGGGGCGATAGCAGCATACAAGAAGTATGGTGTACAACGCGCCCTGATAACTGGGGATTTCCTGTTCGTCCAAGGCTTTCGCCTAGGTGGCGTAATGGACGCTGTGGACATCGTTAACATGGTCGCAGATGCATGTACCAAAATGGCGGAATCCGAGATATTACAGACAGAGGTCGAGCATGAGACATCGGCTCCGGTCGAGACTTATCTTAAGATAATCAATGGTAAGACAGCTAAGCCCATGGAGGCGAGCGCAAGGGTAGGTGCCTATATCGGTGAGGGCTCTACATCTCAGCTTCATGCTCTGGGCGAGTTCGGCCTTAACATCGGCTATGCCTTCCAGATAGTTGATGATATACTCGATATAGTAGGCAATGAAGCGGATATCGGCAAGCCTCGTGGCATGGACATACTGGACGGAAAACCTAACCTCCCCCTGATGTTGGCAATGAACGAGGGATCGGGCGACAAGGATTTTATTAGGACTGTTTATAAAAGTAAGACAAAGACCTCTGAAGATATCCAGATGGCGGTCGAGATCGTTTCTAAGAGCGATGCTCTGGAGAAAGCAAGAGAATATGCCCAGAACTTTAAGGAGAAGGCATTATCGAACCTTGATGTCCTGGACCCATCAGTATACAAGGACGCTTTATTCGATCTAGCTGATACCGTTGTTAACAGAAGGTCATAGTGATCATTGCCGAGGACCCAACAATGGCGCCTTGGAGGAAGAATATGAACAAGGATTTCGATGTCATCGTCATAGGATGTGGACCAGCTGGAAGTTCTGCGGCTGAGCATGCGGCGCTTAATGGTGCATCCGTTCTCGTTCTTGAACGTAAAAAGGTGATAGGCGAGCCGGTCGCATGTGGGGAGTTCATGCCGCTCACAGAAGAGCTGAGAACGATGTTACCTCATGCAGATGACCTGGACAAGATCTTCGATATTCCGCATCATCTGATATCAAGGCGAATGGACATATTCCGCATGTATTCGCCGTCTGGACGCTCTTGGGACATACCTTTCCAAGGCTATACCACTGACAGGGACAGGTTCGATAAGCATCTTGCGGACAAGGCCAGGATGGCTGGTGCTGAGATAATTACAGGGTCCCTTGTCGTCGACGTAAAGGACGGTATGGTCAGGACGAAGGACCAAGAGTTCAGATCAAAGGTCGTCATAGGTGCCGATGGCCCTGTATCAAAGGTGGGGGAAAAGTTAGGACTTCCACCTAACCGTGATATGTACCCAGCAGTGACAACCATGGCTGAGGGGGATTTCGAACCTATCATGGAGATGCACTTTGGGAGCATCGCACCAGGGGCCTATGCATGGGTCCTTCCGAAGAAGAATGGCGCGAACATCGGCATAGGCGTAGCACCCCGCTGGGCCAGTGGCAAGATCACTGATCATCTCGATGCTTTCATTAAATCCCGCGGATTGAATGTTAGATCGGGATCGATCGGTAAGCTAGTTCCATCCAAGGGTCCGATAAAAAGAACATATGTTGAGAACGGCCTAGTTGTGGGAGACGCTGCAGGCCATGTAATGGCGGTGAACGGTGGTGGCATACCGATAGCTATGATCTGCGGCAGATCAGCGGGCATTGCAGCAGCCAAACATGTGACCGAAGGCGCTCCGTTGAGCTTATATGAGGCATCGTGGCACAGGCAGGTGTATATACCTCTGCACACGGCGGTACGTACGAAGATGCTAGCCGATATGTTCCTTGGAGGAAATCATCGGTTGGAATTCTCGATGAGATTGCTAGGAGAAAGGCGCATGGGCAAGATGATACGGTGCCAGCCATTATTCCCTTGAGCGTTTACTTTTCAAAGGGGAGCCGCAGATAGGGCACTCATTCATATTCTTGTCCCAATATTTTCCGCATCCAGTGCATCGGTAGCTCCATTTGATGACCTCTTTTATTTCCTTCATGCCGACACCTTTGAAAGGTATCGAAAGATATCGAGCAACATTCTGGATGGAATAATCATCGCTCAACAGGACAGCCCCAAGCTCCTTTGCCAACGCAAGAATGCTTATGTCCACCGGCGATAGCCGCGCGTCATCGCCTGTTGAGATGGCGGCCTTCTTTATCTCTAACAGGGAGGCCGTTGATGGCTCGGATACCTTAAGCATCTCTTCCCAGTATACTAGCCTGCGGTCCTTGTACTTCTCAAGTTCCCTGATAACACCCGGTGTTACGAACAGATCGCCTTGGGGAAGGTCCTCCATCGAGAACAGCGCCGATGTATCGATCACATATCTCACGAATAGGCCTAATGTCGACGACCAAGAAAATGGTTCGTAATAAATACTATATATGATCGGGCCATCTTTCCTATTAAATGTCAATCGAAGTGGACGATCAGGTCATAGATTTCATAAAGAAAAATAAGCAGGACTACCGTGTATCAACATCCTGTAATGGGCCAGTCATACTGCCTATCTCTGTAAAGGAGCCCAAGGATACGGATCTCAAGGTAAAGGTAGGGAGCAATACCTTGTATATCTCAAAGGTACAGGCCAGGTACATCACAAGGGTGACCCCGGACATGCTCGATGAGTCTAGGTACCGCAACTGTTCCCTGTTCTAAGCGAGAAAGCCTCTTCAGCTGACTCCGCGGCACGGCCCTCTAGGTCGAGTTTCTTCTCTTCTTCAATGATCATCTCAGGGGTAGCCATGGTAATCGGTCTGCATGGCACTATGGTGCATGGAGTGCCCTTTGTTATCGAGGTCTCATAGGTTCCTATCTCTTTAGCTATCCTTTCGATCTCTATCTTGTCCAGACCGATAAGCGGACGAAGGACGGGGAAATCCAGTCCGCTCTGCTCAGATTGTATGTTATAAAGGGTCTGTGATGCCACCTGTCCTAGCGATTCACCGGTCACTATAGCATCTGCACCGATCGCTTTTGCTACGTTGCGCGCGACCTTTAGCATGACCCTCTTGCAAAGGACGCACTGAAGATTCTTCTGACACTTCTCAGAGATCATTAACTGATTGTAACCGTGAGGGGCGGTGAAGAGCTCGACCGGCCGATCAAGCTTTTCTTCAAGGATGGTCGCCAGCTTTTTTACTTTCTCGATAGCGCTGTTGTCCGCATAGGGTCGATTGTCCATATGCAAGAGCACAAGGTCCGCTCCAAGCCTTCCCATCTCATATGCTGCCACTGGTGAATCGATACCGCCGGATAGAAGAACAACTACCTTCATCTTATTCCCTGCCTATTAAGAGTAAGATCCTCAGATAGATATAATGTGATAATAAGTGCTGATCAGTATCTGTCAGTGACCCGGAGGCCGGTACCCTCTGTTCTGATATTGATGTGGATGCGACCATAACACGTCGCTAGTGGTCTTTGCGGGAGGATCGAGGTAGTATGATCCGAACTATGCTCGCAGAAAGTGAATGATATATATGTCAACCAAAGTGATAAAAGTAGCTTGAGCAGATCAAGAAGTCAGTCCCGAAGGATGGGGTCGCCCATTACATTGAGCCTGATATGAAGTGGCCGAAAGTGAATCTTTGTCCATCGACCGGCTCAGTTCAATTGCTCAGGTAAAGGGTTCAATTATTGAACTTTGGTACATCCTGAATGAAAGCAGGATATCCGGAGAACTCGTCATCGTCATCCTCTTCATCGGATTCCGATTCTACGACGATGGTGAACAGCATATTCAAGATCTCCTTCATCTGCTTCATCTCCGTACGGAGTTCATTGATTTCGCGGACGAGGTCCTCATTGGTCTTGGTCATCTTTCACCTAATCGCGTCTAACAACTACGTTACATATAGTTTTATCTTTTCCTGCTCTCGTGGACTCCTTTGCGCTAGCTGGGGAAGGTGAGCAAGCGCATGACCTATCGACGTCTGACCTACGTTCGGTCACTTGGAATGTGGATCTTGCATCATGTCTAGGGATCACGATCGGAGCTATCGTGACGTCGGTGTTACTAAAGCCATATTGGTATCGTTCCCTCAATAACTAGATGGTCGGAACGACAGGGACTAAAACTAGTTGACGGGTCGCCCCTAGATATGCCATCGAACGATATGTGCTCAGCTAGGATGGATCAAGAAGCCCCGTAATAAAAGGCAGGGCAGTTAACCCTCAACCGACCCATATGATGCCCATTGCATCATGCAGATCGGTCAATTGTTATCGGATCCATCATCTGAAAGTAGTTTCAATAGTTGATGTCGCCATAATCATCTGCTATCTTCCGGCCCTCCATTCTATCGCAAGGCGTGCAATGGAGTGATTTGCCTTGCTTTGTTAGAGCACCACGGCATCTTCTGCAACTTGCTTTCACGACACCAAAGTGTGACTCCTGAGTAGTAAGCTGTACAGATGGCTTTATTTGGATGACCCTAGCACTTATAAGGTCGCCAGGACGATATTCTCTCCCAACATCCTGTACATATTCAGACGATATTTTCGATACGTGTATAGTTCCAGAAGTATCGCCGGCTATCTCACGATCTTTTCCTTCGACAGCAAATATCTCGCATATCGCCATGCTTGCTCTCACATCAGTTATCCTGCAGAACACGCTGTCGCCATTCTTTAGGACTAGAGGGGGATTAGGTGTTACCACCTTAGCTTCCATTTTCTCATCGTCCAGTTTTAGCTCTCCGGCTAATGAAGCGACTATCTTGCCATCAGTTTCATATGTGCCTTCGGCGGGCATATATTCCTCAGAGACCGCTACCTCGTCCCCAGGAAGAACCATTTTCTTGCTCATTTGTTCACGTCCAGCGATCGAATGTAAATAAGAACCACTTCGAAATCCTTCTTGGTCTTCTCGTGGAATCCGAACATATGAGGTATCTCGAACTTATAGTTTTTTTGTAATTCGATCCTTCCGCCCAGAGATGTGATGTATGCAGATAAGAACGGTAAGGTGTCGGCCATATGAAGGCTGTACACCTTTGATGCCGATCTCATTGCTGAGACCAAGAAAGGTCTGTCGGCGCCTCTTCGTTGAGAGCCAAATGGTGGGTTCATGATCGCGGTGTCGAACTTCTCGGTCAGTGAAGTGACATCAGCGGTCAAAAGTTCTATGTCCGCACCAGCGGCAGCAGCGTTCCTTCGCGCATCCTCTATCGCGTCCGGGTCGATATCGATCCCTAGAACTGATCTTGCACCTAAGAGCCAAGAGCCTATTGAAAAGATCCCATTTCCACAGCCTAGGTCAACGACCTTCTTGTCCGCGATATTCCCTTGTGCGTAAGCGATATAGAGGATATCTGCAGCGATCCATGCCGGCGTAGAGTATTGTTCAAGCCCTGGTTTTGGCTTGCTTTGAGGCGGGATCTTTTGTAACGTACGCTCAAGCTCGTTCTTCTTCATTGTACACCTATATCTTTAGTGCAGGCCCAGGTCCAGGAAGTCAGCACTTGTTAATATCCCGATTATCGTCCCTCGGCGGCTTACGAGTACAGCTTCTTCTCGTTGCAGATGCAGGGAGGCAAGCTCGATAGGGGTATCTTCGCTGAGTATCGGGAACGGGTCATCCATTATTTCTTCGACCCTTGTCTGCATGACCTCGTCATATGATTTGCGCTGGTTCCTGGTCTCTTCTATCGTATAATCGCGGATCCTGTCATCAGTGATACTTCCAGCTATCCGTTCGCCTACCATAATAGGCAATTGGGTAAAGCGTCCTTTCATCATCTTCTCCACAGCCTCCGCCAAGCTTTGTTCCGGGCTTATGGAGATAACCCCACGGGTAGCAAGATCGCCAACAGTGAACCTGGCTCCCATGTTCTTGCCCTCCAGCGCCCGTTTCTTCAATATCTCCTCAAAGGCGTTGAAGATCTTGCGTAACGTTCTCATATGATGGTTCTATGCTCCCCTTTTCTATTTTTGCTATGAGCGATTGGCTGACCCCAGCTAGTGAAGCTAGCTCTCGTTGTGAAAGGTCCAGCCTTTTTCTCATCTGCCTTATCTCATCTAGGTTAGGTAGCTGTGGGATCAATGTTAGTTTCAGGGACGACGTGCAGAGGGACCCCCGTTCTTTATGTTGGTGATGTGGGGGTTTCTAGATAAATATTCCTAAAATGCTCAATATTACAAGAAAAACGGTCGTCAATGCGTATCATATTACAAAAAATTGATAAAATTTAGATGTTCGTACATATATTCTTTGTTTTCCTAGACAATATTTTAAAAATCGTATATTTTTTCGTACGAATTCCGAAAGAAAAAATTCTTTTAAGATTCAATGCTGTAACAATACTTAATAAAGTGGAGGGGTTCAGGAGAGGCGATAGCCCTGCGTAAAGACAGATGAACGCGGATAGCATTCACTGACGGATGGCGGGTTACTAATAAAAACAGGTGTCGATGATAGATGAGTGGATCCATTGTCAATGAACGTTCTAGGCTTCTGAAGAGGGACCAGTTCCCCCTATTGCCCAGCTATGGTGCCACAAGACCCCCGGAGCTTACATACTCCATGGGCAGTTGCGGCATAGCTGGATGTATCAATGCTTCAGGCGGGCGGATATCAGGAGATAACATAGCGAAGATGCTCACCACAATGAGCGAGCGTGAGAACGGCCTTGGTGCTGGATATGCATGCTATGGTCTGTTCCCAGAGCTCGCCGATATGTATTGTCTCCAATTCCTGTTCGATAACGAAAAGGCAATGACGACCGTCGAGGAGATACTCAAGAACCGCGGGGACATCGTGAAGGACGAAAAGATCTTTACGAGGAGCGTCCCGACCATGAAGCCGCCGTTCCCGATAGTATGGCGTTATTTTTTCAAACCTAACCTGAGATCCGAAAAGTTCTCGACATGCCGTTCGGAGGACGATTGTATAGTTACAACGGTAATGACCATTAATGGCAACATACCTGGTGCGCTGTGCATCTCCTCTGGAAAGAATATGGCCGCTTTCAAAGGGAATGGATATTCTTTTGAGATAGCTGATTATTATGATCTATCAAGATACAAGGGCAGCATGTGGATATCGCACTCAAGATTCCCAACAAATAGCCCAGGCTGGTGGGGCGGGGCGCATCCCATTAGTCTGCTGGACTGGGGCGTCTGTCATAATGGTGAGATAACATCATACGGCGTCAACAAAAAGTTCGTCGAGATGGCAGGCTACAAATGTTCGCTCCTGACTGACACGGAGGTCGTTACTTATGAATGGGACCTCATGGTCCGTAAACACTGTCTTCCTATTGAGGTGGCAGCTTTCGCAATGGCACCCAAGTACCATTCCGATATAGACCGGATGGACGATGGTAGTAAAAAGCTTGCCAAGCAGGTCAGGATAACATACAAGGAAGCTCTTCTCAATGGGCCATTCTCCATAATAGTGGGCCGTAGCAGACCGACCCCTACGATGATCGCGTTAACGGACCGCAAAAAGCTACGTCCGATGCTGCTCGGGGAGAATAAGGAAAATGGAATGATCTATGCTGCATCTGAGGAGTGCGCAATACGGGTGTTGGATAAGGATGCTGTGACATGGGTCCCCGACGCTGGTAGTCCAATGATCGCGCAGGTAGGCAAAGGTGTTGTTAGACGTGGGACAGAACAGACTTTCAAGGGGGTCCTCATATGAATGCATCTCAAAAAACCTCTGAGAAGAAGATCGAAAAAGGGCTTCCGGACAGGTTCAAGATAAAGATCGACCGCGATCTCTGCATTAAATGCAAGCGCTGCGTAAAGGACTGTTCCTTCGGTGCTCTTGAGTTCGTGGATGACCGGGTCCATTATAAGGGAGGATGCGTAGCTTGCGGCAGGTGTATCGCCATATGCCCCGAGGATGCGATCAGTATCAATGTTTCGACATCTCAGCTGCCACCTCATGCTAACTTCGATGACCGCACACGCCATGCCATAATGTCACAGGCAAGCAGCGGGGGCGTTCTACTCTCATCATGCGGCAACGACCTGCCATATGAAAGTATATTCGACGATCTCCTACTTGACGCAGCCCAGGTCACCAATCCCTCGATAGATCCACTAAGGGAGCCTATCGAGACCATAACCTATGTTGGTCGCCGTTCTGGAAGAATGTCCGTGGGCAATGATGGGAAGATAGGTCCAGACTCTGAGGGTGGCCCCGTAGTGACCATGGATATGCCAATGATGCTGGGCCAAGTATCCCTAGGTGCAGTATCGTATAACGCTCAAAAGGGTTATTTCGCGGCAGCCCAGCAGCTGAATATCTTGGCGGGTTCAGGAGAGGGAGGCCTGCATAAGGATTTCTTCGTCTATTCTGATCATATAAACGCTGAGGTAGCATCAGGAAGATTCGGGGTCAATCCGGCATATCTCAACAAGGTCGCTTCTGTAGAGATAAAGATCGGCCAAGGCGCGAAGCCTGGGCAGGGTGGACATCTACCAGGCGAAAAGGTCACCTCTATGATATCCCAGACAAGAATGATCCCGCAGGGCACAGATGCGCTGTCACCATATCCTCATCATGACATATATTCCATTGAGGATCTTCAACAGCTTATCAGCGTGTTAAAGGAAGCTACCGAGTACAGGGTACCGATAGGGGTCAAGATAGCGGCTGTCCATAATGTTGCTGCTATCGCATCGGGGATCGTGAGGGCTGGTGCTGATTTCATTACCCTCGATGGGTTCAGAGGGGGAACGGGTTCCGCTCCAAGGGTGATACGTGACCATGCAGGTATCCCCATAGAGGTCGCCACTGCTGTTGTGGACCGCCGTCTTACAGAGGAAGGACTGCGTAACCGCGTAACATTATGTGCAGGAGGCAGCATAAGGTCCTCAGCTGATCTGGTCAAGATACTTTGCCTTGGTGCGGATGTTGCAAGCATATGCACCGCCGCGCTTGTGGCCATGGGCTGCCGGGTATGCCAGCAGTGCCATCGTGGCCTTTGTTCTTGGGGGATTGCAACACAGAAGGAAGAGCTCGTGGCGCGGCTTGATCCCGATTGGGCCGCCCAGAGGGTCGTTCATCTACTAAGCGCCTGGAATGAGGAGCTTAAAGGCATAATGGGTGCGATGGGCATAGACTCAATAGAAAGCCTTGTGGGCAATCGTGATCGCCTTCGTTTCCTTGGACCCAACCCGAAGATCGCAGAGATCATGGGCGTAAAGCATGTTGGAGAAGGGTGGGGATGAGCAATATGAACGAAACAGCAGACTGCACTGAGGGCAATATAAAAGCCAATGGCAACGAGGCCATTGTCATCAATGCCAGCGGGAAGGACCAGTACGGTCGCCCGCTTGACTATCGAACACTTAACACTGAGATACGCAAAGCCATGTCGGATGGAATACACCAGATAATCCTAGAAGGGGTAATGGGGCAACGCTATATCGCGTCCGCGGCGTGCAGGTCCGACCTATATATAGGCATCAAAGGTACGCCAGGGAACAATCTTGGGGCCTTTCTCGATGGGCCTACGATCGAAGTGTTCGGTAATGCCCAGGATATGACCGGGAACACAATGAACTCCGGGCGCATCGTGATACACGGAAATGCCTGGGATGTTACTGGTCTAGCTGCCCGTGGAGGCAGGATAATCATACGTGATTCGTCCGGATATCGTGTAGGCATCCATATGAAAGAGTTCGGTGGGTCCCGTCCCGTTATCGTGATCGGCGGTACGACAGGGGATTTTCTTGGAGAATACATGGCTGGCGGAACGATAGTCGTTCTAGGTGCAGGTGTCGCCCCAGGACGCTCCCCGATAGGTAACAGCATAGGCTCAGGTATGCACGGCGGTAAAATGTTCGTTCACGGCCAGATCGAAAAGCATCAGCTTGGGTCCGGCGTCCTTATGGACCCTCTTACCGACGAGGATAAAGAGGAACTGGAAGCGCTTATCTCCGATTACGAGAAGGCGTTCGGCCTTAAGGTAAAAAGGGATTGGGAAGCGTTCGTGAAGCTGCATCCAGCTTCTTCGAAGCCATTCCGTGGGCATTTCGACCCTACGTCAATACAGTGATCAAATGCCAGGAAAGCGCATCACGGACTCAAGAACGATGCGCACTTCCACATCCTTTAGCCCTACAGGGATTATCTGGTTGTTGATCACGCTGTCCAGCGTCCTATTGTCCGGCGAGTGAAGTCGGACCATGACACTTTTTCCGCCGCTCACGACAAGGACTTCCATTACCCCATCCACCTCACGAAGCTTATGAAGGTCCTTTGAGGTCACCCCGTTCATGATGTTGCCTAGAACGATCGCATCGGCTTGCATCCCCATCTTATCATTATCAACTATTGCTGCATAGCCGAGGATAACATTATAGTCCTCCATCCTTCTGATCCGGTCCCTGACAGTGGAAGGCGAGCGCCTCAACTTCGAGGCTATCTCTCGATATGTCATCTTGCCGTCCATCTTCAGAAGTTTGAGTATCCGATGGTTCATATCATCTACGGCTACCAGACTTCTTCCCCCATGCCATTATGCTATATTGTTAGGTTGCCATCTAAGATATACTTATCCATGATGTAAAAATACACCAGCAAGGAAATAAAAGACAAAAAAAGGAAATTGTTTGGTAAGGAAAGGCTTGTTCAGCCTTTTACTGCCTTGACCATTGCTTCTAGGTTAGCCTTTGAGACGCGCGCTGCGATACCACAGCCTGGGGCGACCACATTGAAGCCAGCTTCCTTAACGGCGATGGTGGCTTCTCTTACGGACTCAGGTGTTCCCTGCAGCAATGGGTTGACTACACCAACATTGCCTACAAGTGCGGCGCGGCGGCTGACGATCATTACTGCTTCTCTTGGGTCAACCTTCTCCTCGATGCTCATTCCGTTAACGCCGGTGTTGATCATGTTGTCCAACAGTGCGGTCGTGTTACCACATATGTGAAGGACTGACTTAGCGTCATCGATCTCAGAGAAAGCGGTCTTTATGTACTTAGCAGCGAACTCATCGAATTGCGGCGGGGCCAGCATGTCGGTTGAGGCAGATGGGTCGTTCGCAACGATTATGTCAGCGCCAGCTTTTACTAGAGCATGAATATATTCCCTCTCGGCCTCAGCAGTGACATTGATGAATTTGTGTACTGTTTCAGGCTCTGTGATCATCCACAGAAGGAGGTGCTCAGTGCTTACCAGGTGACCAGCAAGGGTCAATGGTCCTGTTACACCTACGACTATAGGCAGTTCGTGACCATATTTCTCCTTAGCGATCTTGGTAGCCTCGATGACGACCTTTACACGGCCCTGCTTCAGGAAGTTCTCAGGGATCTTCGGGTCGCTCTCCGCTTCATATACATGCTGGTTCACCATGGGCGTCCTGTCGATTTTTCCCATGTTCACCTTGCATCCAAAGACCTCAGCTTCGACGGTAAGGTCGAACGGGATCCTGACATTCTCGAAACCGAGTACTTTTGCGCCGGCAGCCCCTAGGGTAGCCATCAGATTAGGGTCACTATGGGCCTCTGGCCAGGCAGCTTTTACAGCTTCCATTTGGTCCACGGTGGCGCTCTGAGTGAAACATCCAACGGGCGGGCGGTCAAGTTCCTCAAGGGACAAAGCAGCTAACATTCTCTCCTTAGGTGTCATTACATCTCACCAATCTTGAACCGTTATACCGGAAAAGGCTCTACATTTAATTAACTATCGCCCCAACAACCTTCATATTGCCGTTCAGAACACAAGAAGGTCATCTTGTTATCGGTTGTATCAGTAAGTGGCCCACGAACAGGCTCACCGAGCTTGCATTCGAAGATCGAGCATAAGGAATGACCAACGATCATTGGACGGGAAAAGTCACCCCTGGTCAGATGTCATGATCTCTTAGATGTGCTTCATTTTTTAGGGATATGTAAGTTCCAGCTCATTGCATATGTCTCCCATCATGAATGGTCGGCATCTCAGCGATCCGTATCGTAGGCCATATCTCCACTTAACGGATCCAAAGATCCCTTCGCAAAAGACCTATGACCATGTCATGTCAGGCAAAAAAATAAAAAAGGATTTTGGTCAGTGCATAGCATCTGACCTAACAGATATCCCGCTATTGGACGTTCATGCGCTGGCGCGGCCTTTTCCTTGTCCACTATGATATTTCATGAATCCCCAGGCGGCTGCAAGAATGCCTGCCGCTGCAAGAATAAGCCAGAGGGGGTTCTGTAATGACAGTATCACACCTATTAGCAGTAGAACGATGCCGCCAACGGTCATCAGTGTTCCACCCTTCACACAGTTCTTAGCATTCGTGCCATTCTTTGTCTTCTCAGAAACTGCATTGCTCTCTGTGCTTTCAGATGGGGTCCCGTTCTCTACTCCAGTCCATACCTCATTCAGGACCGCTCCCCATATCGAGCATATCTCAGAACTTGTATTCTCTACATCGCATTTATATATCTGGGAATCAGGGGCCGCTTTTACCTTTACATTGGTCCCATCGGCTGTGCTCGAGAGGGTAAAAGAAAGCCTCTTAGCCGCTGATGCCTTCCAGACAAGTACGGTCTTTGGCGAACCATGGACCGCTTCTATTACGTTAGGACGTGTAGAGCTGATCACGGTCGCATTCTCTGCTTTAAGCTGTACAAGTATCTTATCGAAGACCTCTTCGACCTTCTTATTCTTGAAATCGTGCATGTATTCGAACGTTTTTTCCATCGGATACCCGCTCCTATATTGATTGGGCACAACGAGGAACATAGTGATTAGCTTATCGTTCTTTTGATCCGAAAAGCGCACGCCCTGCATCAGCGACCCACGTGAGCCGTGGCCTTCTTTTCTTATACCATGTATGACTTCATGGCTGACCACTTTACGCTGAACGATGTCGACCCAGGCCCTTTTTGGAGCTTTCTTTGTTAAGCTTGGATCTGGGGCGTTAGCGCGAACCGTCCTGTATATGGCTGGGTATCGATTTGCGTTCCTGGTCCAGGCCCAGATCTAACTTGACAGCAAATTGCATACCATTCTAAGCTCCCTAGACGATCCATATTTTTTTATTTTTAATATAGATATATGTTGGTCGGATCATTACATGTGCGATAAAAGGACCGTACCCAGCCGTTCCAAGCATCTGGATCCCGAGCTCTCTTCGCGACCACCAGATAAGAATGCAGGCCTTGAATTGTATGACTGCCATGCGATAGAGTGATGGATGTTCAGATCGAAAAAAAAGGAAAGGCCCCTGTACAGGGGAATATAATTTCCCAGCTACCTAGCCAGTTCGTTCACCTTGGAGCGGGCCATAAGCCCCCTCCTGTTGTGAAAGAGGTTCATAGGCCCTTTTGGCTCGATGCATGAAGCTTGGACAATGATCTTGCCCTGGGATCCAGCTTTATGATCGCACTGTCAAAGGCCGCTTTTGTTATCCTGGCCTTTTCTATCATTTTATCGTTCACCTCTTTTCCGGACTCCAATAGCGTGCGTATCGATATCATGACCGCTTCATTAGCTACAGCAGCAAGGTCGGCGCCAGAGTATCCATCGGTCCTCTTTGCGACATCATCGATGTTAACATCGTCAGCAAGAGGTTTTTTCTCTGTGTGTATCCTCAGAATTTCCTTCCGGGATACAAGATCTGGTAATGGTATGCTGACCAGTCGATCGAACCTTCCTGGGCGCAATAATGCTTCATCTATCATATCAGGCCTGTTCGTAGCTGCTATTATCACGACATCATGAAGTCCTTCGAGCCCATCCATTTCCGTTAGCATCTGTGAGATCGACACGTTCAGTGACATGTGAGTCAGAGTCCCCTCCACCTCTTCCAGATGTCATTGAATCTACTTCATCAAGGAAGATGACACAGGGGGCTGCCTGCCTAGCTTTGCGGAAGATCTCGCGCACGGCCTTCTCGGATTCCCCTACCCACTTGCTAAGCATTTCTGGGCCCTTGATGGAAATGAAGTTAGCCTCAGATTCTGTAGCGACAGCCTTTGCAAGCATTGTCTTGCCAGTACCTGGCGGACCGTATAGCAGGATGCCTTTGGGGGGCGTAGCATTCATGCGTTCGAATAATTTTCCATACCTAAGTGGCCATTCGATAGCTTCACGAAGCTCACGCTTTGATGAGTCCAGACCGCCGATGTCGTTCCAATGTACGTTCGGCCTCTCTACCAGCACCTCACGCAATGATGACGGCTGCATATCGCGAAGGGCTGCAGTGAAATCATCAGACCTCACAGTGAGCTTATTGAGCATATCCATTGGTATGGATTCCAACTGTATGTCTATCTCTGGCAATATCCTACGAAGGGACAGCATCGCAGCCTCCTTGCATAGCGCTGAGAGGTCCGCGCCAACGTAGCCATGGGTGCGGTTCGCTAATCTTTCGAGGTCCACATCCTTTTCGAGCGGCATGCCCCTTGTGTGGATCTGAAGTACCTCAAGCCGCCCTTCTCTATCAGGTACACCTATCTCTATCTCACGATCGAACCTACCAGGCCGCCTCAGGGCCGGGTCAAGAGCATTCGGCCTGTTCGTCGCCCCTATCACAACGACCTTTCCACGTGCTTCAAGACCGTCCATGAGCGAGAGGAGCTGAGCAACGACGCGGCGTTCTGTCTCGCCTGTCACCTCTTCCCGCTTAGGCGCTATCGAATCGATCTCATCGATGAAGATGATCGTCGGAGCGTTCTCCTGGGCTTGCTTGAAGATGTCCCTGAGATGCTCCTCGGACTCTCCATGATATTTCGACATGATCTCCGGGCCGCCTATGGATATGAAATTCGCATTGGTCTCGCTTGCGACCGCTTTAGCAAGAAGGGTCTTACCAGTGCCTGGAGGGCCATGCAATAGGACGCCCTTAGGTGCTTCTACCCCAAGGCGCTCGAACAGCTCTGGATGACGCAGGGGAAGTTCTATCATCTCACGGACCTTCCTGACCTCGTCGCGCAATCCACCTATGTCCTCATATGATACACGAGGTACTGAAGGGACTTCGCTTGCAGGCTTATCACTTACAACGAACTCTGTCGAGCTTGTTATCAAAAGTGCATCAGCTGCTGGGGAGCAGCCGGTCACGATCAGGTCTATCCGGCCTTCAAGGGTGTTCACCTCAACTATGTCCCCCTTGACCAGGATGCGACCGTTCAGTGTCTGTTTCAGATATTCTTCGCCGCCTATGATCCGCAAAGGTTTCGTAGGAGCGACAGTGACCTTGGCGGCATCCTTTGCGGTCACCTTACGTAGTGCAATCTTCTCGTCAATGCCAACGTCGGCGTTCCTTCTGACAGTACCATCTATGCGTACTATGCCCTTGTTCGTGTCCTCTGCGAGACCGGGCCATGCGATGACGGCCGTTCTTTTCTTACCTTCTATCTCTACGATATCGCCAGGTGTTATACCGAGGACATCCATAACTGCTGGATCGATCCTGCCTATGCCTCTACCAGCATCTTTGGACCTAGCTTCAGCAACTCGTAATACTTTATCCGATTTATTCATGATCAGTAAGCCTCCTTGGACCTGTTACCTCGTTCGGTCTGCATTATTGCAGAGTAGACAACTCCAAGTTGTTTAGATACTATGTATTAGTGTTGTATATATAATTTATCATAGAAGGGGCGTTAAAAGGTCTAGGTTAAAGATATTGAATGGATAGGTAGTGTGTACTCGTGATAGAAAGTTCTATTGACCTGGACATGCCTAACGAAATAAATATTGAGGATAGATAATGGAAAGGATGCACAGTGAATATAGGGATCTAAAAGCCAAGGCTGGGGTGGCAATACCTGTCGGCATATTATTGCTCGTTATCGGGTTCGTGCTGTTCATGATAGGCTTGGTCGATAGCAGCCTGTCACAGGATACCATTGGGATCTTATTGTCAATAGGAATAGCCCTTCTGGCGGTAGGTCTTGTGGTCCTGGTATATGGATCGATGAAAAATACCCATGCAAAAGAATTGCGGGCCCAGGAAGGCCTTCCTTCGCTAGGTGATGCGAGGCAACCTACGATACAACCGCCGATCATGTCACCTCCATATGACCAAGGGAACTCGCAAAATATGAAACAGGACAGATATCGAAGATGATCGTCCAACCATCTAACAAATCAAAGGAAAGTTCTCAACAGTGATGAGACCAGGTGCGCAGATGACCCCTAAGAAGGTCGCAGCACCTGAGCGATCATAACGGCGTAAAAAGGCTTGCGGACGGTCGGCCACTACACGCGCCAGCGAGCGTTGTGCGAGCCGATGGATGAATCAAGCAGTCCCTTCTTGGAAGTGCAAAGAGTTTCATATATATCCTGACGGGTGCAGCACCACAAGGACCTGAGGTCGATATATGCCGTACATGACCGTCGGGGATGTTCGCATCCATTATCACATATTCGGATGTGGTGAACCCCTCATTCTGATAGGTGGCTTTTGTGGGGATATATCGAGCTGGAAGCATGCTGTCCCCCTCTTAGAAGAACAGTACAGGCTCATTGCATTTGATAATCGTGGGTCCGGGCTTACGATATATGGAGAACAAGAATTCACAATGGCAGATATGGCCGATGACGTCGCTGGACTTATGACAGGTCTTGGCATAGGCAGAGCTCATGTCCTCGGATGGTCCATGGGGGGCAACGTGGCACAGGAGCTATCGATACGCTATCCCGATAAAGTTGCTGGGCTTGTCCTGATGTCCACATATTGCAAAGTTCCAGAAAGGTCCAGGTTCGCTATTGACATGATGATAAGGGCCGTCCGTGAAGGCGCCTCCGTAGATACCTTTTCCCAGATGCTCAGGTCATGGTGTTCTGCGGACCGGACGATAACGGCTGAAGAGCATGCGTCAAAATGGATGGTCGGGTCTGATGTGTCATCACGCCGTTCGATCGACGGCTTCGCCCTTCAGAAGAATGCTGTCGATAGCTTCTGCTCGATGGGCAAGCTTGATCAGGTCCGCTCCCCGACACTGATCATTCATGGTGAGAATGATATCATGGTACCTATTGAGTTCGGGAAAGAGCTAGCAGCAAGCATTCATGGTGCAGAGCTCGTCTCAATACCTGGGGCCGGGCATGCGCTGCCTCCCTCGGCCTATTCGAACAAAGTATTGGATTTCCTAGCTAGGCATCCGTTATCAGATGATAAGGCCCCATAAGATATCAATAGCCCGATATTATGTAGGAATACGTAGACAACAGGACTTGAAAAAGTAGCTATCTGAACTAAAAAATAAAAAGCTGGTTGACGACATGGCATATGGTCAAAAGGCGTTCGATGAACTTCTATCGCGTTACAAGGATATCGCTGTACTTAGGTCTGCATCATCTGTTCTTTACTGGGACATGGAAACGAAAATGCCGCCTAGGGGGATCGGCCTTAGAGCGGAGCAGCTCGGTCTTCTTGATGTCATGTCCCACGATATGCTTGTTGACCAGAAGACCAGCGACCTTCTTGAACGATCAGAGGAAAGGTCATGTGCAGGTCAGCTCGATGATGAGGGGTCAAGGGACCTGTATCTTATCCGGAGATATTTTAATGAAGAGACGGTCCTTCCACAAGATCTGGTAGCAGAGACCTCGAAACAGCAGACGATATCTATCGACGCATGGAAAAAAGCTAAGATATCCAATAGGTTCGATATGTTCAGGCCAGAACTTGAAAAGAACATAATATTGAAAAAAAGAGCTGCTGAGCTTTTAATGGGCGTTAAAGGTTCGGAGACCCCTTACGACGCAATGATCGATCTTTTTGAGCCGGGAATGACATCTGAAAAAATATCATCCATATTCACTGAGATGCGGTCAGGCCTAATGGCCATCATCAAAGAGCTTGAGGATGCCGGCATATCCCCGACCACTGATACGCTCACGAAGAGGGTGCCTATAGAAGCTCAAAGAAATGTATCCAGGATCGCGACGGAGATAATCGGCTATGACATTTCTGGACCAAATGCTGGTGGAAGGCTCGATGAGACCGAGCATCCGTTCACGAACGGGTATTTCGATGATGTAAGAATTACGACCCACTACCATGAGGATAGCGTCATGTCCAATCTTTTCAGCGTTATGCATGAAAGTGGACATGCATTGTATGAACAGAATATCCCGAAACGATGGATCTACAGGCCTATCGGATCTCCCTGTAGCTATGGCATACACGAATCGCAGAGCAGGTTCATGGAGAACATCGTTGGGCGCAGCCAAGGGCTCCTTCGGGTACTGCTCAGGCGAATGAATGACGTGACGAACGGCGCATTCAGTGGAACAGATGATACTGTCCTTCATACGAGCGGTCAACTCCGTAAAAAGGACCAAGATAAGGACCGAAGCTGACGAGACCACATATGGCCTTCACATAATCATAAGGTTCGAAATAGAGCGTGATATATTCTCAGGCAAGCTATCAGTGGATGAGCTTCCTTCAAGATGGAACGAGCTATACAGCAAATATCTTGGCGTTGAGATAGATAACGATGCGGAAGGCGTCCTGCAAGATACTCATTGGGCAGGAGGTTCATTTGGATATTTCCCCAGCTATGCCCTCGGCAATATTTATGGCGGGATGATGCTCCAGAAGATGGAAAGCGAAGTCCCGGACTGGGAAGTATCGGCCTCAAAAGGGGACCTGTCCCCGGTCAGGTCATGGCTGATAGATAATGTGCATTCCAAGGGCAATCTGTATGACCCAGCCGACCTGATACGTGGCATCACCGGGAAGGACCTGGATGTCAAGCCGTTCTTGGAGTATCTGCGTACAAAGTATCGCAAGATATACGAGTACTGATCATTCCAAGAACGGCCCCACGCATGAGGTGCCCCTGGCGCATGTCCAGAGTAATGGCACTTTGGGGTCATTTGCCAGCCTCGATCCATCGGTTGGTTCGGTGATCATCCAACGACGGATAACGGCTCAAGCAAAGTAGCTCCTAGGACGGATGCGCGCGCATTTTCTGTTGATCTTCCGCATAAAGAAAGGTAATGGTCACTATTATGTAGTTCAGTGGTAAGTCCCTGTTCTCATGGGAATGTCCAAGAAAGACCTACAGAAGCATAAGGGTGCCCATGAATCCAAGGTCGCAAAGCTTCAAGAAGAGGCTTCCCACGGCAACGACAGGGCGAAGAAGAAGCTTCTAAAGGAACAGAAAAAATAGATGATCAGCTCATGGAAAAATCTTTTCTTGCCCCGCGATGACTATTACAGGGCGGATGTCATCATCGTGACCTGTTCGCAATGATGAACGTCCTTTTTTATTTTATTAAATGCATTCATATGCTCAGGCATACAGCAGTGATCGAACGATAAATGAAAAGATCATCTTGTTCTAACGTTAAGCTCGCCGAAAAGTTCTTGTGCATATTTCTCAAGTGGGGGGCGATGAAGGTCGGCGTTATATCTGTTCAAGGTGCAGCTCTAGAACATATATCTGCGTCTGAGCGTGCGTTGACAGATCTTGGGATGGAAGGAAAAGTGTTCCAGGTCCGTAAGAGGCAAGAACTTGAACAGGCCGATTGCGTGATCATTCCTGGGGGAGAGCACGACCATATCAAAGCTCCTTGTACGCTTCGATATGTATGACCTGTTAGTGGAGATGGGTCGCTCAGGCGTCCCGATGCTCGGGACATGCGCCGGATGTGTTCTTCTTGCCAAGGGGGGCGATGAAGAGGTCGCCAAGACAGGTACCAAACTGCTTGGGCTGATGGACATGGACGTGGACCGCAATGCATTCGGTCGTCAGCGCGAATCGTTCGAAGCTCCACTTAACATCGCTGGCCTGGAGGGAACATTCCCTGGTGTCTTCATCAGAGGTCCTGCGATAAGGCGGGTGTGGGACGATTGCAAAGTGCTTTCCGAATATGGAAATAAGATAGTCATGGCAAAACAGGAAAACATACTAGCATTATCTTTTCATCCTGAGCTTTCAGGGGATACACGCATACATAAAATGTTATTCAGGATGATCTAGGCACATACGGCATATCTGATGAGCGACATACCGTTCAGCAACACATCCTTGGTCTGGGTAAATGCAGTTTACTCGTTCTCCTTGATAGCTCTGATTATCGATGCTAGCTGATCTTCATAATCTCCATTCTCTACGACCGTTCCAGTGACGATTATGTTAGCCCCGGCCTTTCTCGCTCGCAACGCGCACTCTGCGTCCTTGATGCCGCCGCCTACGATCACCGGTACGTTCACGGTCGCTTTTACTACCTTTATCATATTCGCAGGGACTGGCTCTGGGGCTCCGCTACCTGCTTCCAGGTAGATCAATTGCATGCCAAGGAATTCAGCAGCGAGGGCATAGGATGCAGCAAGCTTCAGATCATCCCTTGGAATGCAATCTGCCTGTCCAACTTGCCCTACTTTCATGCCTGGTGCGACTATGATATATCCCATGGAGATAGGCTCTATTCCCAGTTTCTTTACGGCCATTGCGCCCTTGACCTGTTCACCTATCACCATATCCAGGTTCCGCGAGTTCAACATGCTCATGAACAGGATCGCATCGCAGTAGGAGGACATTGCTCTGGCCCCTGAAGGGAAATAGATGATCGGAACTTTTGTCATTGACCTTATGGCTATGACCGAATCATCGAGCTTCTTCTGGGTCACTCCAGTGGACCCTCCTACCATTATCGCGTCCGTCCCGAGGTCAGTTGCGACCTTGGCGATCTCTCCACCCTTTTCAGCAACCTGTTTATCTGGGTCGATGAGTGTCATGTGGAGTGTTCCATTCTTGATCTTCTCGCTCAAGGTCTCTTTAACTTTCATAGCAAACCTCCCACCAAGAACGCGATAAGGGCTACGAGCATCCCATTTTTCGCCCAGGTCTGTCCCTGTTTGGGGTCCCGGAAAAGAACAATTGAGCTGTATATAAATATTCCATCTGCGAGAACGACAGTTATGAGATAGCCGATCTCGAATATACCAAGGATGACCGGCTCGAACGACAATGCAACAGCTGCCAGGAAGGCCAGTGTTGCCAATATGCCAGCCTTTTTAGCTCCTATCCGTTGAGGAAGGGTATGCCGATCTGCATCGGCTTTCATATCCTGGATGTCCTTAACGATCTCCCGCCCTAAGGTTGCCAGCCCTGCCATTGCAGCCACTGCGATGACAGTATCCATCTTCCCTACAACAGCCCCTCCTAGTAGGAAAAGACCACCAGTAAGTGCAGCGATAGAAATATTTCCGGTAAGTCCAGCTTTCTTGGTCCTCAGCTCGTACGCTAGCATCAGTATGATGGCCCCGACGACGATGAGTATGCTTTCTATATCCAGGAACACAGCGCATGCTAAGGAGATGATGAACGCGGTGGCTGAAACAGCCAGGACGGTCCTCGGTGTTAATTTTCCTGAGGGGATCGGCCTCTCGGGATGTCCGACCTTGTCGATCTCCCTATCCATATAATCATTGAGGGAGTTGCCGCCAATGATGAATGTGAAGACCAATAATGATGCTATCGCGATCTGGGGGGAATAGTTGAATATTGACATGCCAGTAGCTATCAACACTCCGATAAGCAGGCCAACGACGCCCATTATGCAGTTGCCGATCCTGAATAGCTGGATATACCTATTCACGGCGCTGGATCCCCGTCATGTAATAAATGCTTTCTGACGATGGTCCAAAATGAAGCATACAGTGGATCGCTATATCCTCGCATAGGCAAAGTCAATCGGTCCATCCAAGTTGTTCTCGTATATCTTTCGATGATATGTTCATGGAAATGATCCGCCTACAGGTCCTAGTTCCACTGTTCTGACCATGACCTCTTTGTTCTTGAGCGAACGATCAATGATAATGCGTTACTAGCTTGGCTGTCGTAGTGGCTGTGGTCAGGGGGGTCGTGAGGATCGGTGCGAAGCTTGCAGGTGAGATGCTGGAGAGCACTAAGCCATTATTCCTTCATATGTCCCCCGATGCGATCCGTAGCTTAGTTCGATCGATCAAGAATATGGACAATAGGGCTCACAATGGTACAAGGCCTGTGGAAAAGCCGCATTAAATAGGCTCATAGGCCATTTCAGAGGACTGATGGCCCAGGTATCTTGTTGTTCGAACAGAAAAGCATAACTGCCTGAGCCGATATGGGGCCAGAAAGCCGATGATATGATCGATATGGCTCCGGCATAAGGCGTATCGATGTCGGTCAAGGTCGATAAATTCCGACCTGGCAGGATATGCTTTCCTATAAAGCCTGGGAACATCCGGTAGATCGCTGGAGCGAGATTATATCTTCCGTTATTGCAGTGGGGGCCAAGGACCGAACGGCCCGATGCGGTGCCCTCGGCACGTTAAAGTCTTTGGAGGATGGACCAATGACCAATGAGAACGATACAGCTGTAACATCATCGAATACAGTGGACCCGATCAATTCGCAGGACCACATAGCGATAATATATGGATCACCGAACGGAATGTGTCACAACTATCGTACCGTTCATAAAGATAGGGCTGGACCGTGGAGAACTTTGCCTTTATATCTCCAACGAGGAGAACGATACTGTAACAATTGATGCGCTAAAGGCCCAAGGGATAGATATTGAGAAAGCCATTACGAACGGTTCCCTGATACTTACCAATAAGAAGGAGATATACTTCAAGCTAGGTAAGTTCGACATAGACTGGACATTGAGGGTCATCAAGAACATAGCTGACCTAGCCAAGTCATATGGCTTTACAGCGATGCGCGTGCTGTCAGATATGAGCTGGACCCAGGAGAAGGTCGAAGGGGTAGAAAAGTGGCCCGAATACGAGTCAAGGCTCAACACATTATCTACTGATATTTTCATTAGGATAATCTGTCAATATGAAAGGAATCTATTCTCTCCCTGAAGCTCTTCTAGGCGCGCTTCAGACCCACCCAAAGGTCATAATCGATGGGATGATATGCAAGAACCAGTTCTATATCCAGACGGATAAGCTCCTAAAGGGAGAATACGCAGAGATAGAGCTTTCGAACGTGCTCAACAGCATTCATTCATCCAATGACCTGGACATAGTAATTTCCGACAGGGACAAGAGGCTTAAGGACCTCCGAGACAGGCTGGATGATGTTACATCCGCGCAAAAGGATCTTGAATCATCGCTAGGGGAGAGCAGGAAGCGTTTTGACGATCTTGCGGAGCATAGCTCAGATTGGCTCTGGGCGCTCGACCAGGAGGGGAAGTTCACATACTCATCGCCTGGCATATCAAAGATCATTGGTTCCAGTCCGGACAGTGTTATCGGGAAGGATATTACAGACCTTATCGAAGGCGATGACAAGGAAAAGATCATTCCCGAGATAAGAGAGATCTTAGAGAGACATGAAGCTATTTTGAACACCCAATGTGCGATGCGCCATGAGGATGGACATATGGTGTTCGTCGAGATGAATGCATGGCCTACCTTTTCCACGAACGGTATCTTTACAGGATATAGAGGGACCGAGAGCGACATAACCTCGAAGAGGGCCATAGGACTGGCCCTAGAATGTACGAAGAAACAGGAGGAAGCATTCCAGATCGAGGTCCAGGAGAAAGATGATAAGATCCAAAGGCTTGCTGATGATCTTACACAGCTCAAGGAGCTCCAGGTCGCTAGGGACCAGGAAGTTTCAGGGATCAAGGATTCGCTTGCCAATAGCCACCAACAATTGGTCCAGGCCGGACAAGACCTTGAGCATCTAAAGGCACTGATAGATTCAAGGGACAATGATCTGAAAGATGCAAGGTCCCAATTGGAAGCAAAGCAGGAGATCTTCGCAAAGGAACAGGAAGAGGTAAGTGCCCTTCAGTCACAGGTAGCTGAGAAGGATAGTCAATTAGAGGACCTTAATGCTCGTGTCAAGGCCAAAGGAGCCGAGCTAGCTGATAAGCTATCCATGATCAATCTGTTAAGCAGTTCACTTCATGGAAGGGAATCAGAGCTAGAGTCAGTGAAATCCGCTCTTGAGTCATCCCAGGACTCCGTATCGAGGAAAGAGTCCGAACTTGTATCATTGCATAAGCAGATGGAACGGACCGGGACCGAACTAAAACAAGCGCAGGATGCATTGGCCATCAAAGATGCAGCCCTACTGGCTGCCCAGGCAGAGATCGCAAAGATAAAAAGGTCCACCGAGGAGAACGAGGCAGAGCTGAAAAAGCTTGGATCGAAGATCGATGAGCTGAACGCTTGCATCGTCACTAAGGAGGCTGAGGTGGCTGCTCTGAAAGAGGAGATGAAAAAAGCCGCTAAGGACTTCGAGGATATGCGGGCGGAAGAGAGCTCAGCTCGATCGATGCTGCTCAAGAAAGATGAGACCCTTAACTCGCTTTTCGAACAGGCTGGAACTGGCATATGCGTAATGGATGCAAAGGGCCGGGTGCTCAAAGCGAATAATGCCCTATATGACATGATGGGCTACTCCGCCAACGACCTGGTCGGACGGACCTTCCGTGACATCACGTACAGGGATGATATCATAGCATCGTCAGAGGCATATGAGAACCTAGAGAACGGAATGACATCTGTACAGCTATCGAAGCGGTTCGTGAGACGGCTTGGGTCAGTGCTGTATGCGAACGTGTCCATATCTGCCATGAGAGATAAGGACGGGGAGATCAAGGAAATGATCGCGGTGGTCAATGACCGCACTGGGCAGATGCTTGCTGAAGAGGCGCTCATTGAGGGCGAAGAGAACCAGTTCAAAGAGAAATATGAAAGGATGATCAAAGGCTCTGATTCTGGTGTCTGGGCAGTGGACTCTGATGGCGAGACAATAATGATGAACGAAAGGATGGCTGAGATCCTGGGACGCTCTGAGGCCGAGGTCATCGGTCATAAGATCTCTGAGTTCTGCGATGTCAGATGGGATATCGAAGAGGAGCTTGGGCCCGATCGTTCCGTCCGCTTAACAAAAAAGGATGGGAGCGTAGTATGGGCCGTCCTATCCACCGTTCCTGTCATCGAGACCGTTGGGGAAGGCGGCGGGGTGCTCGGCCTCTTCTGCGACATCACTGCGTGGAAGCTAGCGAATGATGGTCTTATCTCAGAGCGGGATGCAATCTTGGAAGAGAGCAGAACCATCTTGGAGGATAAGTCCCGCATCGAGAAGGATGCGAAGGGTGCACAGACGCAGCTTGAATGGGCCTTGAACGATAACCAGCGACTGATATCAGAGAAAGCGGCCGTAGTGACGCAGCTAGCAGCAGCGGTCGCGGAACGTGACGTAATAATAAAAATGCGTGACAGCCTCGCTCGTGAAGAGGAAGAGGTAAAGGACGAGCTTGCAAAGGACTCTAGCATGATAGAGGGTGCGGCGGAGATCGCGGCGGAGGTGGCAGAAAGGTCAAAACACTTGGCTCATGACCTGAACAACGCTCTGACCGTCATTATAGGCAGCGCCTCGGTCGCTAAGGCGGATGTGATACCAGAAGGCCGGATGTACAGCAAACTTGCGCTCATCGATGAGGCATCAGCATCTGCCAGGAATATCACCGCTGAGCTACTGGCACTTTCTAGCGGAAAGAGCTTCTCAGAGCCGTCAGAGCCAGCTGGGCAGATAGTAAGAGGCAAAGGCAGGGTGCTTCTTATGGATGAGGATGAGCATATCCTACAATCGATCGGTGATACTCTGCATTATCTTGGATATGATGTTGACACCGCAAGGGATGGAGATGAAGCAGTATCCATCTGTACTGATGCGGTGAAGAAGGGGACGGCATTTCGCGTTGTTATCCTAGATGCTGACATAACTGTTGGCACGAGCATTGGAGCGACCTCACAAAAACTTAGGTCCATTGATCCGTCGGTGAAGCTGATAATATCATCTGGATATATTCCAGGGCCTGACCTGACAGATCCCAAAGCACACGGTTTCGATGCCGCGCTACCAAAACCATACTCTGCCGAGCGCCTTTCAAGGACCGTAAGTTCCCTTATGAGCTAGGTCGTGAGCTTTGAGAGCGATCCTGATCACTCACCCTCCCTTGTTTGATCAGGCAAACATCTTTCTAATTTTTATGTCGGACCTAATGATCATTCTAGCCAGGGTCTCTTTTTTGTTCAAGCCGCGTGCACTGCATACATGATCGCATGTTGAGATCTCTCGTTCACGCAGCTCGCTCTCTTTATTATATACTTATGTAATATATAAAATGCCCGAGAGCATCATCAGATGGCAACATGATCGATCATGAGGGGAGAAGGAGAAGATGACCTAACTATGGTGGATTCCTTTTATGAGGAGAACATGTTCGCCCTGATCTCCAGATCACCCAAGGGTGATCATTTCGCCCGCTAAAGTTAAATCTCGCCTAGATATGGGGGGCCTGAACGTCATGACCGATGTAGCCGCAGATGTTGAACTCGTGCGTTCAAAGATCGCAAAGGATTTCGAGATCCTGGACATTCAGGTCAGATTCGACATGATAGAGTTCAAGATCAGGACCTATCCAGATATCATAGACACAAAGTTCGATACCCTGCGGAAGGACCTCAAGGATGAAGGCTTCATTCCGTTCCTCCAGCGCCACGGAGGTGAATATAGGATATCCGTGGTCAGGATGCCAAAGGTCCATAGGAGAAGCATAATCATCAATGTCGCTCTTCTGGCGGTCACATTCATAACGACCGCTCTGGCCGGCATGCTGCTCTGGCAGTCATATATCAGTTCAAGTCAATTTTTTACACTGGACAATTTTATTTACGGTTCGATATTCTTTGCACTCCCAGTAATGGCGATACTGGGCTTTCACGAGTATAGTCATTATCTGATGTCCAAGAGGTGCGGGGTCGAAGCATCCCTGCCATATTTCATTCCGTTCATACCCCCGCTTGGTACGATGGGGGCATTCATCTCCCTTCGCGAACCGATGCCGGACAGAAAAGCTCTGGTAAAGATAGGTGCTGCCGGTCCGATAGGGGGTTTCCTGGTAGCGGTACCGATCGCTATCCTCGGCCTATGGTTGACGGCCACTGGTCATCCATCCTCAGGAATGATCGGCGGCTCAGGTGCAACGGCGATCATTCTCCAACCGATATACCAGCTCTTCGCTCTCATCTTCCCCACAACATCGAACATGGCGATCCACCCCCTGATGTTCGCAGCATGGGTCGGGTTCCTGGTCACAGCTATAAACCTTCTTCCAATGGGTCAATTGGATGGAGGCCACATTGCCCGCGGTCTTTTCGGTGACAATGCAAAGTGGATAAGTTATGGATGTGCCATAGTGCTGCTTCTGCTATCGTTGTTCTATGAGGGATGGATATTCTTTGTCCTGCTCGTCCTTCTGCTGGGCCTAAGACATCCGGCACCGCTCAACGATACCACGAAGCTCGATAAGCGCGCTAAGATAATGGGCGCCGTATGCATCGTGATGATCTTCGTCACTTTCGTCCCGCAGCCCCTGGTCGCAGTATCACCGAACTATAACTTCAACATGGCAACATCGAGCTCGATGATCAATACAAGCGCCGGCTCTGTTGTCGATTTTTATATCTATGTCAACGATACTGGCAACACCAATACCTATGTATCGCTGTCACTTCAGGACATTCCTAGCGCCTGGCAAGGTTCTCTTTATCTAAAAGGGTCCAGTAATACCAGTGCAACAAGCAGTCTGAATTACAATCTTTCCTATGGGGCAAGCTCCATTGTTGTGGTTGAAATAGACTTTAATGGCCATGCCAATGATGGCAGCTATAAAATGGAGCTGATAGGTACTACTCAGAGCGGAAGTTCTGTCGGGCCTCTGCAACTTCAAGTGAATGTATCATAGGACGAGATGCCTTCAATCTCGGGGAGAAAATGCAATAGTGGCGGGTCAATGACCTATGCACCTTTTGATCATGGTGCTCTCTAAGCTCAAGCCCGGGATGAGGGGGGCACTCCCTAGGAAGGACGACGCCGATGCCGCTTCCCGGCCCAAGCACCTCGGTCATCGAGCAAAAGGCTCTTTTATACAAGTCCCCCAGAGGCTCTCTCATAGTACTGGTCGCTCGTCCATAAGGAGGGTCTGTAGCGACGGAATCGACGCGTCCGATCGAGCTCTCAATATCTCCGATATCGGATACCTCGAGTCTTTTCCCATTCAAGGTTGAAATGCTCAAGGTTCTCCTTGCATCCTTCCACCATTTTCGGCGATATGTCAGAACCTATAGCTTTTACGCCTATTGATGCGGCCTCGATAAGTACGCCGCCTGTTCCGCAGAATGGGTCCAGCAATCGTTGGCCGACCTTCACTCTTGTTAGGTTGACCAATGTCCTTGCATATCTTGGATGAAGGGAGATGGGGGAGAAGAAAGGGACGTTTCGCTACCTTTCGCTCCTCGAACCCCGACCTATCTATCTCTACAGTATTGAGAAAAAAATGTAATCGGTCCGACGCGAAAGATCCGGAGCTCCACTTCAGGGGCCGAAAGGTCGATCTTTCTTCCTTTACCGGCCGTTCCGCCCACTTTAGAAGCTAGCTTTATCAAGTCTATATCTGGACACTTACCCTCGAACCTCTTGGCCCGGACAGCGAATGTACCATCAGGGAGCGATAGTCCTTCACAGAAGCTTTCTATCGATCCCATCTCAGTGGACCCAAGATACGCGCCGATCCGATGCGTTAGTGCGATGCGTTTTGCTATGCCATTCACATATTTCTTATCGAAAGAGAGTATCAGGTACCCTGGTCCATTAGAAATAGTTCGAAAATGATCGCATTCTGCGTACGAACAGGCAAGCGCTTCAGACCCTGGGAGGGTCGGATGCTCTCCTGAAAGTTCAAAAAAGAAAAGAGTTTCGCTCACGCTTCCACTCCTTCAAGAAGCGTGACAATGTCGTCAAGCTCAGTCCCTGATGCCATCCTCGCTGACGCTTATGACCGCCTCGGCCTCAGGAAGGTTGGGGGAGTCAATTAACCTTGCTATACGTTTCCCACCTTTGCTCTTCCTCAGGTAGATCCTGAAAGTAGCAGCGTGGCCAACGATATTTCCGCCTATAGGCCTTGTAGGATCGCCAAAGAAAGCGTCTGGCTTGGCTGAGACCTGATTAGTAACAGCGATCACCGAATTGTTCAGGTCGCCGAACCGAAGGAGATCATGCATATGTTTGTTCAGGTTCTGCTGCCTTTCTGCTAGCGCCCCTCTTCCTACATATTCTGCACGGAAATGTGCTGTTAGGGAGTCAACTATCAGAAGTTTGACATTATTATCATGCGCAAGCTCCTGGGCTTTCTCTACCAGAAGCATCTGATGATGAGAGTTGAAAGCTCTTGCAACATGGATCTTCTTTAGGGTTGCCTCAGGGTCCATATCCAATGCGTTAGACATTTGGACTATCCTTTCAGGCCTGAATGTATTCTCTGTATCGATTATGAACACATTGCCGTCCAATCCTGCTTCGCTGACGGGCCTAATCGTGTTCACAGCGAGCTGGAACATCATTTGGGTCTTACCGCTACCGAACTCTCCGAAGAATTCGACTATGGATTGGGTCTCAAGCCCACCGCCAAGCAGTTCATCGAACGCTTTAGAGCTCGATGTTAGCTTATGGATGTTCTTTCTTCTTTCCAATATTTGGTCACCAGTTTCGAATCCGCCAACATCTGCAGCAGACTTGGCTGCAGCGATTATTTTGACCGCGGTGCTTTCCCCTATCTCGCATACTTCAGCGAGCACCTTTGGGGACTCGACCGCTATGGCCATCAAATCGGCGTATCCAGCATCTCGTAACTTCTCTGCAGTTGCGGGTCCAACACCAGGCAACTCATCTATGCTGTTTTCTGTCATTGATGCACCTAACCCTACAAAACCCATGATAGTATTAAAGGAGCGCAGGGGGTACATCGAAAATACCTATCTAATTGTTAAGCCAGTATGATAAAGGCTCCCGAAAAGCGAACGTTAGATCATGCGTTCAGAAAAGGTGTAGTCAGGCGAAACTTGACGATCCTCATGGCGCGATGGGTACCGCGTTGATCAGGCAATTCATGAGAATGTCAAAGTTGAAAAAAGTGGGTCCCTTCCGTGAGGGACAGCCCCTACACCGAACAGCTTGCTTCGTGTCCGATCACGCCTGTAGGGGGCTTATGATCAATACGCCCTTCACCTTCGGTCGGGGGACGGAACCTAAGCGCTAGGATCAGTTCCATATGAACGTATTGGATCTTTGCTTCATGCAATATGGCTGAAAATAGAGATCTGCATATCCTGTCCTTTTGCGTACCCTTTTGGATACCCAGCGTGAACAGGGGCTTTTCGCGCATTGAGATAAATATATATGTAACCCCTGAGATGAGCAAGAGACGAGGGTTTGTTCAGGCTTGATGAACACTTATCTGACATAACATATTTCATGATCTGGGATAGGATGTTGTTACTGCGTTCATCTTTGTTGGGACAACCTGTTAATATCATAGAATAAGAGGAAAGTTATGGCCCGGAAGAGGAGAAAGGAAGAGGTAGAAGAAGAGTACGTCTGGAAGGCACCAGAATTCAATGAAAAGCAATTTCTGGAAAAAGATATCCTTGGGACGAAGTCTCTGATGGTAACCGCTTTAGGTGCGATCATTTTCGGTATAATATGCTGGGCAATAGGCACCACCGTAAGTGAGGCTCTTGGGTTCCTTTTCCTGATAATAGGCGGCATTGTGGCGCATTATGTTCTTCTTTCAGTATTCAATGTCGATAGGACCATTCTTGAAAAGAAGACCGTCGCTGGAAATGTTATCTTATACATATTTTTGACCTTAGGTATATGGATAATGTTATTGAACCCGCCCTTCAAATGAGCAGATCAATGTCTTAGACCGGTCGGGCGGTGAATAAGGAGCCTGCCGGTCAACTATCTCGCCTTAGCTGGCGAGGATTTTACTTGTTTATCCGAACATGTTGTGATGGCTCATCCACGAACTTTAGTTCCAGTCGTTCTGACTGTACCTTGATTTCATTCCTCATGGTCCATGTTGTACGATCGTTCTCTTTTCGAAGCTTGCATAGAAGAGAACCCTCTCCCTCAGTCGATGGTAGGTCCAGTGCGATATTTCTCGGGCGTCAAAGAGAAAATTGTCTATATTGGATATCAATATGGAGATTAGTTCAGGAAGAGAATATGACCACCATAACGTTCCTAGGCACCGGGGGTGGGCGTTTTGCCACCATATACCAGGTCAGGTCGACCGGTGGCATATACGTCAATGATGGGACAAGGCTGCACATTGATCCTGGCCCATCCGCACTAATGAACCTCAGCAGACTATCATTGGACCCAGCCAGGACCGATGCTGTTCTGATATCTCATTGCCATCCCGATCATTATGCTGATGCGGAGATGTTGATAGAGGGAATGACGAAGGGAGGGTTCAAGCGAAGTGGCACGCTCGTCGGGAGCGAGAGCGTACTCCGGGGATCGACAGGCTTTAGTCCGGCGATCTCAGAATATCACCGTTCAATAGCTGGAAAGGTCATCGTTGTTAAGGCTGGAGATCGTTTTGAGATAGGGCAGGTCAAGATAACAGCTACGCCAACGATGCATAGTGATCCGACCGGTGTGGGGTTCAGGCTCAGTACATCGGCTGGCGATATCTCATACGTCGGAGACACAGAGCTTACCGATGCGCTAATAGCGCCGCATCAAGGCTGCAGGGTGCTCATATTGAATGTTACTCGACCTCTAAAGTCCCGCGTGCCAAAGCATCTATCGACCGAGGATGCAGCGGTGTTGATAAAGAAAGTTCACCCAGAGGTCGCCATATTGACCCATTTTGGTATGAAGCTCATTCACGATGGTGTCGATAAGCAGGTAGAATATATCGAAAGATCATCTGGGGTCAGGACCATTCCGGCAGAGGACCTTATGACCATTCAGCTAGGTAAATCGATAAGGGCGGAAAGGTTCCATGGAAAAGAGATATCAGAGGATAGCGGGAAGCAGTTAAGTCTTGATATATGACGATCTAGTCCTCAACCGATGTACCGATGATGGACCGGACTTTGATCTACTTTTTTGAGCGAAAAGTCCCCTTGTGCATGCTGGGGAATGAGGACGAGCATGCCGACACTGATGGGACGCATAGTAATTTGTGATCTTTTAGATGGGGCTACAGAAGGTACAGTCCGAGCGAGCGGAACTTATGCCCTTGGACAAGCGACCACCATGTGTATCGGCGAATGCATAGCAAGCCGCCAAGTTCTAACAAGGGGTCCCCCAGGAAAGTACGGGGGCACTATAGACTCGGAGAAATGTCGCGCTGTCCCCATGAGCGGAGGCATATGGTGCTAAGTTACGCCATTACGTCAAATGCAAGGTCATCAATCCGCCCCTAATTTGGGCCATCGATATATAACATGGACTTGAACTAGGATTTTTAGCTTGATCTTGAGAGGGATCGATATGTCACACCACTATTCCGGGCCGAAGTTCGGCTTTCCACGAGAAGATGCCCGTTTAGATCTCACTGACCTTTTTGCGTTCCCCAAACCCGGCGACGCCAGCAAGTCTGTCATTATCATGAACGCGCATCCCTCAAATGCGTTCGATCCACCTGAACCGACAACCGCCGAACCCTTCGCGCCGGAGGCCATCTATGAGCTAAGGGTCGATACGAACGGGGATATGGTCGCCGACATCGCCTATCGAATGCGCTTCTTGCGAAGTGGAACAGGTGAAATGACGGCGACCGTGCGTCGGGCGGAGGGGGCTGAGGCCGCCGGAAGAGGCGAGCAGGGTAAGGTCATCATTCAGGGATCGACCCGTTTCAATGGGTGGCGAAGCGCAGGTGACAGAGTTCGGTGAATATCGCTTGTTCACCGGATGGCGCAGCGACCCGTTCTTCTTTGATGTTGCTGGTGCTATGAACAATATGCAGTTCACTGGGACGGATCGGTTCGCTGACAAGGATGTTTGCAGCATCAGTCCTGGAGATCCCGGTAAGCGACCTTGGCGGCGGAAAGAGCTTGAACCTATGGCATCGGTCCCTCGTGCAGATCGACGGCAAATGGGTACAGGCCGACCGTGGAGCGCGGCCCACTCAGACCCCATTCTTGGCCGAGGCTGAAAGAGAAGCGTATCTCGATGGCGAGCCGGCACAGGACGAAAGATTCGTGCCTATGTTCGCCCACATCATTGAGCATACAGGAGGATATACCCCGAAAGGGGCCGAGGCAGCAGCCAGAAGCCTGCTGCCCGACGTCCTGCCGTAGGATCCCATGCGATCCGCAGCATATCCCGGGAACGGACGGATGCCCAGGGACGATGCGAAGGACATATTTCTGACCGTGCTCAACGGCAGGCTGACCTGGGATAAATGTGGACCGCACGCCGATCTGTTGGATGAATTCCCATACCTTGGTCCGCCGCACGAAACACGATATCTGGGTGCAGAGACTGACAAGGGCCGTTCGACGATCAATGTGCTGGGACGATGAGGCCAGCCATCCTCGGTCATTTTATTTGATCTCTAGGGTCCCTGCAGATCTTTCCTATCGCAGGACCGCCATAGTATTGGCACATTACCTGCATCATCAGAATATTCAGGATCTAGATAGGTCGTAGCAGAGACACTTCATCATCATCTGCTCCTCATCATTGACCGCCATTATGCTTCTATGAGGGAATATCTATATATCATAATAAGTCGATTTAAACTGTAATGATCATTTGCCAGCTGGCCGGTTTTTTAGGTAGTGGTAAGACCACTTTGCTTGTTAGGATAGGAAAAGAGCTGAGCGAACAGCATAAGCGCGTCGCGATCATAGAGAATGAAGTGGGCGAGGTGGGCGTTGATGGTGCGGTCATCAATGCATATGGCCTTAATACGGTCGAGATAACAGAGGGCTGTATATGTTGTTCATTGAGCGGAAGCCTCCAGAACACTTTGAGGGCGGTCACAAGGGACTTTGCGCCGGATATAATAATAATCGAACCTACGGGCCTTGCTCTTGCATCTAGGATCAAGAGCATTGTCCGGACCGCAATGGTCGGAGAGGACCGTACGATAACCATTTGCCTTGTGGATGCGTTCCGTGCAAAGAAGCTCTTCGAGGAAGCGAAGATATTCATGACCAGCCAGGTCGTTGGGTCAGATATCGTCGTCGTGAACAAGGTGGATCTCGTGGACGATAAGACAAAGGATGAGGTCTCTGAGATAATACATGATATAAGCCCAGATTCAAAGATAGCTTTCGTATCTGCAAAGAAAGGGACCGGACTAGAACCATTGGTGCAGCTTATTTTGGAGGCTTCCAGTTGAGCGAGTCATCCAAGGAGATGGCGGATGCGGGATCTTTTGGTGTAAAGGTGCATTTCAGTGCTGAGAAGCCTGTCCCTACCATGGCCCTTATCAAGGACATGGAAGAGGTGATTCTTCGGACAGGAAAGCGCATTGTCGCTCAACATGGTTCGTTGATCGGTCACGTGAAAGCTTTTGTAAAGACAGGGGCTGGCAACATCAGAATGAACCTTATCGATATAGAGCTGGGCGTAGATGCTGCTAACGATGTAAGCGAGGCGAGCATCAAGAATGGGGATATCAATTTCATGGCTGCCGCCATTGGGGTCCCTGATCATGATCTAGAGGAGATCATGGAAGATTGCCTGCAGCTGCTTAAAAAGGATTTCAAGATAGAACTCGAAGAACATGAGCATGGCCATGATGCCGATCATGCTCATGTTCATTGACCAAGAAAAGTAATGACTACCAATAGGAGGAAGGTTGTATGTATGGGATCTCTATAGATGTAGGAACAAGCGGGACCAGGATGCATGCGGTGGACCTGGATAATAATAAGATAATCTCCACTGCGATAACCATGAGGCACCCGGTACCAGGTGCCAATGTTATGGACCACCTGACTTTCTGTATCGAGGTGGACCAGAACTTCGCTCACAAACTGCTCATCGACACAGCGAACAAGCTGATGCACATGCTGGAGATCGACCTCAAGAAGGTAGACAGGGTCGCTATCTGCGGCAATCCTATCCAGCTATCGATGTTCCAGAACATAGAGGTAAGGGACCTTGCGTTCGCAGGCCCGAACGCGCTGAAAGCAAGGGGTGTCGAACTTCAAAAGCGTGATGCTGCAGTAGTGAATGCCGTGGACCTTGGGCTGGAACTTCCGGATAAGACCCAGGTCTATATTCCACCAGCTATACGCCACGAGATAGGCGCTGATGCCTTGGCCATGATGTATAAGACCGGGCTACTTGAACAGAAAGGGAACTGCCTTGTTACCGATTATGGAACGAACGCTGAGATGGCCCTGAAGGTAGGCGACGAGATCTATACCGGCTCAGCTGCCGCAGGCCCGGCGATCGAGGGGCAATCGATCAGGCGAGGCATGCTTGCAGCGCCTGGCGCCATATGCGACGTGAATGAAGATTTCGGGTGGAGATGCACGGTCCTTGATAACAACATCATGCCTCAGCAGGGTGACATCGTAGAGCCCAATACTGGATCAGTATCCGAAGAGAGCGCTATGCATGGAAAGGCGATCGGGATAACCGGCACGGGTGTCATCGCAGCTATCGCTTTGGGCATGGACACTCACCAGATAGAACCGCCGCATGTCACTACCATGGATGGCAGTATCCATCTGCAGGATGGGGTGACGGTTGATGAGCATGATTTCCAGGAAGCATCCAAGACGTTCGGCGCAATGAGAGCTGGGCATTTTACATTGCTCGAGAAGGCCGGCATCAAATTCGATGAGCTTGATAGCATGTACATGAGCGGCGCATCAGGAACATATGTCGACGCCCTTAAGGCGCAGCGTGTGGGTCTTTTGCCACCGTCAGTATCAAAAATATATCAGTTCGGCAACACATCGCTTGCTCTTGCCACTGACCTTGTAAAGAACACTGAGCTACTGGACGATCTTCAGAAAATGGCGAAAGCGATACGTGCGAACCATATCATGTTCGCCACTGACAAGACCTTCGAGACAGTATTCGTGCAAGAGCTTGCGTACTGGCAGGAAGGGATGCCTATCGAAATGTACAACATGATGCTCCAGGCCGCCGATATCCAGCCACTGCCTACTAAGATCAAGAAGGCTGAGATCATACATATGGTCACCAGGGATATACCTGACCTTGGTTCCAAGGGGCTGAAGGTCCTTAGCGATATCGGGGTATATCTCAATGGATACTTCTCGGGTTGCGTAGGCTGCGGGAAATGTATGGAAGAATGCCCAGAGAAGGCGATCAAGATCTTTGACGAGGGCAATAATCGTTTCCGCATCCAGGTTGCTTCCGATCTTTGCAATGGAACTGCATGCCTAAGATGTGAGCTGATCTGTCCAGAGAAGGTCTATAAGTTCATCGAGCTGGACATACCAGGGGTCCCGCGTAAACATGCTAAAGCGTAGGTGGACGAACGCCTGTCCGAAAGGACAGCTTTTTTGATTTTTTTATTACTGCTCAAGGATCTCTGCACGGTTGATAGGAATTGGAGCGAGAGAGCTTGGCATTTTGGATAGCATTATGTTTAAAAGACAGAACGAGCGGGACCTGATACTAGGTACATTCGATCGATACATCACTCATTGAACTAGCTACATGCCGACCGGATGATACAAGATGTCCTAACAGAAAAGGCGGAGTGCTGAACGTTCATCAATAAAAGAGAGGAAAAAAGGGTTTGGAAATTGTTTTCCGGAGCCAAGACAACCCTATAGATCGTAGTTCTTTGGGTTGAACATTGGGACATCCTTGTAGGCCTTCAGGCACTGATCCACGAACTTGGACTGCTCGTCAGGTAATGCACTGAGATCAGTGATCATCTTCCGGAGAAGATCCATTTCGTGCTTGGAGAGTTTCAGCTTTCCAGCTTTGTTCTCCTCTTCGATCAGGCGCGCTGCGGTCATACCGGCTGCCTTTGATCTGAGGTATATATCGTTGCCGTTCTCAGTGATCGCTTGGCCGATCTTGTACGCGTTGTCGTAGGCCAATATGAACGCTTCTGGGCAGCGGTATCTGTCGGTAGCCATGTATAGGTCCCTAAGTAGCTTGTCCTGCTTCAGCTGCTTGGCGGTGTTCATGAGTGCACACTCGTAGCCGATTGAGCCGAGCCAGCATGCAACGGATGAGCCTCCGAACTCAGGGTGGTATTCTACCGATTCATTGGACCATAGGTCGCAGACCTGTGCGATAAGGTTACCCATCAGGTCAGCATGTGCGCACTGGCAGTTCTTTCCTTCCTGTGCGGTCGGCTTTCCAGCGATGGCCTTCTCTATTGGGCCTTCGTAGCCACAGTCCTTGTCTGGTCCAGTTGCCCCACATTCCCATGCGACCAATGTCCTTGCGGATGCGATCGCTCTTGTTACAGCTGAGAATGTTCTTGGGATATCCTTATCCAGATAGCCGCCGGCCATGAACATGGATGTGTTCGCACCAGCACAGTTAGTGTCGCCGCCTGCGCGTATCTTGTTCTTCTTGGCGATTCTTACTATCTGGGGCCACAGCCATTCCATATCCAATGACCCAAGGTAACCGATACCGAAGAGCCATGCTCTGATATCCTGGTGAAGGATAGCGTAGTCAGATACCTCTTTCCCACCCATTGATTCAATGGATAGAAGGTCAGCGCCGTTCTCAGCAGCTACCTCGATGGACTCAAGGCACTTTTCTGGATAGTTGTGCTTCTTGTCCATTCCCGGCCTAAGTCCTTCCTCAGCGAGCCTTGGGTCAGCAAGCGTGTGCCTGATGCTCAAAGCGATGCCGTACTGATCGTGATATTTCTGCATGAGTTCTTTCTGCCCTACCACGACCGGCTTCTCGAACTTTAGCGGGTCATTGACCATCTGGAATATGTGTTCGTTCTCAAGCTGGACTGCTGGGAAACCAAGGGTCACGGCCCTATCCAGTATGTCCTTTGTGATGTAGTCCACATATTCCCTTCTCAATGATTCTGGGTTCTTCTCAGACCCAGGCCTTGGAGCAAAGTTTATCTCCGGGACGACCATGCCTCCGCCAATTGTCTGGCCAAGGCCGTATGATACTGGGTATTTGGCTTCCCCGAAAACCATCTCGTCAGGCGAGCTATATTCCATTTTGGTGTATCGCTTTATTGCCATTTTTGTCACCTCCCTTACTTCGCTCCTGCGTTGCTTGTGATCTTATCCCAGTTGTCCCTTAGTTTTCTCCAGTCCTGCCCTTCGACCACTTTGTTAGCTAAAAGCGGGCCTTGGACAGCCTTTTGAGCAAAGACACCAAGTGGGAATGATTCGACGTATGCCCTGTTCACTGCACCTCCAGCGCATATGAATGGGATGTCGATACCCTTTTCCACGAGCCTTTCTGCAACCTTGGGGAACGCTGACATTGTTGTTGTCATTAATGCTGTTCCGGTCACAATTGATGGCTTCTCGGACTCAACGGTCGCGACTACATCTACAACTGCAACATCACGTCCCATGTCTATTACAGCGTATCCATTGGACTTCAGTAGCACTGCAGCGATGTTCTTGCCAATGTCGTGCGGATCTCCCTCAGCGACATGCATAACGATCTTACCCTTTGTCTCCCTGGCGCCGCTCATCTTGCTCTCGCAAAGCTTAACACCGCGGTCCATGGCATCTGCTGCTACCATCACATGTGGAAGATAGTATATTCCTCTTCCATATAGCTCACCGACAACATCCATTCCCTTGATGAGGCCTTGTTCGATGACCTCCTCGGGACTGAAACTGCTCAGTGCCGCCGTAACATCATCATTGACGTTCTTGTAGCGCATGAACACAACGTCCTCCGCTACTTTCCTAAGTATTGGGTCCTTAGGAACCAGTCTCGACGCAAGCTCTTCTGGGCTCTCTTTCGATTCGGCCAATATGTCGTATCGCTTCAGAACCCGGTCATAGTTTACACTTCTCAGGTCTAACATGCTCGCACCTCAACCCCTATCCTCCTTAAGGGTCCTAGATCACCTTTCGGCGATCTCATTTCTATACTTTAATAACGAATATAAGAACTTAACCTGCATTTGTAAAGGATGTAACAGTATATCGGATCAAACACTTCTATATGCACCCATAGTTCCGATGACTGGATAAAACATAACATTTAATTATTTTATATATTATATAATTCGATGCTACATGAAGCTTCGTTCGATCAGATAGCCATCCTTACCTAGCGGGCAGTACTTATCCGAGATGAAATAAGATGCGAACATAGAACTACCCCGGTCATAGGTAGATGTCTAGTCCTAACATGCGAAAAGACCGAAAGTACAATGCTCGGCCCTCATCATTCGCTCAACATAGTGCATCCGTGCGGGCGGTGGACTTTTTGATGCCCAGCAAAAATGCTATCGACGATCTTTATGAAGTTGGGGAACAGTCCAAGAGCGGGTCGGAAAAAATACAGTCATTTCGCTAAAATATTTTAATTCGGCGATATCAGCGCATATATGATAGGTAACGTTGATATAACCGCTCTCCGCAAGAAAGTAACGGTGCTCGGGGTCGGTGTCTCAACTTTCCTCCTAAGCGGTTTTCTGAATCCCCACCACATCGGTCTCGGGCATCCACGATCGTCCGATATCGCTCAATGACCAAAAGACTTTGATAGGATCATATGTATGACAGCTTAAATGTCCTTAGAGGAAGATATACTTAGAAGAATATCGCCTGATCCAGATCTTCGCAGGAAAGTCGATGCCACAGTAAAGGGCCTGATAGCCGAAGTGGACAGGAAGGCTGCGGAGAAACATATTCAGATACAAGTTCAGCTGGTAGGATCAGTGGCTAAGGACACCTATCTGAGATCACCGGATATTGACATTTTTATGCTCTTCTCCCCGGATACCTCACGTAAGGAGCTTGAGCAGGCAGGTCTGGACATGGGGAGGTCCATATTGAACCAACAGGAGGCCAGATATGCCGAGCATCCTTACATACATGGGACATGGAACGGAATGGAAGTGGGTCTTGTCCCATGCTACAAGATCGATAGTACGGAGCATCTGATATCAGCTGTCGACAGAACGCCTTTCCACACGCGATATATAAGAGAGCGTCTGGGGGAGGACCAAAAGAACGATGTCCGTCTGCTTAAGCAGTTCATGAAGGGCATTGGCACATATGGTGCCGAAGCAAGGACCAGAGGTTTTTCGGGATATCTTCTTGAGCTCCTTGTCCTTAGATATGGGACATTCAAAGATGTCATCAGTGCAATGGCGGGATGGACAAATGGTACCGTTCTCAGTCTGGAGAGGGCGGGTGCAAAAAAGTTCAATGATCCTCTGGTATTCTTCGATCCTGTCTGACCCATCACATAAACGTGGCATCTGCACTGTCCATAGGGTCCTTTGCTATAGCGATCTATGCAGCGCAGACATATTTGGCTGATCCGGCTGAAAAGTTCTTCTTTCCAGTTAAGAAAGGGCAGATCAGTGCTGAGGCATTCAGAAGAGCGATGATGGAACGCGGCACAGCGATGATAGTGCTTAGGATGGCACGGCCAAAGCTCACTGATGACGATCTCTACCCCCAGGTAAGGAAGACCCTGGATGGCATAGCGGCCCTGCTCTCCAGCGAAGGCTTTGAGGTGCTGGACAAAGCATTCCATGTTTCCTGTGACCTGGCCTTTGTCATTGAGCTCTCATCGAACAAGCTTTCAGCATCCATGAAACATGCGGGTCCGCCAGTATGGATAGCTAACTCCTCAATGTTCCTGGAACGCTGGAGGAGCGAGGGCATTGGTCCACCGTTCATAGAGGACGGACATTGGGCAGTAGTGATGAAGAGGCCATACGTCTCAGCAGCGTTCTTGATAGAGGATAAGTTCAAGGATGCTGCTGTAGGCCGTGCCCTCAGGAAGCCTGAGCAGATGAGCGTCCATGATCGATCTTCATATCGATCGAAGAATGCGATCTTGACGTTATTTCTGAGCTCCTCGATAAGCGACTGCCTTGGGAACTATGACGGTCTGAGCGCTAAAGCAAGGCTCCATTAGCTTGGGGCAGGTGCGCCCTCAGCGCTCTGGGGGTGGGGGCGCTTTTTCCTCTGACCATCAATGGGTGAAAGCTTCAGCATCGAGAGATGATCCATTCACTTCCTGGTCGTTGTCCGGACCTTATAGAGCACCGCCCGGGTCCTATGTTCAAGGCATGCTTCCGGTCCTAGCAGAAAGGAGGCTGACCGAGCGGCAGGGCGCTCCATGCCAGAGGTGGAATTGTAGCAGGCCAATAGCTATAAGAACGCTCGTCACCATGCTTATTCGTCCATGGACCGTGATAATGGATCCTGGACAGTATGGTCGTAGCGACCTGAGCTCAAGCCTCTGTGCAAGTTGCCTATACATTGTTCTCGAATGATGCGAAGCGGCCTGTATGGATCGGGAAGCCTCACCAGAAAGAGGCCTACATCATCAAGGATAAAAGATAACGGATAGGCTGGTCCAAATGAGCACTTTGATAAAGAACGCGATGATCGTCACGCAGAATGCCACCAGGGATATTGTCAACGGGGATATCTTGATCGAGGGCGACAAGATCGTCAAGATGGGGAAGGTCAACACCTCCGCGGACACGGTCATAGATGCCTCAGGGGATGTCGTTATACCAGGCCTGATAAACACCCACTCCCACGTCGCCATGGCGATAATGAAAGGCATCGTTGACGATATGACGTTCCCATCATTTTTGAACAAGGTGTTCTCCGTGGATGCCAAGCGTGTGCCGAAGGACGTTGAGGCCGGTGCATACCAGGGCTGTCTTGAGATGCTGCGCGGAGGCACGACGACCTTTGTGGACCTGTACTACGATGAGGATGTAATAGCAAAGGCTGTGACAGACTCAGGGATCAGAGGCATTCTAGGATGGGCTGTGCTGGACCAGCAGTTCACCACGCAGAAGGGCGATCCTCTGGATAATTGTAAGCGCTTCGCTCATGAGCACAAAGGACGCCAGAGGATATACCCCGCGATAGGCCTTCAAGGAGTATACGTCTCGTTCGACCGAGACGTTCCTGAGAGCTAAAGAGCTCTCACAGAAAGAAGATATGCTCATGACCTTCCATCTTTCAGAGACAAGGAAAGAGGTCTCTGACTGCAAGAAAAAAGAAGGAAAGCGTCCAGCTGATTATCTCTATGATATCGGCCTTCTTGATGACCATTGTATCGCAGCACACGCTGCATGGCTTACGATAGGCGAGGTCCGAAAGCTTGCTGCAGCAGGAACAAAGGTATCGACCTGCCCAGTATCCAACATGAAGCTGGCCACAGGCGGCGTGGCACCACTGCCCGAGATGTCCAGTGCGGGTGTCACTACATCTATAGGTACAGATGGCTCGACCACTAACAATTCCCTTGACATGTTCGCTGAGATGAAGACCCTGGCATTGCTCCAGAAATCAAGCCGATGGGACCCGACCGTTCTGCCCGCACAAAAGGTGCTGGACATGGCGACCATAGATGCTGCTAAAGCGGTCAGGATGCCAATGCTAGGCTCGATAGAGGTAGGTAAGCTAGCTGACCTAGTGATAATGAACGGGCGCTCAGCCGACCTTAGACCTCTGAGACCGGACACCATAGTATCGAACTTAGTATACTCCTGCTCTGACCATGACGTCAGGACGGTCATCTGTGATGGTAGAACGATCATGGAGGACTGGAAGGTCCTGACGCTGGATGAGGAAGAAGTACTTTCAAGGGGAGAGGAAGCGGCCAAGCAGCTTCTTGGCTGATCACATGTTCTTCTTGAGGAAGTCGCGGACCTTCTCGGATTCTATCCATCCGCGGTCGAGCTGCCTCAGGATGTTCTCTATGTCCTCCCCTCGTACTGTTATCTCGGGACCTCTTGAGCATCCATCGGCCAGAGCGAGTATGGCCGAGAGGGGGTTGCGTATCTCATCGACCAGAGTTGCGAACCTCTCTATGTTCTTTTCGATCTGGTCATAGGCTCTTCTTCTGATCTCCGTCTCCAGGAGGGTTTGCGAGACATCATCGAAGTTTATGCACAATCTGTCCCCAGGAAGGTTGAACGCACGGAAAGTCAAAGCTATACGGTCCTCGTCGCGATCGAAGGGCACTGATTCTCTCCATATGGTCTTCCCTGTCCTGACGACCTCTAGATAATCTGACCTAGGCAGGAGGAAGGATCCTTCCAGATCATCCCCATCTCTTTTCCTTCTGCCATTTTCAGCACGTCGCCCATGATCGCATGAGCTGTTGGGTTCGCAGTGGTGAGGATCAAGATCATCTGGCGGCGACAGCCGGAATATCAAGATCCCAGAAGGCATCTCGTTGACAATGTCGGCAGAGGTCTTCAATGACTCACGGAGCGATCTCTCAGCGATGACGGAATCAGTCACATCGTCCATGGTCAGGATCGCTCCGTCCACATTTCCCTTGTTCATCATGGGGGCGGCATTTATGAGCAGCAGCACTCTCCTTCCGTCCGGCGTGTTCACAGCATGGCGGACCCCCATCACTAAGCGCTTCTTTGTAGCAGCCAAGCGGAAAGGGAGCATATCGCTAGGGAATTCCCCGCCCTCATAATCGGTGATCTTCCAGGCCTGGTCGTCGAATCGCATCCCGACGAGGTCCTCTCTGCCTAGGACCCTGTGGGCCGTATGATTGGCGAACCTGACGACCCCCTCATTGTCCAGGACCATTATGCCCGATGGCGTGGTCTCCATAAGTGTTGTTAGGAGCTTCATTTCTTCTTTGAGCTTCTCCTCCCCCCTCTTCAGTTCCGTGATGTCCGTCATGGAAGCAACTATCGAATCTATCTCCTTGCCAGGGCTAGTGATCGGGGAGAGGTTCATTGAGATGATGGCATCATTACCATCTCCCCTTTCGATCCTGAACTTAACATCGCGTGCGGGGGACTTTGAGCTCATAACTGATTGGAACGGCATTTGCTCTCTATTGATCATCGTCCCATCTAGCGATCTTAGTTTCCACCGAGGGTCATCGTACAACATTGACCGTATCTCTTCTTTCTTTCTTCCCAATATCTTCTCTGCCTCATCATTCACGTAAATGAACTGCCCTGCATTATTGAACGCCACAACACCATCGGGTACAGTCCTGACTATCGTCTCCAGGTACGCCCCCGTCATAAGCTCAGAGAATGTAAGTGAGGCGGTCTCTAGCGCTAGCGATAGGGAATATGACAATTTCTCAGCGAAATCGAGATGAGCATCACTGAACGGTCCCGAAGTCGTATGTATATTGAACGATAGCGTTCCAAGCGTCCGTTCGGCCATCCGGATCGGGACGACTATGCGTGACCGGGCTGACAGCTTCTTGGCGGGCCCGCTCAGCTCGTTCTCTGAGATGCCGTTGCACATCATTGGCCTGCCAGTTCTTATGACGTTGCTGGATATCTTGTCGTCCTCTATTCTCATCAATGTGCCGGGCCGGAGCCAAGGTATGCCATCCACGTGCGATATGACAAGCTCATCTCCTTGAACAAGTCCAAGTATCACGCTCTCAGCACCTATTGCTTCCCGGCCGATATTGATGACCGAGGCAAGCGTATCATTGATGTTGGAGCGGGCCATCAGCTTTCTGCTGATCTCTTCCATGGCCATGTTCAGCATTGTTGCCAGCTTTGAGTACGTGATGTCCTTGCCTATCCCAACGATATATTTCCCGGACGGGACGCTAACTATCTTTGCATTGACCTCAATATCAACGAATGTCCCATCTTTTCGCATATGGCTTGCTGTGAAGGTTGTGGACCCACCGCCTTCTTTCATCTCTTCGACCCTTTTCTGATATTCCTTATCTCCCTTTTCATCCAATAGATCATAGACCTTCATGCCCTCGAGCTCTTCAGCGGGGTAGCCTAATATGTTAAGAGCCGATGGATTCACTTCCAGGATCCTTCCGTCCAGTGAATAGACGATGATGATATCTTGGCAGAGCATGAACGCCGTGCGATACAGCACTCTTTCCTCCGACCTATGATCGATGGCTTCCCTTCCAAGTTCCTGTTCAGACCTAGTTATTCGGCTGACCCCCTGCGGTATCATTGACTTACAGCTAGGGATATTTAGTCCTAATCTTACAAAGAGACCTTGCTGCAGGTACACCCCCTCTGCTCAACGACATCGATACCGTTAGCTCAGAAAAAAGTTAAGATATGTACATGTACTCTAAGCTTTATCATGGCAGAGCGCGTCCTTCTGGTCGATGACGACGATTTCATAAGGGATATGCTAAAGGAGATGTTGTCTAGCCATGAGGTGTTCGAGGCTGAGAACGGTGCTGAAGCGGTGGAGATGTACATAGAACTTCATCCAGATATCGTTCTCATGGACATTCTTATGCCAGTAATGGATGGCATCGAGGCGACCAGAAGGATAATGAGCATCGATCCTAAAGCCATCGTGATAGGGATCAGTGCATTCTCAGCGGTAAAGGGCGAGGACATGAGAATGGCAGGTGCCAGGGAGGTCCTGCCGAAGCCGCTACGAGTAAATGACCTTCTTGCGGTCATAGAGAAATATCATAAAGTGGTCAAGAGGCGTTCCTAGAAGGATTAGATGGTCCCGACTCCCGGATTTGAACCGGGGGCCTGCTGATATCGGCGGCTGAGATACCGGTAAACCGGGAACCCACTACAGTCAGCCGCTCTAGCCAGACTGAGCTAAGTCGGGGCGTTTGTCTCCCTATTACCAATAATATATTTAGAACTTCCCGTACATGTATATGATCAATAAGCATATCCAGATCTTTGCGGTCTCCTTTCGTCAGCGGTCCTTTGAGCGCAGTTGATCAGGGTACAGGCAACTAATATTCTTATTATTGAAAGTGATCCGGGGAGGGCGGGATGTCATACATTCCATTAGGGCCCATTGGTCGGATAATAGCACGAAATATCGAAGCCATATGGTCAACTAGCCAATCATTATATATCTCATAGCGTATACCTTTTGTCCGACAAAAGAGGTACAAACGACCTCTTCTGTTGCATGGTGTAAATATGGAAGATCCAGATCTTGAGAAGGTCACTATCCGCTTACCAGAGCGGTATATACATGCGCTGGACTTCCTGGTGCAGGTAGATGATTTCCCGTCCCGTTCGGAAGCGATCCGTGCGGCTATAAGGGATATGATCTATCAGCGTGTTGACCTCGCTATGGACAGAGTAAAAAAGCTGGAAGAGGCCGAAAAAACACTAAGTGCCATGGAAGTATTTCAAGATAAATACCTCCAGAAATAGGCTGCAAAGAATGGGATGGGATGCATTCAAAGCTAGCCAAGGACCTCCCCCACAAAAGGAAGGGGGGAGGTCTACCTTCTTGGACCATAATGTTCTCTTTTTGAATTTTTATCATGACAAATATGAGCCTTGTGCTCGCACATTATTCGAGCGCCCTGTAAGTTAAATGCACGCTCTACAGATGCGTCACAGAAAGTACTATCGTATCATCTGAGCGATATACGCCCGCTTGATCAAAAAAGAAGAAAAGGGAAGAAGTCTCAGCCGATGTAGCCGAGATCTTCTTTCCTTGGCTCTACTGGAGTCTCGATCTCCTTGAGCTTTGATGTTATCAGATCGATCTGTTCTGCTTTGCTCTCTAGGTCCGAGAAATCGATCTCAACATTAAGAATGGACGCTAATATCCGAAGGACCGCCTCAGCTCCCTTTGGGTCAACGAAATATCCCGAGGTCTCGCCCATCAGGCACACGGCCTTTATGTCATATAGCTTGCCGAGGCCTAGGAGCAATCCGCTAGCCCCTACAATGCCCGAGCCCGGCTCTCCCTTGGCGAATATGACGCCCCTGCTCTTCATATCCTCGACGATATCCTTGCTGGTCGCGGCGCCTAGGACGCGCGGCTTCTCCACCATCTTGCCGATGCCGTAACCTCCAAGGGTATAGACGATCTTTACTCCATATCCATTCATCATCTGGAGGATATGGTCAGCAAGTTCGTACTGTCCCTCGGGCGTCAATCCCTGGTAGTCGCCGACAAGGATTATGAGAATCCGGGTGTTTTCCATCCGCCTTAGAGTAATATAGAGCATTGCTCACCAGTCTTATCACTCCATCATCATCCACAACTATCTGTGGAGGGAAGTAAGGAGAATATATCTCAGCGAACTTGGTCGCCTTTAATTGGTCAAGTAAATGTTCTGCAGCCAGTTTGCCAACGTTCCCGACGCCGGGAAGACCCTCGATAAGCACGGGGTTGTCAAAAACCGGCCTTTCATTGAATATGGTTCTGATCTTCTCCATGGTCCTCACCTTGTTCTTTCCTTAGCCTCCTTCTGTATTCACCATATCTGTCCTCGGGAGAATACCTAGGAGGTATTGGAGTATCCGTGCTAGATGCGCATCGACTGCATTTGTCCAGCGTAGTATATACTTTGCATATCGGACACTTTCTAAGTGATGTTCTCATGCTATAACCCTTTTCCTTCCCATCCGCTGAACGGTCTGGAGCGAGCCGATAATAATACGGGATATAACCATCTGTCTATATCCATTGTTCACTTGCTCTCTCGTCGGAAGGATGCTGTTCCCCCACAAGATTCCATATTCTCGATGATATGTGTGGTGATGTTCTTCATCTCTTCCTCTGCGGTCTTATAATCCGCGGAGTTCACGACAATGCGGTATCTCGGTGCGCCGATATACTGGATCTTTATCTGCTCTGTTGCAATTGCAGTCCCAGCAAGAAGCGCATCTCTGATATGGTCCACACCATCAGGTAATGGGCAGGTCATCTCAAGATATCCATCAATCTGTACTGTCGATGGCATGACGTTCTCTTTTGCAACGTCGGTGAACGGTACCGTCCAAGCTCCTACGAGCTCTTCCTCCTCTAATGCCTGAGGATGGGACGCGACCTGTTCGAACGCCACATATAGAGAACCGAACTTGTCGATCACTGAGTAGCCGAACTCCTCGTAGCATTCTTCTTTCTTTTTGCCGAGGCGTTCAGCAACTATCTCTAGAAGCTTATCTGCTTTTGTCTCGTTCTTCCATTCCTGATCTTTTCCCTTTTCTGATGTTCATTGACAGACTTAAGGGAAAGATCGATATGCCCTTTCGAAGAATCGACACCAAGTACCTTACATACGATCTTCTGTCCTTCTCGGACATAGTCTCGGATATATTTTACCCAACCAGTGGCGACATCCCTGATATGAATGAACCCTTCTTTTGCACCATACTCGTCCAGCGATACGAAAGCACCGAAGTTCTTTACGCTTTGGACCGTACAGACTACTAGCTCGCTTTCCTCAGGGAAATCGCTGGACCGCGCCATTCTTAATCGACCACCTCAACGAGCTTACCTTTAAGCTCGCCGCAGCCGCCGCGTGTTTTCACCAGGGTAGAGCCACAGACATGGCATGTAATGTTCATTGAAGGATTCTTGAAGACTATCTGTTCATTGCTGCAATCAGGGCATTTTACCTTGAGGAACTTCCCTGTATGGATCTCGGTCATTTTAATCACTCCTCTAGTTCGAACTTCTTGGATCTGAAGCAGGGTCTCTGATGCGCTTTCTTGCACACTTTGCACCTGTATCTCAATGCGACCCTCTTTGTAGGTTTCTCTCTCCCCTCAGGTTTAGGCCTTGGGAATCCACCATACCCTGAGGTCGCACGCCTGAATCGCCTCTGTCCCCATTTGAGCTCGCTCGCTTTCTTCTTCTTAACCCGCTCCACCTCGTGGGCGGTGTGTACCTTGCATACGGGGCAATACGTTTTTACTGTGTGAGGCATTTTCATGCTAACACCATCATCCGAAGTGAGGTCTCCTAATACGCATTATCTATTTAAAGTATTACCACTTTTGATCTAATGCTGGGTGAGTTGCTGGCTACATGATAATGGCACGTTTCTTCATGCAGATATATTCGGTCATTGGGCGATATTGCAAAGGGGATAGGCCCCCATTATAGGCCATCGTAAGGACGATCCTTCAGCATTGATGATCACATTGTATGGTCCGTGATAGGGCCGAACTATTCCTAATATAATGTCTCGTACACCCTAAAAATGTTGTTATTATCTCCTATTCGGAATGAACGTTCGCTAGTCAAATTACAAAAATATAAGGAGAATTATCTTTTTTCTAACATGTGATTGGCCCTCGAAATATAGTGTTTACTACCATTAATAAACTGGCTCATTGAATTTATCATTAGAAAAAATACGTATAGATAAAAGTAGAGCAATAAGTCGTTGAAGAAATAGAAAGCCTTATATATCTTGTGAAAAATAAATGATTAAGATAAATTATGAACGAGAGAGGATTTACGAAAAGGGACGAAACGCTCGTCAAGATCCTTATGCGCACAGACATGCCAAAGAACGTGGCAAAGACGCTCGTGTTCCTGCGCAAGAAGGAAGAGACGAATTCCCGTAGAGATCGAGATATCCA